>JBILWC010000021.1:0-45685 GCA_044370105.1 Steroidobacteraceae bacterium | reverse complement strand
CTACCATTGAACTACACCCGCTTAATCTCAGAAGCTTGGGTGAGCCCGCAGGATCCGCTACAAAAGCCGACTCATGCTTCTCTCCCACTCGCCTGGTGGAGGGGGTAGGATTCGAACCTACGAAGGCGTGAGCCGGCAGATTTACAGTCTGCTCCCGTTGGCCGCTTGGGTACCCCTCCGCGTGAAACGAGCCGCCTATTCTGATTTCCCCACGCTGGAGTGTCAATGAAGGAGTCGATCTGAATATGGGTCTCGACCCGATCGTCCTGTTCTTCGCCCTGGGGCTCGGCGCCGGAATCCTGAAGGCCGACCTGCGCCTACCCCCTGCCATTTACGAGTTCGTCAGTACTGTGTTGCTGCTTTCGATCGGCATGAAGGGGGGTATCGAGCTTGCCCGGCAGCCCGCCGACGGTCTGGCCCTCGATCTTCTCCTCACCCTGATCCTCGGTATCTTATTGACTTTCATAGCTTTTTTCATTCTGCGATATGTCGGCCGGCTGGACCGGAGCAACTCCGCCGCCGTCGCCGCCCATTACGGATCGGTCAGCATCGGCACCTTTGCGGTCGCCGTCGCCTTCCTGGCCGGGGCTGGCATCAGCTACGAACCCACCCTGCCCCTGCTGCTCGTCCTGCTGGAGATCCCGGCCATCGTCCTCGGCATCCTGCTCGCCCGGGGGGTCAAGGCCGGGACGCCTTGGGGCGAGATCGCCCACGAGGTGCTGCTTGGCCGAAGTGTGTTGCTGCTCCTCGGGGGCCTCGCCATCGGCTGGGCGGCGGGCGCCGAGGGGCTCGAACCCGTCGCGCCGCTATTCTTTGACCTCTTCAAGGGCATCCTCGCCGTCTTCTTGCTCGAGATGGGCCTCATCGCTGCAGATCATCTCGGGGGCTTCCGAAAGCATGGCCTCTTCATGGGCGCTTTCGCACTTTTGATTCCTCCTGCGTTCGCCATGATCGGTCTCGGCTTCGCTGCGCTCATGGAGCTTTCGGTGGGCGGTGCCATCCTGCTCGCAACACTCGCCGCAAGCGCGTCCTACATCGCCGCCCCGGCGGCGATGCGCTCCGCGGTACCTGAGGCGAACCCGGCGCTTTCTTTGACCGCCGCGCTCGCCATCACTTTCCCCTTCAACATTCTCGTCGGCATCCCGCTTTACCAGCAGGCGGCCGAGTGGCTACTGAGGACTCCGTCATGACCGGCGTTGCCGAGGCCCATCGAAAATTATTGACCGTGATCACCGAATCGAACCTCGAGCGCGATCTCGTGCGCGAGATCGAATCGCTCGGGGTCGCCGGTTACACGATCAGTGATGTCCGCGGTCGCGGCGACAAGGGTTTGCGCGCTTCGCATTGGGGGCACAGCAGCAACATCAGAGTCGAGATCGTCTGCGATACCCCGCTCGCCGAACGCGTACTCGCGCGCCTGCGCGAGAAGTACTACGAGCACTACGCCATCGTGATGTGGGTGGTCGACGTCGAAGTGCTGAGACCCGACAAGTTCCGCTGAACGCCCGGTCCGCGCACGAATCGGCCGGGACGCGCGCCCGTCGGCACCCCATCGCGCAGTGCGAGTTGTCCGTTGATCACCACATGCCGCATGCCCACGGCAAACTGGTGCGGACGCGCATACGTCGCGAGATCTCGCACCTGCTCGGGATCGAACACCACCACATCGGCATACGCGCCGGCACGAAGCACGCCTCGGTCCGCCAGCCTGAAATTGCCCGCCGGCAAACTCGTCAGTCGACGGATGGCCTCCGCAAGACCGAGCAAGCCTTCGTCACGCACGTAGTGCCCCAGGAACCTTGCGAACGCGCCATAGGCGCGCGGGTGCGGCGAGTGCTGCAGGAATGCGCCCCGCGGCGCCAACGCTTCTTCGTCGGAGCAGATGCCGACCCAGGGCACTTTCATAAGGCTCCTGAGATTGTCTTCCGACATCATGAAATACGCAGCGTGTACACGGCTGTCGTCCTCGAGCACGAGATCGACGATAGTCTCGGCGGCGGTCCGCCCTCGTTTCTTTGCCACCTCGGCGAGAGTGAGTCCGCAATACTCCTGCAAAGCGGCATGCCGGAATCCCAGTAGCCGCACGTTCTCGGCCGAACCCGCCGCGGCATACAGACTCTCCCACTCAGGCTGCATGCTCTCGATTTCTTTGACGACTTGCCGCCGGATATCGGGGTCGCGCAGTCGCTCCAGCCATTGGGCGTGACCGCCTTCTTGCACCCAAGGGGGCATAGCTGCATCGAAGCCCGATGCGCCGGCAAGATACGGATAGACATTCGCCCCGACATCGAGACCCTCTGCGCGCGCAGCCTCGATACGATCGATGGCTGCCGCGAGCAGGGGCCAGTTGTCGCGACCTGCCGCCTTGAAGTGCCAGATTTCGGCATGCGTCCGCGTCGCTCGCGCGATGTCGATCAATTCTTCGACCGCCGAGACGAGATGGCGCGATTCGCTGCGCAGATGCGAGTAATACGCTCCACCATGTTCGGCGGCGGCGAGCGCGAGCGCACGCAGCTCGTCGTGCCCCGCGAAGGCCGCCGGAGCGTAGATGAGCGACGAGCCGACGCCGAGCGCCCCCTCGCTCATCGCCGTACGCACGAGATCCTGCATGCGAACAAGCTCGGCTGCCGTCGGCGCACGATTCGAGTGCCCGAGTTCGTGAATGCGTGCCGTGGTCGCACCGACGAGCGACGCCACGTTCGGCACAATGCCGCGCTTCTCGAGGAATTCGAGATACTCGCCAAGCGAGTGCCAATCCATGGGATAGCGACTCTCACCACGTCGCAGCCGAAGTTCGCGTCGCATTTCGGGATTGAGCGGTCCCATCGACAGCCCCTCACCGAATACTTCGAGCGTGACGCCTTGTCGCAGATCGCTCTCGGCGGTCGGATCTTCGATGATCGACTCCGTGGCCCACGAGAGGCTGTTGATGAACCCCGGCGCCACCGCAAGACCGCTCGCATCGATCTCCGTGCGGCCACGCATCCAACCAAGATCGCCGATGGCGGCGATACGATCGCCGACGAGCCCGACATCGGCCTCGATGGGCGCGCCGCCCGATCCGTCGTAGATCCGCCCGCCACGGATCAACACACTGAACGCCGGCGGTGGCACAGCCCCCGCATCACGAACACGACGCCAGAGCGCAGCAAACACCAGACCCCAGAAGGCTTGGCGAATGCGGCGCAAAGATTTCATGCAGTGGCCCGCGAGAGTTCGGCGACGAGATCGGCGGGCAGTAACCGCGACTCGCCGGGGCGTAGATCTCGTGGCAGCACCACGGGGCCATAGCGAATCCGCATGAGTCGACTCACCTCGTGACCGACCGCGCTCCACAACCGACGTACCTCACGGTTGCGGCCCTCGTGCAGCACGACGCGATACCACGCATGACCGTCGGTGGAGGCCTCGGCCTCGATGCGATCGAATCGGGCCCATCCGTCTTCAAGCTCGACGCCGCACCGCAATTTTTCGAGTGTCTCGCGATCGGGGTGCGATCGCACGCGTACGAGATATTCGCGCTCGACTTCCGATGACGGATGCATCAACCGATGCGCGAGCTCCCCATCGGTCGTGAACAGCAACAAACCCGAGGTGTTCACATCGAGACGACCCACCACGACCCATCGACCCGAAGGCGGCGGTGGCAAACGTTCGAAGACGGTCGGCCGACCCTGCGGATCGCTGCGGGTGGTCATCTCGCCGACGGGCTTGTGATACCCAAGCACCACAGACGCCGTTGCGCTCGCGCGAGCGGCGAGATCGACGGGTCGGCCGTCAATCAGCACCCGATCCGCGGGGCCAACTCGCACCCCGAGCTCGGCCACGACCCCATTCACCGTCACGCGTCCGTCCCGGATCCACTCTTCGATGCTGCGCCGGGACCCGAGACCCAAGGAGGCAAGAACCTTCTGCAGTCGCTCTGGCGGCTCTTTTGACGGGTCGTTCATGACGGGCACCATCATAACGTTTCATGGTTTGCGCATCGTGGGTTGCCTTGGCGAGAATGGGCCATGTACCGCTCGATGCTCGCTCTGACACTCATGATGGCTGCTCTGTTGAGCACGGCATCACCTGCCGCCGATCAAACGCTGCGTATCGCAGCCTGGAACCTCGAATGGCTGATCGCCCCGGAGGAATTCCGAAAACTCTCGGGCACCTGCGTCCCACGCGGCGCCTCACCCGGCCCTCGCGAGCGCTCCATTCCCTGCAACGTCGCGCAAGAACTCGAGCGCTCGTCACTCGACTTCCAGGCGCTCGAACGTTACGCCAAGCAACTCGACGCCGACATCGTCGCGTTGCAGGAAGTCGATGGAGCGGCCGCCGCGCGCAAGGTCTTCCGAAATCATGATTTTTGTTTTTCCCGTCGCGAGGGCGTGCAGAACACCGGTTTCGCCATCCGCAAAGGTGTGCCCCACCGCTGCGGCGAAGATTTCGTCGAGCTCTCGCTCGATGATCGCGTCCGTCGCGGGGCCGTGCTCATCGTTTATCCCGGCGAGAAGCGCGAACTCCGACTGCTCTCCGTGCATTTGAAAGCCGGTTGCCCGCGCCGTCCCCTCGATGACCCCCGTCGTGATTGCCAAACCCTCGCCGAACAAGTGCCGATCCTCGAGCGCTGGATCGACGAACAGGCCTCGGCGGGTCGACGCTTCGCGATCCTCGGTGACTTCAACCACGACCTGCTCGCCGAACCCGGCCCCGCGCGAAACGAGCAGGGACAGCTCCGTAATTTTTGGGCGGAGATCGACGATGGCGAGCCGGCGGGCGCCGATCTTCTCAATGTCGCAGAAGGTCAGCGCTTCATGAACTGCGCGCCCGATCAAAACTATCGCAGCTATATCGACCATGTCGTGCTCGGCGCCAAACTCGCCGAGTGGCGCATGCCCGACTCGTTCGTACGACTCACCTACGACGGGCGCGACGCGCTCGAGCGCAAACTCGCCGATCACTGTCCGGTGGGTGTCGATTTGCGCATTCCGCGCTGAACTCACACGAGGAATACGCCATGCTCGATCTCGTCATCGAAGGGGCCACGGTCATCGACGGAACGGGCGCTGCGCCGCGCACCGCAGATGTCGGTATCGCCGACGGCTGCATTCGTGAAGTGGGCCGAATCAACTCCCAAGCGCGCGAGCACATCGCAGCACACGGCGCATGGCTCACTCCGGGCTTCGTCGATCTGCACACGCACTACGACGGACAAGCCAGCTGGGACGAAACGTTCAACCCCAGCATCCATCATGGTGTAACCACCGTGGTTTTCGGCAACTGCGGAGTCGGCTTTGCGCCGCTCGCTCCGGGTGACAAGCAGCGTGCCGTCGACGGACTCATTTCTTTGATGGAAGGCGTCGAGGATATCCCGGGCGTTGCACTCGCCGAAGGCGTGAGCTTCGACTGGCAATCTTTCCCCGAGTACATGGACGCACTCGAGCGCATGCCTCACAGCCTCGACTTTCTGGTTCAGGTGCCGCATGACCCGTTACGCATGGCCGTGATGGGCGATCGCGCCCTCGCCCAGCAATCCGCCACGGACAGCGACATCGCGCAGATGCGTCGCCTGCTCCGCGAAGCCCTCGAGGCGGGTGCTGCAGGCTTCTCCACAGGTCGAACCGACAACCATCGAACGACCGCGGGACTCGCGACACCCGCCTCCGAAGCAGCCGCCACCGAGCTCGCCGGACTCGCGCACGCATTCAAAAACATCGATCACGGCGTGGTACAAATCGTCAGCGACTTCAACCTGCTGCACGGCCCCGCCGGATTCGATGCCGAGTTCGATCTCGTCGAGCTGCTCGCCAGAGAAAGCGGCAAGCCGCTCTCCATGACGTGGCTGCAACGCGACCCCGGCGGCGAACAGTGGCGCGCGATCCGTTCACGTACCGATGCTGCCGTCGCAGGCGGACTGCCACTCTGGCTGCAGGCGAGCCCTCGCGGCATTGGAGTCATCCTCGGGCTCGATACGACTTTTCATCCGCTCATGGGCTTTCCGGCCTATATCGAGGTCGCATCGATGCCGCTCCCCGAACGAGCGGTCGCATTGCGTGATCCCGCCCGCAAGGCGCGCCTCCTCAAAGAAACATCAGGCCGACTCGCCGGTGACGGCAGCGCAATTCCGCCGCTCGTCGACCTCATGCTCGCGCGCATCGAGATGATCTCGGGCCGCATGTTCCCGCTCGTCATCAAAGATTCGGATGGCAAGAACCATGTGGACTATGAGCCGCCCGTCACGCGCAGCCTGCTCGCGCAGGCGCGTCAGCGCGGGTGCAGCGCTCTCGAAGCGATTTACGATTTCCTCGCCGAGGGCGACGGCAGCAACATCATCCACTTTCCCATTTTCAATTACAACGAGGGGTCCCTTGCGACAGCGCGCGAAATGCTCGATCACCCGAGAGTGCTCTATGGCCTCTCCGACTCGGGCGCCCACGTCGGCACGATCTGCGATGCCAGCAGCTCGACCTTTATGCTGAGCCACTGGGGACGCGATCGCAGCGATGGCCGCCTCACACCGGAGCGCATCATCGAGATGCTCACGCGCCGCAATGCCCGTCATATCGGCCTGCATGATCGCGGCGAGATCGCTCTCGGGATGCGCGCCGACTTCAATCTCATCGACCCCTCGCGTATTGCGCCCGCGATCCCGCATCTGGTGCGCGATCTGCCCGCCGGCGGCAAGCGCTTGATGCAGACCTCGCACGGGTATATCGGGACTTGGGTAGCCGGAAAGCCCGTGATCCGCGATGGACACATCACGCGCGAGCGGCCTGGACATCTCGTACGACTCGGCGGCCGCCCTCCACGGTCGCTGCAGTGATCACCCCTGCGCTCCCGCTGCTCGAGTCCGCCTTCGACCAAGCCGATATCGAGGCGCAACCTGCAGCCGGTGCGCGCGCCCTGTCCGCATGGATGTATCGCGAGGGCCCCATCGCAGAAGTCGAGCGCAGCGCGGTGTTCGCGCGGCATTGGCAATATCTTGGACACCGCAGCCAGCTATCGACCGACGGCGATCTGCTCATGGCATCACTCGGCGGCACGGATGTCGTCGTCGTCCGCTCGGCGCAGGGAATCAGAGGGTTTCACGCCGTCTGTCGACATCGCGCAGGACCGCTCGAACCCTGTCGCGGCGGCGGCACGACTTTTCTGCGCTGCCGCTACCACGCCTGGGCCTATGGACTCGACGGGCAGTTGCTCTCGGCACCGGAAATGCGTGATGCAGAAGGTTTTGATCCCGCTTCGATCCGACTACCCGAAATCGAAATCGCCGAATCGGAAGGGCTGATCTTCGGTCGGCACGCGCAGGGCCCCGCCACGCTCGAGGATGTCTTTACCGAGATCTCGCCCCGTCTTTCGCGCGCAGGGCATCGACTATCTGACCTGCGCTTTCATGCTCGCGTGTCGTATGACATCGACTGCAACTGGAAAACCTACATCGACAACTACCTCGAGGGTTATCACGTTCCGCACGTCCATCCGACGCTGAACGCCATCCTCGATTACCGCAGCTACACGACGACGCTCTCGCGATGGCACTCGCTGCAGTCGAGCCCGCTCGACAGCGCGCCCGATGCCTACGGCTCCGGCGAAGTGCTCTATTACTTCATCTACCCGAACACGATGCTCAACATCTTGCCGGGAAGGTTGCAAACCAATCGAGTGCTGCCCCTGCGAGGCAACCGATGTCGCGTGGAGTTCGATTTTCTCTATCGTGAGGCGCCACTCGCCAACGACCGGGAGTTCTCGGATCTCATTCAGCAGGAAGACATCCGCATCTGCGAGGACGTGCAACGAAACCTCGAGAGCGGCTCCTACGTGTCGGGCCTGTTGAATCCGACGCGCGAGTCGGGCGTGCATCATTTTCAGGAGCTCCTGCGGGCGGACTATCGCGAGGCGCTGCGCGTCGGCCAAGGCTAGGTTCGCGGCCCCCGAGAGGCTCAGCCTCCGGGCCTCCGAGGCGCTGACCCCACGAGGGGCGCCCCCGAAACCCCGAAGTCCCCACCCCCTTCTCGAAGTCCGTTTACCCCCCCCCTGCGTTTACCCCCCTGAAGTTCGACCCTCCCCGAGGTATCGATCGAACAGGCCCTTTACGGCTATAATTCGGGGTTTACCCGAGCCCCTACACTACTGACAGGACGGAACCTGCCATGCCCCGTACAACACCCCTTGCCGACATTCGAAACATCGGCATCATCGCCCACGTCGACGCGGGCAAGACCACGACGACCGAGCGCATCCTCTATTACACGGGGCGCAAGCACACCATCGTCGACGTGCACGACACGAAGGACCTGAAGTCCTCGACGACCACCGACTACCTCGAGCAGGAACAGAAGCGCGGCATCACGATTCAGTCCGCGGCGGTGTCGACCTTCTGGCGCAAGAAGAAGATCAACGTCATCGACACCCCGGGGCACGTCGACTTCACCATCGAAGTGAACCGCTCGCTGCGCGTACTCGACGGTGCAGTCGTGGTGTTCGACGGCGTGGCCGGTGTGGAACCGCAGTCCGAAACCAACTGGCGCCTCGCCGACAACTACGGCGTCCCGCGTATTTGTTACGTCAACAAAATGGATCGTAGCGGCGCCTCGTTCACGCGCTGCGTCGACATGATCAAGAAGCGCCTTGGCGCGCGCCCGTTGCCGGTCCAACTTCCGATCGGCTCCGAAGACAACTTCAAGGGCATGATCGATCTCGTTCGCATGAAAGCGCTCGTATGGGACTCCGACGATCGCGATGCGAAGCCCGCCGAACTCGACATCACCGACGATATCGTCGACAAGCTCGGCATCACCGTCCCGTCCGACCGCCAGCTGCTCGGCAAGATCGCCGAGTACCGCAAGGAGCTCGTGGACACCTGTCTTGAGATGGACGATACGGCGATGGAAGCCTATCTCATCGACGAAAAAGATCCGTCGATCGACACGCTCATCGCCTGTCTGCGCAAAGGAACCGTAACGGGCGGATTCACGCCGGTGCTCTGCGGCTCGTCGTACAAGAACAAGGGTGTCACCCAGGTTCTGGACGCGGTCGTCGACTACCTGCCGGCACCGACCGACGTCGCCGCCATCAACACCGTCGACGCCGACGGCAACCCGATCGGCGAGCGCATCTGCTCGGACGACGAACCGTTCGCCGCGCTCGCGTTCAAGGTCATCAACGACGCCTATGGCGCGCTCACCTTCGTGCGCGTGTACTCCGGCGTGCTCACCAAGGGCATGTCGGTCACCAACACGACCCGTGGCAAGCGCGAAAAAATCGGTCGCATGGTCGAAATGTTCGCTAAAGAAGCCAATGCCATCGAAGAAGCCCGCGCAGGTGACATCATCGCGTTGGTTTCTTTGGCCGAAACCGACACCGGCGACACGCTCTGCGACGCCGATCATCCGGTGGTGCTCGAGCGCATGCGCTTCCCCGAGCCTGTCATCAGCGTCTCGGTGCAGCCGAAATCCAAGGGTGAACTCGAGAAGTTCAGCGCCGCGCTCGGCAAGATGGTTCGTGCCGATCCTTCGCTGCGTCTCGAGACCGATCGCGAAACGGGTCAGACCATCCTTCGTGGCATGGGCGAGCTTCACCTCGACGTGACGCTCGACCGTATGCGCACCGAGTTCAACGTCGAAGGCATCATGGGCGAGCCTCAAGTCGCCTACCGTGAAGCCTTCACCAAGGCGGTCGAACAGCAGTACGTCCACAAGAAGCAGACCGGCGGTGCCGGTCAGTTTGCCGAGGTGTGGATCAAGTTCGAGCCGCTCGAGCGCGGCAAGGGCTTCGAGTTCGTCGACGCCACCGTCGGCGGATCAGTCCCGCGCGAGTACGTTCCGTCGGTCGAGAAGGGCCTCAAGATGCAGCTCGAGGAAGGCGTGCTTGCGAAGTTCCCCACCGTGGACTTCCGTGCGACGCTCTTCGACGGCAGCTACCACGACGTCGACTCGAACGCCCTCACCTTCGAAATCGCCGGAAAAGCCTGCTTCCGCGAAGCGCTGCCGAAGGCCGGCCCCGTGCTGCTCGAGCCTGTAATGAAAGTCGAAGTGGTCACCCCGGGTGACTATCTCGGCGACGTCATCGGCGACATCAACCGTCGCCGTGGCTCGATCCAGGACCAGCTCGAGCGAGGCACCAACATTGCGGTGGTGGCGACCGTGCCGCTGTCCGAAATGTTCGGTTACATCGGTCAGCTGCGCGCGATGTCGAGTGGTCGCGCCTCGTACACTATGGAGTTTTCGCACTATGACCTCGTGCCGCGCAACGTCGCGGAAAAGGTCATCGAAGACGCCAAGAAGCCCAAGAAATAAGCCAACGCCGAGCCTCTTGGGCTCGTCGCGGGTGGGTCCGCAAAGAACGGCTGCAGCCCCCGGGTTGCAGCCGTTTTTATTTGCGGTTGCGCCAACTCCGCCAGAGGAGCAAAGCGCCGATCACGAGCAGCGCGAGAATGATTATTCGGGCCATATCCGCAGTATAGTTCCGGGGTGAGTCACCCGACCAACCCCACCGCCCAGGGACGGGATTTCGGTAGCGCGTCCTATCGCTGGTACGTGCTGATCACGCTCACGGCCATCTACACGCTCAACTTCATCGATCGTGCGCTACTCGGGGTGCTCGCGCAGCCGGTCATCTCCAACTTCGGTCTCTCCGACGCCGAGTTCGGGTTCCTCGCCGGTCCCCCGTTCGCGCTGTTCTATGCGCTCATGGGAATCCCCATCGCGCTCGCCGCCGATCGACATAACCGCGTGACGATCATCGCCGTGTGCATCGCGCTCTGGTCGTTGATGACCGCGCTTTGCGGATTCGCCACCGGATTCCTGTTCCTGCTGATCGCGCGCGTGGGTGTCGCCATCGGCGAGGCGGGCAGCACCCCGCCCTCCAATTCTTTGATCGGCGACTACTATCGTGCGTCGGCCCGCGCCAAGGCGCTCGCCATCTTCTCGACCGGCGTGATGCTCGGCAACATGCTCGCCTATCTTGTGGGTGGGCCGCTCGGACAGATGTCCGATGAAGCGGTCAAGGCAGCTCTCGGTTTCGTCGGTCTCTCGCAACTGCCCGAGTGGCTGAACTGGGGCTCCGATTACGGTTGGCGCTTCGCCTTCATCGCGCTCGGTGTGCCGGGAGTGCTCTTCGCGTTCGTGGTCTGGCTCACCCTCCGCGAGCCGCCGCGCGGCTATTCCGATCCACCCGATCTGCCGAAATCCGAAAGGATGGGGATCACCGCAACCTGGAATCTGCTCCTGACGAAGCGTAGTTATTGGTTCATGACCATCGGTGCATCGCTGATCGCCATGGTCGGATTCGGATTCGCGAGCTTCCAGGCGCCCATGATGCAGCGACTGCACGGGCTGACGCCTGGCGAATTCGCGTTGCGTTTCGGTGTGCCGCTCAGCGTCGCCGGTGCGTTCGGAACGCTGCTCGCCGGCTACGTCATCGATGCGCTCAACAATCGCACGATCCGCGTCGTCGCCATCTGGCCGGCCATCACCATGGCGCTCGCCGCCCCGCTCTACATTCTGGCCTTCAATCAACCGGGCGACAGACTCGACCTCGCGCTCGGGTTGTGGCTCCTCGCCGCACTCCTGCACTACGGCTATCTCGGCGCGCAGTACACCATCGGCCAGGGCGTCGTCCCCGCTTCGTCGCGGGCCTCGGCCATCGCGATCATGTTGTTCATCATCGCCCTCGTCGGCAACGGTCTCGGCCCGCAGATCGTCGGTTTGATGAGCGATGGTTTCATGGGCGCAGCACTCGAGGCGAAAGGCGTCGCCGACACGCTGAGCGTCAGCGCCTGTAATCCGAAGGCCGCATCGCTACTCTCACCCGATCAGCAAAGAATTTGCACGATGGTCTATGCCGAGGGTCTGCAGAACTCCATGTCCCTGACCGCCCTCTTCATGCTGCCGGCAGCCTGGTGCTTTTATCTCTCCTCACGCACGCTCGAGCGGGAGATGCTCGCGAGGTAATTGGCGAGATCTGCTGCCGTTTCTTTGGTGGCCTGTGTGTAGGCAAACGCGTGCGCGGCGCGGATTTTCCGATCGAACCAGACGAGCTCCTGCGAAGGCTGGCCCGGCCGAGTCGCCGCCAGCCAAAGCGCCGTATCGGCACCCGATTGCGCATTGCGCAATACGGGTCTGAACAATCGGCGGAACCGCGGCAACGAACGTTGTACGCCGGCTGTGTCGGCCCAGCCCGGGTGCATGACGTAAAACCCCACGCCTTCTCCGCCATGCTGTTCGCGCCAGAACGATGTCAAAGATATCTGCGCCCGCTTGTGGGCTGCGTAGGCCACCACCCCGTTGAACTGCGCCGGATCGGTCACGTTCAGTAGCGCGGTGGAGAGCGGCGCGCTGTAACCACCGCCCGAGGTGATGTTGACCACCGCACTGCCCTGTGCGATGACGCGCCGCTCGATCAACCCTTCGGTGAGCACGTAATGGGCGAGCAGGTTGGAGGCGAATGAGGCCTCGAGACCTTCCGGGGTAATGACAAGCTCATCGTTCATCACACCGACATTGTTCATGAGCACGTCGATCCGGCTCCCGTGCGACGACAGCCGCTCGACAAGTTGGCGCGTGTCGCGCAGGGAGGTGAAATCGCAGCGCTCGATCTCGAGTCCCGAGAGTCCTGCAGCCGAGGCGTCGGACGCCAGTTCGCGAAGCTTGGTCTCGGAACGTGCCGCCGCGATGACCGTAGCGCCGCCTTGCAGCGCCGCCCACACCATCTGGCGACCCAGTCCGCCGGAGGCGCCCGTCACGAGCCAACGTTGGCCACGGAAATCAGGCTTGAACGGAGGCCAGAACACTCGACGGACGAGATACCCCACTTGCGAGAACGAAGCTGCGAATCGCCCGTAGAACACGAGCGCGCCGAGGATTTGCCTTGCTTTACTCATCGTCTCATTCTGCCCGATATAATCGGGCCCATGAAATTGCCGCTCATGCTGCTCGTTCTGGTCGCCTCGGTCGGTCATGCCATCGCTGCAGGTCCCATCACCATCGAACGCCCCTGGGCGCGTGCGTCCGCGCCGGGTCAAACCGTTGGCGGCGGCTTCATGACCATCGTCCATCAGGGCGACGGGGAAGACCGACTTATCTCTGCGAGCACACCCATCGCACGCGAAGTGCAGATTCATTCCATGAACATGGACGGCGGCGTCATGCGCATGCGTCCGGTCGAAGGCGGCCTCGCCATTCCGGCGGGCGGACGTGTGGTGTTGCAGCCAGGCGGTTTGCATCTGATGTTCATGGACATCGGAGCGCCGCTCGTCGCGGGCAGTACCTTCCCAGTGACGCTCCGTTTCGCCAAGACCGGGGAGGTCAAAGTCGAGTTCAGCGTCGAAGCGCGGACCCGATGAGATCCAAGCCTCTCGCACTCGTCCTGCTCACCTCGGTCCTCGCAACCGCCTGCTCACCTCCTCCGCCGCCGTTCAACGCGACAGAGGTCACGAACCTTGCTTATGGGCGAGGGCTCGGCATCCCCGACACCGAGGGAAACATTCGTCGGATCGACGACTTCAAAGGTCAGGTCACGCTTGTTTTCTTTGGCTTTACACGCTGCCCGGACGTCTGTCCGACCACGCTCATGCGTCTGCGTCAGGTGCGCAATGCGCTCGGCGAGGATGCGGGCAACGTGCAAGTACTCCTCGTCAGCGTCGACCCCGAGCGTGATACCCCAGACCGTCTGGGTGCGTACGTCAAAAGTTTCGATGAGTCGTTCATCGGATTACGGCCAGAGCCCGCCGACCTCGAGAAGGTGGTCAAGGCATTCCATGCCATCGCCGTGAAGGTCCCGACGACGGGCGGCGACTATACCATCGACCATTCCGCCACGATCTACGTCTACGACCGCGAGAACCAGTTGCGGCTCATCGCACAGCCGAGTCTCGAGATCGATCGTTTCGCATCCGATTTGCGACGACTCGCTCAAGAACCTCGCGGTTTCTAACAGGTCAAAAAAAACGGCCCCTCGCGAGAGGGGCCGTCCTTCAGATCGCGAAGTTGCGGATCGACTTAGAAGCCGATCGCGAAACCTGCCGAGCCACCCGACTCATCGCCAGTCGTGGTGAAGCCCACCTTGAACTTGACGCGCTCGCTGATCACGAAGTCGACGCCAAGCGCGGCAGCCGTTTCGGACGCGAACGTACCGACACCGACGCCGAGGCTGAACTTGCCATAGTTGACCGTCGGGATCGCCGACAGCGCCATCGCCATGGCGATACCCTGACGGCTTTCCTTGGTCAGCGAGTCGACGCGCTCACCCAACTGCGTCACACGGTTGTTCACCGTATTGATGTTGTTTTGCAGAGTCACATCCGCTGCCGTGCGAGCGGCAATCTCGGTGTTGATGTTGTTCTGCAGGGTCGTGTCGGCTGCGGCGCGAGCCGTCGCTTCTGCGGTGATGTTGTTCTGCAGCGTCGTGTCGGCTGCGGCGCGAGCCGTCGCTTCCGCGTTGATGTTGTTCTGCAGGGTCGTGTCGGCTGCGGCGCGAGCGTCGGTCTCAGCAAAGATGAGACCCAACAAAATTTCGTCGTAGTCTTCTCGGAGGTTAGCTTCAGTTGTAACTGCCGTATTCAACTGACCCACGGTCGCGGCATCAGTATCCGCTACACCGTTAGCCAAGCCGGTAATACGGTTGGAGTTCATGGCCACGTTGCCACCGAAGCTGGCACCACCCCCAACAGTGAGGTCTCCCCCAACGCTGGCATCTCCAGCAACTTCGACATCTCCGCCGAGGCTCGAGTCACCCGCCACTTGGAGGCCGCCCGACACCACGACGGTGTGTGCAGCCGTGCCGAGAACGATCTGGTTGGCCGTGGTTGCCGTGGCGCCGGCGCCAATCGCTACCGAATTCGTAGCGGTTGCACCCACCGTCGCACCCGTACCTATCGCAACCGAGCCCGTGGCAGCAGCCGAGGACGCGGAACCGACCGCAACACTGTTGACGCCGCTCGCGGCCGCGCCATTCTGCTGAGCCGAGGCAACACCGGAGCCGATCGCTACCGCGCCGTCCGCTGTAGCCTGAGCACCGTTAAAGGTTCCATCGGCGCTGCCCATGGCGATCGAGCCCGCGCCCGTCGAGAGCACAGAGCCGCCCGCTTTTCCCGCTAACCCATTACGCCCGGCTTTGCCAGCCGTGCCGTCAGCGCCATCGGCGCCGTTTGCCCCGGCGAAACCGCCGGTCGCGCCACTGGCGTCTTGACCGGCGTCTCCCGCTTGGCCGCCCAATCCATCGGTGGCGTCACCGCCGTCCTCGCCATCACCGCCGTCCTCGCCCGTACCGCCGTCGCCCACTGCGATCGAGGTTGAGGTTGAGGCAACCACGCTTCCCGCTTTACCGCCCTTGCCACCCACTCCGCCGTCACCGCCGCTGGCGCCATCACCGCCGTTGCCACCGTTGCCGCCCGCACCACCATTGCCACCGGCAATACCCGGGGTGCAAGTTGCCTCGCCCGTCTCAGGATCGGTGCACGAAGCGTTTGTACCGTCAGCGCCGAAACCGCCGACGCCGCCGACTGCGCCTGGACCACCTTTGGAAGCCTTGCCGCCTTGACCGCCCAGTCCGCCCGCGCCTGCAACGCCTGCCTCGCCAAGCACGATTCCGTCGCCTTGCTCATCCGGGGCGTCGCCCTCGTCGCCCTCGTCGCCCTCGGCGCCATCTTCATCGCTATCGGCGCCATTCAGCCCGCCGACGCCACCCGCGCCACCCAAGCCGCCGTCACCGCCGGCTGCGCAGACTCCACCAATGCCGTTCGCGTTGCCGCCGTTTCCGCCATTGCCGCCGTCGCCGCCAGTGCTGTCGTTATCGTCGCCCGCAACGCCGCCCGCTCCACCGACGCCACCGTCACATGTCTCCTCGCCCGTGGTAACGCCCGTGCCATCGGTTCCAGAGGTTCCATCAACAGCCTGAGCCATCGACGGGACGGAAGCTCCCGCCAGCAACATGCTGACAGCCAGCGCGACAGTCATCGGGGTCTTCTTGAGAACGGGGAGATTAATCATTTTCGGAGTCCTGAAAAATTGAAACGTACAGCTAGCTATCTTATAAGGGTGGTTTGGTGCCTGCAAGCCGCGTGTGTGTCAAGAATCGCCAATCTGACCCTAATTGCGCGCCTGGATACAAAACGACTGTCGCTCTGCCGCAACGGGATTCGCGCAATACGCACCAAGATCGAATTCGGATATCTCCGATCGCTCGCCTGATGGCAACCCTGCCTCATCCAGGTTGACCTCGAAGCGAGTTGCCGCAACCGACCCGAACCGCAGAGCCGGGGAGTCCGCCGACACCGGCAGCGCGTACCCCGTCACCGTGAGGCCACGGCCGTCACTACCGCAGGAGACGGATTCGACCACCTTCGCAGGCTCATCCGAGCCCACCCGAATCTCCGATTCGCTGCGATTGATCAAGCCAAGGTCCGTTCGGCCCGCCAAGAGCTGATAGCCATCGCGGATCACCCAGACTTGGTTCGAGCACACAGCCACCCACCCCGACGTGCCGAGCAGTCGAGCGACGTCGTTGCGGCGCCAGAGCACACCCGCGGTCGGCTGCAGCCCCCATTGGTTGAGAAGCGCACCCGAACCCGAGCGATAGCCGAGTACCCAAGCGTATCCGCCGAGTCCGGGCTCGGTGGATCGGGAAAGAACATAGCGACTGCCCGTCATCGGATCTTCCGACACCGACGTCTCGAAAGCTGACGCCGGCGCCGTGCCGCCGTCGCTCGTTGAACCCGAATCGAGCTCCGTCGAAGTCACTGAGGGCGCTCCGAAAACGCCTTGCGACGCACTGTTCGAACCCGCCGATCCACCCGTCATCGAAGAATCTCCGGTGACCACCGACACGATGACTCGTGATGAGGAAGAGTCATCGATCACGCGTGAGGAGGCTTCGCCGTCGAGCGGACCGATCAACATCCGACGTTCCGTCGTGGTTGCGACCACCTCAAAGACATCGCCGGGCTTGAACTCGAGCCGTAACGTTTCGGAGCCTCCGTCGTTGGCGACGAACTCACGTTCATCACCCCGAACACGAATCACCAGACGATCCCCCGAGCCCCACGGCAAAATTTCCACCGTCGAGCCGACGAGGCGATAGCCCGCCTCCGTGCTCAGGGCGGCGGTCATGCGCTCGGTCGAGACATCCAACCGGAAGACGACGCTACCATCGCGCGAACGCACCACGATTTCTTTGGCTGCGAGGTCGTTGGATAGCCAAATCGAGAAATCACGTCGAGCCGTATGGTCGATGTCGACGATCTCCAGCGGCAGGGTCTGCTCGGTGTCGTCGGTGAGAACCACCCGAGCGGAGAATCCGCGCGATGCGTCTGCCGCTACCGCTCGACGTCCGCCGAGCGTGAGCCGAGACCCCAGTCTCCAGACACCCTGCACATCGATCGAGCCGCTGAACAGCACTCCCCCGGTCTCGGCGGACATCCTCGCATCGACCATCGAGGCCGATGCCGGCGCCAGAACCGACAGAGCCTCCTGGAAAGTTCTGAGAGCTCGATACTGATAATCGGAAATCCAATTCCGACTGCAGTAACTCATGATGTCGTGATACCGATTCTTCGATAGCGAGCGATGCTCCGCACTGTCGTATCCGGTCACGCCGATCCGTCCCTTCAGGTAGGGATATCCAGAATCGGCGTTATCGGGCGTACCGCAGTTGTCGTTGGTCTCGCCACTGCTCGCCACATGGATACGTCCGTGGTTATGGCCGATTTCGTGGGCGGTGGTATCCACGGTCGCCGGATACTCGATGACACCGACACCCGCCAAAGGCGGACAGGCACTGGCGACGATCGACGATACCGGTGGGGTATACGCCAAGCCGACCGTTCGGGAGCCCAAAGATTTGTTGTCTTTGTGGAGTCCATAGTAGAAGCGGTCGCAACCAGCATTCGACAACTCCGCCGATCGAACATCCCTGATCTTCGGAAGCAGTTCACCCAAGAAATTGCTACCGGGATCCGTACCCGTGAACTGGTAAGGCGCCGCCGACAACACGATCTGCGGACTGCGGTTCGGGTACATCGCTTTCAATTGCTTCTCGATCGACGTCTTGGCCAACTCGATTTCGGCCGACGTCGGATTACCCCGAACGGAGTTCACCGGAATCAGCTTTACGTAGAGCGGACGTTCATCGACGAAAGTGAAAACTTTCGACGACGACGCCGGCGTGGGCGGCGAAGTACTGACCGGTTGCGCCTGCGCCTTGAGCGACCGTGAGCCGCTTGCAAACCAGGTGCTGGCATCGTCCCGCAAGTCGAATGTCGCGACACAAGAGGCGCCTGCTCCCGTCGACACTGGAGTGTCCATGAGCGGCCCCACCATCGCGATCGTCTCCAATCCCGGCGCCTCGAGCGTGAAGTAGCCGAGATGTCCGACGGCGTCGCCAGAGACTCTGAGATAGACCTGCACGATGCCTGGCTTGCCCGCGATCAGTTTCGTCGTTGCGCCCGTGCCAACCTCGACAGCCTGGTTGACGATGATGTCGTCGATCTGCACGTTGACCGCCATCACCGATCGTGGCGTCACCGTCACCGGGTTCGAGAACGCGCTTGAACCTGCGCTCGAGCGTGCCTTGACGGCAAGGGTGTAGCTCGTCCCCTCGACTAAGTCGTTCAAATCTTTGAACGGATCAGTGGTCTCGGCGATCGGAGTAGCCGTGGCCCCTTCGATTTTGTAGAGCACGTAATCCGTCGCACCCTCGACCCGCAGCCAAGTCAAAGATACCCGCCCACCTCCACCGCTCGCGACGAGTGGCGTCTTGTCGGGCTTGGAGGAGCCAATCACCAAGGTATCGCTGGCCGTTCGCCCGGAAGCGGTCAACCGGACCGTGGCTTTAGTCGTGCCCACCGTGAAAGGCGCGGTGATGCTGATCTGGCACGGCTGCGCGGAACCGCCTGATGACACGCTAATACTGTTGTTCGTGGCGGCCGTGACGACGAAATCCAACCGCGGGCAGTAGCCCGAATTGTTTGGATTGAGGAAGCTCGGGTTGTTGATCGTGAAGAACGGAAAGACCGACCCTCCGTTCTCCCACTTCAATTCCAGCTGATGGCTCGTCGCATCCGGCAACGGCGTGTAGTCCATCCAGAATTTCTGCTCGGACGCGTTTTGGCTGGTCGGTCCGTTCAGAGAGACGTCGAACACACTGATCGATGGCAGCGGCTCGGTCTGCGCAGGATCGGCCCGGCAAACGAATTGGTTCTCCGACTGACCCGCTCGACCGCGAAGCTCGACGATCAACTCGCCGGTGGCGGTCGCGAGGCGAAGTTGGCCCTGCTTCGAACCCGAGGACTTCGGCCTCAAGGTGAGGCCCACCGAACACTCTGCACCCACGCTGATCGAACTCAAGCAGGAAGCGTTGCCAATGGTCATTTCATCGGCGGCGAGCCCGAGGATCGAAGGGGTCACCGACACCGGCGATGCGCCCACATTTTTGACGATGATGGATCGGGTCCAACTGAAGGAGCCCACGCGTACCGAACCGAACACGATGCTCGACATCGACACCGAGATACTCCCGGCCGTGGCCGGCGGCGTCTCTGCCAAGCCAGACAGAGTTGCAGAGAGCTTCAACGAGCCGCTGCCCGCCACCAACTGCGCTCGCTTATCGCCCGACGAGTTCGGCTTGAACGTGACCTCGATCTCGCACGACGAACCCGCTGCGAGGGTGCTCCCGCACCGCGATTCGACAAGGAAGGCATCGGCGCCATCACCCGTCTTCGTAATTGCATCGAGCGCGATCGGCTGCGAACCACTATTCGTCAGCGTCAATTTTTGAACGGCGCTGCTTTCGCCGACGCGAACGGTTCCGAACGTCAGCGAGTTACCGCTTAAGCGCGCGCTGATCAACGGTTTTTCGACGACGGTGGTTCCGTTGATGGTGGCCTCATGCAGCGAGATGGATCCATCGGACTTCGTGCAGCGCAGGGCGTAGACCTGCTCGCCGCTGCTCGGAACGGACAGCCACTCGGCACCGCTGATCGCTCGCGGACCGGACCATGCACCGACCGCCTCACATTGATCGACTCCGACCTGATTCCATTGAACCAACGTACGTCGTCGCGACGTCGACGGTGCATTCGCATCGCAATCGGAGGCCTCGCCCGACTCGGGCGGTGCGGCACACAACACGACTCGGATGAGATGATTCGCGCGATCCGCGAAATACAGATTGCCGCGTCGATCGAAGGAGATGCCTTGCGCGGTGTAGAGCGCCGCATCGAGGGCGCTACCGCCATCGCCGTCATAACCGAGTCGACCGCCGGCGATCGCCGTGATCTCCCCGGTGGTCGGGTTGATGCGGCTGATACGGCTGCTCGTCGTCTCGCTGATGTAGACGTTGCCACTCGAGTCGGTCGTGACACCGAAAATCTGCCCGAGGGGTGAATTGAGTGCGCGTCCGTTCGTCAACGACTGGCCGAACGTTCCGTTGCCGGCAATCGTTCGGATCAAGCCGCTCGCCAGATCGAGCTCGCGAACGACCGGGTTAGCGATCGCGCCATTGGCGGCGTCCGCGAAATACAACTTCCCATTGCGATACGCGAGCTGCGAGATCCCGCCGTTGAGTCGCGCACTCAGCGCAGGCACACCGTCGAGCGGCGTGACCGCATCAGAAATCGAATCACAGCAGCCCGCGACCGTCGTGATGACGCCGTTCGTCGCGACACGGCGGATCCGACCATCAGTGCTGATGTACAAATTTTGCTGCTCATCGAAAGCGAGTCCCCACGGCAGTGCGAGTCTCGCTGCGGTCGCTTGACCGCCATCGCCTGAGAAGCCCGCGGTGCCTGTGCCCGCAACGACCGTGACACTTTGAGTCTGCGGGCTGTACTTCATCACTCGGTGGCCGCGCCACTCGGAGTAGTACACGTCACCGTTCGCCGCCACTGCGGTGAAGGTCGGGAATCGCTGACCGATCGTGGGCGAAGTCGGTGCGCCGACGGCTACCGTCGACACCAAGCCCGTCTGCGCATCGATACGGCGTACACGACCGTTCAACCGATCGCCCACGAACAAGTTGCCTTGCGCATCCGCCACCACGCTCGTCGGAGCGTAGAACCGCGCACTCGTCGCGCGCCCGCCGTCGCCCGCAAAACCGGCACGATCGCCCCTGCCTGCGACGAGCGTCAGCACCTTGCTGCTCAAATCAAGGTTGAACATCTGCGCCGAAATCTGGAATCCGTCACCGATGCCGCTGCCGATCAGCAGTTGTCCGTTTGATGAGGCGAGAAGCGGGCCGGGGAATCCGCCCAGCGTCGGCAGACTCGAAGAGGACGCCGTACCAAACGCGATCGTTGTGATGACGCCAGTAGAAACATTGATCGATCGAACATTGGCATCCGAGAGGTACAAATTTCCCGCCGAGTCGAATGCCACATCACCCAAGTTGTACAACTGGGCTGCCGTCGCGGGACCACCGTCTCCCGCGAGGCCTTGCGTGCCCGTGCCTGCCACCAAAGACAGAGCCGAGGTTTGCGGGTCAACGCGCCAGAGTCGGAAATTGCGTTGATCGTAAACATGCAACACACCGGACGGATTGACCGCCAGAGTTGAAGGCACAAACCCGCTCGGTACATTCGTCAATGAAAGCGTGGAGATCTCCCCCGTCGCCGAAATCTTACGAATCTTCGCAGCCTCGGGGTCGGCGAAGAACAGGTTCCCCGCCGCATCGCGAGCCATATCCGCCACCAAAATCTTTGCGGCAGTCGCCGGGCCTCCATCGCCCGTGTTACCACCCTCACCCGTGCCGGCAATCGTCGTCACCACTCCCGCAGAGTCGATGCGTCGGATACGACTGGCTTGATCAGCGAAATAGACGTCTCCCTGCGAACTCACGATGAGCCTGCCCGGAGCCATCGCGGTCGCCGTCGCGGCCCGACCGTCGCCGTCGAAAAAGCGCGAGCCCGTGCCCGCAAAGCGACGAATCAGACCCGTCGCGCGTTCGACGCGACGGATGTAGTACCCGTCGACGAACAGCACGTCGCCGTTGCTCGCAAACACCATGGCACCCACGTCGGATACCCCAGCCTTCACCGCGAGACCACCGTCGCCCTCGATAGCGGCCGGGCCAGATCCCGCTACGGTCGCGATGACGCCACGGGGCGCAGCAGGGATTATTTTGAGTGATGCCTGATCACGCTGAATCGCGATACTGCCGTTGCCCGACACCGTCGCGAGCAACTTCAATAACCCACTCGTCACCTCGACCTGCGCAACCTGCTCACCAGAGCTCTTCGGCGCAAACGCGACTCGAATCTCGCAGCTACCGCCTGCAACGATTGCTGCGCCGCAGGACGTCGTCGTGAACGATGCCGCGCCGGCTCCGACGAGACCCACCTCGACCGTCAACGCGTTTGAACCGGTGTTCTGAACGCGCAGGGTCTGCGTCGAGCTCACTTGTCCGACCGGCGTCTGGCCAAAGAATAGCGAGGTCTGATCGAGCTTCGCTGTCTTCGGCAGCTTGCTCGTCACCGCGCCATCCTTGATGACATTTTCGAGGAGAGACACGGAGCCATCCGCCTTCGTGCAGCGCAGGGCGTAGACCTGCTCGCCGCTGCTCGGAACGGACAGCCACTCGGCACCGCTGATCGCTCGCGGACCGGACCATGCACCGACCGCCTCACACTGATCGACTCCGACCTGATTCCATTGAACCAACGTACGTCGTCGCGACGTCGACGGTGCATTCGCATCGCAATCGGAGGCCTCGCCCGACTCGGGCGGTGCGGCACACAACACGACTCGGATGAGATGATTCGCGCGATCCGCGAAATACAGATTGCCGCGTCGATCGAAGGAGATGCCTTGCGCGGTGTAGAGCGCCGCATCGAGGGCGCTACCGCCATCGCCGTCATAACCGAGTCGACCGCCGGCGATCGCCGTGATCTCCCCGGTGGTCGGGTTGATGCGGCTGATACGGCTGCTCGTCGTCTCGCTGATGTAGACGTTGCCACTCGAGTCGGTCGTGACACCGAAAATCTGCCCGAGGGGTGAATTGAGTGCGCGTCCGTTCGTCAACGACTGGCCGAACGTTCCGTTGCCGGCAATCGTTCGGATCAAGCCGCTCGCCAGATCGAGCTCGCGAACGACCGGGTTAGCGATCGCGCCATTGGCGGCGTCCGCGAAATACAACTTCCCATTGCGATACGCGAGCTGCGAGATCCCGCCGTTGAGTCGCGCACTCAGCGCAGGCACACCGTCGAGCGGCGTGACCGCATCAGAAATCGAATCACAGCAGCCCGCGACCGTCGTGATGACGCCGTTCGTCGCGACACGGCGGATCCGACCATCAGTGCTGATGTACAAATTTTGCTGCTCATCGAAAGCGAGTCCCCACGGCAGTGCGAGTCTCGCTGCGGTCGCTTGACCGCCATCGCCTGAGAAGCCCGCGGTGCCTGTGCCCGCAACGACCGTGACACTTTGAGTCTGCGGGCTGTACTTCATCACTCGGTGGCCGCGCCACTCGGAGTAGTACACGTCACCGTTCGCCGCCACTGCGGTGAAGGTCGGGAATCGCTGACCGATCGTGGGCGAAGTCGGTGCGCCGACGGCTACCGTCGACACCAAGCCCGTCTGCGCATCGATACGGCGTACACGACCGTTCAACCGATCGCCCACGAACAAGTTGCCTTGCGCATCCGCCACCACGCTCGTCGGAGCGTAGAACCGCGCACTCGTCGCGCGCCCGCCGTCGCCCGCAAAACCGGCACGATCGCCCCTGCCTGCGACGAGCGTCAGCACCTTGCTGCTCAAATCAAGGTTGAACATCTGCGCCGAAATCTGGAATCCGTCACCGATGCCGCTGCCGATCAGCAGTTGTCCGTTTGATGAGGCGAGAAGCGGGCCGGGGAATCCGCCCAGCGTCGGCAGACTCGAAGAGGACGCCGTACCAAACGCGATCGTTGTGATGACGCCAGTAGAAACATTGATCGATCGAACATTGGCATCCGAGAGGTACAAATTTCCCGCCGAGTCGAATGCCACATCACCCAAGTTGTACAACTGGGCTGCCGTCGCGGGACCACCGTCTCCCGCGAGGCCTTGCGTGCCCGTGCCTGCCACCAAAGACAGAGCCGAGGTTTGCGGGTCAACGCGCCAGAGTCGGAAATTGCGTTGATCGTAAACATGCAACACACCGGACGGATTGACCGCCAGAGTTGAAGGCACAAACCCGCTCGGTACATTCGTCAATGAAAGCGTGGAGATCTCCCCCGTCGCCGAAATCTTACGAATCTTCGCAGCCTCGGGGTCGGCGAAGAACAGGTTCCCCGCCGCATCGCGAGCCATATCCGCCACCAAAATCTTTGCGGCAGTCGCCGGGCCTCCATCGCCCGTGTTACCACCCTCACCCGTGCCGGCAATCGTCGTCACCACTCCCGCAGAGTCGATGCGTCGGATACGACTGGCTTGATCAGCGAAATAGACGTCTCCCTGCGAACTCACGATGAGCCTGCCCGGAGCCATCGCGGTCGCCGTCGCGGCCCGACCGTCGCCGTCGAAAAAGCGCGAGCCCGTGCCCGCAAAGCGACGAATCAGACCCGTCGCGCGTTCGACGCGACGGATGTAGTACCCGTCGACGAACAGCACGTCGCCGTTGCTCGCAAACACCATGGCACCCACGTCGGATACCCCAGCCTTCACCGCGAGACCACCGTCGCCCTCGATAGCGGCCGGGCCAGATCCCGCTACGGTCGCGATGACGCCACGGGGCGCAGCAGGGATTATTTTGAGTGATGCCTGATCACGCTGAATCGCGATACTGCCGTTGCCCGACACCGTCGCGAGCAACTTCAATAACCCACTCGTCACCTCGACCTGCGCAACCTGCTCACCAGAGCTCTTCGGCGCAAACGCGACTCGAATCTCGCAGCTACCGCCTGCAACGATTGCTGCGCCGCAGGACGTCGTCGTGAACGATGCCGCGCCGGCTCCGACGAGACCCACCTCGACCGTCAACGCGTTTGAACCGGTGTTCTGAACGCGCAGGGTCTGCGTCGAGCTCACTTGTCCGACCGGCGTCTGGCCAAAGAATAGCGAGGTCTGATCGAGCTTCGCTGTCTTCGGCAGCTTGCTCGTCACCGCGCCATCCTTGATGACATTTTCGAGGAGAGACACGGAGCCATCCGCCTTCGTGCAGCGCAGGGCGTAGACCTGCTCGCCGCTGCTCGGAACGGACAGCCACTCGGCACCGCTGATCGCTCGCGGACCGGACCATGCACCGACCGCCTCACACTGATCGACTCCGACCTGATTCCATTGAACCAACGTACGTCGTCGCGACGTCGACGGTGCATTCGCATCGCAATCGGAGACCTCGCCCGACTCGGGCGGTGCCGCGCACAGCACGACTCGAACCAGCTGGTTGCTTCGGTCGGCAAGGTAAAGATTGCCACGTCGGTCAAATGCCAAACCTTGCGGCGTATTCAGGGCCGCGCCGAGCGCCGTACCGCCGTCACCGTCATACCCCTGACGACCACCCGCAATGGTCTGCATCTCGCCACTCGTCGGGTTGATGCGGCTGATGGTGTTGGACAACACATCGCTGACGTACCAATTGCCCGCACTGTCTGCTGCGACACCAAATATTTGACCAAACGACGAGTTCAGCGCTTGGCCCTTGAAGAGGGTTTGACCCTGCGTACCGTTACCCGCGATGCGTCGGACTCGTCCGCTCGTCAGATCGAGCTCGCGCAGCACGTCTGCACTTTCGAGACCACCAGAGAAATCCGAGAAGAGCAGTTTGCCCTTCGAGTAGGCCAACTGGATGTTGCCGCTCAGAATTCTCGAGCTGGTCGCAACCACGCTCTCGATGGGAGTGGTGAAAGACTCAATTTCGGCGGTCGTGGAAGGGCCATCGCAACAACCCGCGATGGTCGTGATGACACCGCTCGGATCGATCTTGCGGATACGGTAACTGGTACCCACGTAGAGGTTGCCCTGCTCGTCCACCGCGAGTCCCCACGGCTGGGAGATCTGCGCGGAGGTCGCCGGACCGCCGTCACCCGTAAAGCCCGCCGTACCGGTACCGGCCACCACCGAGACGGTTTCGGGCTTAGGGCTGTACTTCATCACCCGGTTGCCGCGCCATTCCGAGTAATACACGTCGCCGTTGGGGGCGACTGCCGTATACGTCGGATAACGGAGGCCGAACGTTTGGGAGTTGGGCTCCCCCGTCGCGAGCGTCGAGATCACTCCAGTCTGCGCATCGACCCGACGAAGTCGGCCGTTCATGCGATCGCCGATGAAGAGATTGCCTTGCGCGTCCAAAGTCAAACCGGTCGGCGCGTAAATACGAGCCGCGGTAGCGGAGCCACCATCGCCTGCGTATCCCGCCTGCTCGTTGCGGCCCGCGACTACCGTCACCGCGAGACTGGTGAGGTCCAAGCTGACGATCTGGGCCTTGATCTGCAAACCCAAGTCACTGCGATCGACACCCACCAGCAGCTTGCCGTTTGCGATGGCCAACACCTCGCGTGGCAAACCACCCAAGGTTGGCAGGTCCGGCGACGTCGCCGTTCCAAGCGCAATCGTCTTGATGACGCCCGTCGAGGCGTTGATTACCCGAACGTTGATATCCGAGAGATACAAATTACCGGTCGAGTCGAATGCCAAGTCGCCCAAGTTGAACAGCTGAGCAGCCGTCGCGGGGCCGCCGTCTCCCGCGAGACCTCGCGTACCTGTGCCGGCTACTAACGAAAGAGCCGACGTTTGCGGGTCAACTCGCCAGACTTGAAGATTACGTTGATCGTAAACATGCAACACACCGGACGGATTGACCGCGAGAGTTGAAGGCAGAAACCCGCTCGGGACATTCGTCAATGAAAGCGTAGAGATGATCCCTGTCGCCGAGATCTTGCGAATCTTCGCGTTCTGAGGGTCGGCGAAGTACAGGCTCCCTTCTCCGTCACGGACCATGTCCGCCACCAAAATCTTCGCAGCAGTCGCCGGGCCGCCATCGCCCGTATTACCCGCCTCACCCGTACCGGCAATCGTCGTCACGACTCCCGCAGAGTCGATGCGCCGAATGCGCCTACCTCGGTCGGCGAAATACACCTCGCCCTGCGCGTCTACGACCAGCTTCCCGGGAGACATCGCTGTCGCGGTCGCAGCCCGGCCGTCGCCATCGAAAAAGAGCGAGCCCGTACCCGCGATGCTACGGATCAATCCCGTTGATCGTTCGACGCAACGAATGAAATATCCGTCGACGAACAAGACGTCGCCGTTGCCCGCGACCGCGAGGCCTCCGATCCTCAACACTCCCGCTTTCACCGCCGGACCGCCGTCACCATCGAGCGCAATCGGACCCGATCCGGCCACCGAGGCGATGACGCCAGGCGAGGCTACGAGACTATTTTTGAGAGAGGTCTCGTTACGGTTGGGCGACGATTGAGCATAGCCCCAAAGACTGACTGCCAACTTGACCGAACCACTCGAGACAATCACCGATCCCGGCTTTTCACCCGAGCTCTTCGGCGCGAATGTCACGACGATTTCGCATGTGGAATTCGGATCGAGAACCGCCGCACAAGCAGATTTCACGGAGTAAGCCGTTGCATCACCCGTCAAGTCGACGTTGTCGACTCGTGCCGACGCTGTACCTTCATTTTTGAGGGTGATCTTTTTTCCCTCTGACGTTGCTCCGACGGCGACGACACCGAACTCCAGACGAGTCGTCGAAATCGTCAGCCTCGGGGCAAGACCCACGCCGTTGAACTCGAGCAAGATGGGTGCCGCAGCACCGTTCGTGGGGACTCGTGCACGCAAGCTGCGATTGCCGCCCGCCTGCGGCTTGAACGACACCTTGACGGAGCACGTGCCGAGAGGCGGCAAAATATCGCCGCAGGATTCGACATTTTGGAAGATGAAATCGTCGACGTCCCCTTCGAGGATCGGAGAGCCGAGGTTGACGGGCACGCGACGAGTGTTCTCGATCGTCAAAACTCGAGGGTTGCTCTCCGAGCCGACTGCACGCGGATCGAATGCCAGCGTGAGCGGAGCAATCTTCAATTCCGGCTGAATGACTTCGATCGACAAAGATTTCTCGTCGAACAAATCACCTTTTTCGTTTATGCAGCGAAGCTTGAAGTTCAAGGTACGGGCGGAATTCGAAGAAACACTCTCCTCTCCGCTGAGCGGCTTGCTGCCGCTCCAATCCCCGGAGGCTTCGCATCGGACCGCATCGGCGCTCTGCCATCTGAGCACCGCACTTTGACCCGTCGCGAGAAGTGAAAGACTCGAAGAAAATTCCGTTTTGGACGTGCCGATCACGCCGACTCGGGTCTCGGCAGAGGCCTCGCCTCCCGGCCCCTTGCAAAGCAGACGAAAGACGTACGTGCCCTTGATCAAAGTTGGGGTCGGTGACCCGCCGACGGGCGAGGACGTGGGTTTCGGATCCGTCCAATCACCGGAGGCCGTGCACGAATCGGTTCCTTCGGACTGCCAGGACAAGGTAGTTGAGGACCCCGTCATCACCTCTGATTTTGCAGGCGCAAATCCCTTGATCGTCGGGATGGGAAATACGGCGAGCGGCCGCTCGATGAACTCGGTGCCGCCAGGTCCTTTACAGGTCAACTTGAACAGCTTGTTTCCTTGGCTGAGACCCGAGAGCGTTTCGCTTCCCGACAGTGGCTTGGATCCGCTCCAGGGTGCGCCGGTGGCACTGCAAGATTCCGCATACAGCGAGGACCAGATCAACTCGACCGAATCATTCGGCTCGATGAAGCTCGCACTCAACTCGAACTCGATGAACGGAGGCGGAAAAATCTCGATGGAAATCGTTTTCGTGACCTCGCCGTTCACGCCGACGCAGGTCAGCTCGTAATCATTGATCTCCCGCGAAAGAACGCCTGTTTCGAAAGTACCCGCGGTGCCTCGTGAATCGCCCCACGCGCCGCTCGCCACACAACTCGTCGCGTCGGTCGTTTTCCATCGCAATAAAGTTCCTTTGTTGTTCTGCGCCAACTTGGTGGAGCTCGCGGTGAGTTCCAAAGTCGGCGGCGGGAAAACGGGCAACTTCACATCGGCGGAGATGCTGCCGCCACCGCCTTGGCAGGTCAGCTTGAACGTCTTGGTGCCCTTCGTGAGCCCCGACAGAACCTCCTCACCGCCCTCGGGATCCTTGTTGCCGGTGAACGGCGCGCCCGTTGCCGAGCAACTCTTCGCATCCGTCACCGACCAAAAAATCTTCACGCTCTCGCCCGGTGCAACCACCTCCTTGGACAACTCCAGGGTGATGACCGGCGCCGGAACGACTTCAACGGTCACCAACTTCGAGACTTCGCCATTCAAACCCGTGCACTGGAGGCCGTAATCATTGAAGTCTTTGGTGAGCGCTCCGGTTTCGAACGTACCTGACGGGTCCTTGGTCCCGCTCCAGGCCCCGCTTGCCGTGCAAGTAGTGGCATCGGTGGCTTTCCATTTCAACTGCGTGCCGGTATTCGTCTGCGGAAGCTGGGACGCACGAGCAGAGAACTCGAGCGTGGGCTTGGCGATGACGGTCATCTTTGCTTCGGCTGCTGTCGTTCCGCCACCGCCCTTGCAGGTCAACTTGAAGGTCTTGGCGCCCTTTGTGAGGTTGCTCAAGGTCTCGCTGCTACTTGTGGGATCCTTTGACCCCGAGAACGGCGCACCGCTCGCGGTACACGTCTGCGCATCCGTCACCGCCCACGAAATCAGCACGCTTTCGCCCGGAGCGACGACATCCTCGGACAAAGTGAGTTCGACCACGGGCGCCGGAACCACCTCGACCTTAACCGTTTGTTCGACCTCGCCATTGAGTCCGACACATTTCAATGTGTAGATCTTGTCGGCGACGAGCAATCCTGTTTCTGCCGTTCCCGAGAGGCCTTTCTCACCGCTCCAGTCATCACTCGCGACGCAGCTCGTCGCATCGGTCGATTTCCATTTGAGCGACGTCCCCGTGTTTTCGGCAATTTGGGACTTGCTCGCCGAGAAGGTGAGTGAAGGCTTCGCGATAACGGTCAACTTGGCTTCCGCAACCGTCGTTCCGCCACCGCCCTTGCAGGTCAACTTGAAGATCTTGGCGCCCTTGGTGAGTCCCGAAAGGACCTCTTCTGCATTCGTCGGACTCTTAGAGCCCGAAAAAGGCGCACCGCTCGCCGAGCATGACTGAGCATCCGTCACGTCCCAGAGGATTCTCACGCTCTCGCCCGGCGCGACCACATCATCGGACAGCGATAAGCTCACCGTCGGAGCGGGGACTACCTCAACCGTCAGCGTTTTCTCGACATCGCCGTTCAACCCCACGCACGAGAGCGTGTAGGTTTTTTCGGTCGAGAGACTTCCCGTTTCAGCGGTTCCTGAGAGGCCTTTTTCGCCACTCCAATCGCCGCTCGCGACACAACTTGTGGCGTCGGTCGCTTTCCATTTGAGCTGAGTCCCCGAATTGGACTGCGGGAGTTGCGTCGCGCGAGCGGTGAAATCGAGCGTCGGCGCCGGTACGACCGCAACCTGTGCATTGGCTCGGGTCGTCCCGCCCACACCGCGACACGACAGAGCGAACTTCTTGATGCCCTTGGTCAGTCCCGACAAGGTTTCTGATCCGGATATCGGCTTCGTACCCGTGAACGGCGCACCGCTCGCCGAGCAGGACTGGGCGTCACGAGCAACCCAAGTCAGACGAATCGACTCGCCGGGGATCGCCCGATCCCGATCTGAGGAGAACTCGACCACCGGAGCCGGCAAAGCGAGGACCGTCACCGACCGCGAGGCCGTTCCGCCGGGACCCTGACAATCCAAGACGAAGGTGTTCACCCTCTCGGTGAGCGCCAAACTCGACACGCTGCCTGACTTGGTTTTATCCCCGAGAAACTCACCCTGCCAGGGACCCGAGGCGACACATCGGGTCGCATCGGAAACCTTGAAACTGATCCTCGCAGTGCGATTGATCGCCACCTCGGACGCGCTTGCGGTGAGGGTGATCGATGGACTCGGCGTGGTTTGGGCTTCGACCGGAGGCGAGAGCCATGCAAAAAGCAATGAGAAGGAAAAGATTGCGCTCAGCGCAACATTATTGTTTTTGGCGGTGCCAAAGCTCCGCATAGATCACCCCGACCGATGAACGTCGTCCCCCGAGACTGAACACTCTATGCCCAACCTCCGACAGGCAGCAACCCGATCAGCGGCGAGCGGCCGAAATCACGTCTTCTACGCGTATCGAATAGAGTTTTGTTGCGAGCTAGGCGTAGATTGACCGTTTCCCCTTATTCAGTCATCACGGAGCGCACATCCCGACAAATCAGCCGCTCCGAGTTTGATGGCGTCTTGCACCATGCCTGAAGATCGAAGGCTGATTCGCTCAAACCTAACTCGGACACTGCACCGTCGCGATTGACGACCAGACTGACTCTGGTGGCCGGACTCGCGCCAACGCGCAATCTCGGCTCCAACGACGACACAGGATTCAAGACGCCCTCGACAGCGAGATCTTGTCCCTGACATCCGAGCGAAGTCGCAATCATCATATGCGCACCGTTACCGATCGAGATGGACTGCGTTCGTAGAGAAGCCAACTGATCGCTGGAAACATGAGCCATCAACTGGTAGCCGTCTTGAACGATCCATACTTGGTCGGCGCAAACCTGAACTAGGGCCGACGTAGATAGCGGAACGCCAGCCCCTCCTTCCCGCCGCCACATCACGCGCGGAGTGTTCGGCAAAGATTGCGAAGCCAAGATATTTCCAACGGAATCGACGAGGCGCACGCTCCATTTCTGCAAATCCTCAATGCCTCCTGCCGCCCTGAAGATCTCGTATCGAGACTGCGAGTAATCCAATGTTGTCGAAGAGGCTAATTCTTCAGGCGAGGCCAACTCTCCACGCACGGAAAGCGACATGTCGTATTTCCCAGAGCCAGCCGAAGCGGCATTACGATCGCCTCCGCGACCTTCAATTGAAATCAGACGCCCAGTTTTTGAATCAGCATCCGGGGTACGCTCTGGGCTTATCACTTTCGAATCGGCCGAGCCGGATGCGATTTGACGGCTCGCCGTATTACCCAACGAACTCTCGAACCGCGCGCTCGTGCCACCGCGCATCAGACACAACAACTTGAACGGCTGGGCGGCTACGGCGATCGGCAGCCATTCTGCGCCTCGCGCGCTACGGACTCCGCTCCAGGCTCCTTCGCTCTCGCAACGCTCAGCATCCGGGATATTCCATCTCACGAGTACTCGCTTGCGCTCCTCCAAGGGCGTAGTCGGATCGCAATCGGACATCGCGCCGGGCGCAGGTGACCCCGCACACAAAATGACGCGCACCCGGTTGCTTGCAGCGTCTGCGAAATAAAGATTTCCTCGGGAGTCGAAGGACATCCCAGTCGGTCGATTCAGCGTCGCATTCAGTGCAGAGCCGCCATCACCCGAGAACCCTGCCATCGAAGTGCCGGCAATCCAATCCGTCTCATTCGATCGAGGGTCAACGCGGACGATCAAATGATTCGTCGAGTAGAACAAGCGACCGGATGCATCGCTCGTGAAGCCCAACCCGACCGACATCGGACTCTGATTGGCGCGGCCGGCTGTCTTGGGCGGAAAGTCCCAGACGCCGTTGCCCGCAATCCGCGTGATGATTCCCGAATTCAAATCAACCGCCCGAATCCAGCCAGCGGAAATAGATGGGTAGTCGGTTCCCGAAAGATAGAGCTTGCCGTTGGCAATCGTTACACCTGGATTCGAGTTAATCAGCGCGTTCGTTGCTGCACCGCCGTCGCCAACTGGTGGAAGATCTTTCTCGAACGCCGTCGAGCAGCAACCCGCAACCGTTGTGATGACTCCGGCTGTGTCAACACGGCGCACTCGACCCTCGCTGCCGACATAAAGGTTTCCGAGATCGTCGAAGACGAGATCACGAATACCTTCCAACTTGGCGTCGATCGCAGGCCCACCATCGCCCGAGAATCCAAACTCCCCGGTGCCCGCATAAACGGATACGTCACCGGTTTTCTTGTCTAGACGCAACACGCGTGACGACTCGAACCCCGTATAGAAAATGTTGCCTTTGGCATCTGCCGTAAGCGCTTGAGGCCACTGTCGAATCTCATTGCCGGGGCGCTTGGAATAATCTCGCGGCCCCCCCACTCCAGAAACGGAGCCAATGAGCCCCGTACGCCCATCGACGCGTCGCAAGCGCCCCGTACCCTGATCGGCGATATATAGATTGTCCTCATCATCAATCTGTACATCCATCGGATGATCGAGTCCGGATTCCGTCGCCGATTTTCCGTCGCCCGAAAACTCAGGCATGTTGGCAACTCCGGCAATACGCGTCACTGCGAGCGAGCCGATATCAAGCAAGCTCAAACGACCAGCCGTCGGAATCAAGGACGCGTGCGCCTTAGCCCTGATGAGATCACTCACGATCAGCGTGGAGTCGTCCTTAAATGTGATGTGCCTAGACCATGCGTCGTAGAGCGCCCCACTCTCTCGATAAATACGATCTACGGTCCCAGTCTGCGCGTTTAGGCGTGCGATGCCGGTTCCAGCGCCATTACTTGCGATGTAGAGATTTCCTTGGGCATCAAAGAGCATCGACCGCACGTTGTCTAATTTTGCGGACAATGCCGATACATTATCGACCGACCAACCGGTCGCGCCCGAACCCACCACAGCATCGACCGCCCCTCCGCTCAACGGCATACGGTAAATGCGCGGCTTGTACACTTCAAAGAAATAAATATCGCCACCCCGTACCGCAACCGACATAATTCCATAAGGAGCCGGAAGTCCCGAAATGGGGAGCGACGAAATTACGCCACTTTTCCGATCGATCTTTCTTACCCCACCACCCTCGGCGGTATCGGCAATGTAAATATTGCCCGCGTCATCGAATGTGAAATCCAATGGGTTTCCTAAACTCGCCGCAATGGCAGGCCCGCCATCCCCGCTTGGCTTGCCGGAAGAAAGCAGGTCTGTCTCGCACACACCGGCGATTGTTTCCAATCGGTTATTCAACACGTTGATCCGTCGTAAGCGCGTCGAATAACAGTTGGCGAAGAACCCCTCCATGAAATAAAGATTCCCATCCGGCCCACGCTTAAGTCGAAAGGGCGTCATATACGCCGTCCGCGCATCAAAATCTGCAGCGCGATTAGCCCATGGATCCCCGTACTCCCGAACCAACTCCCCCGTGACAAGGCTGACCGACATAATTGCTCGGCCCGAGGCAAACAACACAGCATTCTTTGATGGATCGAAAACCGCGTCTGCCGTCGCTGGCAAAGAGGCCTTCAAAGCTCCAAGCCCTCTGTCCTCAATCAATGCGGGCCCAGAGCCCGCTGCAGTAGCAATCACGCCGCTGACTGCCGAAGTCGAAACTTCGAGATATGCTCGGTCTTGCGCAGCCTCACCAACGCCCCAGCCGCTGAGCGGAACGCTAAATTCAACTCCTTTTATTTGGAATTTAAGCGCCGCCGAAAACGACGCGGATGATGCTGGAGAAAATCCAACGGTGAGCACGCAACGGTCTTTCGCCGGCAGCACGGACGCGCAGAGACCACGTATGGCGAAAGACTCTTCACGGCCCTCTAATCGTACGTCACTCAATCTGACCGTCTCTTCGCTTTGATTAACGACAGCCAGCGTCAGACTCTTCGACTCACCCAACAGAACGTTACCGAAATTCAAGACGCCCGGAGCAAAATAGATTTTTTTTGCGAGGCTTTCAAACTCGGCACCCACTTCAACAGATGCCGCTGAATTGATTTCACATGCGCCATTTCCACTACAGGACTTGGACCAACCAACGAATACCGAGTCCTCAGCCGCCACTGCGACAAGAGTGACCCGCTTGCCAAGAGCAAAACTGCCGAGACAAGCCGCTCCGCAATCGATGCCGATAGGTTCACTGCGGACGACACCGGAACCACCACCGCTCTTGATCACCGCGACATTGAAAAACGCACCTTTGCCACTCAAATCCACCAAAACGTCTTCGGCAGCATTCGTTCTGATCTCGAGCCTCGCAGAACTGACGCCGGCTACGGTCGGTCGGTAAGTGACCGCTAACTCGCAATCGGCGCCGACGGCGATGGAATCACTGCATCGACTCACCACCGAGAACTGCGTGGCGTTCGTACCGGTAACGTTTACCCCGCGAATCTGCAGTGCAACACGGCCGGTATTACGAACCTTGAGATATTTTGTCGTAGTCGAATTCGGTGCCACATCACCAAAAACTACCGAGCGCGAATCCACCGCGACTTCCGGAATCACTACATCGACGACTACCGTTTTCTGCTCTGCGCCGATCGCATTCAGACAACGGAGGACATATTCGTAACGTCCCGCTGCAAGACCATTGATCGACGTCCCCCCCGAGAGTTCCTGTCGACCCGACCACGAGCCACTCGCCACACAGGATGTCGCATCGCGGCTCTGCCAAGTCAAAGTGACTGAGTCGCCAACACTGACGATTTCCCGGGCGGCTGAGAACGTCAGCTCCGGTGCGCCCTCGGCGATAGCGGTCACTCGGTCGGAGACGATTCCGCCATCACCTTCACAAGTCAGAATAAAGGTATTCGTTCGCTGGGTTAGAGGCGGCGTAACGAAAGAGCCTCCGCGCGCGTTGGGACTGGTCTCCCATGCGCCCGTAGCGGTACACCGACTCGCGTCCTGGACGCTCCAACTGATCGTGGTGCTCTGCCCGATCTTCAGCAAGAGCGGATTAGCCGCGAAAGATGAAATCTTGGGCACCGGGAACACGCCCAAGTCCACAGACTTCTCAGTAGAGCCGCCCGCACCCGTGCACTGCAGCGTAAAGACTCTCTTGCCGCTGCTCGAGAAGCTCACTGTCTGACTGCCAGACGTGCCCCGATCTCCACTCCAACCGGAGCCACTCGCCCGACACGTACTCGCGTTTTCACTTCCCCACGAAACGGTTACAGGATCGCCGGGTTCAACCAACTGTTCGCCGAGTTCTAGCGTAATCACCGGCGCGGGAATGACCTGAACGACGACGGTCGCTTCGACTTCCCCGTTAGCCCCAAAACAACGTAGGGTGTAGCTCGCCTCGGCACTCAAACTACCCGTAGTCGTCGATCCCGAGGTCCCCTGTTCTCCGTTCCAGTCCCCGGAAGCGATACAGCTCTTGGCATCGGCCGCTTTCCACTTGAGCTGCGTGCTTGTGTTCTCAGCGATCGGCGACTTGCTCGCGCTGAACGTCAGCGTTGGTTTAGCGATGACTTCGAGCTTCGCCTCATCCGAGGTTGTTCCACCCCCGCCTTTACAAGTGAGCTTGAAAGTCTTTGAGCCCTTCGTGAGATTACTCAGCGTCTCATTACCGCCCGCGATATTCTTCGATCCGGTGAAGGGGCTACCGCTCGCGGTGCAACTCTGGGCGTCTTCGACCGCCCAGTTGAGCGTCACACTCTCACCCGGAGCGACGATCTCATCGGAGATTGCAAGGCTCACGATCGGCGCGGCCACGACTTCCACCGTCACCGTCTCTTCTACCTCGCCGTTAAGGCCCATGCAGGTGATCGTGTACACCTTGTCGCTCGTGAGATTGTTGGTGTTGAAGCTGCCGGAGGTATTTTGAGGGCCGCTCCAGTCTCCTGAGGCAACGCAGCTGGTGGCGTCGGTCGCCCTCCACTTAAGCTGGGTGCTCGTGTTCTCCGCAATCTGCGCTTTACTCGCGCTGAACGTGAGCGTCGGCGGAGCGATGACGGTAAGCTTCGCCTCAGCTGAAGTTGTTCCACCACCGCCTTTACAGGTGAGCTTGAACGTCTTCGCACCCTTGGTGAGATTGCCCAGCGTCTCGCTGGCGCCCGCAGGATTCTTTGATCCGGTAAATGGACTACCACTCGCCGAGCAGCTCTGGGCGTCCTCAACACTCCAGTTGAGCGTCACGCTCTCGCCCGGCGCGACGATTTCATCGGAGATCGCAAGCGCCACGATCGGAGCGGCCACCACCTCCACCGTCACCGTCTCTTCGATCTCGCCGTTTAGACCTGAACAGGTAAGCGTGTAGGCCTTGTCACTCGAAAGGTTGCCTGTGCTGAAGCTCCCTGAGGTGTTCTGAGTCCCACTCCAGTCGCCCGAGGCGAGACAGCTCGTCGCATCGGTCGCCTTCCACTTGAGCTGTGTGCCCGTGTTCTCCGCGATCTGCGTCTTGCTCGCACTGAACGTGAGGGTCGGCTTGGCGATCACCGCGACCTTGACGTCATCCGAGGCCGATCCGCCCACCCCGCGGCAGGTGAGCTTAAAGGTCTTGGTACCTTTGGTGAGCTCGTTAAGCCGCTCGGTTCCTGATGTGGGCTTGGTTCCCGTAAAGGGTGCACCACTCGCCGTACAACTCGTCGCATCTTCACTACGCCAGGTGAGCTGCACCGACCCGCCCGGGAGGGCTCGATCCGAACTCGCCTCGAGCGTTACTTTCGGTACGGGCAACGCGGCTACCGTCACGCTCTGAACGCTCGTGCCTCCGGCACCGGTACAGCTAAGACTGAACTCGTTCGTTCGAGCGGTGAGCGCCGCGGTCGTAAAGCTACCCCGCGCAGCCGCCGTCCCCTCATAGATCTGATTCCAACCCGGCCCGCTACCCACGCAGCGCTGCGCCCCGGTGGTCGTCCAAGACAGTCGGGTCGTACGGCCGACAGCGATTTCACGGGCGGAGGCGGTTAAGGTGATCGAGGGCGGAGCGGAGCTCTGGGCAAGAGCGGGGGAAAAAGATGTCGGCCACAGCGGGGTCGACAAAAGAAAGAGTGATCCGAATAACGCTCTGAATAACTTCTTCTTAGACAAGAGAGCGCCCTCTAAAGACCGCCAAATAATTTATTTGGACCTTAGCACGCCCTTTTCACACTGAGAACACGACTGCTCCGCTTAAATGATCCAGCATGAATGTGGGATGCCTCCCTGCTACATCAGCCTGCTACTTCAGCCTCGCGTTGTTCGCGAAGCCTTGGATTCCGACCGACAGATCTACGCTATCGGCCGAAATCTAATCACTTACGGCGGACAGTAGTAATACTTCGTCGGGTCGGTCTCGTCTCCGTATCGGACGATCTTCGTCAGCAGCCATTTTGCGTAGGGGTCGACATCTCCGATATTGGTTTCGATCAGCTTCCCGCCCTTCACAAGGAACGCTGTCTTTTGAGCTACGTTGACGCACGCCTTGCCCGAACTCGTATACGAGAACTCTTTGATACCGTCACCATCGAAGTCTGCATGGATGAGCGTCATCTTGTGTTGCTTTCGGTCGTCTAGCGAGTTGACGTTGTAGGCGACGGCGTCTCGATCGATGACATATCGTCCATCTGACTTTTTTCGATAGACCACCAAGTTCCAATTTAGATAGCTCTCCTGATTGACTCCGACGATGTCACTCAGCCCGTCTTGGTCCAGGTCGACCACCGCAGCATCCATCAGATGCGCGACTCGATTTTTCTGGTTCGGATTATTGTCGTCGTAGAAAAATGGCAAATTGACGAACTTGTCAGCGACGAAGCGTCCTGCGCCTTGGTTGAAGAATATCCGTGACTGTCTCGGCGTCCCGGCATCTTCCGTGGTCAACATCAACATGTCGTTGAGTCCGTCACCATCGAAATCCGCGATCTTTCCACCGAACGCGAACTCCGATGCGTTCGGAACCCGCTCACCAAAACCATTCTGGGCGTCAGGGAAGTTTTTGATGTCCGATGCAAAGTGGGCAAAATTAGACGAACTGAAATAGGGCGCCTTCGGCAATCCCCAGAAAATGTAGGAGTGGGAATTCGCATTGATATAAAGGTCGGGTACGCCATCGCCCGAGACATCCCCCACATCACCAAGCTCATGCCCGAATCGATCAGCGAGCTCTTTCGGTTCGAGTTCCAAGCTCTTCAGATCGTACCCACCCTTGCCGTCGCTGATGGCGACAGTCACAGGCTCGTTGAGTTGCGTCCCGCACTCGTCCCCGTGGCCCATGATCACAAGATCGACATAGTTGTCATCATTCAGATAGGCCGGCGCGATGCCCATCGGGCCGCCGAGGAAATCCGTTCCGTCATTGAATAAGTTCTTCTCATCGAACCGCCAGGTCTCGGGGTTCCAAATCAGGAATGTCGGCCGCGATTGCCAGCCATTGCACGCCGATCCCGCAGTGAACACGTCGATGAAACCATCGGCATTGAAATCGCCGGCCGTCAGCGCGCCGGACCACCCGGAATACTGAAATTGATACTGCGGATCTCGACCAAAGTTTTTTTGCCGGGTGAGAAAAATGCGGAGCACCAGATCGAGCGGCACCGTCGTGTTTTCCCAGTATGTGCTTCCGAGCGATCGCGCGGACGGATCGACGCGATATCCTGTGAACGTTTCTTTGGGAACGACCCTGATCGTCGTCGATGCACTGAGATTTCCGAGTCGCGCAGTCAGCGTAGCGGACTTCACGTCGAATCCGTCGTAACTCACCGCAGACACGACATCTTCGGAGCTCACGGTGGCCACGCTGGACGCTGAACTTTCCCAAGTCAGCGTCCGCCCGAAAATTTTTACCCCATCGGCGGTTTTGATCGTGACGGGTATGGATCGGGACTCCCCTGCGCGGATCGTCAATGACGCCACATCAATCGTCATAGACGCCGCCGTAGGGGCAGCACCACCCGTGCCCCGTACTGTGATCGACCGCGCATCAACATTGCCTTTGATTTCGAGTACCGCAGTTCGAGAGCGCTCACCGCTTGGAATGAACGAAAGCGCGACGGCGCAGGATGCGCCGGGCGCGATCGGCGATCCGCAATCGTTCGTGGCGAGATAATCGGTCTTATGAGCGCCTGTCACTGTGATCGTCGCAATCTGCAGGTTAGAGCCCCCAGTATTTTTCAAAATCAGCGACTGCGACCGACTTTGAGTACCCACCGGCTGAGAGGGGAAAGTCAGCGAGCTTGGACTGATCGTCAATTTCGGAGGCGGCGGATTCGCTGCCACGCCTTTCACGGAAATGCTTTTTGTCGTGGTATTGCTCTTTATTTCGACAACCGCCTCATACGTGCCCGCAACGGACGGACGAAATACGACGGACACGACGCAGGTACCGTCTTTCTGCAACGGCGCACCGCAGGTGTTGGTGGACTCGAACTGATCAGCCGACGCGCCGACGAGCGTTATGGTCGATACCCGAAGCGTTCCTGCTCCGGTGTTTTTCACCGTGACCACCCGGGCAGCGCTTCTTGTGCCGATGATCTGCTTGGAAAAACTCAATGATGAAGGAGATAACGCGACAGACGGCTGTGGCGGCGCCATCCCCGTACCGCGGATGCTCAATGATTTGGTGGCGACGTTACCTTTGATCTCGATCTGTGCCGATCGGGCTCCAGCCGCTGAAGGGCTGAACGACACCGAGATCGTGCAGTCGCCGCCCGGGGCGACCGGCGATCCGCAGGTGTTGGTGCTGGCAAAATCAGTCCGGTGATCGCCCACCACCGTGATGGTCGAGATCTGAAGAGTCCCCTTGCCCGTGTTCCTGACCGAGACGGTCTTCGTCTCGCTCGAGGTTCCAGTCACGGTACTCGAGAACGACACGCTCGTCGGCGAGAGCGTGAGTGTGGGCTTCGGCGGGGCAGCCCCGGTTCCCTTCAGGGTGATTACGCGATCAGCGACGTTGCTCTTGATCAAAAGCGAAGCCGCTCGGGGGCCTTCGGCCGTCGGACGGAACGTCACAGAAATCGTGCAGGCGCCGTTTGCTGAAAGCGCGTCGCTACAGCCGTTCGTGACCGAAAACTCCGAAGCTTGATCACCACCGACCGAGACTGCCGAGATTTGCAGAGTGCCAGTACCTGAGTTCTTGAGCGTAATCGCCTTCGGCGCGCTCGACGTCCCGCTCGGTGTGCTCGAGAAGCTCACCGATGACGGGGAGACCGTGAGCTTCGGAGAGGTTTGGGCGAGCGCGAGGTGCGGCGTCGTCAGGACCGCTACACCAAATAAAAGAATAAAAATAGTTAAACGGTTCACACCATGAATCCTAGGTCTCGACTTGAGAAGTTGACCACGTTCGGCGCGACGGCCGGCAGATTAGAGGGCGATACCCCGAACCACGAGGCGAGCGTCGCGGCATACTGATCCGAAGAAATGGTCGGGATCATGATTCCGCCACCGATCTCCAACGGCCCGCCCATCTCGAGAAGTGGATATTCGCCATAGATGCGACCGCCGCGCACGGCACCGCCAACCACCATCTGCGTGCCGCCCCATGCGTGATCCGAGCCGTCGCCATTTGAGGTGAGCGTACGAGCGAAATCCGACTGCGTGAAGAGAGTGACTTGCTCGCTCATCCCGATTTCCGTCATGGAATCGAAGAACGCTTTGACACCCGAGCTGATCTCTCTCAACAATTTCGGATGATCGACGAGTTGAAAATCGTGCGTGTCGAAACCGCCGAGTCCCACAAAAAAAATCTGCCGGGACATCGACAGGTCTGCTCGTTTCGCAATCATTCTCGCAACAGTACGCAACTGTCTCTTGAGCGGCGATCCGCGGTTTTCAACAGGCGCTGGCAGCGAACTGAACTCCCGGGCGTCCGACAACGCTTTGTTGATGCGATCGACATAGCGCAGGGCGCGATCTTGTACTCTGGCGTAGCCTCGATGGTAATAGGTATTGGTTCGATCGCTCAGGGTCGCGGCCAGAACATTCTCGACACTCTGACGTCGACCCTGGCTGTAGAGATAGCCGTAAGGGTCCATTTGCGGATTGACCGTCAATCCTTGAAACGTGTTGACGCCGTCGAAACCCATCACATACGGATCGACCGTCAAAGAAGATTGAAACAAGGTTTGCCCGGACAAAGACACATTGAGAGGCATCTGCTGCGCACCCGTTTGCGAGGCGAGCACATCGGCCACCCTGCCCGCCCAACCCGATGTCAGCAGAGCCTTCCCGCGCAAACTGTGCCATTGATCCTGCTGATCGTTGTGCGAAAACAGCTGTGGCGGCAGATCGAAGTTGAGTCGCTCGGCATTTTGATACTGATCTTTGGTCGTCGGCTTGATGAGCGGGCCCACGTTCGGCAGCACGGCCACACGACCCGACATAAACAAATCGCGAATCTCAGGCATCGCGGGATGAAAGCCAAAGGCATATTGACCTTCCGTCGACCCCGAAGAAATCGACAGGAGGGATTCCTTTTCTATGGCGAGACTCGACGGCGTCCCGGCTCCTCGAGACTTTGCGTACGCCTCGTACTCGCCCGAACTCGTCGGCACGAACATGTTCCACGAATCGTTACCGCCAAAGAGGAACAAACACACGAGAGCCTTGTAATCCGAAAAGCCCGTGACGCCGCTCATCTGACCTAAGCTGACGCCGGGCGTGCGGCCGAGCGCGTAGGCCACGCCACCCGCAGCAGCGGCTTTCAGAAATTGTCGACGGTGGAAGTGCATGGTGAGGTCGATATCCTTTGATGCGGCAAGTCAGCGCTGCACGGCGTATTCCGGCGAAACGGTCACCAGGAATATCGCATCCGCAGTCCGGGCTTGTCTGAAAAAATCGAGATGACTCAATCGCGAGCCGTATTGGTTGTCGGTATAGGTCGGGTCGGGTTTCCAGCGACGCAGCTGACGACGAGTCTCGTCGCGCAACGCGGGCGACATCGCATCGGGGGAACCCAGCAGCTTCTTGGCGACGAGGTCGATCAACGGCTCGATGTTGTCGGCGAGTCGCATCTCCTCCTCGATGTCGATGAATATCGAGTTGCCGCGAGTCCAGTTGCTACGAGAGTTTTGATACTGGATTTGCGAGAAAAATAATCCACTCAGCTGAGTATGGAGATTTTCGTTGGCGAGCTGGAGCTCTGGAGCCAATAGCCCCTGCTCCGAAATCTCCCCAGGCGGCGCGTAGAACGGGCTGAAGAAATTGAACACGGACGGCGACTGACCGGGGCTCTGACCCAACCAGTACATCGGTCCGTTGATGAATTTCCCATCGGGGATACTCTCGGCGTAAATCCGCCAAAGCTGGGTCAGTCTCAAGAGCGGCTCTTTGACCTTGCCTGCTGTCGGGCTGTCACTGAGGTCGCGCGCCTCACGATCGAGGAGAATCGCCTTGATCACCGCCTCGAGATTTCCGCGAACTCCGCTTCCATCATTGTTGAAGATCTCAGCTACGCGCCGAACATATGCCGGAGACGGATTGCTGGTGACTAACTTCTGGATCAATTGCTTCGAAATGAACGGCCCCACATTCGGATGATGGAAGACGTTGTCGAGCGCGAGTTGCAGATCTTTGACACCCCCTTGATTGGCAGGAATGACTCCGCCCGACAAGGAGACGCCTTGATAATTGAGTAATTGTTTCGGTCCGGGTTCATGAAAGTCTTCGTGGACGATCATCGATTTCCCTTGATTGAACCCGTCCTCGTTCGGCCACGGCACGAGGTAGGAGCGGTAGAAGCACTGGTCTCTCGGAACATAATAAAAACACTCGGCCTTCCAACCCGTGAACACCCGCGCGAATCCGCGGATGATCTCTTGGTTGTAGGTCGGAATCGGCTGACCCGAGGCGTCGCGTTTGACCGTTCCGTCGATGTTGAGTTCGACGAGCCCGATCGTGAATAACTGCATCATCTCGCGGGCATAGTTCTCGTCAGGTCGAAGATTGGTGCCTTCGACAGCCTTCTGATTGCCGTACATCGACAGGTACAGACCCATCGCCGGATGCAGCGTGACATCCTCAAGCAACTTCCTGAAATTACCGAAGGCATTCCGGCTCAACATATCCTGGTAATCCGCCACGGCGTACGGATACTCGAGCAATGCACCGTTGTCCGAGACCACCATGATTTGCGAGAGCGCCCACGCGACCCGCTGTCGCAATTGATCCTCTCTCAGCATCACGTTTCGGAACCAAAGATCCACGCGATCCGCGATCAGCTGCGAGGCCCCCATGTTCTTTCGATCGACGGGCGTACGGGCAATGAGCCCTGGCAGGGTCGCGGAGGGAGTCTTGGCGATTTGATCGTCGATCCAGCGCTCGTATCCGCGCGGCCCGTATCCCATCGCGAGCAGGCGGGCGATTTCGTCCTCGGTGGGTCCGAAACTCGTCTGCACCAAGAAACGGTGAGCGTCGTACCAGGTGGTCGGTGAATCTGCATTACGCGTCAGCGGGGGCTTGTCTGAAAACGCCGATGAAATATAGAAGCGCGTCGCAGCGATCGCATCCGAGCCGAACTTGGCGCGGACGTCCGCATTGTTGGCGAGATACGCCGCCGCACTGAACAACACCTTCTTACCCTCTGCAAAGCCTATCTCGATGTAGTGCTTCGCCGCAGCCACCACATCGAGTCCCAACTCCACCATCAGCTCGACATAACTTGCGAGGTAGGCCAGCGCATCGAACAAAATTCGTCGGCCTTCATCGTAGCCCTTCAAAATGAAGTGCTCTGTTGCCGCCAAAGCATCCGCTCCGAGGTCTTTGATGAGATCAGCGAAGCTCGCGATGTAGGCAAGCGGATCGAACGTGGTCTTTCGACCCTCCGCAAATCCGAAGAGAATGTAGTTTCGCGTCGCGGCGGCCGTGTCGAGCCCGAAGGCTTCGATTAAATCGTCGTGGCTTGCGATGTAACGCAACGCGTCGAATCCCACCGTCGGGCGACCTTCGCGATATCCGACATTGATGTAGTGGCGTGCTGCCTTCTCGGAATCCGTCCCCAGCAAACCAATCAAATCGGGATTACTGGCGACGTAGATCAACGGATCGAAGGTGATTTTCCGAGATTCCGCGGCTGCGTTCTTTTCGTAGTGGGCACGCCCCTTTTCGAAGTCGTCGCCGATCGACTCGATCAAGTCTGCATGGCTTGCGATATACCGTAGGGATTCAATTTTTTCGAGCGACTGCCCGATATCGGGCCTGACACGAATGCTGCACATCCCCGGGTTTTCGGGAACACACCCGCCGTGGTACGCGACGATCGCTCCATCCATGGCAGGCTTGATTTGCGCGATGATCGTGCGGTAGTTGTCGCGCATGTTCGTGAATATTGGCACGGTCACTGGCGTGAGGGTTTTGAGATCCGAGCGAACAAGGACCTGATCACATCCCCCATCGAAACACGCTGATGAAACGAAATAGAAACTATCGTGAGCGTAGACGGCATCGGGCGGCCAGTAATACCGATTTCCGGTCCTCGACGAGATCGGCATTTGCATGAGGCGTCGCGTTCGCGTGTCGAAACGACCTCTTGCGCCCGAAACGCCACGGAACCACGCAGTCGATTGGTAGCCCACCATCAGCATGTCCAACCGATTCCTGATCGGAATCAAGTGAATCGCCGCGATGCCACCGATGTCCCACGCGGTCGGTCGGCCATTGCCGTTCGTGAGTGGAAGCAAGCCTAAAGCTCGCTTGAACGTGCCATCGCCGTTTCCTAGTAATACGAAAGGCGTCCGGTCTTCCTCGCGCGGGAACTGGGTGTTGTAGGTAATCGCGATATCGATGTTCCCGTCGCCGTTCACGTCGGCGGCCGACGCACTGTTGACGCTCCAACGATCGGGCAATTCGACCCGTCGATATCCGCGCTCGCCGGAACTCAGAAAAAGAACGGGCTTCGCGAGATAGATCGAGGCATAGTTTGGATGCGAGATGTCAGACTCGCCCGTCGGCAACGGATTCCACGGGGCACGACCCGCGCAGGCTAGGAAAATATCCGGTCGCTTATCGTTGTTGAAATCCGCGGTCAGCACCTGATTGATCGTGATGCAGGTATCGCGATCTGCA
>JBILWC010000020.1:0-48669 GCA_044370105.1 Steroidobacteraceae bacterium | reverse complement strand
GGACGCTCACCGGAGGTCTCCTGCACCGCGCCGATCGAATCGTGAAGGAACACGAGGTCGAGGTCGGATCCATAACCGAGCTCGATACCGCCCAACTTCCCGTAGCCGACGGCACAGACCTCGACCTCCCGAGGCTCGGCATCGTCCGTGGCGCGGCACGTCGGCACACCATACTGGCTCGTCATCTGCGCCCAGGCTTGATGCAGTGCTTTCTCGAGCACGAGTTCAGCGATATCGGTCAATCGATCAGACACCTGCATCAGGGGCAGGCTGCCCGAGAGATCCGCGATGGCGACACGAAAGACTGCGGCCCGCTTGAACTGCGCGAGCGCCTCGACGAGACGCTCGGGATCATCTGCATCGACTCGCGCGAGGCGATCATCGAGATCTGCGAGCAACTCCGAACGTGCCGGCGGAACCGTCAAGGCCCGTTCATCGAGCAACTCATCGAGCAAGAGCGGATGCGCCGCAAGCTGCTGCACCAGGAAATCGCCACCCCGACACACGCGGACAAAACGTTGCCGCGCAGCAGGGTTTTCGTTGAGGAGTGCAAAATAGGCCGAGCGTCCACCGATCGCCTCGAGTACACGAAGGAGTCGGCGGGCCATGACGAGATGATCGTCGTCGGGTTCCAGCGAGCCCAGCAATTGCGGCACCAGCAACTCGAGACGACGCAGACCCGTCGCATCGAGTCGCCGAACCTGTGAACTACCGCGGAAGTCGATCAACAGTTGCGCAAGCTCAGCGGGGTTCGTCATCTCTCGGGACGCGAACATCTCGATGAGCGCTGCGACGTCCGCCGTATCGTCCCAGATGAGCGAAAGCCCGGCCCCCTCTCGCGGGGCGCGAGCAGAGCCGTCACTCGCACCATCGGCGCCTCTTGGGGCGAACACGAGCGCGTTGAATTCGCGATGAACATGAGACGTGTGTCGCTCATAGTCGCGCCGCAAGGCTTGCCAACTCTCCTTGCCCATCGCCCGCGCCAATTTCTGCTGTGTCGCCGGGTCTTGCGGCAGCGAATGTGTCTGGGCATCCCCGATCATCTGCAGCCGGTTCTCGAGCACTCGCAAAAAACGATAGGCCGCATCGAGCTCGATCACTGCTTGCGGGCGCAACAGTCGACTACGCGCGAGCTGAGACAAAATCTCGAAAAGCCTCGAACCTTGCAGGCGACGATCCTGGCCACCGCGGATCAACTGCATGGACTGCACGATGAATTCGATCTCGCGAATCCCACCCGAGCCGAGCTTGACGTGATCGATCAGGTCCTTGCGAGCGACCTGCTTTTCGATCAACTGTTTCATTTCCCGCAGCGATTCGAAGACGCCGAAGTCGAGGTAACGGCGATACACGAAAGGCCTCACCGCCGAGTCGTAGAGTTCGGTGTAGGCCTCGGGCGCCGTGATCGGTCGCGCCTTGATCCACGCATAACGTTCCCAGTCGCGGCCGTGCTGCAGCAGATAATCCTCGAACGCAGAGAAGCCGCAGGCGAGCGGTCCCGAGTCGCCGAACGGACGAAGACGCATATCCACCCTGAACACGAAGCCGTCGACCGTCACGGACGACAGCAGACGCAACAACGCTTGGCCGAGACGAACGAAGAATTCTTCGTGACTCACCGGCGCCGCGTGGATCGTCTCGCCATATCCCGGAAAGAGAAACACGAGATCGATGTCCGAGGAGAAATTGAGCTCGCGGCCGCCGAGTTTCCCCATGCCGACGACGACGAGCGGCATCGCACCGCCTTCGGCATATTGCGGTGTGCCGTAGCGCTCACAGGTGCTGTGCCAGGCGACCGCCATCGCACGATTCACGGCGTCGTCCGCAAAGGCGGATAAATCCTCCAGCGTCTCTTCGAGACTTGCGCGTCCAGTGAGGTCTCGCCAGGCGATGCGCACCATCTCGCGGCGACGCCATCGACGCAGCCATGCCTGCCACTGCGGCTCGGGGGAGGCGAGCGCCGGAGGCTCCTCCCCTCGGGGCCAGCACAGCGACCCTCCTGCAAGACGCAGCCGCTGCAAGGCGTCGGCTCGATGCAGGTCACCGAACAACTCGGAATCCCGCGCCACGCTCTCGGCGACGAAGTCGCTACACGCCAAGACCTGTGCAGCGTCATCACGCCATTCGAGCGGAAAAACATCAACGATGGATTCGGACATGAGAGTCATGAGGATACAAAAAAAGCCCCGCACTAGGCGGGGCTATCTCTGCGTGACCTGATCGGAGGGGGGAAAATGATCAGGGCACGAACAGGAGACTAATGCCCAAACCCTTGGCAGTATGTACGGAGTAGTACCTACCGTGGCCGACATGAACGTCTCGATTACCGATTACCGCGCAGCGATCAGCCGATTCTTGACCGGAGTCACCCTCGTCACTGCACGGCATGAGGGGCTCGCACAGGGCATCACGGCGAGCGCGGTGGCATCGGTCACCCTGGAGCCTCCCACCCTGCTCATTTGCCTCAACCGCCAATCCGCCACCTGCCATGCCGTCAGCGGCGCGGGTCGGTTTTGCGTCCATATTCTCGCGGACGATCAGCTGGAACTCGCGAGGCACTTCGCTTCGCGCATACCGGACAAATTCGCGAATCTCGTCGAACTCGGTCTCGGATCCACGCACGACAGCCCGCTTGGCAATCCGATCGTCGATGGCGCTCTCGCCTACCTCGAATGTCGGGTCGTCACCCAGACGGATGTCGGCACCCACCGCGTCTTCTTTGGAGAAGTCGTCTCCGTCGATGCGCGCGAAGGTTCGCCTCTCGCGTACTTCAGAGGTCAGTTCGCGAGTCTCGGGGGCGGCAAAGCGAGCTCGTGAACGGCCGCCGCAGCGAGCAGTACAGGCTCGCCGAATGGTGCGCCGACAAGCTGAACCCCGATCGGCAAGCCTCGATCGTCGAGTCCCGCTGGTACGCTGATCGCCGGCAATCCCAGATAATTGAATGGTGCCGTGCAGCGCACGAGATCGCCGAGCACTTCCCACAAGCGCGCGCCGGCACCGACATCCGTTTCGTCTCGACGCGGGACGCAAATAGGCAGAGTCGGCGTGAGCAGCAGCTCGCAACGACTGAATACGTCGTTGACGAAACACTCGAGTATCGGAATGCGCGCCTGCAAGGCCTCAAGGTAATGAGTGCCGGAAATGGCAAGGCCGGTGCTCGCGCGAACCCGCACCTGAGGCGAATATTTTGATCCGCGTGTACGCAGGGTCTCGCCGTGCACGGCCGTCGCTTCGGAGTACACGATCGCGCGACTGAGTTCGGACAGATGGGCGGCGAACGGAACATCGACTTCGACGAGTTGCGCCCCAGCCCCTTCGAAACTCGAGAGCGAGCGCTCGCAGGCCGAGCGCACTTGCGGATCGAGCCGCTCGAAGAAATGATTTTTCGGGATCCCGATGCGCAGACGCTCGACTCCTCGACCGAGTGCCGACCCATAGTCCGGCACCGGACGCAGCGAGCACTGGGCATCTTTGCCATCGCTGCCCGCCACGATCCCGAGGATGAGCGCAAGATCACGCACCGAGCGTGCGATGGGTCCGAGTACGTCGATCGAGGGTGACAGCTTCATGCTCCCGCTGCGCGGCAAGAGCCCGTAGGTGGGCTTCAAACCGAATACGCCCTGCACGGAGGCCGGGATCCGTACCGATCCCCCGGTATCGGAGCCGAGACTCGCGAATGCGGCGCCGCAGGCCACCGCTGCGCCCGAGCCGCTCGATGAGCCACCAGAAATGTAGTCCGGGTTCCAGGCGTTACGGCAGTCACCCGAGGCGGCGTTGTGACCCGTGGCACCGATGGCGAACTCGGCCATGTTGAGCGCGCCGAGATTGATCGCTCCTGCCTCGTCCAAACGCTGCAATACCGTCGCGGTGCGCAGTGCGATACGCGGCTCCAGCGCCTGCGAGCCAAAGCTTGCCGCATGCCCTTGGCGATCGAACATGTCCTTGTGCGCGAGCGGAATGCCGAGCAGCGGAGCGAGCGGCTTGCGACCCTGTCGTCTCGCCTCATCGAGCACGGCGTCGGCCCACTCGGCGGCACGCAAGGCTCCGTCCGCTTGCAGGCTGAGAAAACAATGCGTCCTTGCCTCGGCCCGCTCGGCCCGCTCGAGCGTGGATCTCACGAGTGCCACGCTGCGTAATTCTCCCGACACAAGTTGCTCCGCCACGGCCACCAAATCGTCTTCGAGGCCCTCTTTTCTTTCAGGCGAAACGAGACTTCCCGATGACGGGCGGGGCATGGGTCTGACGAGCGACTCGAGCTTCGGCAGATAATCGGCGGGCTCGACGACGCTGAGGACATCTTTACCCAGCTGTCGATGGGCGGCGTTCACCGCAGCCGTTGCTGCCGCTCCGCCCACCGCGATACGCAAGGCCATCGCTTCGTCGTCGACGGGGATCCCGTTCAGTCGTGAAAGCTCGAGCACGGTCGCCGCAGACAGGTGGCTCGCGGAGTCCATCGGAGTCATCGCCTCGCTCAAAAAATAATCAACGAAAGTGCGGCATGACATCGCTCGCGTAGAGCGCCGCCTGCCGGACCATGGCTTCCTGACGCGCGCCATGCGGGTGTGCGACCGGCGATCCGCCGAGCTGATAGACGTGATCGAGCCCCATGGCGAGCAATTCACCCAATCGATCACGACACTTGGCCGGCGGCCCGCAAATCGAGAACCAGTCGACGAAGCTGTCCGGTACTTCGGCCAGGTGGCTCCCGCCCTCCTGGGCATGGTGCTTCATGTCGTAGCCGGTCTGCATCTTGGCGGCGAGATCTTTGAGTTGTGGCGGAAGGTGATCGAGCGGCGCGTCTTTCATGCCCGCGAAATGCGCGACCATGCCGGAAATCATGCGGCCGAGCGCGATCGCCCGACGCTCGTCGGGATCACAGACCAGATTGACATAGGCGCCGATACGGATAGAGTCACTCGGGCGCCCGGTTTCTGCGAGCCGTGCGAGTGCCACGTCCATCGCCCACCGGATGCGCTCAGGCGCGCTGCCCACGGCAAAACTGATGCGATCGCCGGCGTCGACCGCCATGCGAATGGTCTGCGGTCCCGTGCAGGCGATGTCGATCACGAGCGGCGCAACCGGCAACGAATCGTACCAACGGATGCGCGATGGCGTGCCGTCACGATCCACGGTCTCCCCGCGGGTATAGGCACGAAGCCGTTCGACGAAAGTCTTCAACTGTGCGGTGGTGCCGTTTCGGACGCCGATATGGGCCGCCGAGGAATCCCCGCGACCGATCCCGCAGATCATCCGACCGCCGGACTCGGCCTGCAGCGTGGAGAACGCGCAGGCCGTCACGGCCACATCACGAGTGACGGGGTTCGTGACACCGGTGCCGAGGCGCAAGGTTCGGGTAGTCTGCGTCGCGAGCGCCAACTGCGAAAACGGATCGGGACTCAGGTTTTGTGTGTCGGGGCACAACAAAACCTCGTAGCCCATCGCTTCGATTTCTCGGGCAAGTTGCGCGGTGTATCCCGGCGATGCCTCCATCACGATTCCGAACTCGGTACTCATCGGCAGAGTGTAACCGCTCGGCAAACGCGCTAGCATTCGCAACATGGATCGCCCGAGATCGGGCGCAGGTTCAAGGAGACTCCACGAATGACTCGTTCGCTACGCAGCCTTCTGATCGCGGCACTCGCGGCCCTCACCCTTACGGCCCACGCCGTCGCCGACGAATACAACGACACCAAAGAACTCTTCCGCAACGCCGGACAGAGCGCCTCGTTCTTCGATCGTAGTTACGGGTACGCCATTTTCCCGACGATCGGCAAAGGCGGCTTGGGTCTCGGCGGTGCCAGCGGTAGTGGCCGTGTCTACGAGCAAGGTCGTTATATCGGCGACATGCAGCTCACCCAACTGAGCATCGGCTTCCAGGCGGGTGGTCAAGCGTATAGCCAAATCATCTTCCTGCAAGACAAACGCGCGCTAGACGAATTCACGGGTGGCGAGTTCACCTTCGGTGCGGGCGTCAGTGCTGTCGCCATCACGGCAGCCGCGAGCGCCACCGCCGGTACGACGGGCAGCAGCGCCGGCGTGAGCGGCGGAAAACGAGACGCCACCACCAAGGGCGAGTTCTACCGAGGCTTTGCGGTGTTCACGATCACCAAGGGCGGGCTCATGTACGAGGCGGCCCTTGCTGGTCAAAAATATTCCTTCACGCCAGTTGGCGCCGAAGAGAAGAAAAAGAACACCGACCGACGCACGCCGCGGCGCTGACGACGGCGTGACGCAGATTCTCGCGTCAATCCTCGATCCGCGACGACCGATCTTCGATCAGCGACGGTAGTCGAGCGGCGGCGCCCGATCGCCCACGGCACTACGATATTTGAACTCGGCGCCGCGGCGCTGCTCGAACTCGGCGCGCGCACGCGCGATGAGTTCGGGCTGGGTGAATAAATCGACTGCGGTAAGCGCAAGAATCTTGCTTGCGTTCTCCATGCCTTTGAGACCGATCGTCATGCCGCCCGCCGCAACCGCCTGCCACGAGTGCGCGGGTGTACCCGGCACCCAAGTCGCCGTGCGGAATCCGATGGTGGGCACCACCCAACTCACATCGCCCACATCGGTTGATCCCATGCCGAGACGTCGACCGACCGGCTGAACCTCACGCTCCGAACCGAGCGCGAGATCGGTTTTACCGAGGGTCGTGAACAGCTTTTCCGCGAACGCCTGCTCGGTCGCGTCGTAGGTCACGCCACCTACCCGCCGCAGATTGACGTCCACCGCAGTCGCCAGCACGTCGTTGGGCAACAGACTGTATGCACCGTGAATCACTTCGTACTTCACCGTCGTGCCTGTTCCGAGCGCTGCCGCCTCCGATACCGCCACCAGTCGATCAAAGATTTCCGCCATCACCATCGGATTCCGATGTCGGACGTAATAAAACACCTCGGCAAACTCGGGCACCACGTTGGGCGCATCGCCCCCGCGCGTGACGATGTAGTGCAAGCGGGAATCCTCGGGGATGTGCTCACGCATGAGATTCGCCATGAAATTCATGGCCTCGACGCCATCGAGTGCGGAGCGCCCACGCTCGGGCGCGGCGGCCGCATGGGCGGCGACACCATTGAACCGGAACTTCGCGCTCTTGTTGGCGAGCGTCGGCTCGTTGGTCACGGCATTGCGATCACCGGCATGCCAGTGCAACGCGATGTCGACGTCGCTGAACAAGCCTTCCCTAACCATGTAGGACTTGCCAGCCCCGCCCTCTTCCGCGGGCGTGCCATACACGCGGATCGTTCCGCTCCGCCGATTTGTCGCCAGCCAATTTTTGATGGCGATTCCTGCCGACGTCGATCCCGTTCCGAAGAGGTGATGCCCGCAAGCATGGCCCGAAATGCGCCCCTTCAAAGGCGACCGCTCGGGTGTCGCGGCTTGCGATACACCGGGCAAGGCATCCATTTCGGCGAGGATGGCGATGACGGGCTTCCCGCTGCCGTACTCCGCGACGAATGCCGTCGGCATGCCTGCAACGCCTGCCTTCACGGAAAATCCGGCGTCGCGCAACTCTTTCTGAAGCCGCGCACTGCTCTGCTCTTCCTGGTAGCCCACCTCCGCCCAGTTCCAAAGTTGCAGGGCCACGGCGCGATCGTTCGCGCGACGCGCCTCGACGAGCTTCAGCAGAGAGTCGTCTGCACTCGCGACGACGGAAGCGAAAACCAAAGAAAACGTCGCAATCAACGCACCGACATGCGCTGAGCATCGGGAGAGTCGAGTCATTGGAGAAACTCCGATCGAACGATTACCAACGAAGACCGAGACTGCGATAACCCTTGGCGAGTACCCAAGGCGGCCCGATCATCAAATAAACGAGGTCGGTGAAAAAGCTCGGTCGCCGCCCTTCGATGTGGTGGCCGATGAACTGACCGATCCAGGCGACGATGAACACCACGGCGCCGATCACGAGGAGAGCCGTCGGACCCATCGACTCGAGAATGAGCGAGTTGACCCAAAGGCCGACGACGGTGAGCAACGTGATGCCCAAACCGAGAGGCAAGGACAGCCAGAGCCAGAACATCACCGACAGCGCGGCGAGCAAGCCCGCCACAACACCAAATGGCGGAAGTGCCGGAACAAACATTTCCGGCGTCGGCACCACGTAGAGAACCGCCATGAGCGACCAGACGATCGCGGGTACGCAGAACACGTGCAAGCGCTGATTGAGCGGATGCTGGTGATCTTGCGAGTAGGCGTTGAACCACCGGTCGACGGGCCTAGCAGTCAAAGAGACATCTTGGGTGTTCATGGCCTTCAGCTTACCTCAAGCGCCTTGCGATAGCCGCGCTCGAGCTGTGCGAGTCGATCCTCGAGACGCCCCGTGTAGCCCGCCGACAGGCGTACCCAGCCCGGGCTGATTCCGGCAGCCTTCAGCGCGCCCTCGTCGAGCTCACTCGAGGTGCTCGAGGCGCTAGCGCTCATGAGCGTGTCGCTGAAGCCCAGACTCACGGCCATGTAACCGAAATCTTCCGCATTTTGCAGGTGTTCCATGAATCGGCTCGCGCGCGCGGCGCTCCCGAAATCGACGCTCAGCAGTCCGCCTGCGCCATAGCCGGGGTTGGCCAGCTTTTTGAAGAGCGCGTGATCGGGATGGGATGTGAGCCCCGGGTAGACGACCTTCGCGCCGAGCGCCTCCAGGCGCTGTGCATACGCCAAGGCGCGCTCGGCGTGAGCCGTCATGCGCAGCCCGAGATTCGGCAGTCGCGTCGCGACTTCGTAGGCAGCCCGCGGATCCATCGCCGGTCCGAGCAACATCAAGCTTCCGGTGTGCAGGTCGTACATGCCATCAATGAAATCGCCATCGGCACATACGCACCCGGCGACGATGTCCGAGGCACCGTTGATGAACTTGGTCAGGCTGTGGATGACGACATCAGCCCCGTGCAAGGCGGGAGTGACCGTCAGGGGCGAGAAGGTGTTGTCGACGATCAACCGTGCCCCGTGCTCATGGGCGATTGCGGCAAGCGCGGGCAAATCCGCAACTCGCAAGGTGGGGTTCGAAACCGTCTCGCAATAGAGCACCCGAGTCTCTTTCTTGAATGCCGCTCGGACCGCCCCGAGATCAGAGAGGTCGACGAAGCTCGTCTGCACGTTCGCCTTGCGCGGCAGAAAATCGTGCAACAGCGCCCACGTGCCGCCGTAGAGCGCCTGACCGGCCACGACATGATCGCCCGCATCACAGGCATGCAGCAGCGCGCCGGAGATCGCCGCCATGCCGCTCGCCGTGCAATAAGCGTGGGGCGTGGCCTCGAGGGCGGCGAGATGTCGCGCGAGCACCATCACCGTCGGATTGAAATGCCGTCCATACAGGAAGCATCCACCCTTGGGGCCTTCTCGACCCTCGAAGAGCGCCGGCATTTTGCCGGCCTCCAGGACCGTGAAGGTCGCACTCGTCTCGATGGAGAGATTCACGCCGCCATGCTCGCCGAACTCGTGTCGCGAGCGTGCCACTCGAGCCATCGGGTCAGCGACGAAGACCTGACCGGAAAGATCTTTCATGAGTCACCCCTCTCAAAGATTACTGAATCAACCGTGACTGACCGTGTCGTCGAGCGGCTCGATCCGCGATGCATCGGTGCCCACCGGTGCGGCTCCCGTCGGCCTCTCGATGTAACGTCGCATCTTGCCCCGCTCGCCCTCGATGAGCTGCGAAAGTCGATGCCGGATCTCCTGATCCGCAAGCGTCGGACGAGTTTGACGGCGCAGGTAATCGATCCAGGTCGGGCTTTCGAATCGCTCGATCCAGATCGTGGGATCGTCGAGATCCTGACACACCGACCAGCGTCTCGCACCGTCACGTCGGCGAATGCGGCCCAATTCATTGATGACGCCCACGAACTCGACGGCGTTTGTCGAAGGGACCTGATACTCGAGCGTGACGACGATGGGCCCTGCCGCCTCATGAGGTGTCACCCGCGGCGGCTCGAACGAGGCGGCCACATGCGGGTCGAGTGACCCCGACCGCGCGACCTCGACCGGCAGCCAGCGCGCAACGGCGAGCGTGATCAACACCGATACGCCGGCGATCGCCAGCGAGGAGCGCAGACCGATCTCGCTGGCGAGCAGCCCCCAGAACCAGGCGCCCACAGCCATGCCTGCGAAGGCAAAAGTTTGATAGGTCGCGAGCGTCCGTCCGGTCACCCAGCGTGGCGAGGAGAGCTGCACGGCGATGTTGAACGTCGCAAGACTCAAGGTCCAAACGAATCCCGCCACCACATGAGCCAACAGGGTGGTCGCCGCCCAAGGGCTCTGCGAGATGCCGAGCATCGCGACCGTGGCCACGACGCATAACCCGCGCAACAGCGAATCACTCGAAAAACGAGCGCGGAAGGCGGCGCTCGAGAGAGCCCCCAACATGGCGCCGACGCCGAATCCGCCGAGCAGCACGCCATACGTCGGCGCGCCGCCACCCAGAAGGTCGCGAGCGACGACGGGCATCAAGGCAGGCACCGCCGTGATCGGCACGGTGAAGAGCACCGCGCGAACCATGATGGCGATCAAGTTGGGCGATAGACGCACGTAACGGATGCCGGCGGAGATCGCCGTGCCGAGCGGTTCGGGTGGCAGCGAGCGTTCGGGTTTCGCCAATTTCCAGCGCTTCAGAACAAAGATCAGACCGATGTAGGACACCGCATTGATCATGAACGCGGCCACGGCGCCGGCGGCCGCGACGATCACGCCACCGATCGCAGGACCGATGCTGCGCGCCAAATTGAACCCCATGGCGTTGGCCATGACCGCGGCAGGGATCACCTCGCGCGGCACCTGCTCGGCGATGCTCGCCTGCCATGCGGGGGCGAAAGCGGCAGCACCACAGCCGATGAGAAAGGTCAGCCAGAGCAACGACGCCGGCGTGATCATGTCGAAAAAAGCGAGCCCGGCGAGGGCGACCGACGCCGATAGCGCCAGGAGCTGCGACACCAGCATGATCCAACGCCGATCGTAGTTATCGGCGAGCGCACCCGCGATCAGGGACAAGAAAAAGAACGGCAAGGCGCCGACGGCCTGCACGAGCGCCACCTGATCGGGCGCCGGGGCGATGAGCGCCATCTGCCACGAGGCACCGACCGTCTGGATGAGACCGCCGAATGAGGAGGCGAGCGAGGCCCACCACAACGTCGCGAAAATGCGATATCGGAACGGCGCGAGGGTCGATACGCGCCACAGCTGGAAACGGGACTTCGATGACTCGCTCATTATTGGATTCGGCGTTGCGCAGCGAAGTGTACAGCCTGACAGGTATCATATTCACATGACTGTCACCCTCGACTCTGTTCGCGAGGCCGCCTCCCTCTTGAAAGGTCGCCTCGTCCGCACGCCCTGCCGACGCTCCTTGACGTTGTCGACCATCACGGGCGCCGAGATCTACCTTAAGTTCGAGAATCAGCAGTTCACTGCCGCCTTCAAGGAACGAGGCGCTCTGATTCGCCTTCTGAAGCTCGATGCCGATCAGCGTCGACGCGGTGTCGTGGCGATGTCGGCGGGCAACCACGCCCAGGGTGTCGCCCATCACGCGACGAAGATGGGCATTCCGGCGACCATCGTCATGCCGTCCAACACGCCGTTCAACAAGGTTCAACAAACCCAGTTGCTCGGCGCCAAGGTCGTGCTGCACGGCGACCAACTGGCCGAAGCCGAAGCCTACGCACACGAACTCGCCGCTCGAGAGAACCTCGTCTTCGTTCACCCTTACGACGACGAGGACGTCATCGCCGGTCAGGGCACCATTGCGCTCGAAATGCTCGAAGAGCATCCCGAGATCGAAATTCTTTGTGTGCCGATCGGTGGCGGCGGACTGATGTCGGGGATGGCCGTTGCCGCGAAAGGCCTCAAGCCCGAGATCGAACTCGTCGGCGTACAGGCGGCGGCATTCCCGGGCATGGTCAATGCCGTCAAAGGCGAGCAGCGCGAATTCGGTTCGCAGACGATCGCCGAAGGCATTGCCGTCAGAAACGTGGGCAAGATCACCCGTGAAATCATCGCCGAGCTCGTCAAGGAGATTCTGCTCGTCGACGAAGCCGATATCGAACGAGCCATCAGTCTGCTCATCTCCATCGAAAAAACGGTTGCCGAGGGAGCGGGCGCCGCCGGCCTTGCCGCCGTGCTCGCCCATCCGGATCGCTTCAAAGGTCGAAAGGTCGGGCTCGTTTTATGCGGTGGCAATATCGATACGCGCCTGCTCGGCATCGTGTTGCAGCGACAACTCGTGCGCGAACATCGCCTCGTGACCCTTCGCTTCGAGAGTGCCGACCAACCGGGTACCCTCGCCCGTATCGCGTCGATCATCGGTGACGCCGGAGGCAACATCATCGATGTCACGCATCACCGGCTGTTTCTCGACGTCCCTGCAAAAGCCGCAGATCTCGACTTCACCATCGAAACGCGGGATGCCAAACATACCGAAACCTTGATCGCTGCGTTGCGCGAGTCGGGACTCGCGCCAAGAATGCTCTCCTCGAGCGGCGGCTGATCGCGCCCTATCGCTTTAGCACTCAGCGTGGACAGGCCTGCGGCGGCAGGCCAGTGATCGCCGTGACGTCTGCATTCAGTGGCAAGGTTCGAAGTTCGAGATGCTGAATGCCGGGGCGCGCAGTCGGCGCCAGCGTCACCGAGACCTGAACAACTCCTCGCTCGCAATCGAGCAGCCAATCGCCCCGCAACGGATTCTCGCTGTAGAGATACCCCGGCCGCTGACGACAAGCGCCCACCGTATCGCGCAAGGCTGCAAACTCGGCGCGTCGGCGATCCTTTGAGCGATCGAGAAACAGATTCATGGCGGCGAGTCGATCGACGAGCTTGTCGTCCCAACCTTGCAACAAGACGTTGACCCCGTCTCGTGCTTCGATCAATGCCGGTGCAGGTTGAACCTCACGCGGCGCGAGCGCGCCGGTGCGGCGCAGACTCATCAGTACCTCGTCGAACACAGCGCCCCAACCCGTGTAGGTTCGATTGCCGAACGCGATGAGCCCCACACCGTACTCGGGCAGCCAGCGCATTTGCGAACCGAAGCCTGGTAACCCGCCGCTGTGCGCAACCACGTGCGCAAAATCGCAAGTCTGGGAGATGCGCAATCCGTACCCGTAACCTCCAGAGATCAGTTGGAGCGTGCCCGAGGCGCCGCGGGTCACTGCGGTCGGGCGCACCCGAGAGATTTGCTGCATCTCGCGCAGCGACGCTCGCGACAAAGGCGCTCGCGACGAATCATCGCGCACCGGCCACGCATCGAGGAATACGCCGACGTAGCGCGATAGGTCTTCGAGCGAGGTGAGCATCCCGCCCATCGGACCGAACGCCCCATCGGCGAGTTGCGGCTCGAGCTTCCAGAGGTCGTCCTCGCGTCGGTAGCCGAGCGCCAATTGATCAGCAGGAACCTCGGACGGTTCGAGCGTCGTCGAGCGCATGCCGAGCGGATCGAGTATCCGTTTGCGGACATACTCGCGATAACCGACACCAGACACTCTGGCGACCACTCGCCCGAGCATGGCGTATCCGTAGTTCGAATACTCGTAGGCGACGCCGGGCGAGTTCGAGAACGCGATACCCTCACGCAGTAATTCATTGAAGCGTGCCTCGGAAATAGCCAACTGCTGATCACCCCACGGATTATCCTCGGGAAACCCCGCCGACATGGTGAGCAGATGTCGCAGCGTGATGCGCGGAGCATCCTTCGTCGGGTAAGCGAGTGATCGCAACTCCGGCAGGTATTTCTCGACAGGATCATCGAGAGAAAGTTTTCCAGCGTCGCGCAACTGCAGGATTGCCATCGCAGTGAAACTTTTGGTCATCGAGGCGATTCGAAAGACCGTGTCCGGCCTCACCGGGGCCTGCGAGGCGACATCGCGCAGACCATCGACTCCGACATGCACGAGGGTGCCGTCGATCACGATACCCCAGGCGGCACCCGGCACTTTTTCCCGTTCCAGAAAGGCACGAACCCGCGCATCGATTTCCGGGAATGCCGTCGCGAGTCTTTCGCGACGATCCGGATCTGTGAAGGTCGGCGGCGGCGCAACCCACGAGGGCGAACTCGCAGGCGTTGCCGAGAGCGCGACTGCGCTGCACAACGCCAATGACATGATCCAAAGTCCGAAAGTCGAGTTACGATAGCTCACCGGTCTGATCCTCATCGATGACGAGCGACATGCCCCGCTTCAACGACGCCAAGCATGATCAGCCACGCGCGCCGCGGCAAGCCATGACGACGCCCATGGCCCTCGGCATCGCCCTCATCTTTGGGTCGATGCTTTTGCCGATGGCCGTTGCACGTGATCCGCAGATGGCCGAGGTGCTGGTCACGGCACCGGAGCCACGCTATGTCGCGCCGACCTTGCGCGATCGTATCGGACGGATCTGGGCGCCTGTCTACATCGACGGACAAGGGCCCCTGCGTCTCGTGCTCGACACGGGCGCCACCACCTCGGCGCTCACCCACGAGGCCGCGAATCTGCTGGCATTGAGTCCCGATCGCTCGCGAAAGGTACTGTTGCGCGGAACGACGGGCGTCGCCCCGGCGACCGTCGTCAGGGCGAAGCGAGTCGAGATCGGCGATTTTCTGTCCGAGAACCAGCGTCTCGTGCTCGTCGACGATGCTTTCGGTGGCGCAGACGGCGTACTAGCCACGGGCGCTCTCAGCGAGCGACGTATCGTCGCCGAGTTTCGCAAGGATCGGATCGAGATCACCCGGTCACGCGGTCAGCCTGCTCCGCCGGGGTTTTCCACCATCCCCGTGCAGTTCGCACCCAAGCGCGTGCCATGGGTCGAGGCTTGGGTCGGCCCAGTGAAAGTCAAGGCCGTGATCGATACGGGCGCGCAGCAGAGTCTCGGAAACGTAGCGCTGCGTATGGCGCTCATCGAAGCACGACGGCGGGGCGTCGAGGGATATCCCGAAGAGGTGATCGGCGTAACGGGCAATGTGCAAGATGGCATCAGTCTGCGCGTACCGACCATTCGTCTCGGTGGCGTGCGAGTCAATCACGCCCGGATCAATTTCCTTGACCTGCACATCTTCGAGCACTGGCGACTCAACGACGAGCCCGCCATGCTGATCGGCATGGATGTCATCGGCGTTCTCGACACGTTCATCCTCGACTACCGTCGTCGCGAACTGCAGATTCAAACTCGAGGCTGAGTGGCGCCGCCGAGTTTCGCGAGCGCAGCGCGCGACGCATGCTCCAAGAGATCGAGCACAAGCTCGAACGCATGGCGATCCCCATAGTAAGGATCCGGCACGTCGAGTCGATCGGGATGGGAGGCAAATTCGAGGAATCGAATCGCCCGAGTCGTCCTTGCGACGGGAGCCATCTCGAGCAGCCTCGCGTGGTTGTCCGCATCCATGGCGAACAACAGATCGAATCGATCGAAATCCTCACGGCTCACTTTGCGAGCCCGCAGCGGTGTCAGGTCATACCCTCGCCGTCTCGCCGCATCGATCGAGCGTGGATCGGGAGCATCACCGATGTGATACGCGTGCGTGCCGGCCGAGTCCACCTCGAGCACGAGTTGCGGAAACTCTCGCCTCGCAATGTCGCGAAATACGACCTCTGCCGTCGGTGAGCGACAGATGTTTCCCATGCAAACAAAAAGGATTCGCCTCGTCACGCATCCTTCTCGAGCGTCATCCATTCGGCGGCGCCCAGCGCATCGAGTTGCTGCCATAAGTCGCTCACATGCTCCTGCCAAAAGCGCGGACTCGAGAACCAGGGGAAGGCGCGCGGAAATGCCGGGTCTTCCCATCGCGCCGCGACCCACGCCGAGTGATGCACCATGCGCAGGGCGCGCAGCGGCTCGACAAGCGCGAGCTCTGAGGAATCGATATGGTGGAACGCGCGATAGCCCGTCACGATCTCCTTCCACTGCCCGCGACGCTCGTCGAGCGAGCCCGAGAGAAACATCCACAAATCCTGCATGCGCGGCCCACTCATGCAGTCGTCGAGGTCGACGAAGACAGGACCTCGCTCGTTCCAAAGCACGTTGCCAAGATGGCAATCGCCATGTAACCGGATGGTCCCGAGCGGGCCGTACTCCGCGAATGCGTCGTCCACCCGCTCGAGCAATTCTTCGGACACGTCCGCATATTTTTCAATCAGCCCCTCATCGAGCGAACCCTCGTCGATCATCCGCGACAGGAACGCAGAATCGAGCAAAGCCTCGCGCGCTTGCCAGCCCAGCCGCTCGATCGTCAAGGCCGGTCGATGATCGAAATGTCGGGTGGCACCGATCGCGTGCATCCTTCCGAGCGTTCGTCCGATGAGATCCGCCGATCCGCGCGCATCGATCTCGGCGGCTCGCGCAGCGACACGCGGGAATACCGCAAACCGCAGGCCAGCGTGTCGATGTAGTGTGCCCCCGTCGAACATCATCGGTGCGGCGACGGGCAAGTCACCGGCGACGAGTTCGGCAGCGAAGGCGTGTTCTTCGAGTATCTGCGCATCACTCCAGCGCAGGGGCCGGTAAAACTTGAGCACCAGCGTCCCGTGCGAGGTCGAGCCGACCTGATAAACGCGATTCTCGTAGGAGTTGAGCGCGAATAGCCGAGCATCGCATTCGATGCCGAGCGATTCGGCGGCCGCGAGCACGGCGTCCGGCGTCAAATCTTCGAAGGGCCGACTAACGGCGATCACTCAGGTCGCCACGCCTTTGAGGAGATCGGCGGCGCGCTCGGCGATCATGATGGTCGGGGCGTTCGTGTTCCCACCGATGAGTCGCGGCATCACGGAGGCATCGATCACGCGCAGACCTCGGACACCCCGAACGTGCAAATCGGGATCGACTACCGATCGCTCGTCGTCGCCCATGCGGCAGGTACCCACCGGATGGTAAATGGACTCCGCTTTCTCGCGAATGGCTTGGGCGAGTTGCGCATCGCTCTGAACTTGAGCGCCGGGGAAAACCTCCTCGCCTCTCACATCATCGAATGCCCGTGACGCGAGAAGATCACGCGACACCTTGACGCCCTCGATCAGACGCTCGAGATCGCCCTCGGCACTCAGATAATTGGCATGGATCCGCGGCGTATCACGCATGGCGTCCGACCGCAGACCGATATGACCGCGACTTCCGGGGCGCAGGAAACAGGCATGCAGCGTGTAGCCGTGCCCGGGCAGTCGATTACGACCGTGATCGTCGAGTTGAGCGGGCACGAAATGGAACTGGATGTCCGCTCTGGAATCCGTCGCCAACCGGGAGCGGAAAAATCCTCCCACCTCGGCGATATTCGATGCGCCGGGACCCGAGCGCGTCAAAAAATAACGCAAGCCGACGAGCCCTTCTTCGAGAAGGCTCATGTCGTAGCTGATGGATTGCCTGCTTTTGTACAGCGTGCAGTAATCGAGATGATCCTGCAGGTTGCGACCGACTTCCGGGTGCGGCACCACTACCGTGATGCCCACCGACTCGAGCTCCTTGGCAGGCCCGATGCCCGAGCACATGAGCAGCTGAGGCGAGTTGATCGCACCACCGCACAGCAACACTTCGCGACGAGCCCGGGCTCGGTCGAGTCGAGAACGCTTCGAAAACTCGACACCGACGGCGCGATCCCCCTCCAGCACGATCCGCTCGGCGGGTGCGCCGGTGAGTACCGTGAGATTCGGCCGCGTCATCGCCGGTCGAAGATAAGCCACCGCCGTACTGCAGCGTCTCGCGTCTTTCAGGGTGGCCTGATAGGGACCGAACCCTGCTTGTGAAGCACCGTTAAAATCGTCGGTCAAAGAATGATTGCGCTCGCGTGCCGCCCGCAGGAAACGATCGCAGAGCGCATTGCGATGACGCAGATCCTCGACATGCAGAGGACCGCCGGTCCCGTGAAATTCGGGGTCACCCGCTGGTCGATGCTCGGCTTTCTTGAAGTAAGGCAGTACCGCGTCGTAGTGCCAGCCCTTTGCGCCGAGCGTAGCCCACTCGTCGTAGTCCGCCGCATCACCACGTACGTAACACATGGCGTTGATCGAGCTACTTCCACCAAGCACCCGACCGCGCGGCCAATAAAGACGTCGACCAAGCAACTGAGGCTCGGGTTCGGTGTCATAACTCCAATTGATCTGCCGATTGCTGGCGAGGCGCGCGAGCCCTGCAGGCATATGGATGAGCGGATGCCAATCCCGTCCGCCCGCTTCAAGGAGCAGCACGGTGACCTGCGGGTCTTCCGTCAACCGATTCGCCAGCACGCAGCCGGCAGACCCTGCTCCGACGATGATGTAGTCGTACTCTCGACTCATACCCACCGAGTGTACCCGCTCGATCATCGCTCGATCACTCGAAACCGGATCGTGGCCGAAGGCGGTATCTGGCCCGCGAGATCGAGATGATGCTCCGCCACCACGGCAATCACGGGGTAGCCTCCCGTCACGGGATGATCAGCGAGCAGCAGCACCGGCTGCCCATCATGAGGAACCTGGATGGCGCCACTCGTCATGCCCTCGCTCGGAAGCTCCCGCTCAACCCGTCGCGTCAGCGTTTTTTCACCGTGCAGCCGAAGACCCACGCGGTTCGATTGCGGCGTCACCCGCCACGCCTGATGACACAGAAGCTGTAGCGCATCGTCGGTGAACCAGTCCGCTCGCGGGCCCACAAAGATATCGAGCACCACCTCATCACCCGCCTTCGGCAGAGCCTTCGCAGCATGCTCCGTGACGAGCGGTCGCGCCGGAACTTGCGCAGCACGCCCAATCGGAAGCATCGCACCCTTCACGACCGGCCCAGGTCCTAGCGCTGCGAGCACGTCCCTCGATGCACTGCCAAGCGTTTTCGCTACGGCAAGACCGCCACCCACCGCCAGATAGGTTCGTACGCCCTGCGTGGGATAGCCGAGTTTCACGCTGTCACCCGACTCGAGGCTGATCGGCTCATCCATGGCTGACTCAGAGATTTCGCCCGACGCACGGGTTATCGTGATCTGCGCAGGAGCACCCGCACAAGCAATCACGGTGTCGTCTGAGCATTTGAAAGCGAAGTGACCGAATGCAATTTCGAGCGCGGCAAGATCCGGCGGATTACCCGCGACCGAATTCGCCCTCTGCAAAGCCTCACGATCGAGAGCGCCCGAAGCGGTGACGCCGATCGCCGCGTGACCCGGCCGACCGAGATCTTGCACGAGCGCAGGTAAACCTACTGTAACGACTTCGAGATACGAGCGAGAAACTCTGTTTTCTTTGACGACTTGTTCGCCGGTCTGATTCGATCCGATGCTTGTGCCGATATCGATGAACTTCACTCGCGTACCTGGCATCAGGATCGCAGGCGCTGCGCGCGTCGAATCCCACATCCGCATCGATGTCGTGCCGATGATTTGCCAGCCACCCGGACTCGCTTGCGGATACACGCCGCAGTATCCACCCGCAATCGCGACCGAACCCGGCGGCACTCGCGTACGCGGCGTCGATCTTCGCGGAACCTGCAGCATCGGGTCGCCGCCCACGAGATACCCGAACCCCGGCGAAAACCCGCAGAAAGCGACCGTATATTCGCGTGCTCCGTGCCGACGGATCACCTCCTCGATGCTGAGCTCACAGAGTCGCGCGACTTCGGCGAGATCCTCGCCGTCGTAGCGCATCGGGATCTCGACCCGATTTCCTTGATCTCGACTCGTTTCGGAGAGATCGCGCTGAGACAGCGTTTCGATGAGCCTCTGCCGAGTCCAACGCGCCGGATCGAAGCGCAGCATGAGCGTCTGCGCAGCCGGAAGAATTTCCAGAATGCCATCGACCGGCGCACTCACGAGGCTCGCGTGCAGCGCGACTACGTCATCGAGACTGGCGAGCTCGACGAGAACCGTCGAACGATTGACGGATAACACACGCATCGTCAGGCGCGATGCCCCATCCTCAGGCGCTTCGCGACACGCCGTGCGGCGCCACGAAAGACGATATGCCGACGCCCTCCGCCTCGAGTCTGAGTCGCACCTTCCGCGCGATCGCAACAGCGCCCGGCCTATCGCCGTGAACGCAGATCGACTGCGCCTCAACATGAATGACGCTGCCGTCGATGGCTTCGATCGTTCCGTGCACGGCGAGTCGAACCATGCGTTCCGCGATCTGCGAGGGATCGTGCAGTACGGCGCCCGGCTCACGCCTCGATACAAGACGCCCTTCTTTCGTATATGCGCGGTCGGCATACGCCTCAGCGATCGTCTGCAACCCCGCCTCGCGCGCTTGAGCAATGATCGGCGCATTGGCAAGACACACGAGCGCGAGCGACGAATCGATCGACTTGATCGCCTCGATCACTGCAGCGCCCTGCAAGGGGTCCACGGCGATACGGTTGTACAGCGCGCCGTGCGGCTTCACATAACCCACTGTGGTGCCCGCGGCTCTTGCGAGGCCCCTCAACGCACCGATCTGATACACCACATCGGCAATGAGATCGGCAGATGCGATGTCCATGTCTCGCCGACCGAAACCGACCCTATCGGGATACGACACGTGCGCACCAATGGCGACGCCACGTTGGGCAGCGACTTTGAGTGTTCGAAGAATGCCAGCGGGATCACCAGCGTGAAAACCGCATGCGACATTGGCACTCGAGACGATATCGATCATCGCCGCATCGTCGCCCATGGACCACGCGCCATAGCTCTCGCCGAGATCACTGTTGAGATCGATCGTTTTCATTCTTTGATTCCACCCTTACGGATCAAGTAGCGCGAAGATCGGGCCGATCGACTTGACTCCCATGTACCACGTGAGCAGGCAAACGAGCACGCCAAGACCGAGCAGCCCTCGCGGATAGCGATGGCCATTCATCAAGTCGGATCGTGCCCAAGCGGCATACAGAAAGATCGACAACCCGATGGGAAGAATCAGCCCATTCAGTCCGCCGACGAACACCAACATTTTGGCAGGAGGCGTATTGATCAGCAGATAGAGCGCAAGCGACAACCCGATGAACCCGACAGTGATGAGGCTGCGGGCGCGCTCGCTCAGGTCCGCTTTGAAAACCGTGAGGAACGAAACGGAGGTGTACGCCGCGCCGATCACGCTCGTGATGGCGGCCGCCCAAAGAATAGCGCCGAATATCCGTAGCCCCACGTCACCGGCTGCCGCCTCGAACGCTTGCGCCGCAGGATTGGCGCTGCCACCCGACAGATTGATCGTCGTACCTGCAGAGACCACACCCAGGACGGCCAAAAACAACACAAAACGCATGACGCCGGTCACGGCGATACCCGTCAGCGCCGCACGGGTGACCGCCCCGAGGTTTTCGGAACCGGTCATTCCTTTGTCGAGCAATCGGTGTGCACCGGCATACGTAATGTAGCCGCCGACGGTGCCCCCGACGATGGTGGTGATCGTCGCCAAATCGATCTGATCGGGGAGCACCGTCTGGCGGAGTGCCTCGCCGATCGGCGGCGAAGAAATGACGGCGACGTAAATCGTCAGCACGATCATCGCGATGCCTGCGACGATAATCACGCGATCAAAAGCGATCCCTGCACGATGCGAGAGAAAGATACCGATCGCGAGCAACGCGCTCACCGCCCCACCCCATTTGGCGTCGAGCCCGACGAGCGCATTCAGACCAAGACCCGTACCGCCGATATTGCCGATGTTGAAAAACAATCCGCCGATCACGACGAGCGCCGTCAGCAGGTAGCCCGCGCCGGGAATCGCGGCATTGGCGAGCTCCGATGCGCGCATCCGCGTCAACGTGACGATGCGCCAGATGTTCACCTGTACGACGAAGTCGATGAGGATCGACACGACAATGGCGAAGGCGAAGGCCGCCCCCAGCGCACTCGTGAAGGTCGCCGTCTGGGTGATAAAGCCCGGACCGATCGCCGAAGTCGCCATCAAAAAAATGGCTGCCGTCAGCGAGGCGCGACGCGATTTCACAAACTCCGCCCCTGTCATACCGCAGCACGATACCCGATGGCGCGCATTCGGCCACGAGCCCGTAAAGAAAAAGCCCCGCCGGTTTCCCGACGGGGCTTCTCGTTCGACGAACGAACAGGCCGGTGACGCACGCGCCGCCGGCCCGCCGGTCTTACATGCCCATGTCGCCCATGCCGCCCATGCCGCCCGGAGCCGGGTGCATGTGGTCATGGTCGTCTTTCGGAGCTTCGGCGATCATCACTTCCGTGGTGAGCAGCAGGCCCGAGACCGACGCCGCGTTCTGCAGCGCAAGACGCGTGACCTTCGCCGGATCGAGGATGCCGAAGTCGAGCATGTCGCCATACTCGCCCGTCGCGGCGTTGTAGCCGTAGGCACCCTTGCCCGCCTTCACTTGGTTGAGAACGACTGCCGCGTCCTCACCCGCGTTCTCGACGATCTGACGCAGCGGCTCTTCAATGGAGCGAGCGAGGATGCGCACACCGACCGTCTGGTCTTCGTTCGCACCTTCGAGCTTCTCGAGGGCCTTGGTGGCGCGGATGAGCGCCACACCGCCGCCCGGCACCACGCCTTCTTCGACGGCCGCACGCGTGGCGTGCAGGGCGTCTTCGACGCGCGCCTTCTTCTCTTTCATTTCGATTTCGGTGGCCGCACCGACCTTGATCACGGCCACGCCGCCGGAGAGCTTGGCAACGCGCTCCTGCAGCTTTTCTTTGTCGTAGTCGCTGGTGGCTTCTTCGACCTGCTGACGGATCGACTCGATGCGAGCCTTGATGTCACCCGCCTTGCCGGCGCCGTCGATGATCGTGCTGTTTTCCTTTTCAACAACGATCTTCTTGGCCTCGCCGAGATCATTCAACGTGGCCTTCTCGAGCTGCAGACCGACTTCGTCGGAGATGACCGTGCCGCCCGTCAGGACAGCGATGTCCTGCAGCATGGCCTTGCGACGATCACCGAAGCCCGGCGCCTTGACGGCAGCGACCTTGAGGATGCCGCGGATGTTGTTGACGACGAGCGTCGCGAGCGCTTCGCCCTCGACGTCTTCGGCGATCACGAGCAGCGGACGACCCGACTTCGCGACACCTTCGAGCACCGGCAGCATTTCGCGGATGTTCGAGATCTTCTTGTCGACGAGGAGGATGAACGGCTTCTCGAGCTCGACGGTCTGGTTGGCCTGCTGGTTGATGAAGTACGGCGAGAGATAGCCGCGGTCGAACTGCATACCCTCGACGACGTCGAGTTCGTTCTGCAGGCCCGAGCCTTCTTCAACGGTGATCACGCCTTCCTTGCCGACCTTCTCCATCGCCTGCGCGATGGTCTTGCCGATCGACTCGTCGCTGTTGGCGCTGATCGTGCCAACTTGAGCAATCGCCTTGTTGTCCTTGCAGGGCTTGGCGAGCTTCTTGATCTCTTCGGTGGCGACGATGACGGCCTTGTCGATGCCGCGCTTGATGTCCATCGGGTTACGACCCGAGGCCACCGCCTTAAGACCTTCACGGATGATCGCCTGAGCGAGCACCGTGGCCGTAGTCGTGCCGTCGCCCGCCTCGTCGGAGGTGTTCGAGGCGACTTCTTTGACCATCTGGGCGCCCATGTTCTCGAACTTGTCCTTCAGCTCGATTTCTTTGGCGACCGAGACACCGTCCTTCGTGACGGTCGGGGCGCCGAAGCTCTTCTCGAGCACGGCGTTGCGGCCCTTGGGACCGAGAGTGGCCTTGACGGCGTTGGCGAGGACGTTGACGCCGCGCACCATGCGCTGGCGAGCGTCATCACTGAAACGAACTTCTTTAGCAGCCATTTGATTGTTCCTTAGGTGAAATAGTTAGGCTTACTTGCCTTCGATGATGGCCATGATGTCTTCCTCGCGCATGACGAGGAGATCTTCGCCATCGACCTTCACTTCGGTACCGCTGTACTTGCCGAAGAGGATCTTGTCGCCGACCTTCACGTCGAGCGCACGGACCGAGCCGTCTTCGAGGATCTTGCCCTTGCCGATGGCGATGACCTTGCCCTGCGAGGGCTTCTCGGCGGCCGAGTCGGGGATGACGATACCGCCTGGGGAGGTGCGTTCCTCCTCCAGGCGCTTCACGATCACGCGGTCATGAAGCGGACGAATTTTCATGTTTCGCTCCTAAATACGACAGTTGACTGAAAGGATACCGGGGGGGTGTTAGCACTCCCCCCTTGTGGCTGCTAATGATAGCGACGGAAAGTTCCATTTCAAGGGTGGACCCAGCTATCCTCTTTCGCCGCGCAAAAGCTGGTTTTTGGACCCTTAGAGTTCCACTAAGCTCATGAAATTAAAGCATTTATTACTATCCGGACTCGTTCTGATCTCGGGTTTTTTCGCTTCACTCGCGCCGGCGCAACTCGGTGAATCGGAATTTTTGCCCCCGGATCAGGCCTTCCGGGTCGAAGTCGCCGCCCAAGGGGCCGACATGATCCGGGTCGATTTTCTGGTGACCCCGGGCTACTACCTCTATAAACACCGGTTCAACTTCAGCCTCGATACGGCCGCAGGCACGCCAAATGCCACGCTCGGCTCGCCGGACATCCCGCAAGGCGAGTGGAAGGAAGACGAGTTCTTCGGTCGTCAGCAGGTGTTTCACGAGGCCGTCAGCGTCTCGATCCCGGTATCCCGTGCGCCGGGTGGCGCCCTCGAACTCCCGATCGTCGTGGGACTGCAGGGGTGTGCCGACAAAGGCCTGTGCTACCCACCCGAAAAGCGTCGGTTCAAAGTGTCGCTGCCGGCGACGGACTCGGCAGTCGATGGCGGGCTCAGCGATCGCTCGGTGGACCGCGCCTCGTCCGCATCGGCGGGAGCGCAAGCGGGCGGCATGCCAGGCTTCGTCTCCGAGCAAGATCGCCTCGCAGAACTCATCCGTACCGGTCATCTCTCGCTCGTACTCGCGACTTTCTTCGGACTCGGCTTGCTGCTCGCGTTCACGCCCTGCGTGCTGCCGATGGTGCCGATCCTCTCCGGCATCATCGCCGGGCAAGGAAGCGGCGTGACCACGGGCCGAGCGTTCGCGCTCTCGCTCTCCTACGTACTCGGCATGGCGGTGATGAACACCCTCGCGGGCGTTGCCGCGGCCGCGGCGGGCCAGCAAATCCAGGCGCTCTTCCAGCAGCCCTGGATCATCGTTCTCTTTTCTTTGATCTTCGTTGCCCTCGCCTTGTCGATGTTCGGGCTCTTCACCATCCAGATGCCCGCGTCGCTGCAAACTCGTTTGAGCGATGTCAGCAACCGACAACGTGCCGGTACCTTCGGTGGTGTCGCCGTGATGGGCGCCTTGTCCGCGTTGATCGTTTCGGCTTGCGTCGCACCGCCTCTTTTCGCTGCGCTCGCCGTGATCGCTCAAACCGGCGATATGGTGCGCGGGGGCAGCGCCCTGTTCGTCATGTCGCTCGGCATGGGCGCGCCGCTACTCGTGATCGGCACCTCCGCAGGTCGTCTGCTGCCCAAGGCAGGCGGTTGGATGGACACCGTCAAAAAATTCTTCGGCGTGCTGATGCTCGCCGTGGCCGCGTGGATGCTGAGCCGCCTCGTCGAAGATCGCTGGTCGTTGTTGCTGTGGGCGATTCCCGCCGGCATCGGCGCTTGGCTCCTCTTCAGCGAGGTCAAGACGCGCTCGGTCACGGGCTGGATCATGCGCGGTCTCGGCGCAGTGCTCGGACTCTATGCGCTCGCCTTGATCACGGGGGTTTTCCTTGGGGGACGCGACCCGCTCGCACCGATTCCGCAGCTTGCTGCGCCTCAAAAAACCCTCGAGTTCACGCGCATCAAGACTGTTGATGATCTCGATCGCGCGATCGCCGCGGCAGCGGCCGAAGGTCGGCCGGCTATGCTCGATTTCTATGCAGACTGGTGCGTATCCTGCAAAGAAATGGAGCGCTACACCTTCACCGATGCCGCAGTGCAATCGGCACTCGCCAACGCCGTGCTGCTCAAAGCGGACGTCACCGAAAACGACGAAGCCGATCAAGCCTTGCTGCGTCGCTTCGAAATCTTTGGACCTCCGACCATTGCGTTCTGGGGATCCGACGGCGTCGAGAGAAAGAACTATCGTGTCGTCGGCTTCATGAAAGCCGATGAATTCGCACGCGTCGCGGCCGAAGCCACTGGTCGCAGCAATACGATCGAATAATTCCGCAGGCCTCGATCCATGAAAAAATCCACGACTCTCGTCATCGTCGTCGCCGCCATCGCAGGCGCCATCGCGTTTGTCGCGATACGCAGTTTTCTCGGCCCCAAGACGCCCGCGCCGCCCGCAACGGAAATCGCCCCCATGCCCGGCACGCCGACGGCCGCCGAAGATGCACCGGCTTCGGTGGCCCGTGCCATCCCCGAAGTGCTTCCCGACTTTTCGCTCGCCACTCTCGAGGGACCTCCTCGCGCACTGTCGAGCTTCCAGCAACCCTCGCTCATCGTGAATTTTTGGGCGACGTGGTGTGCGCCGTGTCGTCGCGAAATCCCCTTGCTGCGACAGCTCCGAGCCGAACGCGCGGAGCGCGGTGTCGAAGTCGTTGGTGTCGCCGTAGATTTTCGCGAGGACGTCGTCAAATACGCTAAAGACATCGGTCTCGATTATCCGCTGCTGATCGGCGAAGAAGACGGCGTCGCGGCGGCGGATCTCTTCGGCATCAGCACCGCGTTTCCGTTCACGATTTTCGCCGATGGCCAGCGTCGCATCGTCGCCGTGAAAATCGGCGAATTGCATGGCGATGAAGCGAACTTCATTCTCGATCAGGTCGAACGCGTCAATGCGGGCAAGCTTCCCGTCGAGCAAGCTCGCGTCATGATCCGGGACGAAATCAAACGACTCGACGCCCTGAGGGCGGAGAAATCTCCAAGCTGACGGCAAATAGGGTACATTTTCCGCCCCCACGGAGGTCCCATGGACATTCGCAAGGTCAAAAAACTCATCGAGTTGCTCGAAGAATCGGGCATCGCCGAAATCGAAATCAAGGAAGGCGAAGAGTCGGTTCGCATCAGTCGCATGCCGACCGGCACGGTCGTCGCGCAGCCAGCGATGTTCGCCCCGCCCCCGATGCCTGCGCCGGTCGCGGCAGCCGTGGCCGCAGCGCCTGTAGTGCCCGCGGCGCCCGCAGCCACGTCGGCGGACCACGTCGTGCAAGCGCCGATGGTGGGCACCTATTACTCCGCGCCGGCGCCTGGAGCGAAGGCGTTCGTGCAGATCGGCGATGACGTCAAAGTCGGTCAAGTGCTTTGCATCATCGAGGCGATGAAGATGATGAATCAGATCGAATCCGATCGCGCCGGCAAGATCACCTCCGTACTCGTTCAGAACGGGGATCCGGTCGAGTTCGGACAGCCGTTGTTCTCGATTCAATAAATCACCGACAGCCCGTGATCGACAAGATCGTCATCGCAAACCGAGGTGAAATCGCGCTGCGCGTGCTACGCGCCTGTCGCGAACTCGGCATCAAGACGGTCGCCGTGCACTCCACGGCCGATGCCAACCTGAAGCACGTATTGCTCGCTGACGAGTCGGTGTGCATCGGTCCTCCGGCATCGGCCAAAAGCTATCTCAACATGCCCTCGATCATCGCCGCAGCCGAACTCACGGATGCTGCGGCGATTCACCCGGGCTACGGGTTTCTCTCCGAGAACGCCGACTTCGCAGAGCGCGTGGAGCAAAGCGGCTTCACCTTCATCGGTCCCAAGGCCGAAACGATCCGCATGATGGGCGACAAAGTCTCGGCCATCAAAGTCATGAAACAGCACGGCGTGCCTTGCGTGCCGGGCTCAGGCGAGCCGCTCGGGCTCGACAACGACGAGAACCTCAAGATCGCCAAAGATATTGGTTATCCGGTGATCATCAAAGCCTCAGGTGGCGGTGGCGGACGCGGTATGCGTGTGGTTCACAACCCCGCAGCACTCATCCACTCCATCAACGTGACGCGATCCGAAGCGCTCGCCGCTTTCGGCAACGATCAGGTCTACATGGAGAAGTTCCTCGAGAAGCCGCGGCACATCGAATTCCAGATCCTGGCGGACCATCACGGCAACGTCATCCACCTCGGTGAACGCGACTGCTCGATGCAGCGACGACACCAGAAAGTCATCGAAGAAGCCCCTGCGCCGGGCATCACCGACGCGCAACGCCACAAAATGGGTGAGCGCGTGGTCGAGGCTTGCAAGGCCGTCGGGTATCGCAGCGCGGGTACGCTCGAGTTTCTCTACCAGGATGGCGAGTTCTATTTCATCGAGATGAACACGCGCATTCAGGTCGAGCATCCCGTCACCGAACTCATCACCGGCATCGATCTCGTGAAGGCGCAGCTGCGGATCGCCTCGGATGAAAAGCTGCCTTGGAAGCAATCGGACATCGTGCTGCGCGGGCACGCGCTTGAGTGCCGCATCAATGCCGAGGATGCGAAGACCTTCATGCCCTCGCCGGGTCCGGTACGGTTGTGGCACGCACCCGGTGGCCCGGGCGTACGCGTCGACAGCCACATGTACTCGGGCTACGCCGTGCCGCCTCACTACGACTCGCTCATCGCCAAGTTGATCTCTTATGGCGAAGATCGGGAGACCGCCATCGTTCGCATGCGCAATGCACTCGCCGAGATGGTAGTCGAGGGCATCAAAACCAACGCAGCCTTGCACCAAGAGATTTTGGCGCACGCGGCGTTCCATCAAGGCGGTCTCGATATTCACTACCTCGAGCGTCGGCTCGGTTTGAAGTGACCCGCGCCCTTATGCGCGCGGTGACGCTCGATCTGGACGGACTCGACGCCGAGGCGGTCGAAACCGCCTGCTTCGAAGCGGGCGCCTACTCCGTCGTGCTCACCGATCAACGCGATGACGCTATTCTCGAGCCGAAGCCCGGAGAGATCCGACTCTGGCCAGCCACTCGTCTGCAAGCGATCTTCCCCGACGAATCCGCGAGCGCCGAAAAACTCGATGTGCTCGCCGAGCGCCTCGGTTGCGTTCGCTCGCGTCTCATCGTCGAGGACGTCGAAGAACGCGTTTGGGAGCGCGAGTGGCTCAAAGATTTCAAGCCCATGCGATTCGGAGAGCGACTCTGGATCTGCCCCTCGCATGCCGAAGTCGACGAACCCGATGCGACGGTGGTGCGGCTCGATCCCGGCCTGGCATTCGGCACGGGCACGCACCCCACGACTCGCCTCTGCCTCGAATATCTCGATGCGCGAGCCGCGCGTCGGGCGCGTGAAGCGGACCGCATCGTCGATTTCGGTTGTGGCTCGGGCGTGCTCGCCATTGCCGCCCTGCGACTGCAGCCGACCGCACGCGCGTTCGTGCATGACATCGACCCTCAGGCGCTCATCGCGACCACTGATAACGCACAAGCGAATGACGTCGATCAGCGCATCGATTCCTTCGTCGAGGCGACTGATCTGTCGGCACGCCTGAGGCAGCAGGGTGGAGCGGAACTCGTGCTCGCCAACATTCTCTCTGGCCCGCTCTGCGAGCTCGCACCGCAACTGACCGCCTTGCTCGCGCCGGGTGGCGAAATCGTCCTGGCCGGCTTGCTCGATGAGCAGGCGGAGGACGTCATCGCCGCCTATGCCCCCGAAATTTCATTGACGCGTTGGCGCACGCTCGAAGGCTGGAGCTGCCTCTCGGGGCGTCTGGCATGAGCGAAGCGTTCCGCATCGGACCTTGGCGCATCCCGGCACCCGCCGTGCTTGCGCCCATGGCGGGCGTCACCGATCGACCGTTCCGTATTCTTGCGAGGCAACTCGGCGCGGGGCTCGCCGCCTCGGAGATGATCACCTCCGATACTCGTCTCTGGAATTCGCGCAAGTCGCGGCAGCGCATGAATCACGAGGGCGAACCTGAACCTCGAGTAGTGCAGCTGGCCGGCGCCGATCCCGAGGCGCTCGCCGAAGCGGCGCGTCGCAACGTCGACCTGGGCGCACAGATCATCGACATCAACATGGGTTGCCCGGCAAAAAAAGTCTGCAACCGTCTCTGCGGTTCAGCGCTGCTGCAGGACGAGCCGCTCGTCGGTCGAATCCTCGAGTCCGTTGTGTCGGCGGTCCACGCTACCGGCCGCGGTGTCCCGGTCACCCTGAAAACCCGTACCGGCTGGGATCGAGAACATCGCAACGGTGTGCGCGTGGCTCAGATCGCCGAGTCGAGCGGAATCGCCGCGCTCGCGATCCATGGTCGAACCCGCGCCGATTTTTATGAGGGCGACGCCGAATACGACACCATCCGTGCGATTCGAGCGACAGTTCGCATCCCGGTGTTGGCCAATGGCGACATCACGAGCCCCGACAAGGCGCGCGAGGTGCTGCACTACACCGGTACCGCGGGCGTGATGGTAGGTCGCGCGTCCCACGGGACACCTTGGATCTTCCGCGATATCAACGGTTTGTTGACGCAAGGCGCCTTGCCCACGCCGCTCTCCCGAGCGGAGCGTCGTGATATAGTTTTATCGCATTTACAGGCCATCTACGCCTTCCACGGCGAAGAGTCCGGCCTGCGAATCGCACGCAAACATCTCGGCTGGTACGCAAGACTGCTCGAGTCGGCACCCGATGCACGGGCCCGCCTCATGGCAGAGGTCTCCACGTCGTCGCAGTTCGCGTGTGCGAACGAGTTGTTCGGCGCTTGGGCGCAAGAACATTGACGGTGAGGGGCGTGCGATGTCGGGTGATGGCAATGACGGAATCAAGCGCGAGCTTCCGCTGCGCGGGCACGCGGAGCGCGCACTCGAAGACTATCTCCGTCACCTGAACGGCCATGCTCCCGCCGACCTCTATAACTTCGTCATCCGCGAAGTCGAAGAACCTCTGCTTCGTGTCGTGCTGAAGCACGCCGACGGCAACCAGTCTCGTGCCGCCGAAATCCTCGGCATCAATCGCGCCACCTTGCGCCGCAAGCTTCGCGAATTCGGCATCAACCCGGAGTGAACTCATGCCCGTTGTCCTGCGCCGCGCCCTGATCTCGGTTTCGGATAAAACCGGCGTCATCGAACTTGCCAAGGCGCTCGCCGCGCGCCACATCGAGATTCTCTCGACGGGCGGCACGGCGCGACTACTCGCCGAACAAGGCATCACCGTCAAAGAAGTCTCGCAGCACACGGGCTTTCCCGAAATCATGGACGGCCGCGTCAAGACGCTACACCCGCGCATTCACGGCGGATTGCTCGGCCGGCGAGGCGTCGACGAGAGCGTGATGTCGCTTCACAACATCGAGCGTATCGATCTGCTCGTCGTCAATCTTTACCCTTTTGCCGAAACCGTCGCTCGACCGGCCTGCACCTATTCCGAGGCCATCGAAAACATCGATATCGGCGGACCAGCGATGGTGCGCGCTGCATCGAAGAATCACGATGCCGTCACGGTGCTCGTCGACCCGGCGGACTACGCCTCTGTGCTCACCGAGCTCGACACGCACGATGGCGCGACGTCCCCGGCCTTGCGAGCGTGGCTCGCCGCCAAAGCGTTTGCGCACACGGCCCGCTACGACACGATGGTCGCCAACTACCTGCAGACGAGAAATCCCGCGCCGGGTGCCGAGTTCCCGCAATCGCTGCCGCTCGTCTACGAAAAAGTACAAGACCTACGCTACGGCGAAAACCCACATCAGCAGGCCGCGTTTTATCGCGACGTCACGCCGCGCGGGCCGTCGGTGTCGAACGCCCGAATGCTCCAGGGCAAGGAGCTCTCGTTCAACAATATCGCGGACGCCGACACCGCCATCGAATGCGTCCGCCAATTCGCGACGCCGGCTTGCGTCATCGTCAAGCACGCGAACCCTTGCGGCGTCGCCACCGCCACCGACGCGCTCGCCTCGTACGAGCTTGCCTATCGCACCGATCCGACCTCGGCCTTCGGCGGCATCATCGCCTTCAATCGCCCCGTTGACGCGACGATCGCCAAAGCGATCCTCGATCGACAGTTCGTAGAGGTGCTTGCGGCGCCGCGTATCCTGCCCGAGGCACAAACGGTGCTCGCCACCAAGCCGAACGTTCGCGTACTCGAACTCGGTGACCTGCCTTCCGATCACGGCGCCGAGCTCGACTATCGCAGCGTATCGGGCGGTCTGCTTGTTCAAACCCGCGACCTCGGCATGGTGACGCGCGATCAGCTGCGCGTCGTCAGCAAGCGCGTGCCGAGCGATTCAGAGCTCGACGATCTGCTCTTCGCTTGGCAGGTCTGCAAGTTCGTAAAATCCAATGCGATCGTCTATGCGCGCGAGCGCTCCACCGTCGGTATCGGCGCCGGACAAATGAGCCGCGTGTATTCGAGCCGCGTCGCCGCAATGAAGGCAGCCGACGAAAAACTGGACGTGCGCGGATCGGTCATGGCCTCCGACGCGTTCTTTCCGTTTCGTGACGGGCTCGATGTGGCAGCCACTTACGGAATCGCCGCCGTCATCCAACCAGGTGGCAGCATGCGAGATGCCGAAGTCATCGCCGCCGCAGACGAGCACGGCATGGCCATGGTATTCACGGGCATGCGCCATTTCCGACACTGACCACAATCCCCCCCATGATCAAAGTTCTCATCGTAGGCAGCGGCGGACGCGAACACGCGCTCGCCTGGAAGTGCGCGCAGTCGAGTCGGGTGACCGAAGTGATCGTCGCGCCAGGCAACGCGGGCACGGCCACCGAACCGAAGGTCCGTAATGCGGCCGTCAACGCGGAAGACGTCGCCGGGCTCGTCACCCTCGCGCGCAAAGAAAACATCGATCTCACCATCATCGGACCCGAGGCGCCTCTCGTGCTCGGCGTGGTCGATGCGTTCGAGGCGGCGGGACTGCGCTGTTTCGGTCCGCGCAAGGCACCCTCGCAGCTCGAAGGATCCAAAGCCTTCACCAAAGAATTTCTACGCCGTCACGGCATTCCGACCGCAGCTTATGCCACCTTCACCCGCGACACGTTCGATCCCGAGTGGGTTCGACGGCAACGCACGCCCGTCGTCGTCAAGGCGAGCGGGCTCGCTGCGGGCAAGGGTGTGGTCATAGTCGATAGCGCCGAGGAGGCCATCGCCACGGCACGCGCGATGTTCGATGGTCAGTTTGGTGGCGCGGGCGCGGAAGTCGTCATCGAAGAATTCCTGCCGGGTGAAGAGGCAAGCTTCATCGTGATGGCCGATGGCGAACACGTGCTGCCGTTCGCGACATCGCAAGATCACAAGCGCGTGGGCGATGGCGACACTGGCCCCAATACGGGCGGGATGGGCGCCTACTCACCTGCCCCTGTGGTCACGCCCGGGATGCACGAGCGCATCATGCGTGAGGTCATTCATCCGACCATCCGCGGACTCGCTGCCGACGGCATGCCGTATACCGGTTTTCTTTACGCTGGCATCATGATCGCGCCGGATGGCACGCCGAACGTGCTCGAGTTCAACTGCCGCTTTGGTGATCCCGAGACCCAGCCGATCATGTCGCGGCTCAGGTCCGATCTCACCCTGCTTTGCGAAGCGGCACTCGATCGGCGACTCGATCAGGTCAGCATGGACTGGGACCCGCGCGCAGCGCTCGGTGTCGTACTCGCCGCCGGGGGATATCCCGATGCGATCCGCAAAGGCGATCCGATACTCGGACTCGAAGACGCGGCGTCGTTACCGGGCAAGGTCTTCCACGCCGGCACGGCAATGAAGGACGGAAAAGTCGTTACGAGCGGCGGTCGTGTGCTCTGCGCCGTCGGTCTCGGCGACACGGTGAGCGACGCTCAAAGTGCGGCCTACGCTCTCGCAGAGAAGATTCGCTTCGAAGGCATGCAGTACCGCCGCGACATCGGCCATCGCGCCATCGCGCGCGAGGCCGGTCGCTGACGGAACCTCAGCGCTTCATCGCTTCGAAGAAGTCCGAGTTCGTCTTCGTATCCTTCATCTTGTCGAGCAAGAACTCGATCGCTGCGAGCTCGTCCATCGGATGCAGGAGCTTGCGCAAAATCCAGATCTTCGCGAGCTCGCCCGCATCGGTGATGAGATCTTCTTTGCGGGTGCCCGATCGATTGATGTTGATCGCCGGGAACACTCGCTTCTCGGCGATGCGACGATCGAGATGGATTTCGCTATTGCCCGTGCCCTTGAACTCTTCGTAGATGACGTCATCCATCTTCGAGCCGGTGTCGATGAGGGCCGTCGCCAAAATCGTGAGCGAACCACCCTCTTCGATGTTACGGGCCGCGCCAAAGAATCGCTTCGGACGCTGCAGCGCATTGGCATCCACACCACCCGTGAGCACCTTGCCCGAGCTCGGCACCACGGTGTTGTAGGCACGTGCGAGGCGGGTGATCGAATCGAGCAGGATCACCACGTCTTTCTTGTGCTCGACGAGACGCTTCGCCTTCTCGATGACCATCTCGGCCACCTGAACGTGACGCGCAGCGGGCTCATCGAACGTGGAAGAAACCACCTCGCCCTTCACCGTCCGCTGCATCTCGGTGACCTCTTCCGGGCGCTCGTCGATGAGCAGCACGATGAGGTACACCTCGGGATGATTGGCCGTGATTGCGGTCGCGATGTTCTGCAGCAGCATCGTCTTGCCGGCCTTCGGCGGAGACACGATGAGACCACGCTGCCCCTTGCCGATCGGCGCACACAGGTCGATGGCGCGAGCGGTGAGGTCTTCGGTCGAACCGTTGCCACGCTCGAGCTTCAGACGCTTCGTCGGATGGAGCGGCGTCAGGTTCTCGAAGAGCACCTTGTTCCGTGCATTCTCGGGCGAGTCGAAGTTGATCTCGCCCACTTTGAGCAAAGCGAAGTAACGCTCGCCATCTTTCGGCGGACGAATCAGACCGGAGATCGTATCGCCTGTGCGGAGATTGAACCGACGGATCTGGGCGGGACTGATGTAGATGTCGTCCGGTCCGGCCAGATAAGAGCCGTCGGCCGAGCGCAGGAAGCCGAAGCCGTCCTGCAGAATCTCGAGCACTCCATCACCGTAAATGTCCTCGCCCTTGCGCGCGTGCGCCTTGAGCAGACTGAAGATGATGTCCTGCTTTCGCGAGCGGGCCATGCCCTCGACACCGAGGGCGCTCGCCATCTCGACCAGCTTGGCGATAGGCATTGCCTTGAGCGTGGTCAGGTTCATCGAGTTGCGCGAAGCGGCAAGCTCCGCGCGGCTGATGATCTCAGCGTCTTCGCCCGACTCGATGAAGGGCGCGTGATCCATCGGTGTATCGTCGTGGATCGGACCGCCGACGTTGCCATTTCGCATGCCGCCACCGCGATTCGGATCGCGATGGCCGCCGTGACGGGGTCCTTTCCCCTGTCGTCGCGACCCGCCTTGGCCGCCTAGATATCCGCCCCTCACAGGTGACTGTCCAGGAACGCGGCAAGCTGGGAGCGAGAGACCGCACCCACCTTCTGCGCCTCGACGGTCCCGTTCTTGAACAGGATCAGCGTCGGAATACCACGGATGCCGAACTTTGGCGGCGTCTGCGGGTTTTCGTCGATGTTGAGTTTGGCGATGCGGACGCGATCGGCATAAGCCGGAGCGAGCTCATCGAGGATGGGGGCGATCATCTTGCATGGGCCACACCACTCCGCCCAGAAGTCGAGCAAGACGGGCTTGTCGGACTTGAGTACGTCATCGGCGAAAGTGGAGTCGGTGGTGTTGATGATGTGAGGGCTGCTCACGCGGGTAAACCTCCGGTTGGAGTGGTTTTGATGGGATTGAAACGATAAGAATTGAGCGGGGAATTTGCGGGCCCGAGGCTGAACGCCGTGTCGGGAAGCCGTCAAACGGTTACACTAGGCCGAGCTTGTGATGTGGGTTTTGCCTCTGGACTGACCAGGTTTGCTTGGGTTGTGCGGGGTGGCGAAGCCGGATTTCTGGGGGCAGAACGCCCTACTGGGCGTAATTTTTAGCCAATTCCCCGGACGTTTGCAAGCACTGTCAAGTTCATCGATCACCACGGTTCGTAATGTCTGATACCCATCTCTCCGATCTCACCTTCTCCGCTCTCAATCTGGCCGAGCCCCTCATGCGGGGCATCAACGAGGCAGGCTTCACGCGCTGCACGCCGATCCAGGCCCAGACCCTGCCCCACGCGCTCTCCGGGCGCGACATCGCGGGGCAAGCCCAGACGGGCACCGGCAAGACAGCGGCCTTCCTGGTGGCGCTTTTCCAAAACCTGCTCACGCATCCCTCGCCACCGACACGGGGCGCCACCTCGATCCGGGCGCTCGCGATCGCGCCGACCCGCGAACTCGCCGTCCAGATCTACAACGATGCGATCGTGCTTGGCCGTCACACGGGCCTGCGCATCGCCGTGGTCTATGGCGGCGTCGACTACGAGAAGCAACGGCGCGATCTCGAAGGCGGTGTCGATGTGCTCATCGGCACGCCAGGTCGCCTGATCGACTACTTCAAACAACACGTCTTCGAACTGCGCGAGACGCAGGCCATCGTGCTCGATGAAGCCGATCGCATGTTCGATCTCGGTTTCATCGCCGACATCCGCTACATCATGCGCCGTCTGCCGCCACCCGATCAGCGGCAATCCATGCTCTTCTCGGCCACGCTCTCGCAGCGCGTGCTCGAGCTTGCCTACGAGCACATGAACGATCCCGAGCTCGTACGCATCGAGCCCGAGAAAATCACGGCCGATCGCGTTCGACAGGTCATGTATTACCCGGCGATGGAAGAAAAAATCCCGCTGCTCGTCGGGTTGCTGCGCAAGATGGATCCGTTTCGTAGCATGGTGTTCGTCAACACCAAGCGCATGGCCGAGCGCCTCGAAGACGTGCTTCGCGCCAACGACATCAACGCGCAGGCTCTGTCGGGTGACGTCCCTCAAAAGAAACGGCTGCGCTTCCTCGAAGATTTCCACGCTGGCAAGCTCGCTGTGCTCATCGCCACCGATGTGGCCTCGCGCGGACTGCACATTCCCGACGTGAGTCACGTCTTCAACTTCGACTTGCCTCAAGACTCGGCTGACTACGTACATCGCATCGGTCGTACCGCGCGAGCGGGCGCCGAGGGTGACGCCATCAGTTTCGCGTGCGAGGAATACGCGGTCGGCCTGCCCGACATCGAAAAATTCATTGGACGGAAACTGCCCTACGAGCCCATCACGCCGGACATGCTCCCGGAGATCAAATGGCCACCACGTCGCAGCTTCTCGGAGCGCGGAGGACGGCCGGGCGGGGGCGGCAGATCCGGTGGCGGCAGACCTGGCGGAGGTCGACCGGGTGGCGGTCCGCGGCAGGGGGGTAGCGGCCGGCCCCGCGGGCGTCGAGGCCCGGGCTAGGCGCTGAACTCAGAGCAGGTCGATCTCAGAGCAGGTCGACCACACCGTCGATCGCTGCAAACTCCTCGTGGTTGTACGGCTCGCGTGAGGTGTCGGGACGCTTCACGCCATAGACCCAGCGTACGCCCGCCTCGATGGCCGAATGCAAAACGGCTTTGCTGTCGTCGACGAACATCGTGCGGGCAGGATCGAAAGGCTCGGCACGTCGTGCAGCGATCCAAAATCTTTGATCTTCCTTGGGCGCGCCGAAGCCGTGCGAGGTATAGGCGGCATCGAGGTACCCCAGCACCCGAGTCTGCTCGTCTTTGACCGCGAGAATCTTGGGATGTGAATTGGTCATGAGCACGAGACGCTTGCCGCGCTCGCGAACCTGCTCGAGAAACCCCCGAGCACCCGGCAACCACGCGACTCGGTGCGCCTCTTCACGGTGGACGCGCTCGATGTCGATGCGAAGCTGTGCGCTCCAGTAGTCGATCGAGTACCAATCGAGCGTACCCTGTACCCGTTTGAAACGAGGCGCGAGTTCGGCATGGGTTTCGGCGAGCGACAAACCATTGTTCTCGGCATAGATCTCGGCGACCCGAGCGAGCCAGATGTAATTGTCGAAGGCAAGATCGAGCAGCGTGCCGTCGAGGTCGAGCAGCACGGTGTCGATCTCGTCCCAGCGGGGCGAGTGTTCGGGGAGCAAGGTCATGGGACTATCATACCGACGATGAGCCCTCCTCCCCTCGCCGATCTGCATCTGCACAGCCATCACTCCGATGGTCTGCTGTCGCCCGAGGCGCTCATCGAACTTTGTGCCTCCCGAGGGGTCACGCTGGCCGCGCTTACCGACCACGATACCGTCGCTGGCTGCGAGGCTGCTCGCCTCGCCTGCGACCGACATGGCTTGCAGCATGTGACGGGGGTCGAGGTGTCCTGCGGCTGGAACGGACAAACGCTCCATGTGATCGGTCTCGATTTCGACTCCTCGCACGACGCGCTCGCGGCGCACTTGTCGAGCATCCGGGCGCGGCGCAGTGCTCGGCTCACCGAGATCGGCGAGCGACTCGAGCGCAAGGCGCGAATCGCCGCGCGATCCTTGGTCGAGGCCATCCTGAGCGAAACGGATGTGCCAACCCGCATGCACCTCGCCCGCTCGCTCATCGTCGCGGGACACGCTCGTGACGTCGCCGAGGCCTTCGACCTGTGGTTGTCTCGGGGCACACCCGGTCACGTTCCCGAAGCATGGCCCGCCCTCGCCGACACCGTGGCCGCCTTGCGCGCAGCGGGTGCTCGAGTGGCACTCGCCCACCCGCATCGATATCGGCTCTCAGGTGGCGCACTGCGACGCCTGCTCGGCGAGTTTCGCGAGGCCGGAGGTGAGGCCATCGAGGTTGCCGTCGCAGGCATCGGACCCTCTGATCTCGACCGGCTCGCCACGCTGGCCCGAAATCTCGGGTTTGCAGCCTCCACAGGCTCCGATTTCCATGATCCATCGGTGCCGTGGAATCCTCCGGGTCGCTTCGCTAAGCTACCGACCGACCTCGAACCCCTGGCGGCGCGGCTCGGATGACCGGGAACGACGACAAAGACAAAGTCGACCGCGAACTGTTTCGCAACATCGAGAAATTGCGTCAGTTGCGCATCGAACACCGAGATCTCGACGAGATCATCTCGCGCCTCTCGATGGACATCCATGTCGATGAGATCCAACTCAAGCGACTCAAAAAACGCAAACTAATCATCAAAGATCAAATCGAGCGCTACAGCAGTGAACTCATCCCCGACCTCAACGCCTGACTTCCAACCCGAGATTTTGCCGATGAACCCCACCTCCGGTCCCGCCGACGTCATGCTACGGGAGCTGATCAGCAACGACGGCATCAATGAATTGGTCGCGATCCTGCTTGCGGTCGTGGTGTCGATGCTCGTCAACCGACTGATGCGCGGTTCTCTCAAGCGTCTGCGCGAACGGCGCGGAGGCAGCACTCTCGCCGAAGGTGCCCTCCTCGTCGCGCCGTTTCTGGTCGCTGCAGTACTCGTCGCCATGGCCATCGGACTGATGCGTCAGGCAGGCGCCCCCGATGCCATTCTTGTGCTCGCTCTCCAACTCATCGTCGTGCTCGGGGCAGTACGTTTCAGCGTATTCCTTCTTCGTCTGCTGCTCGGCGAGGAAAGCTGGGCCGCGCGCTGGGAAGTTCGATTGACGCTGATCGTCTGGGCGAGCCTCGGCCTGCAATTGCTCGGCGCTTTCGACTGGCTGGAGCAAACGCTCGACACCGTCGATCTGTTGCCCGGCAAAGCCGTGTTCAGTCTTTGGGCGCTATTGCGCGGCATCGTGATCGTGGGTGGATTCGTGGTGATCACGAGTCTCGCAGCCAAGGCCATCGAGCGTCGCGTGATGTCGCTGGAGGACATCGCGCCATCGACCCGGGTGGGCATCGTCAAAGGCAGCTATTTTCTGCTCATCTCCATCGGCTTGTTGCTGGGCGTCAATTCAGCCGGTGTCGATCTCACGTCTCTCACGGTGCTGACGGGTGCCGTGGTATTCGCACTCGGCTTCGGCATCCGCGATATCACCAGCAACTTCGTCAGCGGCTTCGTGCTCCTCATGGACAAATCGATCAAGCCGGGAGACGTCATCAGTTTCCATCAGCATACCGGTACCACCTCCGACAATTTCGGCTGGGTCCAGGAGCTGCGAGGACGTTATGTCGTCGTTCGCGATCGTGATGGCGTCGAGTCGCTGGTCCCCAATCAAAACCTCATCACCGCCTCGGTGATCAACTGGAGCTACTCCGATCAGCGCGTTCGGCTTCGTCTACCCGTGATGATCAGCTACGACGACGACCCCGAGCTCGCCCTCGACCTGCTCATCGAGGCCACGAGCAACCATCCGCGCATCCTCGTCGATCCCGCGCCGGTCTCGAGGCTCCTGTCGTTCGAGGATTACGGCATGAAGCTCGAGGCTCGCTTCTGGATTCGCGATCCGATGAATGGCGTCAATAACGTGCGCTCGGACGTGAACCGCCGGATCTGGAAACTCTTCAAAGAACACGGCATCAAGATTCCGGTGGCGCAGCAAGAAGTGCGCGTGCTCGAACCCGGGGTCGCACCGCCGCGTTCGCGGCTGCCCTACGATGTCGATCCTCGCGGGTAAGGTGCTGATCCCCGACTCCGACCTGTCGGTATCGTTCATTCGTGCCGGAGGTCCCGGGGGTCAGAACGTCAACAAGGTCGCAAGCGCCGTTCAGCTGCGTTTCGATCTGGCGGGCACCGCCGCCCTGAGCGACGCCGTCAAGCAAAGACTGCGACGTCTCGCAGGACGGCGCCTCACCGACGAGGGTTCGCTGCTGATCGTGGCTCGAGAGCATCGTAGCCAGGAGCAAAACCGTCGCGAGGCCGAACAAAGATTGGCGGATCTCGTCCGCTCGGCGCTGGTCGAGCCCAAGGTTCGTCGAAAGACCAAACCGACAAGAGCCTCTGGCCTTCGCCGCCTGGAAGGCAAGACCCGTCGCTCGTCTGTGAAGCGTCAGCGAGGCCGCGTGCGCGATCAGGACTGAGCGATCGACTCGACTTGCGTCACCTGCAGGATGCTGTGACGAATCTGCTCGGAGAGCACGAACTCGGCATCGGCCGCGACCCGCAGGAACACCTCGTCGAAGACGAGACGACCCGCGTCATCGTTGCGAATCACGCGGCGACGGAGCAGCAGCGAGATGAAGTTATCGAACATCGCGCGGTCCGAAAACTCCGGTGAATTGAATCCGTAGATCATGTTGATGCGCTGCGCCGTAAGCTGGCAGCGCTCCGCAAGCTCGCGCGCCGTGAGTGCGCCCGAGCCCGCATGCATGAGCGTCGCGATGGCGAGGAAATACCGTTCGATCGTCTGGACCGACGCCTGTGCCAGCAACGATAACTGCAGCGATTGCGGCGAGCTCGGCGCGGGGCGACGCCAGGCGTCCTGCTCCTCGAGGCGCTCGAGAATACCGAGCGACGATAGCGCATCGAGCAGTCGGCGCATGACTCCCGGAAGCTCCTGCTCGGTCCATTTCAGGAATAGCTCGGAGGCGACATAGGGATAGACGCGCCATGCGAGACGCTGGATATCCTCCGTACGCACCACCGAGTTGGAGATGAATGCGCAGGCGATGAGCGAGGGCAGCGTGAAGAGATGCAAAACATTATTTCGGTAGTAAGTCAGCAGCACGGCCATTTCGTCGCTGACCCGCACGAGGTCGCCGAGTTTGTGCGTCTGACGCTGCAGCACTTTCATCGACTCGCCGTAGGCGATCACAGCGGCGCCGTCGAGATCGGTGACGGTGACTCGAGCATCGTACGGCGCCATGCGCAGCAGCTTGAGATAAAGCTCGCACTGTCTAGCGAGGTCACTTACGGCCATGGACTGACGCGGCATGGCGAGCAAGGTCACGGCGAGCAAATTGATCGGCGTGACCGCCGCGGCGGAATTGATGTTCCGCATGATGCGTTGCGCGAGATCATCGACGACGGCCGCCACCCACGGCGCACGACCCTCCTCGTCGAGCTCGGCGCGGCGCCCGTCACCGCCCTGCTGCAGAACCGCATCGAGCGGAATCGGCTCGCCCACATTCACGTGTACTCGACCGAACTTCTCGCGTAACACGCGTAACGCGCGCACGAGATCCCCGATGCTTTCCTTGCGCTTGGGCTGACCCGACAACTCGCCGACGTAAGTGCCGGCCTCGACGATCCGTTCGTAGCCGAAGTACACGGGCACGAAGACCACGGGCCTGCGTGGGTCGCGCAGGTGACTGCGCACGGTCATCGAAATCATGCCCGTTTTCGGCTGCAGCAAACGCCCTGTCCTCGAACGCCCGCCCTCGACGAAATATTCGATCGAATGGCCCCGAGCCATGATGGCCGCAAGGTACTTCATGAATACCGCGGTATAGAGCGCATTGCCCGCAAAACTCCGCCGGATGAAGAACGCCCCGCCCTTGCGCAAGAACCGGCCGACGATCGGAATATCGAGATTGATGCCGGCTGCGATATGGGGCACCGCATACCCCTGCTTGTAGATCACGTAGGACAGCAGCAGGTAATCCATGTGACTGCGATGACAAGGCACGAAGACGACCTCTCGATCCTGCGCGACATCGCGCAAGGTCTCGGCATGATTGAAGGTCACGCCGTCGTACAGTCGGTTCCACAACCGCCCGAGAAAACCTTCCATGAAGGTGATGAAGACGTGCGAGTAATTCGCCGCGATCTCATCGAGGTAACCCTTGGCCACCATGAGCGCGCGACGCCTCGGCAGTTTCCTGTCGCGCATTTCCGCAGCCATCGCCGCGCGTACTGCGCGAGCCGACAAGACGCGATGCAAGATGGTGCGCCGATGCGACAAATCGGGTCCGATGCGAGCGGCGCGTTGCCTGCGGAATGCCGCACGTTGGGCTCGGGCGATGCGGGCAGCCTGCGAAGCGGGATGGCCGTTCTCCACAAGCAAACTGCGCAGACTCACCGGCTCACCCACCTCGATCATGGTGAAGCGACCGTTGATCAACACTTGCATCAGCTTTCGGAACCCGCTGGCAAGCGCCCAGTTTTCGGTGAAGAGCAAACGCCACCATGAGCCCTCTTTCTGCGGGGCGCGCCCCCAGTAGACGGCGATCGGCACGAGTCGTACGTCGATGGTCGGGTCACGCTCGAGTACCTCGATCATCCGAACGAGTTCTGCGGGCGGTCGTCGATCGATGCGCGGATCAAAGATTCCGCGCGTCCTCAATAACGGTATCGCGGCATGGACGGCACTCTGTCTGCGACCCAGGATCCGTCCCGACGGACGCGGCAATCCCTCGCGTATGCAAAGATTTTCGAGTGCGGCGAGATCGACGGCGCTGCGACGCTCGAGCACGTAGCACACGGGTGAGGCTTGGACGGCACCGATGGAGCTCGTCGCCGACTCGGGTCGAACCTCGGGTCGCACCCACAGGTCGAGGCCACGTCGCAGCGCAGCGCTCAGCGCTCGCACCTCAGGCATCGAAGCCTCCGAGGAACTCGCGCAACCACTCGACCATGCGCGGCAGCGACGCGTGCAGTCGATGGTCGTCATCGACGAGGTAAGTGAGCGCCCGCTGGGTCTCGGCAAAGGCGAGCCCTTTGGCGACCGGAACGACCTCGTCACGCCAACCGTGGATCACAACCGTCGGACAAGGCTCTGCCGAGGGCGTGGGCGGCAGACCGGGCAGATCGAAGGCAGGGGCCATCAAAAAAAGGCCCGCGGCACCGACAGGCCGAGACGCGGCGGCAGCGAGGTAGCCGCCGAGACTTGAACCGACCAGCACCGGATGCGGAGGCAAGTCGCGACAGGCATCGAGCAACTTGGCGAGCCGCCCTTCTACGGTGTCGATTCCGCGATAGTCGACGGACTCGACACGCCAGCCGAGCGCCCGGGCGACCTGCGCCAGCGCCAAGATTTTGGTACCCCATGGCTCGGAATCCTTGCCATGGGAAAAAACGATCGTTTTAGCCCCCACGGGGTCAAGTGTACCCGCAACCCATCGGCCCGCGGATGGTGGGCCCCCGGGGGCCGCTCAGGGCTCCTGTTCCGGGGATCCGCCAGAGCCCGCCCAAGTCGCGCCGATCGGCACCGCATTGCGCACGCGGGCCGCCTCGGCGATCAGGCTGTCGTAACTCGCATCCGCCCGCGAAACCGCCACCGGTAACCCGCGCGGGGCATGACTGAATCGCGAGACGGCCTCCCAATCGATTTGGGTGCCGCGCGCCTTGAGCTCACCCTGAATCTTTGTTGCCAGGCTGCGAGACAACAATCTTTGTTGTGCCTTCTTCCAGTCGCGAGGGTCGTCCTCGAGGACGTCGAAGGCCTGCATGTGCAACTGGCCTGCATGCCATCCGAAGACGAAAGGCTGGTTGACGACGGTGACCTTGATTCCCGGCCGAACGATGTCGTAGAGAAACTCGACATCCTCGGGAAAGAGCCGAATGCAGCCGTGACTCGAACGCAGGCCCACCCCGGCAGGCTTGTTGGTGCCGTGAATGAGATAGCTCGGCCAACCGAGATATAGCGCTCGGGTACCGAGCGGATTGTCGGGTCCCGGCGGTACCACGGCAGGAAGGATCTCGCCGTCCTTGGCGTGTTCGGCGCGCACGCCGGGACCGGGACGCCAAGACGGATTTCGCGTCATGCGTGTCACGGTGGTCGATCCCACCGGTGTCGCCCAACCCACCCGACCGATACCGATGGGGAAGGTGTAGACCACCTGCGGCTCGCCGCGGCCGGCTCGAGGAAAATAATAGAGCCTCATCGCAGCAAGATTGATCACGATGCCCTCGCGCGGCGCATTGGGCAGCAGATGCTGGGTCGGCAAGACAATTTCGCGGCCCTCTCCCGGCAGCCACGGATCCACGCCCGGGTTGGCTCTGACGAGTTCTTCGTACCCTACGTTGAAGCGGCGGGCGAGATCGGTGAACGTGTCCTCGTCCCTCGCGCGGGTCACTCGAAGCTCACCGATCAGGTCAGAGGACGAGTCCGTCAGTTCGAAGCGATGCGTACTCAAAGAATACGGTTCGTCGATGCCCGCGAGAGGCGGCACGACCACCGGCGACGTCGATCCGCGCTCGGGCACTGAGCTGCACGAAGCAAGCAGGAGGCCCAGACCGCCGAGTACGACGAGCCGACCGATAGCGAGGCAGAGCGTCCTCATGGGCGCAAAGATTACAGCAGGACGGGCCGGTTCGGCTGCTCGTTGCGATCACCGCCCTCGTTCGGAAAATGCCGCGCGAGCAAGGCACCAACGCCTTCGATGCCGGCTACCGCGCCCTCGAGGAATCGGCTCTCTCGAAAATGCTGTTCCATCGTGCGGCATACCGCCTCCCACTCCTCGGCGGACACGCGCGCGGCGATGCCTCGATCCGCGACGATTTCGACATCATGTTCGGCCATCAATAGATAGATCAGCACACCATTGTTCCGCTCGGTGTCCCAGATGCCGAGTCGTCCGAAAAGTTCGACGGCGCGTTGCCGCGGCGTCCGACCCGCCCACAAGTCACCCAAGTCGAGAGCGGTCTCGATCACGAAGCGGATCTCGCCGGCGTGCTTGGCCTCGACCGTCGTGATGGCCTTCTCGATCGTGCGCAGCGCATGGGTCGGAAAGCGTCGTCGCGTACCGAGCGGTGTCGCGAACAAATTTCGGCTCCAGCGATCGAGTGAGTCCATGCTGCGATAGTCCTGTTACCAACGCCCCGAGGCGCCACCGCCCCCGAAGCCGCCGCCAAGCCCACCGAAGCCGCCACCTCCGAGGCCACCGCCGCCGAAACCTCCGCGACCGAATCCACCACCGTCCCAACGTCCGCGGCGCCCGTGACTCGCAAATCGACCCGTCGGTACGCCTCCGGCGAGCGCGATGACGAAACCGACGACGCCGGCGAGTAACGCAAGACCGATCGCACCCGTGACCAGCAGACCCAGAACACCGAGCACGCCTCCGGTCGTGACCGCACCGAGAATACGACCAAAAATTTTCCGGAGGATGGCCGAGAGCACGATGGCCAACACGAACACGAGACCGATGATGTCCTCGAAACCGCCGCCCTCGCTGCCCTGCCATTGCTGCTCCGGCTCGGGCAAGGGCTCGCCATCGACGACTCCGATCATGCGATCGACCCCGGCGTTGATGCCGGCGGAATAATCGCCGGCACGAAAAAGCGGCGTGATCGTTTCATCGATGATGCGATTTGACGCGAGATCGGTGAGCACACCCTCGAGACCCCGACCGACTTCGATGCGCAGCGCTCGATCCTCGACGGCGATGATGAGCAACGCCCCATCATCGACGCCCTTGCGACCGAGCTTCCAAGCGTCGACCACACGGATCGAATACTGCTCGATCTCTTCCGGCATCGTGCTGGCCACGGTGAGCACGGCGATCTGCGCACCCTTCCGTGCTTCGAAGCTCGCCAGCTTTTCTTCGAGTGCCGCTTCCTGGTCGGCCGGGAGAATGTCCGCAGCATCCGTCACCCGTCGCTCGAGCGACGGGATGGGCTGCAAGCCCTGAGCCGCAGCAACCCAGGGGATCGCCGCGACGAGCACGACCAGAAGCACACCTGCGCGACGCATGCCGAGAAGCGCCGAAGTCAGGGCGTCGGATTACCGAAATCGACGGCGGGTGCCGTCGAGATGGCCGCTTCGTTCTCGACGGTGAAGTTCGGCTTCACTTCGTACCCGAAAACCATCGCAGTGAGGTTGGACGGGAATTTTCGGATCGTCCCGTTGTAGTCCTGCACGGCAGCGATGTAGCGATTGCGAGCCACGGCGATGCGGTTCTCGGTCCCCTCGAGCTGAGCCTGCAGATCGCGAAAGTTTTGATCCGACTTGAGTTGAGGATAGTTCTCCGTGACCATCAGCAAGCTCTTGAGCGCCTGCGTCAGCTCGCCCTGCGCCGCCTGATATTTTTGCAATGCCGCCGGATCGTTCACGAGCTCAGGGGTCACCTTGATCGAGGTCGCCCGAGCACGCGCTTCGGTGACACCGACGAGCACCTTCTCCTCCTGCGCCGCAAACCCTTTGACGGTATTGACGAGGTTCGGAATGAGATCGGCACGCCGTTGGTACTGGTTGACCACCTCGGACCACGACGCCTTGATGGCTTCGTCCTGGGTCTGGATGGTGTTGTAGCCGCATCCCGACAGCCCGAGCGTCGTCAGCAGCATCAGCACGACAAGCATTTTTTTCATGAGAGCATCTCCATTCGAGGCATCACCGCAACGTCCATGGATTACCAAATCTTCACGCGCTCGGTCGGCTCGCGGTATAGCCGATCACCGGGTTTGACCCCGAACGCTTCGTGAAATTCCGTCATGTTGGCGACGACACCGTTACAGCGATACTCGCTCGGACTGTGGGAGTCGGTCACCAGACGCACACGCAGTTCATCGTCGCGATATTTGCGACGCCAGATCTGCGCCCAGCCGAGGAAGAAACGCTGAGGACCCGTGAAGCCGTCGATCACCGGCGCGGGTTTGCCGCCGAGTGACAGCGTGTAGGCGCGGTACGCCACCGCGAGCCCCGACAGGTCGCCGATGTTCTCGCCGAGGGTGAGATCGCCGTTGATCGAACGATCGTCGATCGGCTTGAACGCGCTGTACTGCGCCGAGAGCTTCCCGGCACGCTCGCGGAAACGGACGTTGTCGTCGAAGGTCCACCAATCGCGCAAGTTCCCCTCGCCGTCGTAGCGCCGCCCCGAGTCGTCGAACCCGTGGCTGATCTCGTGGCCGATGACGCCGCCGATACCACCGTAGTTCACGGCATCGTCGACGTTCGGATCAAAGAAAGGCGGTCGCAGGATCGCCGCCGGGAAGACGATCTCGTTCATCGGCGGGCTATAGTAGGCATTGACGGTCTGCGGCGTCATCCCCCACTCGGTGCGATCGACCGGCTTGCCGAGACGATCCATCTGCCGGAGAAATTCGAATTCATTGACGCGACGGAGGTTGCCGATCAGATCGTCCGATCGCACCTCCAGCCGACCGTAGTCGCGCCACTTGTCGGGGTAACCCACCTTCACCGAGAACGCAGCAAGCTTGCGCTTGGCCTCCTCCTTGGTTTGCGGACCCATCCACTCGAGCGAGTCGATCGACTGCTCGAATGCCACACGCAGGTTCGCGACGAGCTCACGGATTCGAATGCGAGCCTCGGGAGGGAAAGTACGCTCTACATAAAGTCGACCCGCGATTTCACCGATCGATCGGTCGATGAGCGTCAATGATCGCCGCCAGCGCGGCTGCTGAGCCTGTACGCCACGCAGTGCGCGCTCGCGGAAATCGAAACGCGCCGTGTCGTAGGCTTCGGGCAGGAAAGACGCGTTGGCATCGAGCAAGCGGAATTTGAAGTAGTCGCGCCACGTCGCGACCGGGGTTGCACGTACAAGCTCGCCGAGCTGCTTCACGTACGTCGGCTGACGGATGTCGAACTCCGTGATCGCACTCGCCTCGGGCCCCATTCCATCGACGAACGACTTCCAACCGAAAGCCGGCATCGCGACCGTCGCATCGGCGATCGTGGTCCGGTTATAGGTCTTCACAGGATCGCGATTCTCGACACGTGTCCAATGCAAGCGGGCAATCGCGGTCTCGAGCGCCACGATACGCGCTGCCGCAGTACCCGACTCGGGCGTGCCTGACAGCGACAAGAGCTTCTCCGCATACGCAGCGAGATCCGCGCGTGCTTTGGCGTTGCGCGCATCATCGGCGAGGTAATACTCGCGATCGGGCATGGTCAGGCCGCTTTGCGACAAGCCGGGAATGTACCGGGTGGACTGCCGACGATCTTGGCCGACATACGCGCCGATCGGTGCGCCGATGCCAAGCCGCTGCGCTCGCCCGAAGAACGTGAAAACGTCGTCGTAGGACTTGAGCGAAGCGATACGCTTGAGCTCCGATTCGAGCGGCGCTATCCCACGCGCCTCGATGGCCTTCGTGTCCATGAAGGCGCTGTAAAAATCACCGAGCTTCTGAGCATCGGAACCCGGAGCACGCTTCGGATCGGCAGCCGCAGATTCGACGAGTTCGCGCAGGGTCGCCAGCGCATCGTCCTCGAGCTTGCTGAACGTCCCGTAGTTCGAGCGATCCGCCGGAATTTCGGTACGCTCGAGCCA
>JBILWC010000019.1:0-49382 GCA_044370105.1 Steroidobacteraceae bacterium | reverse complement strand
GCTGCTTGAGGCATTCGGTGACGAATGTCCCAGAGGAATGATCGTCCACGACAGAACCCGGCTTATCGGCCGACTCCCCCTCTCTTGAGTGCCCGCGTAAGCATTCGCGGGCAACTCTCTGAAACCCCTAAAACTTTGTCCAAAATCGGTTGTTGCGGAAACGCTCAGTCGACTGTAAGTTATTGGCATATCGGAAAAAATTTCGCGCTAAACCGTTGACACCCCCGATCGCCGATTTCTATAGTGGCGACAAGTGGAAAAAAGTGGGGCGAAGTGGGCGTTTTACGCCTGACGGGTCATGTTTCGCGGCGCAAGCAAAGTCACGTTGGACGACAAAGGTCGGATGGTTCTGCCCACCCGACAGCGGCAACGTGCGCTCGAGCGCAGCGAGGGGCAGCTCGTCGTCACGATCGACCGCGACCCTTGCCTCCTCATTTATCCGCTGCCCGACTGGGAACAGATCGAACGCAAGTTGATGGGCCTGCCCACGCTGCAAGAGCGCTCGCGCCGCTTGCAGCGGTTGATGGTGGGTCACGCGACGGAAATCGATCTCGATGCCCAAGGGCGTTTGCTGCTGCCGCCTGAGTTGCGCGAGTACGCGGGGCTCACTCGGCACGCCATGTTGATCGGTCAGGGGAACCGACTCGAGCTCTGGGATGAAACGCGCTGGAACGAGCGTCGTGACTACTGGGTGAAGAGCGAGGAAACCGCGACCGATCTGTCGACAGAACTCGATTCGCTGTCACTTTGAGGCGGATGGACAGGTGGATGAGCACGTCCCGGTCCTTGTCGAAGAGGTGCTGGAGGGGCTGGCCCCTCGTGCTGGCGGACTCTACGTCGACGGCACGTTCGGGCGCGGTGGTCACACAGCACGACTTCTCGAGGTCATCGGTCCGGAAGGCGCCGTGCTCGCACTCGATCGCGATCCTGCAGCGATCGACGCGGGCAAACGACGTTTCGCCGACGAGCCGCGACTCACGCTCATCCAGGCGGAATTTGCCGAACTCGCGCGCGTCGTCGATGAACACGCGAGAGGGCGGCCGGTCTTGGGTGTGCTGCTCGATCTCGGCGTTTCGTCGCCGCAGCTCGATCAGCCAGAACGGGGTTTCAGTTTCGCGAAGGATGGACCGCTCGACATGCGCATGGATCCGCGCCATGGAGAGTCGGCGGCCGCGTGGCTGGCCTACGTCGACGAACGGGAGTTGGCGAGGGTGATTTACGAGCTCGGCGAAGAACGCTTTTCGCGCCGCATTGCAGCGACGATCGTCGCCGCGCGCGCGGAGGCGCCGATCGAGCGCACCGCACAGCTCGCCGCCATCGTGCAGCGCGCGGTGCGCACACGCGACGGCAAGCATCCGGCGACGCGCACTTTTCAGGCGATCCGCATGTTCATCAACGACGAGCTCGGACAACTTCGGACCGCGCTCGAAGCGGCGCTCACCGTGCTTGCGCCGGGCGGGCGAATGGCCGTGATCAGTTTCCACTCGCTCGAGGATCGGATGGTCAAACAATTCATCCGCGGGAAGAGCACGGTCGACCCGATTTTCGCAGGATTTCCGGTGATTCCGCCTGCCGCTCGCCCCGTCATGCGCGAGATCGGCCGCAAGCGTCGAGCCACCGAGTCGGAGATCGCGCGCAATCCGCGCTCGCGCAGTGCGGTGCTGCGCGTGGCGGAGAAACTCGATCCGTTGGCCGGAGGTGTCGCATGAACTTGTCGAGTCGCCGCGCGATCGCCATGCTGATTCCGCTCTTGTGGCTGATCGTCCTCGCTTCGGCGGCCGGCGCGATCTTCGTCAAGCACCGCGCACGCGAACTCTTCGTCGAGCTCGAGAAGGTCAATCGCGAGCGTGATCGCCTCGAGATCGAATGGGGTCAGCTGCAGCTCGAGCAGAGTGCCTGGTCCACTCACGCCTTCGTCGAAAACGTCGCCGCCGCCAATCTCGGCATGCGTACGCCGCCACCGAAGCAGATCGAGGTGGTCGCACCGTGATCCGCTGGCCCTTCGGAAAATCGGAATCGCGTCGACCGTCTGCGGGACAGCGCGGCGGCGCGCGATCCTCGCGCAGCGGGCTCTCCCGCAAACCCGAAACGCCGAATCCCTCGTTCACGTCGCGCGCCCTCGTGATCGTCGTCCTGGTCGCCTGCGGTGCCGGCGTACTCGTCTGGAAAGCGGCGACGCTGCAATTCGTTGAAAGTGCGTTCCTGCGTGGGCAGGGCGATGAGCGCTTCACGCGCGTGGCCTCGGTCGTGGCACATCGTGGCAGCGTCACCGATCGTGCCGGTGAGCCGCTCGCCGTCAGCACGCCGGTCGATTCGGTATGGGTCAACCCGCGTGAGCTCACGCTCGCCAACGATCAGATTCCGAACCTCGCGCGAGCGCTCGGCCGCGACCCCGACGAGTTGACGCGCTTCGTCACGACGAAGCTCGATCGAAAGTTTCTTTACGTCGCGCGTCATCTGCAGCCCGCCGATGCCGCCAAGGTCCGCACGCTCGACATCCCCGGAGTTCATCTCACGCGCGAGTATCGTCGTTACTATCCGGCGGGCGAGGTGACGGGCCACGTTCTCGGGTTCACCTCGATCGACGATTCGGGCCAGGAAGGATTGGAACTCGCCTACGACCATTGGCTCGCTGGCGAGCATGGTGCGAAGCGGGTGATTCAGGACAACCTCGGTCGCACCGTGCAAACGGTCGAGAGCATCCGCCCGATGCGCGCCGGTCGAAACATGCAGCTGTCGATCGACATGCGCATTCAATATCTCGCGTATCGCGAGTTGAAGGCCGCGATCCAGACGCATCGCGCCAAGGCAGGCTCGGTGGTCGTCATCGACGTGACCACGGGCGAAGTGCTCGCCATGGTCAATCAGCCGACGTTCAACCCGAATGATCGCGCGCAGCTAAAGCCTGCGGGATACAAGAACCGCGCCGTCACGGATCTCGTCGAGCCGGGCTCGACCATCAAGCCCTTCGTCGTCGCCGCCGCGCTGGCGTCGGGGAAATACACTCCGACGAGCATCATCGACACTAACCCCGGCATGGTGAAGGTCGGCATCAAGATGATCGAGGACAAGAACAACCTCGGTGCCATCGATCTGTCGACGGCTTTGGCGAGGAGCTCGAACGTCGCGATGACGCGCATCGCACTCAATCTCGGACCGGAGGCGCTGCACGGGACGCTGAGTCGCCTCGGCTTCGGTCGTGTGACCACGAGCGGTTATCCGGGTGAGTCGGCGGGATTGTTGAGTCAGTACGCGCACTGGCGTCCGATCACCACGGCGACGGTGTCGTACGGTTATGGTCTCTCGGCGACGCCGCTGCAGATCGCCCATGCCTACGCCACGCTCGGTGCCTACGGTTTGCAGCGACCCGTATCGTTTACGCGGGTCGATCAGGCGGTGGATGGAGAGCGTGTCCTCTCGGAGCAGGTGAGTCGTGATGTCGTGCGCATGCTGCAAAGCGTGGTGTCCGACGTTGGTACCGGCAAGCGCGCTTCGATTCCAGGTTACACCGTGGCCGGCAAGACGGGCACGGCCTGGAAGGCGAGCGCGGGCGGCTACTCGACCAATCGTTACCTTGCCGTTTTCGCCGGGCTTGCGCCGGCGAGCAATCCGCGTCTCGCTACGGTGGTCGTGATCGACGAGCCCACCGGTGGCCTCTATTACGGCGGTGATGTGGCCGCACCGGTATTCTCCGGCGTCGTCGGTGGTGCGTTGCGACTGCTCGCCGTGGCGCCGGACGCTCCGATCGACATGCCCGTCGACGAAATGCCCGAGGCGGCGCCCGCGCCCGCCGATCTGCCGCAGAACATCGCGACGGCCGATGCCTCGCGTCGCTCGGCAACCGGAGGTCTGCGCTGATGGGCGCCCGCGTGCGCCAACTTGCCGATCTCTGCAGCGGTATCGCCGAAATCCCGACCTCGATCCGGGTGACCGATCTCAGTCTCGACAGTCGAACGGTTTCAGCGGGCGGACTTTTTCTCGCCTGCGCCGGTCGGCGTACGCACGGACTCGCGGCGCTGCCCGAGGCGATTTCGCGTGGGGCGAGAGCGGTGTTTTGGGAGCCGGCGCCGGGCGTGTCGGAGCCCATCGTCCCCTCGGCCGTACACGTTCAGCCTGTCGAAAAACTTTCGACGGTCGCCAGTTCGATCGCGGGTAAATTCTTTGATCTGCCCTCCGAGACCTTGCGCGTCGCCGGAATCACCGGCACCAACGGCAAGACGACGACGGCCTGGCTGCTCGCGCAGGCGCTGACGCGCTGCGACTCGAAAGCGGCCTACATGGGGACGCTCGGTGTGGGCATGGCGCCCGATGAGGTCGTGCCCGGCGAGTACACGACGGCGGATGCCGTGAGTGTGCAGCGTCAACTCGCGGCGATGCGCGAGGCCGGTGCCGAGTGCGTGGCGATGGAGGTCTCCTCGCACGCGCTCGATCAGTATCGTGTCGCCGGCGTGCGATTCCGGGTGGCGGCGTTCACGAATCTCACTCGCGACCATCTCGATTATCACGGCACGATGGAGGCCTATGGAGCGGCGAAGGCTCGCCTCTTCGACAGCCCGAAGCTCGAGGCGGGTGTCATCAACGTCGACGATGCCTTCGGTGCCGAGCTTGCGAGACGACAGTCGAACATGTTGCCGCTCACATTGACGGCACGCACGGCTGCGGGAATCGCCGTCATCGACGACATTCGTTCGCGCGCCCCGGGCGTTCGATCGTTACTCGCCGCCGAGATCAAGGCGCTGCCCGAGGGACTCTCGTTCACGATCGAGTGTCGCGAGGGATCGCAGGATGTCGCGCGACGCAACGTGACCCTGCCGCTGATCGGCGAATTCAACGTCGAGAATGCCTTGGTGGCGCTCGGCTTGCTGCGCGCCTTGGGTGTCGCACTCGAACCGGCTTTGCGCGCGCTCGGCGAGTGTCGTGCACCGGCCGGACGCATGGAGGCGCTGACCGCGACGGGCAGGGCGCTCGCGATCGTCGACTATGCGCATACGCCCGATGCGCTTGCCAAATCGCTGCGCGCCGCTCGGGCGCACTGCCGTGGCAAGCTGCATCTCGTCTTCGGCTGCGGCGGCGATCGTGATGCAGGCAAGCGGCCGCTGATGGCGGGCGTCGCAGCGGCGATGGCTGATGGCATCGTCATCACCGACGACAATCCGCGCAGCGAGTCTGCTGCAGGAATCGCCGCAGACATCATCGCAGGCTTGCCGCAAGGCGTACGAGCCACGGTCATTCACGATAGGGGAGAGGCGATCCGCCACGCCTTGGCCGGCGCCCGCGAGGGCGACGTCGTGCTCGTGGCAGGCAAGGGTCACGAGAATTATCAGATCGTCGGCGCTGAACGTCGTCCGTTCAGTGATCGCGAGATCATCCATTCGATCTACGGAACACCCGATGCGTCGGCTCGCTGACATCGCCAAAGATTGCGGCGGTCGCTTGGTCGGTGCCGATCAGGCGTTCTCGTCCGTGAACACCGACACGCGCACGCTCGCATCGGGGCAGTTGTTCGTCGCCCTGCGCGGCCCGCGATTCGACGGCAACACCTACCTCGCCGAGGCGGCGGCCAAAGGCGCCGCGGGTGCCATCGCCGAGCGCGAGGGCCCGGCGGATTTCCCTCTCGTGCTCGTCGATGATGCGCTCGTCGCGTTGCAACGCGCAGCGCAGCGCTGGCGGGAGCGGTTCACGATGCCGCTCGTCGGCGTCGCCGGCAGCAACGGCAAGACGACCACCAAGGAAATGATCGCTTCGATTCTCTCGTGCTGCGGCGCAACGCTCGCGACGGCAGGCAACCTCAACAACCACATCGGGGTGCCGCTCACGCTGCTGCGGCTCGAACCGTCACATCGTCATGCGGTCATCGAGATGGGCGCGAATCACCCCGGGGAGCTCGCGCAACTGGCCGGTTTCGCGTCACCGGCGATCGGCATCGTGACGAATGCGGGCGCCGAACATCTCGAAGGCTTCGGCAGTCTCGAAGGTGCTGCACGCGCCGAAGGTGAACTCTTCGCTGCGCTCGGCCAGGACGGTACGGCGATCCTCAACGTCGACGACGGTTTCGCGGGCCTTTGGCGCGATATGACGATCGCGCGCATCGTGACCTTCGGTCTCGGCTCAAAAGCCGATTTCAGTGCTCGCGACATCCAAACGGCGGTGGGTGCCGAAGGGTTTCTCACCCGCTTCACGCTCGTGTCGCCCGCGGGCGAGAAAGCCATCACCTTGCATCTGGCCGGCAAGCACAACGTGCTCAATGCGCTCGGGGCTGCGGCGGCGGCAAGCGCGGCGGGCGCGACGCTCGATCACATCGCCCTCGGTCTCTCGCGCATGCGCGCGGTCAAAGGCCGACTCCAGTTGCGCGGTGCTCGCCAAGACGCGTGGATCATCGACGACTCCTACAACTCGAACCCGAGTTCCCTGCAAGCGGCGATCGACGTGCTCGAGGCCCTGGGGGGTAGACGATTCCTCGTGCTAGGCGAGATGGGTGAGCTCGGCGACTTTTCGCGTGAGGCGCATCTCGAGGCGGGTCGCTATGCACGCGCGCACGGTGTCGAGCGGCTCTTCGCCGTCGGCGAGGCCACCAAGCTTTCGGTCGAGAGTTTCGGCGAGGGTGCGGCGTGGCACGCGGACACTGCTTCCGTGGCCGAGGCCGTGTCGCAAGAGCTCGCCTCGGATGTCCGCGTGCTCGTCAAAGGGTCTCGTAGCAATCGTCTCGAGCGTGTCGTTGCCGCTCTCGAGTCCGTACCGTCCTCAGTGGAGATGCACTAAATGCTGCTTTGGTTGTCACAGTGGCTGGCTGAGTCGATCTCGGCGTTCAACGTCGTCTCGTATCTCACTTTTCGGGCGATTCTTGCGGCGGTCACGGCGCTCGTGATTTCTTTGGCCGTCGGCCCCTGGATGATCGCCAAGCTCACGCGCGATCAGATCGGACAGGTCGTTCGCGATTACATTCCGGCAGCTCACCAGAAGAAAGTCGGAACTCCGACCATGGGGGGGTTGCTCATCCTCGTGGCCATCGTGGTTTCCACGCTCCTCTGGGCGAACCTCGACAACCGTTTCGTCTGGATCGTTCTCGCGGTGACGCTGGTATTCGGACTCGTGGGGTTCTGGGACGACTACCTCAAGCTGGTCAAGCGGAACCCGAAGGGGTTGATCGCGCGCTACAAATACTTCTGGCAATCGGTGGGTGGACTCGCTGCGGCCATCGCGCTCTGGCAGACCTCGACATCCCCTGTCAACACCACGCTCTACCTGCCGATGCTCAAGGAATTCGCCCTGCCGCTCGGTGCCTTCGGATTCATCCTGCTGACGTACCTGATGATCGTCGGCATGAGCAACGCGGTGAACCTGACCGATGGTCTCGACGGTCTGGCGATCATGCCGGCGGTGATGGTCGCCGCAGCACTCGGAGTGTTTGCTTACGCAGCGGGCAACGCCGTGTTCGCCGGATATCTTGCCATCCCGGCGGTGCCGCAAGCCGGCGAACTGCTTATCTTCTGCGCCGCACTCGTCGGTGCAGGGCTCGGATTTCTTTGGTTCAACACCTATCCCGCCCAGGTGTTCATGGGTGACATCGGTGCGCTCTCCATCGGTGCCGCGCTCGGCACCATCGCGGTCATCGTCCGGCAAGAGGTTGTGCTGCTCGTCATGGGCGGCATCTTCGTGCTCGAGACGGCATCGGTGATCCTGCAGGTCGCCTCGTTCAAGCTCACGGGCAAGCGCATTTTCAGGATGGCGCCGATCCACCACCACTTCGAATTGAAGGGTTGGGCCGAACCCAAGGTGATCGTGCGTTTCTGGATCATCACGTTCTTCCTCGTGCTCGCCGGACTCGCCACGCTGAAACTCAGATGACCCACGCCCTCGAACATCGCAAGGCGCTGATCGTCGGCCTCGGCAAGACCGGGGTGTCGGCGGCGCGCCACTTCGTCGAGCGCGGTTGGCAGGTCGCGGTGACGGATACGCGCGCCGAGCCGCCGGGTCGCGAGCAGCTCGCTGCGGTCGCACCCGAGGCCGAGTGCCGCTTCGGGCGACTCGATGCCGCGCTGCTCAAGGGCTCGCAGATCGTCGTCGCGTCACCGGGGATCGCGCTCGATGAGCCGCTGATCGCCGAAGCGCTCGCCCGAGGGCTCGAGGTCGTTGGTGATGTCGAACTCTTCGCGAGAGAGGTGAAAGCACCGGTCGTCGGTATCACCGGTACGAACGGCAAGAGCACGGTCACGACCTTGGTCGGTCGCATGGCGGCGCGCGCCGGTCGGAACGTGTCGGTCGGTGGCAATCTGGGTACGCCGGTGCTCGATCTGCTCGGCGCCTCCGTGCCTGAGCTGTACGTGCTCGAGCTGTCGAGTTTCCAGCTCGAGACGACTCACTCGTTGCAGTTGCGGGCGGCCACGGTGCTCAATCTTTCCGAGGACCACCTCGATCGCCACGGATCGATGCAAGCCTATGCGGCCGCCAAGGCGCGCATCTTCCGTCACTGCGAGACGGCCGTGGTCAACGTCGATGATGCGTGGGTCAGTGCGATGCCTCGCGATTCAGCGCGTCAGGTCGTCGGATTTTCGGTCGAGGGTGCCACCGGCGCCGACTATTCTTTGATCGAGGAGGGCGGAGAGCGATGGCTCGCCGTACGCGGTCGTCCCGTACTCGCGCTCTCGGCGATGCGCCTCGCCGGCTTGCACAACGCCGCCAACGCACTCGCGGCCCTCGCGATCGGCGAGGCCTGCGGTTTGCCCTTGCCCCCCATGCTCGATGAGCTGCGCGAGTTCACCGGACTTGCGCATCGCTCACAGTGGGTCGGCGAGAAGCGCGGAGTACGGTACATCAATGATTCCAAAGGCACGAATGTCGGTGCCACCGTGGCCACCGTATCGGGCATGCCGGGTACCTTGCTGCTCATCGCCGGCGGCGAGGGCAAGGGACAGGACTTCGCTCCGCTCGCCTCGGCGCTCGCCGGTCGAGTGCGCGTGGTGTTGCTGATCGGACGTGATGCACCGCGGCTCGCCGACGCCCTCAAGGATTCCTGCGAGATCGTGCGATGCGCTTCGCTCGAAGAGGCGGTGGATGAGGCTGCCCGACGCGCCGCATCGGGCGAGATCGTCCTGCTGTCGCCTGCCTGCGCGAGCCTCGACATGTTTCGTGATTACGCTGAGCGCGGCGAGCGATTCGCTGCAGCCGTCGGGAGGTTGCCCTCATGAGTACGTTTACCTTGCCTGCTCGCGGCGGCGCTCGCCCCACGACCATCCACCTCGATCTCGTGACGTTGTTGATCGTCTCGTCGATCGTGCTGCTCGGCCTCGTCATCGTCACCTCTGCCTCGATGTCGATCGCGAGCAAGGAGGCCGGCGATCCCTTCCTCTATCTCGAGCGGCAATTCGTGCTCGTCGTGGCCGGCGCCATCGCCGCGTCGTTCGCCTTCGCGATACGAACCGAGTGGCTGGAAAAATCGGCACTGTTGCTGCTCGCGCTCGCCGGGATCCTGCTGGTTGCGGTGCTCATCCCCGGCATCGGGCACTCGGTTAATGGTAGCCGTCGCTGGATCCGCCTCGCCGGATTCAACTTCCAGGCCTCGGAAGCTGCGCGCGTGATGGTGCTGATCTTCATCGCCAGCTACGCCGTCCGTCGCGAGTCGGAGTTGCGTAGTTCCTTGATGGGGCTCATCAAGCCGCTGCTCGTGGTCGGGATATTCTTTGGCCTGCTCCTGATGGAGCCGGACTTCGGCGCTGCGGTAGTGCTCACGGCGACGGCCTTCGGCGTGCTCTTCGTCGCGGGCGCCCGTTGGCGCGATGTCATCGGACTCGCGGTCATCGGTGCAGGCCTGCTCGCCGCGGTGGCGGTGTCCTCGCCGTATCGTCTGCGTCGTCTGACCTCGTTCAGAAATCCTTGGGAAGATCCTTTCGACAGTGGTTTCCAGCTCACGCAGAGTCTCATCGCCATCGGACGCGGCGGTTGGACCGGCGTCGGACTCGGCGAGAGCGTGCAAAAACTCTTCTATTTGCCGGAGGCGCATACCGACTTCCTGTTCGCGGTGCTGGCAGAAGAACTCGGTCTCTTCGGCGTGCTGCTCACGATCGGTCTTTTCGTTGCGCTCGCCTGGCGCGCGCTCTACATCGCGCGGCTTGCCAACGAGGCGGGTCTCAAATTCCAGTCCTACCTCGCCGCCGGTTTCGGCATCTGGGTCGCGATCCAGGCGTTCATCAACATGGGCGTGAACATGGGTGCACTGCCCACCAAAGGTTTGACCCTGCCGTTCATGAGCTATGGACGCTCGAGCTTGATCGTCACCCTTGCCTGGGTCGGCATCGTGCTGCGGGTGTACCACGAGGCGGCGCAAGCCTCGCGCGGGACGACTGCGGCGAGCCTGCGCGGTGATAGCGCGGTGCGCATGCGTGGCGGAGCAGGGGAGGCGGTCGAAGCGTGAGCAAGCCCTGCATCATGATCATGGCGGGTGGAACGGGCGGACACGTGTTTCCCGCGCTCTCGTTGGCGGGTCTGCTGCGCGCTCGGGATATCGAGATCGTTTGGCTCGGCACGCGTGCGGGCATCGAATCACGCCTGGTGCCCGCAGCGGGTATCGATGTCGAGTGGATCGACATCGGCGGACTGCGTGGCAAGGGTCTCTCGACGCTGCTCGGGGCGCCGATTCGTCTTGCTCGTGCGTTGTGGCAGGCTCTCGCCGCCGTGCGACGTCACCAGCCACGCGTGGTCGTCGGTTTGGGGGGCTACGTCACCGGACCTGGTGGCCTTGCCGCATGGCTCGCCCGTCGTCCGCTCGTCATCCATGAGCAGAATGCCGTCGCCGGCTTCACCAACCGCATCCTCGCTCGGTTCGCCACGCGCGTGCTCGAGGCCTTCTCGGGAAGCTTCGGCGCAGGCGCGCGTGCGACGACGGTCGGCAATCCGGTACGCACGGAATTCTTTGGACTGCCGACACCGGCCATTCGTTACGGTTCACGGCAGGGTCCGCTCCGCGTACTCGTCGTCGGCGGCAGTCAGGGCGCGCAGCGCCTCAATGCGGTCGTGCCCGAGGCCGTCGCAGCCCTCGCGGGGAAGATCGAACTGCGCGTGCGTCACCAGAGCGGTGTGCGCACGCTCGAGAGCACTCGCGAGGCATATGCCTCGCGCGGGATTTCCGCCGAGGTCAGCGCCTTCATCGACGATATCGCAGCCGCCTACGCCGAGGCGGATCTCGTGATCTGCCGCGCGGGTGCGCTCACGGTCTCGGAGCTCGCCGCCGCAGGGGTCGCGGCCATTCTCGTACCCTTCCCGGCGGCCGTCGACGATCATCAAACCTGCAACGCTCGTTTCCTCGTCGAACATGGCGCCGCCGTGCTTCTGCCCGAGCTCGAGCTCACGACGCAGCGACTCGCCGCGGAACTCGAGCGTCTCGCGAGCGATCGCGCGCTGCTCTGCCGCATAGCCGAGCGCGCCCGCGAGCTTGCGCGGCCGGATGCGACCGAGGCGCTCGCCAAGGCCTGTCTCATTGCCGGAGGTCTTGCAGCATGAGCATGGAGCGCATGCGCCGCATCCACGGCATCCATTTCGTCGGCATCGGCGGCAGTGGCATGGGTGGCATCGCCGAGGTGTTGCTGAACCTCGGTTATCGGGTACAGGGAAGTGACCTCAAGCCCAATTCAGTGACCGAGCGCCTCGCGGGGCTCGGCGCAAAGATCACCTTCGGTCATGCCGCGGAGAATGTCTCCGGTGCCGACGTGGTCGTCGTGTCGACCGCGGTCTCCAAAGAAAACCCCGAGGTCGCGGAGGCACTCGCGCATCGAATTCCGGTCGTGCCGCGTGCGGAGATGCTCGGTGAGCTCATGCGCTTCCAATCGGCGATCGCCGTCGCCGGAACGCATGGCAAAACCACGACGACGAGTCTCGTCGCCTCCGTGCTCGCCGAGGGAGGCGAGGATCCGACTTTCGTGATCGGCGGCCGATTGAAGAGCGCCGGTACCAACGCCCGACTCGGTGCGGGACGCTACCTCGTCGCCGAAGCCGACGAGAGCGATGCGTCGTTCCTGCATCTGCAGCCGCTCATCGCCGTGGTGACGAACATCGATAACGATCACCTCGGTACGCACGAGGGCGATTTCAATCGCCTGCGTCAAAGTTTCGTCGATTTCCTGCACAACCTGCCGTTCTATGGCCTCGCGGTGCTGTGTGCCGACGATCCGGAAGTGCGCGGGATCCTCGCCCGGGTGGGTCGTCCCATCACGACTTACGGCATCGAAGAAGGCGCGGATGTTCGCGCGATCAACCTGGTTCGGCAGGGACCGCAAACGATGTTCGATGTGGCGCGTCCGGGTCACGCCGTACCGCTTGCGATTCGTCTCAACCTGCCGGGACGACACAACGTCCAGAATGCATTGGCCGCGATCGCCGTGGCGAGTGAGCTCGGAGTCGAGGATGAGGCCATCCAACGTGGTCTCGCGAAGTTCCAGGGCGTCGATCGTCGTCTGCAGCAAGTCGGCGAAGTGCGCATCGGTTCAGGCAGCGCGGTCATCATCGACGACTACGGTCATCACCCGACGGAAATCCGGGCGACGCTCGATGCCGTGCGACAGGCACATCCCGATCGTCGTATCGTGCTCGCCTTCCAGCCTCATCGCTACACGCGAACGAGGGATCTGCTCGATGATTTCGCCGGAGTGCTCTCGAGCGCCGACGTGTTGCTCGTCACCGAGGTGTACGCGGCAGGCGAAGCGCCGATCGCGGGCGCCGATGGTCGCGCGATTTGCCGTGCCGTGCGTTCGCGCGGTCAGATCGAGCCGGTATTCGTGCCGCGCGTCGAAGAGCTTGCAGCGAGTCTGCAGGGCCTGCTGCACGCCGGCGACGTGGTGCTCGCCATGGGCGCGGGCAACATCAGCGCCGTCGCTCACGGTCTGCCGAAACAGCTTGCGGAGGGCGCTCGATGAGTACGGCTCGAATCGATGCCACCTCGCGGATGGCCATGCAGGCGAAGTTCGCCGGTCGTCTCGCACTCGATGAGCCGATGTCGCGACACACGTCCTGGCACGTCGGTGGTCCGGCGGAGATGTTCTTCGAGCCGCGTGATCGTGCCGATCTCGCCGATTTCCTGCGCGCACTGCCCCCCGATGCGCCGTTATGGTGGGTGGGGCTCGGCAGCAATCTTCTCGTGCGTGATGGTGGCTTGCGCGGTGCCGTCATTTCTTTGCACGGCGCCCTGAGCGAGCTCGAGCGTCGCGGCGAGACCGAAGTGTGGTGCGAAGCCGGCGTGCCCTGTACGCGTATCGCGCGGCAGTGCGTCAAGTGGGGCCTCGGGCCCGCCGAATTCTTTGCCGGTATTCCCGGGACGCTCGGTGGCGCGCTCGCCATGAACGCCGGAGCATTCGGAGGCGAGACCTGGCGCCATGTACGCAACGTCGAGGTCATCGATCGTAGCGGCACGATCCGCCTGCGCGATGCGTCCGAGTATCGCGTGTCGTATCGACATGTCGAATCACCGCTCGAGGGTGAAGCCTTCCTCGGTGCCACGCTGCAATTCGAACAGCGCGAGGGCGTGAGCAGCGAGGCGATCCGCGATTTGCTGGTCGAGCGCAAACAGAAGCAACCGATCGGCGAATGGAGTTGCGGCTCGGTGTTCACCAATCCGCCGGGTGACCACGCTGCTCGACTCATCGAGGCGGCGGGGCTCAAAGGTACGCGTCTCGGCGGGGCGCTCGTCTCGCCGAAGCATGCCAACTTCATCGTCAATGACGGCGAGGCGACCGCGGCCGATCTCGAGCAGTTGATCCATCGCGTCCGCGAGACCGTGGTGCAGCGTTTCGGCATCCACCTCAACACCGAGGTGCGCATCGTGGGGGAGGCCGCCTGATGCGTCTCGCTCACGATCCATCTGCCCGGCATGCCGCGACCGATCCGCGCGAATTCGGCAAGGTGGCCGTGATGCTCGGCGGTCACTCGAGCGAGCGCGAGATTTCGCTGCTCACGGGTCAGGCCGTCCTTACAGCGCTCGTCAAGAAAGGCGTGGACGCCCACGCGGTGGATCCGCGCGATGTCGCCCTCTCTTCGCTGCTCGACCAAAGATTCGATCGCGTGTGGATTGCGCTGCACGGCCCCGGTGGCGAAGACGGCACCCTGCAGGGTGCGCTCGAGTGTCTGGGATTGCCGTATACCGGAAGTGGCGTACTCGGCTCGGCCGTTTGCATGGACAAGGTCCGAACGAAGCGCCTCGCTGCCGCGGTCGGCATCTCGACGGCCGAGTTCATGGTGCTGCGCGGACCCGCCGATTTCGACACCGCATTGACTCGACTCGGTTTGCCGATGTTCGTGAAGCCGGCAACCCAGGGTTCGTCCGTCGGCATCTCGAAGGTGGAGCGCGCGGCCGATCTTGCTGCGGCCTACGCCGCAGCCGCGGCCACCGACGATGTCGTGCTCGCCGAGGCGTTCATTCCCGGTGCCGAGTACACCGTGGGCGTGCTGCATGGCCAAGCGCTACCTTCGATCCGCATCGCTACACCGAAAACTTTTTACGACTACGAAGCGAAGTACCTGCGCTCGGATACGGTCTACGAGTGCCCGTCGGGTCTTTCGGCCGAGGCCGAACGACATCTTGGTGCGCTCGCGCTCGGCGCTTTCGCCGCAGTCGGCGCCGAGGGTTGGGGCCGCGTCGATTTCATGATGGACGCCACCGGCAGACCGCTGTTGCTCGAGATCAACACGGTTCCCGGGATGACCGACCACAGCCTCGTTCCGATGGCCGCGCGTGCGAGCGGCATCGATTTCGAAACGCTCGTCTGGCGTGTACTCGAGACGAGCTTCGCTCGACAGCGCAAGGATTGAGGGCAGGAGAGTGGACATGAGTTTGTTTGCAAATCGGAAAGCCCGCAACCGACGTCGCTCGGAGAAACCGTCTTGGGAGATGCCCGAGATCGATTGGCGCCGACTCGCTTATGCCGCATCGGGCTTCGCCGCGGTCGCCGCATTTCTTTGGTTGATCGTGACGGCACTCGACCAGCCGATCGATCGTGTGGTCGTGCAGGGACGGTTCCAGCGCGTTTCGTCGATGGATGTCCAGCAGGCCGTCCGCGATCGCGTGCACGACGCGGGGCTCGTGACGGTCGATCTCGACACGGTGCAGCGCGGGATCGAATCCTTGCCCTGGGTCGACACCGTGAGCGTCGGTCGTTCCTGGCCGCGTGGACTCCAGGTTCGGGTCGTCGAGCAAGTGGCCGCGGCCCGATGGGGCGCAAATGGTCTGCTGAACGATCGGGGAGAGCTCTTTCTCTCGGAGGCGCGGTTCATTCCTCCCGAGTTGCCGCGACTCTCCGGCCCGAAGGGCACCGAGACGCTGGTTGCGAAGCGCTACCTCGCCATCCAGGGTCGCCTCGTCGAAGGTGGCGTGCGGATTGCGGCGCTACGGCTCGATGCCCGCGGCGCCTGGGAGATCGATCTCGACAACGGCGTTCGCATCCGACTCGGGCGACGTCAGGTGGATGAGCGATTCGAACGCTTCGTGGCGGCTGCACTGCGCATCGTGGTGCAGCGCTCGGCCGAGATCAATTACGTGGACATGCGCTACACGAACGGATTTTCGGTCGGTTGGCGCGGGAGCACCAAGGTCGCAGCCGTCGACGAGTTCGACGACGCGTCGGAAGGTTGACGGACGGACTCAAGGAACATGGCGAAGAAACCAGAAAGACAACTCATCGTCGGTCTCGACATCGGCACCTCCAAAGTGGTGGCGCTGGTCGGCGAAATCGGGCCCGACAACAGCATCGAGATCATCGGCATCGGCTCGCAGCCGTCGCGCGGACTCAAGCGTGGCGTGGTGGTGAACATCGAATCGACCGTGCAGTCGATACAGCGTGCGGTCGAAGAAGCCGAGCTCATGGCCGGTTGCGAAATCCACTCCGTGTTCGCCGGCATCGCCGGCAGCCACGTCCGCAGTCTCAACTCGCACGGTGTCGTCGCGATTCGCGACAAGGAAGTCCAGCTCGCTGACGTCGACCACGTGATCGATGCCGCCAAGGCCGTTGCCATCCCCGCAGATCAAAAAATTCTGCATGTCCTGCCCCAGGAATTCATCATCGACGGGCAGGAAGGCATTCGCGATCCGGTCGGCATGTCGGGCGTTCGTCTTGAGGCCAAGGTACACATCGTGACGGGCGCCGACAGCGCGGCGCAGAACATCGAAAAATGCATCCAGCGTTGTGGTCTGGACGTCGATGACATCGTGCTCGAGCAACTGGCTTCGAGCTATGCCGTACTCACCGACGACGAAAAAGATCTTGGCGTGTGCCTGGTCGACATCGGCGGGGGAACGACCGACATTGCCGTCTTCTCGCACGGCGCGATCCGCCATACGGCGGTGATCCCGATTGCGGGCGATCAAGTGACCAACGACATCGCCGTGTCGATGCGCACCCCCACGCAGAACGCCGAGGAGATCAAGCTGCGCTATGCCTGCGCGCTCTCGCAGCTCGCAAACCCCGATGAAACCATCGAGGTTCCGAGCGTCGGCGACCGACCCGCGCGTCGGCTCGCGCGACAAACGCTCGCCGAAATCGTCGAGCCGCGCTACGAGGAACTTTTCGGCCTCATTCGTGAGGAGCTGCGACGCAGCGGTTTCGAAGAGGTGATCGCCGCGGGCATCGTGCTCACAGGCGGCAGCGCCAAGATGGAAGGCGCAATCGAGCTCGCCGAGGAAGTCTTTCACGTGCCGGTACGCCTCGGCATGCCGGTCGGCGTGCGTGGCCTCGCCGATGTGACGAGCAATCCGATTCATTCGACCGGCGTAGGCCTGCTGCTCTACGGCCGCGATCATCTCGTGCCGCGCGGTTCGCGCACTCGGGCGATAGCGGGCAACGCGCGCAGCATGGTGGAGCGCATGCGGGATTGGTTCCAGGGCAATTTCTGATTTCGTTTTTTATTTTGACAACTTCGACTACAGGAGCGACGTGCAATGTTTGAACTCATGGACTCTTACAGCCAGAGCGCGGTAATCAAAGTGCTGGGTGTGGGCGGTGGCGGCGGAAACGCCGTCTCGCATATGGTGCAGACCGGCATCGAGGGCGTGGATTTCATGTGCATCAACACCGATGCGCAGGCCTTGAAGAATTCCAACGTGAAGACGTCGCTGCAGATCGGCGGCAACATCACGAAGGGTCTCGGCGCGGGTGCAAACCCCGATGTCGGGCGCCAGGCTGCGATGGAAGACCGTGATCGCATCATCGAGATGATCAGTGGCTGCGACATGCTGTTCATCACCGCCGGCATGGGCGGTGGCACGGGAACGGGCGCGGCGCCGGTGGTTGCGCAGATCGCCAAGGAACTCGGCATTCTCACCGTCGCCGTGGTGACGCGTCCGTTCACCATGGAAGGCAGTAAGCGCTCCCTCGTCGCCGACCAGGGCATGAACGAACTTGCCAAGCATGTCGATTCGCTCATCACTATCCCGAACCAGAAGTTACTCACCGTGCTAGGCCCCAAGACGACACTGCTCGACGCGTTCAAGAGCGCGAACGGCGTGTTGCAGGGCGCCGTGCAAGGCATCGCAGAACTCATCACCCGTCCGGGTCTCATCAACGTCGACTTCGCCGACGTACGCACCGTCATGAGCGAAACCGGCATGGCGATGATGGGCTCGGGACATGCGACCGGCGAAGATCGGGCGCGCGTCGCCGCCGAGATGGCTGTGTCCTCGCCGCTCCTCGAGGACGTCAATCTCGCGGGTGCCCGCGGCATCCTCGTCAACGTCACGGCGGGACTCGATCTCGGCATCGGCGAGTTCGAGCAGGTCGGCAACATCGTCAAGGAGTTTGCCTCCGACGATGCCACGGTCGTCGTGGGTACGGTCATCGATCCTTCGCTCACCGACGAACTGCGTGTCACGGTGGTCGCAACAGGTCTCGCGCGTTCGCAATCGCAGATGACGGCAACGCGCGGCGCAGCGAGCGCGAGCAGCGTGCGAGCCGCGCCGGTTCGGGCCGCGTTCGATGCGCCCCGTGTCGGCCGTCGGCCGGTGGTGGTCTCCTCCGACTACAGCAAGCTCGACGTTCCGGCCTACGAGCGTCTGAAAGCCGCGGCGGGCGATGGCTTGCGCCATGAGCCCGAGGCCGCCGAGGACATCCTCGATATCCCGGCCTTCCTGCGTCGTCAGGCCGACTGACGGTCGGTTTGGGGTACACTCGCCGCCTTCGATGACTCCCCCGGTATGCCGCCTTCAGGCGGCATGCCCTGGGGCAGTCGGGGGAAACGATGGTCGGTCAACGCACTTTGAAAAATGTCATCCGCGCGAGCGGTGTGGGTCTGCACACCGGCAAGCGCATTCTGATGACCATCCGTCCGGCGGCTCCGGACACCGGAATCGTCTTTCGACGCACCGACCTGTCAGTTCCCGTCGACATTCCGGCTCGCGCGGGTAATGTCGGCGAAACCACTCTCGGCACCTCGCTCGTCAAAGGCGAGGTTCGCGTGTCGACGGTCGAGCATTTACTGTCGGCCTTTGCGGGTCTTGGCATCGACAACGCGCTCGTCGAGATCAGCGGTCCCGAGGTTCCCATCATGGATGGCAGCGCGGGTCCCTTCGTGTTCTTGTTGCAGTCGGCGGGTCTCGAGCAGCAGCGCACGCCGAAGCGGTTCGTCCGTATCCGCAAGTCCGTGAAGGTCGAAGATGGCGACAAGTGGGCGCGATTCGATCCGTTCGACGGCTTCAAGGTCAATTTCGAGATCGAGTTCAACCATCCGATCTTCAAGCGCCATGGCCAGCGGGCGAGCATGGATTTTTCCACGACGTCGTTTCTCAAAGAAATCAGCCGTGCGCGCACTTTTGGTTTCATGCGCGACCTCGAGACGATGCGCGCTCGCAACCTCGCGCTCGGCGGCAATCTCGACAACGCCATCGTACTCGACGACTCGAAGGTGCTTAACGAGGGCGGCCTCCGTTACGAGGACGAATTCGTCAAGCACAAGATCCTCGATGCCATCGGCGATCTATATCTGCTCGGCCACAGCCTCATCGGCGAATTCTCGGCCTTCAAGTCCGGTCACGGACTCAACAACCGATTGCTGCGTACCTTGCTCGCCGACGAGTCGGCTTGGGAGGCGATCGTGTTCGAGCGCCCGGAAGATGCTCCGATTTCTTACGTGCGCGCGCCCGTACTCGCCGCCACGGGCTGAACCTTCACCACGAATTTTTTGATGCCCGGGCGAAAGGCCTGGGCGTCCTCCAACAAGGCGGGCAGGGCGAAGCGAAGTCTCGCCGCCCAGGAGGCCGAACTCGCCTGCACCGTCAGCGTGCCATCGCGTTCGACATAGTGGACGATGGCCTCGAGCAGCCCGGGTTCGAGTTTTTCCGCAAAAAAATCCCGCCAATCCCTTTGCTGGCCCTCAAATTTTTTGGCCGCTTGGGCGAGACCTGATCGGGACAGCAAGTCCTTGATTTCGCGGGGCTTGCCGGGCCTCCCAGGCAAGGGTTGTCGGCCCGAAGGTAACCCCGGATCGGAAGATTTCGGGTTGAGGCGAGGGGGTGGTTTGGGCATAGTCGCGGTTCGCCGATTATGGCACCGGGAATCCGGATGGGGGGGAGCCGTGAAATTCGTCGTACTGCGTCAGCGCGCCGCGCAAGTCCGCAGCCTCGATCTGCCCGGCTCCTGGGTGATCGGGATCGGCGTCTCCGCATTGGTTTTCCTGCTCGGCGCCTCGTTCTTTGCGGGCTTCAGCGTCGCCGAACGTATATCGGGCGAGACCGCGTCGTTCGTTGCCCGCTTCAGTGCCTCGGACGATCGCGACATCGACGAATTGCGCGCGCGGCTTCAGGAGCGCATCGACGCCATGTCCGCACGCATGGGTCAACTCAACGCGCATGTCATCCGACTCGATGCGCTTGGCAAGCGACTTGCCGAACTCGCCGACGTCGATTCGCGTGAATTCGATTTCTCGATGGCGCCCTCGGCGGGCGGACCCGAATCGAGTGCCGGCGTGCGGGTGCAGGCGCCCGAGCTCTCCTCGATGATCGACGACTTCGAATCGCGACTCGAACAGCGCGACACGCAACTCAACGTGCTCGAGCAGATCATCCTGCAACGCGAGTTGCGCAAACAGATTCTCCCGGAAGGACGTCCTGTCGAGCGAGGCTTCCTCTCTTCGAGCTTCGGCAGTCGACATGATCCCGTCTCGGGCGAGTTCAGTTTCCATCGCGGCGTCGATTTCGCCGGGAACTGGGGCGACTCCGTCATTGCGGTGGGCGCTGGCGTTGTCACCTTCGCGGGCTATCGCCCGGACTACGGTTATGTGGTCGATGTCACGCACGGGGACGGTTACGTGACGCGCTACGCCCACAATTCACGGGTTCTCGTGCGTCAGGGCGAGACCGTGTCCCGCGGCCAGCGTCTGGCCATCATGGGTTCGACCGGCCGTTCGACCGGTCCGCACGTCCACTTCGAAGTGCTGCGAAACGGGGCTCCTGTGAACCCGCTTTCCTATCTCGGGGGTTGAATTCGACCGACAGGACCCCAACCACGTAAAATGCCGCGCTTTTAGTCGGCTTCTGTCCAGGGGTCCCCCGGGTGCTCAATTTTCTCCAGCGTATTTTCGGTAGCCGCAACGAGCGGTTGGTCAAGGCCATGGCTCGCGAGGTGCGGGCCGCGAACGCCTTCGAGCCCGCTCTGCAGGCGCTCTCCGACGAGCAGCTGAGAGCCAAGACCGACGAGTTCCGCGGTCGCCTGAAGAACGGCGAGACCCTCGATGCGCTCCTGCCCGAGGCGTTTGCGGTGGTGCGCGAGGCCGCCCGTCGCGCGCTCGGTCTGCGCCACTTCGACGTGCAGTTTCTCGGCGGCATCGCCTTGCATCGAGGCCGCATCGCCGAAATGCGCACGGGTGAGGGCAAGACGCTCGTCGCGACGCTGCCGGCCTACCTCAACGCGCTCACGGGCGAGGGTGTGCACGTCGTCACGGTCAATGAATATCTCGCGCAGCGCGATGCCGACTGGATGGGGCCGGTCTACCGTTTCCTCGGCCTGACCGTCGGCGTCATCCGCAGTCAGCAGCCCTCGGTCGAAAAGCGCGAGGCCTATGCCTGCGACATCACGTACGGCACCAACAACGAATTCGGCTTCGATTACCTTCGCGACAATCTCGCGTTTCGTCTCGAGGATCGCGTCCAGCGCTCGCTCGCCTACGCCATCGTCGATGAAGTCGACTCCATCCTCATCGACGAAGCGCGCACGCCGCTCATCATTTCGGGCCCGGCCGAAGAAAGCACCGATACTTATCTCGCCATCAACAAACTCGTGCCGCGTCTCGAGCGTGCCGAAGGTCCGCCGCCGCGCACCGGCAACATGTTGTCGGGCGAGTCCGAACCCGAGCCGGCCGGCGATTACATGGTGGACGAGAAGCAGCGACAGGTGCATCTGACCGAGGCGGGTCACGAGAAGGTCGAGGCCCTCATGATCGAAGCCGGCATGCTTCGCGAGGGCGAGAGCCTCTACGATCCGGCGAACATCCGTCTCATGCACCATCTCAACGCGGCGCTACGCGCCCACGCGCTCTACAAGCGTGATGTCGAATACATCGTGCGGGGCGGCGAGGTGATCATCGTCGACGAATTCACCGGACGAACGATGCCGGGTCGTCGCTGGTCCGATGGTTTGCACCAGGCCGTCGAGGCGAAAGAGGGCGTGCGCGTCCGCGAAGAAAACCAGACCATCGCCTCGATCACGTTCCAGAATTACTTCCGTATCTATCGAAAGCTTTCTGGCATGACCGGCACCGCCGATACCGAGGCGCCCGAGTTCCTGCAGATCTACAACCTCGAGGTGAACGTCATCCCGACGCACCGGCCGATGGTCCGCAAGGACATGGCCGATCTCGTGCACCTGACTCAGGGCGACAAGTTCAAAGCCATCGTCGAGGACATTCGCGAGTGTGTGACGAAGCAGCAGCCTGTCCTCGTCGGTACGACATCGATCGAGGCATCCGAGTTGATTTCGGGCGTGCTCAAAAAAGAAGGCATCGCCCACGAGGTGTTGAACGCCAAGCAGCATGAGCGCGAGGCGCAGATCGTCGCGCAGGCGGGTCGTCCGGGCGCGGTCACGATCGCGACCAACATGGCGGGTCGCGGCACCGACATCGTGCTCGGCGGGAGTCTCGAGTCCGAGTTGCACGCGCTGCCCGCCGAGGCGACCGACGAGCAGCGTGCCGCGGTGCGCGCGGCTTGGCAGCAACGTCACGACCAGGTCCTCGCGGCTGGCGGTCTGCACATCATCGGTACCGAACGTCACGAGTCGCGCCGCATCGACAACCAGTTGCGCGGCCGTTCGGGCCGACAGGGCGATCCCGGATCTTCGCGCTTCTATCTGTCGATGGAAGACAACCTGATGCGCATCTTCGGTGACCCGAACTTCACCAAGCGCTTGCTCTCCGCCGCCGGCATGAAGGAAGGCGAGGTCATCGAGAGCCGCATGCTGAGCCGACGCATCGAAGTGGCGCAGCGCAAGGTCGAGTCGCACAACTTCGACATCCGCAAACAGTTGCTGCTGTTCGACGACGTCGCGAACGATCAGCGCAAGGTGATCTACCAGCAGCGTACCGAGATCATGGGCGCGACCGATCTGTCCTCCGCCATTCGTGGCATCCAGGCGGACGTGGTCGGACGGCTGCTCGATGAGTACCTGCCGCGCAACGTGCCGCACGAGGACTGGGATCTCGAGAGCCTGCGCGACGGTCTGCGCAAGGATTTCCACACCGACATCGATCCGCGGGCTTGGCTCGCGGCAGAGCCTGACATGGACGAGAGTGCGCTGCGCACGCGCGTGCTCGAGGCTGTCGCAGCGCACTACGCGGAGAAATCCCGGCGTTACGGTGCCGAGCTCATGCAGCATCTCGAGAAGGACGTCATGCTGCGCACGCTCGATCAGCACTGGCGCGAGCATCTGGCGGCCATGGACTATCTGCGGCAGGGCATTCACCTGCGCAGCTATGCCCAAAAAGATTATCGGTATGAGTACCGACGCGAGGCCTACGAACTCTTCAGCAACATGCTCGATCGCGTCAAGTTCGATACGGCCTCGTTGCTCGCTCGCATCGAGGTTCGCAGCGAAGCCGATTTGCAGCGCGAAGAAGAAGAGCGTCAAAGAAAACTTCTCGCGGCGCTGCAGCCGCAGCATGCCGAGGCTCAATCGATACTCGGCGGCGCCGAGGGTGCACCCGGCGAGCCGTCTGCCGGCGAACGCGCAGGGCCTGCGACTCTCGTGCGCGGCGAGCGCAAGGTCGGTCGTAACGAGCCTTGCCCGTGCGGATCGGGTCGCAAATTCAAGCAGTGCCACGGCGCGCTCGAGTCCTGAGTTCCACCGTCCACAATTCGCGCATCCTCGTCGTGGCCGGGGCGCTAATCGACGAGCAGGGCCAAGTGCTCATCGCGGCTCGACCGCCCGGCAAGCACATGGCGGGTCGATGGGAGTTTCCCGGAGGCAAGATCGCCGATGGCGAGACGCCGCAGGAGGCGCTGCGTCGCGAACTTCGCGAGGAACTCGGCATCGAGGTGCAGCAATGTCGCCTCGAAATGTCGCGGGTCCACGCTTACCCCGACCGGGAGGTCGAGCTGATGTTCCATGTCGTCGAGGCCTGGAGCGGTACGCCCGCATCGCTCGACGGTCAGGCGCTGCGATGGGTCCCGCTCGAGAGGCTCGATCGTGAGGATATCCTCGAAGCGGACTTGCCCTTCATCCATGCTTTGCAGCGACGACGCGGCGGCGCAAGATAGTCGCATGAGCCACGGAACCGAGCGCATCGAGGTGCGCAACCCCCGCAGCGGACAGGTCGATTTCGCATTCTCCGCACCGACGTCAGCGGAGCTCGCCGCTCGGCTCTCGAGCCTGCGCGCTGCCCAGAGGCGTTGGCGGACGCGCTCGCTCGACGAGCGCATCGCCATTCTTCGTCGCTGGCGTGCCGAGTGGGTCGCCCGCCAGCCCCGGATTGTCGAGGCGCTCGCCGAGGATACGGGCCGCTATCTGATCGCGATGAGCGAAGTCTCGACCGTGGCGGGGATGATCGATCGATGGACGGCGCTCGCCCCGTCGCTGGCGCGTGAAGAAGAGGCTCGCTCCACGAGCCTGCCGCAGATCTCCTATCGCTCGCAGTACGTACCGTACGAGCTCGTCGGCATCATCAGTCCCTGGAATTTTCCCGCGACACTCTGCTTCATCGACGCGATCCCCGCGTTGCTCGCGGGCTGTGCCGTCTTCATCAAGCCGAGCGAGGTCACGCCGCGTTTCGTCGGTCCGGCTTTGGAGTCGATCGCCGCCGTACCCGAGCTCGCCGAGGTGTTGCACTTGCAACCGGGCGGCCGGCAGACCGGCGAGCAGCTCGTCGAAAGCGTCGATGTCGTGTGCTTCACGGGCAGTGTCGCGACGGGACGACTCGTCGCGGCCAATGCCGCGCAGCATTTCATTCCGGCCTTTCTCGAACTTGGGGGCAACGATCCGCTCATCGTGACGGCGACGGCCGATCTGGAGCGCGCCACCGATGTGGCGCTGCGCTCGAGCTGTCTCGCCACGGGGCAGGCCTGTCAGAGCATCGAGCGGGTGTACGTCGATCGGCAAATCTTTGAGCCGTTCGTGACTCGTCTCGTCGAGAAGGCGAAGGCGATCGAACCGAACTGGCCCGACATCCATCAAGGCACGATCGGCCCCTTCATTTTCGGCAAGCAGGCGGATGTGGTCGCTGCTCAGATCGCCGACGCCGTGGCCAAGGGTGCGCGAGTGCTCTGCGGGGGTCAGGTCGAAGACCACGGCGGCAAGTGGTTGCGACCCACGGTCCTCGTCGACGTTGATCATCGAATGAGCCTCATGACCGAAGAGACCTTCGGGCCTGTCATTCCCGTCATGGCGTTCGATCACATCGACCAAGCCATTGCGCTCGCCAACGAGGGTGTCTATGGACTCTCTGCGGGCGTCATCGCCGGCACGCTCGAAGAGGCCGAAGCGATCGGTCGACAGATCGATGCCGGCGGTATCAGTCTCAATGACGGCTCGCTGACCGCGCTTTGCCACGAAATGGAAAAGCATTCGTTCAAGCTCTCGGGCCTCGGCGGGTCACGCATGGGCCCGGCCGGCTACCTGCGCTTCTTCCGTCGCAAAGTGCTCATCCGGCAGCACGGACAACCGGCTACCATCGCGAGCGTCGCCGAATCGAATCTCAGCAAAGGAAAGACTCCATGAGCAATCAGGACCTCGGGCTCCCCGAAATCAAAATCGACTCCGCCAGCCTCTACCGGGAGGACGTGTTCACCGACCGTCGCGCGGGGACGCTGCGCCGCATGATTCCGGTGCTCACCGACGGTTCACCGGATCCGTCGCGCCCCGTGCTCTGGTTGGGCCAGACGCAGCTCATGACCCCGGGTGGCGTGTTGCCCCTCGGTTTCGAGATCGAGGCCAAAGATTTGGCCGAGGCCATCGAGAAGTTTCCGGACGCCGTCAAGAAAGCCCTCGAAGACGCCATCGAGGAAGCGCAGCAGATGCGCCGCGAGGCGGCCTCGCGCATCGTGGTGCCCGAGTCCGGTGCCGCGCTCGGCCAGACGCTCGGCGGCAAGATCAAGATGCCTTAGGCGTCGGCGACCTGCCGGTAAACCTCGGCGAACTCGGTCTGCGATTTCACGCAGACAGAGAGATCTTTCAGCAGCCCATCGTGTAGGTCGTAGATCCAGCCATGGATCTCGAGGGGCTTGCCGCGATCCCATGCGCTTTGCACGATCGTCGTCTGTCCGACGTTCAGCACCTGTTCGATCACGTTGAGCTCGCAGAGTCGGCGTAGACGAGCCGCCTCATCCGGCAGTTCGGAGAGTCGTGCGTGATGTTTTTTCATGACGTCCTGCACGTGCCGCAGCCAGTTGTCGATGAGTCCCAACCGGTCGTTGCGCATCGCGGCGTGCACGCCGCCGCACCCGTAGTGACCGCAGACGATCACGTGCTCGACGTCGAGGACATCCACGGCGTACTGCAAGACCGAGAGACAATTGAGATCGGTGTGCACGACGACGTTCGCCACGTTGCGATGCACGAAGAGTTCGCCGGGCAACAAGCCGACGATTTCATTGGCCGGTACCCGACTATCGGCGCAGCCGATCCAGAGGTAATCGGGCGATTGTTGTCCCACCAGTTTTTCGAAAAAAGCCGGATCTCGCGCCGTGATGTCCGCGGACCACTCGCGATTGCGATCGAAAAGCGGTTTCAGGCTGCGCATGCGGCGAGGCTCTCCAAATCAGATCTGGTCATTCGGCGGATTCATTCGGCGGCGATGGGTTCGCCCGCCGCGCCTTCGATCTTCGGTCGATCGGGACGCAGCGTGCGGGCAAAGAATTGCGCGATGGTGTCGTAGGCGTGCGGTCCCGTCGACCCGAAGCGCAGCAGGGCGTGTTTGCTGCCGGGGTAGGGCATGACCTCGAAGGGTTTGCGCAGGTCCTGCAGCCGCTTGAAGAGCGCGGTGCTGTGCGTGAACAGCACGTTGTCGTCGGCCATGCCGTGCATGATGAGAAGCGGGCCGGCGAGTTGATCCGCGTAGGTCATGACGTTGCCCTCGCGATAACCCTCCGGATTGTCCTCGGGCGTGCTCATGTAGCGTTCGGTGTAATGGGTGTCGTAGAGGCGCCAGTCGGTGACGGGCGCGCCAGACACCCCGGCCGCGAAGTGTCCCGGGGCTTTCACCATGCTCATGAGGGCCATGTAGCCGCCGTAACTCCAACCGAAAACCCCGATGCGTGTGCCGTCGACGAAAGGAAGCGTACGCAGGAAATCGACGCCACGGACCTGATCTTCGACTTCGACCGTGCCCATGCGTCGATGGAGCGCGCCCTCGAACGCACGGCCTCGGAATGCCGAGCCGCGGTTGTCCACCGTGAATACGACGTATCCCTGTTGAGCAAGATATTGTCTGAACAGACCACCCCAGGCTTTGCGCACATTTTGTACGCCGGGGCCGCCGTACACCTCGACGATGACGGGATAGCGCCGTCCCGCCTGCATGCCGACCGGTCGCGTGAGTTGATAGTGCAGCGTTTGCCCATCGCTCGCCTCGAGGGTGCCGAACTCGGTCGGCTGATGCAGCGGAAGGTAGGGCGCGTACGGATGCGAGTCATCCAGTTTGTTGGCTACGAGTACGTCGATGAGGCTGCCGTCGGTCCGGCGCAAGCTCAGCGAGGGAGGGGAGTCGGGCGTCGAGAAGGTGTTGAGCCAATATTTTCCGTCGGCCGACAGACTGTTCGCATGCCAACCCGACTCCGAGCTCAGTCGCTTGATTCGGCGTTCGATGCCCGCGACATCCGAAGCTCCTTCGAGCGGCGCGACGTAGAGATGTCGCTCGAGCGGCGTGTCGCGATTGGCCGTGAAGTAGACGAGTCCGCGGGTCTCGTCGACCGTTTCGAGGGCGCGCTCGCGACCGCTGCCGGCGACCATCCATGGGCCTGCCGTGATCGGCCTCAACAATTTGCCGTCGTAATCGAAGAGATAGAGATGGTCATGGCCGCTGCGCGCGGACGACCAGATGAAAGCAGGTCGTTGCTTCAAGAACGTCAGTTCATCGTGCAGATCGACCCAAGTGTCGCTGCGCTCCTCGATCAGCAGTCGACCTGTACCGGAGTTCGCATCGACTCGCCAGAGCTGCAGTAATTTTTGATCGCGGGGTTGACGCTGAACGGCAAGCGCCGACGAGTCGGGAAACCAATTGACCCTCGCGAGATAGCCGTCTCCCGCCGAGGCGGCGGGCAACTCGCGGTCGCTCGCGCGATCGAGATCATGGACGAAAAGATCGACGCGGGCATTCGGGCGACCCGCGGCCGGATAGCGTTGTCGAATGACTTTGACCGTCTCGGCGTAGATCTCGAAGCGTTCGACTTCGTCGACCGTGGATTCGTCCACGCGGGTGTAGGCGAGGCGTCGTTCGTCGGGTGACCACCAGTAGCCGGTGCTTCGATCCATTTCTTCCTGGGCGATGAACTCGGCCACACCGAAGGACAGCAGGCCGCCCCCCGCGCGGGTGATCGCGCGTTCATTGCCCGTATTCAGTTCGAGCACGAACAGGTTTTGATCGCGCACGTAACTGACGTAGCGACCGCGCGGCGAGAAGCGCGCGTCCGTTTCGGCAGCAGGCGTCGAGGTGAGGCGGCGCACGGCGGCGGCTGCCGAGACCGCGCGCAAATCGTAAAGATAGAGATCTCCCGAGAGCGGAATGAGCAGATAGCGCGAGTTCGGCGAGAACTCGTATTCGATGATGCCCGCCAGCGAGGACGTCCGGGCGCGCTCGCGGCGTGCCTCTTCTTCGGCGGAGAGTTTGCCTTCGTCAGCGACGAGTGCGGCCGAGTCGACGAGCAGTCGCGTGCGACGGGTCGAGGTGTCGTACGCCCAGATGTCGAGGCGGTCTTTGGCGTCGGGCTTGCCCTGAAGATAGGTGACGAGCTTGCCGTCGGGCGAGAACCTCGCGCCGCGCAATGACGGACCGGAGAGGTCGGGTGCGGCGAAGAGTCGGTCGATGCTGAGGCGCTCGGACGTTGCGGCCGAGGCGACGGCCGACCAGGCGAGGGCGGTCAGTACGATCGCCCCGAGGAACCGTGATTTCAAAGTGCTGCACATCATGCGTAGGTGTCCAGTAACATGCGTCATCCAGATGAAACCCAGTGTAGAGAGGAATATGTCCCATCGCCACCCGCGACGCTTCGCGCTCGCCGCCGCTCTGCTCGTCATGCTCACCACCCAGACCGCCATGCCCGAAAACAAAGCATCGTCTGCCTCGCTGTCCTATCCGAACGCAGCGCGGGGCTCTGTCGTCGACGTCTACCACGGCAAGTCCGTCGCCGACCCCTACCGCTCGCTCGAACAGCCCGCCGCGCCGGCCACGCGCGAGTTCGTCGCTGCGCAAAATGCGCTCGCCAAGCCTTGGCTCGAGTCGCTGCCCCAGCGCGAGTGGATCCAGAAGCGGCTGACCGAACTCTGGAACTACGAGCGGGTCGGCGTGCCGCGCAAGAAAGGCGGCAAGTATTTCTTTGTCCGTAACGACGGCCGACAGAACCAAAGCGTGTTGTACGTCGCAGACTCGCTGCAGGGTAAGCCGCGCGTGTTGTTCGACCCGAATGCCGCGAGCCGTGACGCCACCGTCGCGCTTGCGCGCTACGAGCCGTCCCCCGATGGCAGTCTCATCGCCTATTCGTTGTCCGATGGGGGCACCGACTGGGAGATCTGGAAATTCCGTCGGACCTCCGACGGGGTCGATCTGCCCGACGAACTTCGCTTCACGAAGTTCTGGGAGCTCTCTTGGGCGCCCGACGGATCTGGTGTGTACTACAGTCGTTATCCACGCCGCGCCGACGATGCCTCGCGTGGGGACGATCAGGCTCAGCCGGTCGTCGTCTTCCACCGTCTTGGTGAGCCGCAAGATCGCGACACCGAAATCTATCGTGTGAAGGATCATCCGCGACGCGCACCGACGGCCAGCGTCTCGGACGACGGCCGTTGGCTCTTCGTGTCGATGTTCGACGGTTATCGTACCAATGGCATCGATCTCATCGACTTGCGCGACCCGAAGGCGCCGGCGCGTACGCTCTTCGGCGCATGGGATGCTCGCTACTCCATCATCGGCAGCGAAGGCGACACGATTTACGTCGTCACCACCAACAACGCGCCGCAGAGTCGGGTGATCGCCGTCGATGCGCGCGATCCGTCACCTCAAAAGTGGCGCGAGCTCGTGCCGCAAGACACGCTTGCGCTCGATGAGGCGAGCTTCGTCGGCGGGCGCATCATCGTTCGCTATGTTCGCGATGCGCATGGTGTTGCGCGAGTCTTCGATCGTGATGGGCGTGCACTCGGTGAAGTATCCGTCCCGGGATTGGGGACCATCGCCGGCTTCGGCGGCAACGCGACCGATACCGAAACGTTTTTTGCGTATGCCGACTACCTGCGACCAGGACAGGTGATGCGCCTCGATCTCGGCGATCTGTCCACGAGCGTCTGGCGGGCGCCTGCGTTCGGCGCCGACACCTCGCGCTACGTGACGCGGCAGGAGTTCTACACCAGCAAGGACGGCACACGCGTGCCGATGTTCATCACGCACCGTCGTGATCTCGTGAAGAACGGCGAGGCGCCGACGCTGCTTTATGGTTACGGCGGGTTCAACGTGTCGGTGACGCCGACCTTCCGACCCACCGTCATCACCTGGCTCGAGATGGGCGGCATCTATGTCGAGGCCAATCTTCGCGGTGGCGGCGAGTACGGCGAGCCTTGGCACGAAGCGGGTACCAAGACGCGCAAGCAAAATGTCTTCGACGATTTCATCGCGGCGGCCGAATATCTCGTCCGTGAGGGGTTCACGAATCCGCGCCGACTCGCCATCTCGGGACGCAGCAACGGCGGCTTGCTCGTCGGTGCGACACTGCTGCAGCGGCCCGATCTCTTCGCCGCGGCGCTACCCGGGGTCGGAGTGCTCGATATGCTGCGGTATCACACGGCGAGCGCCAATGCGCGGCAGTGGTCGTCGGACTACGGTCTCTCGGAGGATCCGAAGGAGTTCGAGGCCTTGCTCGCGTACTCACCGGTACACAACGTGAAATCGGGCGCCTGTTATCCGCCAACGCTCATCACGACTGCCGACCGAGATGATCGCGTCGTGCCTTGGCACAGCTACAAATTCGCCGCAGCGCTGCAGCATGCCCAGGGTTGTGCCTCACCGATCCTGCTGCGTGTGGAGACGCGAGCGGGACACGGTGCCGGCAAGCCGACCTGGATGCAGATCGAAGACTTCGCGGATCAGTGGGCGTTCGCCGCAGCCATGCTCGGCATCCAAACGCCCTGAGGGTTCAGGCTTTGGCGCTCGGTCGTGCGGCGATCGCCGCGTGCCAGCGTCCGAGGTTGACCTGATCCGGTTGCAGGCGAATGCCGGAGGGTTTGCCGAACTCGAGCGTCGTGAAGGCGACGATGTCCGCCATGCTGAACGCGTCGCCCGCAACGTAAGGCCGGTCGGCGAGCACACCGTCGAGGCGTCGCCATTCATCCAGCACCTGCTCGCGAGCCAAGGCGCCGTAGTCCGCAACCTGCGTGACGCGCCCTTGCCAAAACTTGTGGGTATGACGAAAAGCGTGAGTGGTCGGCACGTACACCCTGAACATCAGCTCGAGCGTCATCGCCTCGATGCGGGCGCGCTCGAGCGGCGTCGTGCCCAAGAGGCAGGGGTCAGGGTAGAGCGCCTCGAGATATCGACAGATCGCGAGGGACTCGCGGATGCGAGTCCCGTCGTCGAGTTCGAGCACGGGTACTTCGCCGAGCGGATTCACTTCGCGGAATGCGGCACCGCCGGTCTCGTTGGTTGCGATGTCGACCGGTATTCGGGCGATCACCACGCCCCGGGCTTCGAGACCTTTTTCGGCGATGAACATGCGCACTCGGCGCGGGCTCGGCGCGAAGTCGTTGTCGTAGAGTTTCATCAACTGCAGCAGATGAGATCGAAAGGAATATCGTTTTCGACCTGACGGGCTCGCTCGTTGAGCCCTTGCCAGCTCACGAAGCGCACGCTCGCGCGATAGTGACTGCCGCTGATTTCGGGGAATACGCCAAGCTCTGCAGGAACTGCCACACGCAGCAATTGCACGGGCTGACCGCGATCGAAGGTGATGTGGAAGACGCCGTTCGAGGCGACCTCGCTGCGCAGACGACCGCTTTGACGCGTCAGCCACAAGAGCTCCGCGATCGAATCACACAGTGGGCGCAACAGCGCGAGCCATTCGGCGAGTGCGTGTTCGCGCGACGCACTCGGTTGAGCCAACCAGAACGACAAGTCGGGCAGATCGAAGTCGCAAGTGCCGCCCGGTATGGTGCTGCGATGTCGAATCGCGGCGAGGAAGTTCGAGTCACGCAGCGGCTGCAGCCAGCTTGATCCGGCACCAAGCAACTCGGTGCGCAGTCGCGTGAGATTGGCGACGAGTGCTTGCAGTCGATCGACGTCGATGTTGGGTCTACGCTGGAACTCGGTGTACACGGCGATCTGTCGCTCGAGTTCTTTGAGGACGTCCGCGCGAATGTCGCTGCGCGTGATGATGGCGAGGATGTCGAGCAGACTCGAGATTGAGGCCCGACTACCCCACTGGGAAGTCGAGTGCGCGTGGAAGAGACCTTGGTTGTAGAGGAAATCGATGCGCAAATAGGCCCGCATCCGCTCGTTCAGCGGTTGTTCGAAAACCAAGGGCCCCTCGTTGCCCGCAGGCGCCGTGGCTGCCCCCTCTGCGGCCACCTCGGTCATCTGGCTATTCTGTTACAGCCGGCTGCTGACCGCCACCCGACTTGTTCCGATCAGGAAGTCGAACCCGCCCGAGCGAGGTCGAGGTAACGCTCGTGGAGCGCTCCGACCGCCTTCCGGAGGCTCTCGAGATCGCCGTCGTTCACGATGACGTCATCGGCGAGGGCGAGCCGCGCCGCACGCGAGGCCTGCGCCGCCAGAACTGCCCGTGCCGCTGTTTCATCGATGCGATCGCGGGTCATCACTCGGGTGATTTGCAAATCCTCCGGGCAATCGACGACCAGCACCCGATCGAAGTCGCGGCGTCCTCCGGTCTCAGCGAGCAACGGAATTGCATTGATGAGGTAAGGCCCTCGAGCCTGACGATTGAGCGCTCCCATCCGGGCGCGAATTCGCGGATGGGTGAGGGCCTCGAGATCGCCTCGAGCGCTCGGATCAGCGAAGACGATCTCGCGCAGCGCACGCCGGTCGAGTTGGCCGTCTTCGGTCAATACCGACGGACCGAATCGTTGCACGATGGCGAGGAGGCCCTCGCTTCCGGGTGCCACGACCTCGCGCGCGACCGCATCGCTGTCGATGACGGTGACGCCGAGCGCCTCAAAGATATCGGCGACGCGCGACTTGCCGCTGGCGATTCCTCCGGTGAGGGCGACCTTGAACATCGATCAGAACCCCGCCCAATCTTTGATCAGTAGACTGCCGGGGACGCCTTCGCCGAGCAACATCACGAGCCAACCGGCGGCTGCGAGAAATGGCCCGAAGGCGAGCGGCTGCTCTCGTGAGCGTGCGAAGAAGAATACGAGGGTGAGACCGACCGCCGCACCGGCGATGGAGGCGAGGAGGATGATCGGCATGAGCGCCGCCGGTCCGAGCCAGGCTCCGAGTGCTGCGAATAATTTGAAGTCGCCGTAGCCCATGCCTTCCTTGCCGGTAATGAGCTTGAAGAGGTGATAGAACGTCCACAACGAAAGGTAGCCCACGATCGCTCCGATCACCGCCGTGCGTACGTCGCCGGCGAGCGCGGCAGCGAGTCCGATCCAGAGCAAGGGCAGGGTGATCTGGTCGGGCAGATAGTGCGTGTCGAAGTCGATGACCGCGAGTACGATGAGACATGCCGTGACCAGGAGGGCCGCCCACCCTTCGAGTCCTCCGCCGAATTTCGTCGCGACGATCGCAAAGGCGATCGCGGTACCGATCTCGAGGAGTGGATAGCGCGGCGAAATCGACGTTCCACAGGCTGCGCATCGACCGCGCAATGCGAGCCAGCTCACGACGGGAACGAGATGCGGGGCGCGAAGCGGCGTTTGACAAGCCGGACAGTGCGATCGTGGGGCGATGAGATCGAAGCGAGGGGAGTCGAGGTCGCCGCCCTCGAGCTCGGCGCACTGCTCGCGCCACTCGCGCTCGAGCATGCGGGGAAGCCGGTGGATCACCGTGTTCAGAAAACTGCCGACGATGAGCCCGAGCACGGCCGCCACGAGGGGAAATACCCCCGGGGTGGTCAGGGCGGCGAGCCCCTGAAGCAAAGAGGAGAGCGCATCGGTCATCAGCGGTTCCCTAAACCTCGGGTTTCGACCAAAATGGGAGTTTAGTCCAGCTAGTCGGGGGTCTCGATGAATCTTCACGAATATCAGGCGAAGGAAGTCTTTTCGGCGTACGGAATACCGGTTCCGACCGGCCGCGTAGCGGCGACGCCCGAGGAGGCCGTGGCCGCAGCGCAAGCGCTCGGCGGTCAGGTCTGGGTCGTGAAGGCGCAGGTACATGCCGGCGGTCGCGGCAAAGCGGGCGGCGTCAAGCTCGCGCGCGACATCGATTCGGTTCGCGATGCTGCGAAGGCGATGCTCGGCACGCGTCTTGCGACCAAGCAGACGGGACCCGAAGGATTGCCCGTCGATCGCGTGTATGTCGAGACGGGCTCGGCCATCGATCGGGAGATCTATCTCTCGCTCACGCTCAATCGCGAAAAGGGTTTCATCGCGATGGTGGGTTCCGCAGCGGGCGGCATGGACATCGAAGAAGTCGCCGAGCACTCACCCGAAAAAATCACCACGGTGAATATCCATCCGGCGGCGGGCCTGCAGCCCCATCAGTGTCGTCGCATGGCGTTTGCGCTCGGATTCAAAGACGCGCAGATCGCCCAGTTTCAAAAAATTGCGATGGCGCTCTATCAGCTCTATCTCGACAAGGACGCAAGTCTCCTCGAGGTCAATCCGCTGATCGTCACCAAGGCGGGCGATCTCGTTGCGCTCGATGCCAAGATCAACATCGATGCCAATGCCACGTACCGGCAGAAGGCGCTCGCGGAAATGCGCGATACCGCACAAGAAGATCCGATGGAGTTGCAGGCGAGCCAGCACGATCTCAATTACGTGTCGCTCGACGGTGACATCGCGTGCATGGTCAACGGCGCGGGACTTGCGATGGCCACGATGGATCTCATCAAGTTGCACGGCGGTTCGCCTGCGAACTTCCTCGACGTGGGTGGTGGCGCGACTGCCGAACGCGTCACGGTGGCGTTCAAGCTCATTCTCTCCAACCCCAAGGTGAAGGCGATCCTCGTCAATATCTTTGGCGGAATCGTGCGCTGCGACCTCATCGCCGAGGGCGTCATCACGGCCGTCAAGAACGTGGGCGTCAAGGTTCCGGTGGTCGTGCGCCTCGAGGGCACGAACGCCGAAAAGGCGCGCGAGATGCTGGCCTCCAGTGGGCTCAAGGTCATCGCCGCCAAAGATCTCACCGATGCGGCGCAAAAAGTCGTCGCGGCCGCGCGCTGACGCACTTCGTCGTTCGCGCCCGTACCACAAGCTGACAGGATTCGACTCATGAGCATTCTCGTCGACAAGAACACCAAAGTGATCTGCCAGGGTTTCACCGGCAAACAAGGCACCTTCCACTCCGAACAGTGCATCGCCTACGGCACTCAAGTCGTCGGCGGCGTCACGCCGGGACGGGGTGGCGACAAGCACCTCGACCGACCGGTCTTCGACACCGTGCACGATGCCGTCACGGCCACGGGCGCCAACGCCTCGATGATCTACGTGCCGGCGGCGTATGCCGCCGATGCGATCCTCGAAGCGGCCGATGCCGGCATCGAGCTCATCGTCTGCATCACCGAGGGCATCCCGGTGAACGACATGGTGCGCGTGAAGACTGCGCTCGCGGGATCGAAATCGCGACTCATCGGTCCGAACTGTCCCGGCATCATCACGCCGGGCGAGTGCAAGATCGGCATCATGCCGGGCTTCATCCACAAGCCGGGTTGTGTCGGTATCGTGTCGCGATCCGGCACGCTCACGTACGAGACAGTCTTCCAGACTACGAACAACGGCCTCGGTCAGAGCACCTGCGTGGGCATCGGTGGAGACCCGGTGCGCGGCATGAATTTCATTGATGTGCTCGCGCTCTTCCAGGACGACCCGAAGACCGAAGGTATCGTGATGGTTGGCGAGATCGGCGGTAGCGACGAAGAGGCGGGCGCGGAGTTCATCCGTCAGCACGTCACCAAGCCCGTCGTCGCCTACATCGCGGGTGTCACGGCTCCGCCGGGCAAGCGCATGGGTCATGCGGGTGCGGTCATCGCCGGTGGCAAGGGTACGGCCGCCGATAAATTCCGCGCCCTCGAGGCGGCAGGCGTGCGCACGGTTCGATCACCAGCCGAACTCGGCTCGGCGATCGAAGAGCAGTTGCGCAAGCGCCGGAAGGCTTGACGCGCGAGTCGCTGCGAATCGCCCTCGCGCAGGTCAACCTGCTCGTGGGCGATGTGGGTGGCAACGCCGCCCGCGTGTTGCAGTCGTCGGCCGACGCCCGGGCGGCAGGGGCGGACCTCGTCGTCTTCCCTGAACTCACACTGGCGGGTTATCCGCCTGAAGATCTGCTCTTTCATCGCGGGTTTCGTCGGCAGGTCGACTCCGCGCTCACGCGCTGCATCGAGGCCACCGGCCTTCCTGCCATGTTGGTGGGCTTTCCGGAGTACACCGATCAGGGGATCTACAACTCGATCGCCTGGATCGAGGGCGGTGTCGAGCGCGCGCGATATCGCAAAGCCTCCCTGCCCAACTATGGCGTCTTCGATGAGCAACGCTACTTCGCGCGGGGCGGCGAGCCCTGCGTGCTTGAGCATTGCGGCATCAAGATCGGTGTACTGATTTGCGAAGACATCTGGCAGGAAGCGCCCGCCAAAGCGGCGTGCGCCGCGGGCGCCGAACTGCTGATCGTCACCAACGCCTCGCCCTACGAGCATGGCAAGCAGGTCGCGCGTGAGGCGCTCTTGCAGAAGCGGGCGATCGAAACGGGCGTGTCGGTGGTGTACGTCAACCTCGTCGGCGGTCAGGACGAGCTGGTGTTCGACGGGCAGAGCGTGGTCGTCGATGCGCGGGGCGAGGTGGTGCATCGCTCGCCGGCGTTCGTCGAATCTTTGGAGTACATCGAGTTCAGGCGGGCAAGCTCGGGCGCGGTCGAGCCGGTGCCCCAGGATCGGATCGCCGCGTCGCTCGATGAGGTCGCAGAGGTCTATCAGGCACTGGTGCTCGGCGTGCGCGACTACGTCGGCAAACATCGCTTTCCGGGCGTGGTGCTCGGGCTCTCCGGCGGCATCGACTCCGCGCTCACGCTCGCCATCGCCGTCGATGCGCTTGGTGCCGATCGCGTGCAGGCGGTAATGATGCCTTCGCGTTATACGTCTGCACTCAGTCTCGATGAGGCGGCTGCGCAGGCACTGCGCCTCGGGGTCAAGTATTCGGTGATTCCGATCGAGGGAATGTTCGACGCGACACTCGCGGCGCTACGCGACGAGTTCGCAGGTCGCGAGCCTGATGCCACGGAGGAGAACATCCAGTCGCGATGCCGCATGCAGTTGCTCATGGGCATCTCCAACAAGACAGGCCGCATGTTGCTCACCACCGGCAACAAGAGCGAAATGGCGGTGGGCTATGCCACGCTTTACGGCGACATGGCGGGCGGATTCGCTCCGATCAAAGATTGCAGTAAGCTTCTGGTCTACAAACTTTCGGCGTATCGGAATGCGCTCGCCACCGCAGCGGGCGAGACGCCGGTCATTCCCGTCAAGGTGATCGAGCGGCCGCCTTCGGCCGAATTGCGTCATGACCAGAAAGACGCCGATTCGTTGCCGCCCTACGAGGTGCTCGATCCGATCCTCGAGGCCTTCATCGAGCAGGATCTTTCGGTCGAGGAAATCGTGGCACGCGGGTTCGATCGTGCGACGGTGGGTCGGGTGCTCGATCTCGTGAAGCGCAACGAATACAAGCGGCGTCAGGCGCCGCCCGGAGTGCGTGTAAGCCGAAGGGGATTCGGGCGCGACTGGCGATATCCGATCACGAGCGGTTATCGGCGTTGAGCCCGACGCCCGGGTATCAGCCCCAGATTCTCCACCAGGGTTTCTTGATGGGGACGACTTTCTCGGCCACGCCGCCGTAATTGGCGGCGTAGATCTCGCGCGTCTGATCGGCGAGTTCTTTCATCTCGAGGCGGTCGTAGCACTCGATGAGAATTTCGAGTGCGTCACGAACGGCCGGCGCGCCGTCGTATTGCTCGATGGTTTCTTTGGCGCGTCGCGAAGCGCCGACCCACGCGCCACGTTCCATGTAATGACGTGCCACGTAGATTTCGTAGTCGGCCAGACGATTGCGCAGATAGATCATTCGCCGGCGCGAGTCGTGCGCATACTCGCTGCGCGGATAGTCTTCGACGACTTTGCGGAACGAGTTGAAAGCGCGCTGCGCGGTTTGCGGCGGCCGCTCGTCCAGATCGACGTTGAACCAGCGCTCGATGAAGTTCGCCGAGCGCTCGAAGTCGACGAGGCCTTTGACGTACCACGCGTAGTCGAGGCGCGGATGCGTCGGGTTCTCGCGCATGAAGGTGTCGGCCTGATCGAGTGCCGACTCCGTCTCGCGGCCCTTGTAGTACGCATAGATGAGATCGAGCCGCGCCTGGCGGGCCTCTGGTCCGAACGGATAGCGCGCCACGAGCGCTTCGTATACGCGGATGGCGTTCTCGTAATCCTGGTTGTCGAGCGCCTTACGCGCACGTTCGTACACCACGCCGGCGCCGCCGCGAGCGGTGTCGAGTTCGTCCCGTCCCGAGGCGCAGGCGCCGATCGCGAGCAGGAGGCCGAGCACGAGTCCGGTGCGCAGCAGGCGCTGCACGGACGTCATCGCCGAGATTTTGCTTTGTGGCGCTCGCATCGGGTGGGTTGGATTCCGGGTGGCAGGGACGGGCATTATATCTGAGCGCATGTCCCCCCCGGAGATTCACACACTCACGCTGCCCGATTCCCTTGCGGGCGAGCGTCTCGATGTCGCCCTGGCTCAATTGCTGCCGCAGTACTCGCGGGCGCGGTTGCAACGCTGGATCGACGACGGGCGCGTGCTCGTCGAGGGGGTCGCGCCTGCCCGGCGCGAGCCCGTGCGTGCGGGTGCTCAGGTACGGGTCGAGGCCGAATTCATCGCCGACGAGCGGGTGAGCGCGGGTGACCCGGCCGTGCCGTTTCGAGTCGTCCATCGTGACGCCGCGATTTTCGTCATCGACAAGCCGGCGGGGCTCGTCGTCCACCCGGGCGCCGGCATTTCGGAGGGCACGCTTCAGAACGCCTTGCTCCAACTCGATCCGAAACTCGCCCACGTTCCTCGCGCAGGGATCGTTCATCGTCTCGACAAGGACACCTCGGGGTTGCTCGTGGTCGCGCGTACGCCCGAAGCTCAAGCAGTGCTTGTTCGTGCGCTCGCCGAGCGGGACATGGGTCGCGAATATCTCGCGCTCTGCCAAGGCGTGATGACGGGAGGCGGCACCGTCAATGAGCCGATCGGCCGACATCGCACCCAGCGTACGCGCATGGCCGTGCGCGGCGATGGTCGCGAGGCGATCACGCATTACCGTATCGAGCGTCGATTCGGTGCGCATACGCTCGTGCGCGTGCAGCTCGAGACGGGGCGCACGCATCAGATCCGCGTGCATCTTGCCCACATCGGACATCCGGTCGTGGGCGATCCGGTCTACGCGGGACGGCGCCGCACTCCGGCGGGCGTGGCGCCCGCCGTGCGCGAGGCCATGTCGTCTTTCGGTCGGCAAGCGCTGCACGCCTCGCGTCTCACGCTCACGCATCCGAAGAATGGGCGCGAGATGAGCTTCGAGTCACCGTTGCCCAAAGATTTCGCGAAGCTGCTCAAAATATTGAGCGAAGGGGAAGGCGAGAGCGGTGTCGGCGAGGGCGGAAAATGACCGTTCTCGTCCTGGAGCCGCGCTGGGCGGCGCCGGTTGGCGTTCGCGCGGCTTTCTCCTTGCGAAGTGGCGGCGCGAGCGAGTCGCCTTGGGACACGCTCAATCTCGGAGTGCACGTGGGCGACGACCTATCGGCCGTGTTCGAGAATCGACGCCGACTCGCCAATGCGCTGCGTTTGCCCTCCGAGCCCGTGTGGCTCGATCAGGTTCACGGAAAAGACGTCATCGAGGTCGATGAGCGTTCTCGACCCGAAGGCGGATCGCGGCCCCGAGCGGATGCCATCGTGACGCGCACCCCGGGTACCGTGCTCGCCATCCAGGTGGCCGATTGTCTGCCGGTACTTTTTTCGAGTCGCGACGGGCGTGTGCTCGGTGCCGCCCATGCTGGTTGGCGAGGGCTGGCCGCCGGCGTGCTCGAGGCGACGGTCGCGGCCATGGCGAGGCCGCCCTCTGACCTCGTGGCCTGGCTCGGTCCCGCCATCGGTCCCGCGCACTTCGAGGTGGGCGAGGAGGTCCGCGAGGCCTTTCTGGCTGGTCCGCCGGGTCACTCTGGCGTGTCAGGGGCCGTCGAGGCGGCGTTCCAGCGAAACCCCAAGGGTCGCTGGCAATGCGATCTGCCGGCGCTCGCGCGGCAGCGGCTCGCGGCGCTCGGCGTCGGGCAGGTCGACGGCGGGGAGTGGTGCACGGCCGCCGATCCGGTCCGATTCTTCTCGCACCGACGCGACCAGCGGACCGGTCGGATGGCGGCGCTGATATGGTGTTAGAATATAACACTTCATGGACACCCTCCCGGCGATCCTCCTGTTCACTGCGCTCGGCGGGCTGCTCTCGGCCCTGATCGCCGGTGTATTCCTGTTGCTCCCGGCGGCGAGTCGGGACCGGGTCATGCCGCACAGCGTGAGTTTTGCGACGGGCACGCTGCTCGCCACGGCACTACTTGCGCTCATCCCGCATGCGATGGCCGGGGCAGGACCTTTTCGGGTGCACGGGGTCGGCGTCGCGCTGCTTTGCGGCATCGCGCTTTTCTTTGTCCTCGAAAAATTCTTGTTGTGGCGGCACTGTCATACCGAAGCGGTGGAGACGGCGCACACCCACGAACACCACCGTCGCGAAGCCTCTGGTTGGCTCACCATGGTCGGCGACGGCCTGCACAACTTCATCGACGGCGTGCTGATCGCGGCCGCGTTCCTGACCGATTTTCATCTCGGCGTAGTGACCGCGTTCGCCATCATGGCCCACGAAATTCCCCAGGAGGTCGGCAACTTCGCCGTTCTCCTCCACGGTGGATTCAGTCGGGCGAGGGCTTTTACCTGGAACCTGCTCTCGGGCTTCACGGCGGTCCTCGGCGGGCTCGTCGGCTGGTGGGCGCTGCGCGATGCAATGGCCTTGCTGCCGTACGCGCTGGCCGTCGCGGCCGCGAGCCTTTTGTACGTAGCCGTTGCCGATCTCATCCCGGGTCTGCATCGAAAGACAGATTTGAGGGCGAGCGCCTTCCAGGTGCTCTGGATTGGGGTCGGTGTCGCCGTCGTCATCCTCGCCGAGTCGCAATTGCACTGACGCCCCGGCCGTCATTCGGGGGCAGAGCGGCCGGCCGCACCCTTGAAACCCCCTGCGATGCCCTAATTTAATCGGGTAACCCAAGACGGCTCACGCGAGGGCAGCGCTCATGCGCCAGGACAAGCTGACCGAAAAATTCCGACAAGGCCTCGGCGAGGCCCAATCGCTCGCGCTCGGGCGCGACCATCAAATCATTGATTCGCCGCACGTGTTGCTGGCGTTGATCGACCAACAGGGCGGTACCGTTCGACCCCTGCTTGCGAAGGCGGGCGGCAATGTTCACCGTCTGCGCAGCGATCTTGGCGAGGCGCTCGACCGGTTACCGAAGGTCGAGGGCACGCCGGGCGACGTCCATATCTCCAACGATCTGCAGCGCTTGCTCAACGTCACCGATAAGTTGGCGCAGGGCAAAGGCGATCAATTCATCTCGAGCGAACTCTTCGTGCTCGCCGCTTTCGAGGATCGGGCGCTGCTTGCGCGTCTTCTGAAGGACGCCGGGTTCTCCAAGGCGGCCGTCGAGAAAGCGATCGACGAGATTCGTGGCGGGGAAAAAGTGCAGGACCCCAATGCCGAAGAGGGTCGACAGGCGCTCGAGAAGTTCACCATCGATCTAACCAAGCGCGCGAGCGACGGCAAGCTCGATCCCGTGATCGGACGAGACGACGAAATTCGTCGGACCATCCAGGTGCTGCAGCGCCGGACCAAAAATAACCCGGTGTTGATCGGCGAGCCGGGTGTCGGCAAGACCGCCATCGTCGAAGGACTCGCCCAGCGAATCATCAACGGCGAAGTGCCCGAGAGTCTGCGCAACAAGCGCATTCTCGCGCTCGACATGGGTGCGCTCATCGCCGGCGCAAAATTCCGCGGCGAGTTCGAGGAGCGCCTGAAAGGCGTGCTCAACGATCTTTCAAAGCAGGAAGGCCAGGTCATTCTCTTCATCGATGAGCTGCACACCATGGTCGGCGCGGGCAAAGCCGAGGGTGCGATGGACGCCGGCAATATGCTGAAGCCCGCGCTCGCGCGGGGCGAGTTGCATTGCGTGGGCGCGACCACGCTCGACGAATATCGCAAATACATCGAAAAGGACGCCGCGCTCGAGCGACGATTCCAGAAGGTGTTGGTTGACGAGCCTTCGGTCGAAGACACCATCGCCATCCTGCGCGGTTTACAGGAGCGATACGAAGTGCACCACGGCGTCGACATCACCGATCCGGCCATCGTCGCTGCCGCGACGCTCTCGCATCGCTACATCGCCGATCGTCAGTTGCCCGACAAGGCCATCGATCTCATCGACGAAGCTGCCGCGCGCATCCGCATGGAGATCGACTCCAAGCCCGAGGCGCTCGACAAGCTCGAGCGACGCATCATCCAGCTGAAGATCGAGCAGGTCGCGCTCCAGAAAGAAAAGGATGAAGCCACGCGCAAGCGACTCGCCGCGCTCGAAGAAAACCTCGCGCAGCTCGAGCGCGAGTACGCCGATCTCCAGGAGATCTGGAAGGCCGAAAAGGCGACGCTGCAGGGGGCTTCCGGCATCAAAGAAGAGCTCGAAAAGGTTCGCAACGAGCTCGACGCGGCGCGACGGCGGAGCGACCTTACTCGCATGGCCGAACTGCAATACGGGCGTATCCCCGAGCTCGAGAAAAAACTCGCCGCCGCCCAGGCTGCAGAGGGTCGCGCCACCCAGCTCGTACGAAACAAAGTCACCGACGAAGAAATCGCCGAGGTCGTCTCGAAGTGGACCGGTATTCCGGTGTCGAAGATGCTCGAGGGCGAAAAAGAAAAACTCCTGCGTATGGAAGAAGCGCTGTCGCGACGTGTCGTCGGGCAGGAGGAGGGCGTACGCATCGTCTCGAACGCCATCCGCCGATCGCGCGCCGGCCTCTCCGATCCGCGAAGACCGAACGGGTCGTTCCTGTTCCTCGGGCCCACGGGCGTCGGCAAGACCGAGCTCTGCAAGGCGCTCGCGGAATTTCTCTTCGACACCGAAGAGGCGATGGTGCGCATCGACATGTCGGAGTTCATGGAAAAGCACTCGGTCGCGCGACTCATCGGCGCGCCGCCGGGGTATGTCGGGTACGAAGAGGGCGGTTATCTCACCGAGGCCGTCCGTCGTCGGCCCTATGCGGTGATCTTGCTCGATGAGGTCGAGAAGGCGCACCCCGACGTCTTCAACATTTTGCTGCAGGTGCTCGATGACGGCCGCCTCACCGATGGTCAGGGCCGCACCGTCGATTTTCGCAATACGGTCGTGATCATGACCTCGAACCTCGGCTCGCAGGTCATTCAAGAGCACGCGGGCGAGAAGAACTACGTTCGCATGAAGAGTGCGGTGCTCGAAATCGTGCAGCAGAATTTCCGACCCGAGTTCGTCAACCGCATCGACGACATCGTCGTGTTCCACCCGCTCGGCACCGAGCAAATTCGCGCGATCGTCGACATCCAGCTCGGTCAGCTGCGCAAGCGGCTCGTGGAGCGCGGTCTCGATCTCGCCCTCGACGACCGGGCGCGGGACCTCCTTGGTGAAGCCGGCTTCGATCCGGTGTACGGCGCACGCCCGCTCAAGCGCGCGATCCAGCAACAGATCGAAAATCCGCTCGCGCAGCAGTTGCTGCAGGGCCGGTACTTGCCTGGTGATCGCATCCACGTCGGCGTGGGGGAGGACGGTCGACTCGCTTTCGGGAAAAACGCATGATCGATCGCTCATTCACTGAGCCGCTATAATCCTTCGCCATGCCGTTTTACGAATACGAGTGCCGGGCCTGCAGAGCGCAGACCGAGGTCCTGCAAAAAATTTCCGACAAGCCGCTGCGCAAGTGCGAAGCCTGCGGGAAGAACTCCCTCGTCAAACTGGTGTCTGCGCCGATCTTCCGACTGAAGGGCGGCGGATGGTACGAAACCGATTTCAAGTCCGATCAGGATCGCAAACGCAACCTTGCCGGTGAAGGCGAGGAGAAATCGAAGCCCGAATCGAAAGACGGCGAGGCCTCGAAGTCTGACGCGGCAAAGGCGGACGCTCCGAAGTCCGACGCTCCGAAGTCCGACGCCTCCAAGAGCGAGAGCGCAAAGCCTGCCGCCGACAAAGCGGCTGCCACCAAATCGACGCGCAGCAAACCCGCCGCGAAGCCCTCGCGCGCCAAACCTCGCAAGGCGAAATGATGACGACCACGCTGACCCGCCTCCTCGAGAGTGAGCGGGCGGCGTTCGTGGTCAAGCGCCCGCGCTCGCGTGAACTCGCCGAGCGCTCGAGAGCGCATTGGCTCTCTGGCGTACCGATGCATTGGATGGCCGATTGGGGCACTCCCCATCCGCTCTTCGTCGCCCGCGCGGAGGGCGTGACGCTGACCGACGTCGACGGCGAGAGCTACACCGACTTTTGTCTGGGCGATACGGGATCGATGTTCGGTCATTCGCCGCCAGCCGTCGCTGCGGCCATCGCATTGCAGTCGGGTCGCGGTCTCACGTGCATGCTGCCCGATGAGCGCGTTGCCGCTGTCGGCGAGCAGCTCGCTCAAAGATTCGATTTGCCGTTCTGGCAGGTGATGCAGACAGCGACCGATGCCAATCGTGCGGCACTGCGTTGGGCGCGCGCGCTCACGAGTCGATCGAAAACCCTCGTCTTCCAGGGGTGTTACCACGGCACCGTCGACGAGACCCTCGTCCGCCTCCGTCAGGGACGTACCGTGCTGCGTGAAGGTGCGATCGGGCCTGCGCTCGATCATGCTCAGGCGGCCGTGGCCGTCGAATTCAACGACGTGTCGGCGCTCGAACACGCCCTTCAGTCGGGTGACATCGCAGCCGTGATCGCCGAACCCGTGATGACGAACATCGGCATGGTGCTGCCAGCGCCGGGTTATCTCGCGACGCTGCAGTCGCTGTGCCGTCGTCATGGTGCGCTGCTCGTCATCGACGAAACCCATACCTTGTCGTCGGGTCCCGGCGGTTACGCCGGAACTCACGGTGTACATGGCGACTTCTGGGTTTGTGGCAAGGCGATCGCCGGAGGACTGCCCTGTGCGGTGCTCGGGTTCACCGCGGAAGTCGAGGCGCGCATGCAACGCGTTCTCGCCTCGCGTACGGGCGGTCATTCGGGGATGGGCACGACGCTCGCGGCCAATCCGCTCGTCTTTGCGGCGCTCGAAGCGGCGCTTGCGCACCTGCATACGGACTCGACGCATCTTGCGATGCAGGCGGCGGCGAGCCGTCTCGAGCAGGGCTTGCTCGAATTATTTGCCACTCGAAATCTGGATTGGCATGTCTCGCGCGTCGGGGCGCGGATCGAATTCGGTTTCGGACCCGCGCCCGTCAACGGCAGCGCGGCCGAGGCGGCCATGCGACCCGAGCTCGAGCATGCCCTTCATCTTTGGTTGCTCAATCGCGGCTTGCTGGTCACGCCGTTCCACAACATGATGCTGACTGCGCCGATGCTTCAGGCGCCGGCGATTGATGCACTTTGCGCGGGCATCGGAAGTTTTCTCGACGCCGTCGATCGATCGTCACTGCAGTCATGAGCGAGGGGCTCGAATCGTGAGCGACGAACTCAAAGAATTCCTGGGTCGAAACCCCGACATCGAGGCGGTGCAGCTTTTCATCACCGATCCATCCGGTGTCGCCCGCGGCAAGACGGCGAGCGTCGGCGAGCTCGAGCGACTCTTTCTGCATGGACGTCCCGTCGCGGGGTCCATTCTCGGTCTCGATATCACCGGAACGGACGTCGATGCGACGGGGCTCGTTTGGGATACGGGCGACGCGGATTTGATTTGCCGACCTGTCGCAGGAACGCTGGCGCGTGCGCCTTGGCTCTCGCGACCCACGGCGCAAGTCATGCTGTCCATGTACAACTTGCGAGGCGAGCCCGCGCCCGCGGATCCGCGACATGCGCTCGCGCGTGCGATTTCGCGTCTTCAAGGTCGCGGCATGCGACCGGTGCTCGCCGTGGAGCTCGAGTTTTACGTGCTGCGCGAGAGCGATGCGTCGCCCGCAGGCTCCATCGCGCGCGACTCCGGTCGCATCGAGGCCTACAGCCTCGCGCGCCTCGAGGAACTCGCCCCCGTGTTCGACGAGGTGTATGCCGCCGCCCGCGCCCAAGGTATCCCCGCCGAAACCCTGATGTCCGAGTACGCGCCCGGGCAGTTCGAAATCACGCTCACCCATCGCGATGATGCCCTCCGCGCCGTCGATGAGGCCGTGATGCTCAAGCGTTTGCTACGAGGCGTTGCGGCCCGTCATGGACTGCTCGTCACGTTCATGGCCAAGCCGTTCGTCGATCTCGCCGGAAGCGGGATGCATCTCCACGTCAGCCTTGCCAGTGAGGGTAAAGGCGGCGGTGCCGGTCAAAATCTTTTCGCGTCCGACGATCCGGCCGGGACGCCGCTGCTGCGACAGGCCATCGGGGGTCTCAAGTCGACCATGGCCGAAAGCTTGCTGGTGTTTGCGCCCAACGGAAATTCTTATCGGCGTTTCCGTAGTCAAAGTTATGCGCCGGTCGCGGCGAACTGGGGCGTCAACAATCGCTCCGTATCGCTGCGCATTCCGGTGGGGCCTCCCGCCTCGCGACATGTCGAGCATCGAATCGCGGGCGCCGATGCCAATCCTTACCTGGCCGCGGCCACGATCCTCGCAGGGATCGAGCGGGGCCTCGAAGAGAGGCTCGATCCCGGCCCGCCCGTCACCGGCAACGGGTATCGCCAAAGCGAGGGTTTGCAGACTGCGGGGTCGCAGAGCGCGAGCCCTCGCGAGCTTCCCCAGGCCTGGCAGGAGGCCATCGATCGTGCCGCCGGGTCGGATTTCCTCAAAGGCGCGCTGGGGGAGGGGTTTCTGAAGGTCTTCCTCGCGATCAAGCGCCAGGAGTGCGACCGGTTTTCGGCCGAGGTCACCGAGCTCGATCGCGCGTGGTATCTCAGATCGTAGTGGCGGCAGGGCGGCCGACTTTGTAACATCCCCGCCCCTTATGCGCACACATTACTGCGGTCACGTCAACGAAACCCTCATCGGCAGCACGGTCACCGTCGCAGGCTGGGTCCACCGCCGTCGAGATCACGGTGGCGTGATCTTCGTCGACCTGCGTGATCGCGAAGGTCTCGTGCAGATCGTCTGCGATCCCGATGCCGCCGAGGTGTTCGCCGAAGCCGAAAAACTGCGCAACGAGTTCGTGGTCAGCATCACCGGGCTCGTACGCGCCCGACCCGAGGGGACGACCAACGCAAACCTCGCTTCGGGCAAGATCGAGATGCTGGCCCGACGCATCGAGCTGCTCAACCGCTCCGAGCCATTGCCGTTCCAGCTCGATGAAAACGTCTCCGAAGAAGTGCGTCTCAAATATCGTTATCTCGACCTTCGTCGCGACGAGATGAGCCAGCGCTTGCGTCAGCGCCATCAGATCACGCGTGCGATGCGGCAGTATCTCGACGATGCCGGCTTCTGCGATATCGAGACGCCGATGCTCACGAAGGCGACGCCCGAGGGCGCGCGCGACTATCTCGTGCCTTCGCGCACGCATCCCGGGAAATTCTTCGCGTTGCCGCAGTCGCCGCAGATTTTCAAGCAGTTGCTGATGGTCTCCGGCTTCGATCGTTACTACCAAATCGTGCGTTGCTTCCGCGACGAAGACCTGCGCGCCGATCGGCAGCCCGACTTTACCCAGCTCGATATCGAAACGTCCTTCCTCGGGCAGGACGAGATCATGTCGATCATGGAAGGACTTATCCGCCATATCTTCAAGAACGTGGCCAAGGTCGAGCTTCCGAACCCCTTCCCGCGGATGAGTTACGACGAGGCGATACGTCGCTATGCGAGCGACAAGCCGGATTTGCGTATCCCGCTCGAACTCGTCGATGTCGCCGATCTTGTCTCTTCTTGCGATTTCAAAGTATTCGCAGGGCCTGCCAAAGACCCGAGCGGTCGAGTGGCTGCACTGCGCGTACCAGGCGGCGGCAAACTCACCCGCAAGGAAATCGACGATTACACCACCTTCGTCGCTCGTTACGGCGCCAAAGGTTTGGCGTACATCAAGGTCAACGAGCGGGCCAAGGGTCGCGACGGTCTGCAGTCGCCGATCATCAAGTTCCTCGACGATGCAGCAGTCTCGGGAATTCTCGAGCGCACGGGCGCAGCGGACAACGATCTCATTTTCTTTGGTGCCGACTCCGCGAAGGTGGTCAACGACGCCCTCGGAGCGTTGCGCCTCAAGATAGGCCACGACCTCGGGCTCGTGCAGGGCGCGTGGGCGCCGCTCTGGGTCGTCGACTTCCCGATGTTCGAATTCGACGCAGACGAAAAGCGCTGGAGCGCGATGCATCATCCGTTTACGTCGCCCAAGAATCTTGATCCCGAAGCGTTGCGGGCCGATCCCGGCAAGGCGCTCGCCAAGGCTTACGATATGGTGTTGAACGGTTCCGAGATCGGCGGAGGATCAGTGCGTATCCATCGCCAGGATCTGCAGTCCACCGTGTTCGACCTGCTTGGCATCGACGCCGAGGAGGCTCGTCGCAAGTTCGGCTTCCTGCTCGACGCCCTCAAGTTCGGAGCGCCGCCGCATGGCGGCATCGCGTTCGGCCTCGATCGACTCGCCATGCTCATCTCTGGCGCCGACAACATTCGCGATGTCATCGCTTTCCCGAAGACCCAAACCGCAGCGTGCCCGTTGACGGACGCCCCGACCGAGGTCTCCGAGAAGCAGTTGCGCGAACTGCACATTCGTATCCGACAGGCTCCGACTCCCTCAGCCTGATCGATCGGCCGTGCGATCGGCCGTGCGATCGGCGCGTGTCCCCTGTGTGGCGCGTCGGGAGAGCGGCCCGCGCTTCACTTCGCGGTCGGGCCACAGCCGGTCTCCCCCATTCTCCATGATCGGATGAACCGGCGTTTCCGGCACTTGCCTTGGCTGCCGCTGCCGTTGTCTTCGCAGTGCCTCGTCAAAACTCCAAGGCATGCCCCCAGGGAGATCATTCGGATCGATCGAATAGGGGTCGAGGCGCTCGGGAAGGTGGAACAACATCGTTTGCAAGAGCCATTCCGCTGCGCTCACCGCGGGAGTGTCGACCGGCGCAGCGAGCCGATGGGACCACGCGTGAGCCTGCGTCACTCTGAGCTTGGTGACCACTCGCCCCGTGCTCGTCAGGCTCGGGTAGATCGAGCGTCGATCGGGTCCTTCATCCAGATCAAGGAGACCCGCCCGTTCCATGGCGCGGACCGTCCTTTGGACCGTTTGTCGCGATAAATCGAGGTCGTACGCGATCCGACTGATGTTGCAGCGACGTCCCCCCAGAAATTAGTCACAGGACGGTCTAGAGTCTGACCCTGAAGCAGGAGGTCGGACGTGAAGAAGCGGTTCAGCGAAGAGCAGATCGTAGGGATACTGCGTGAGGCGGAAGCTGGGG
>JBILWC010000018.1:0-51539 GCA_044370105.1 Steroidobacteraceae bacterium | reverse complement strand
CTACGGCATTCCGACGGCTATCGTGGCCTGGAATGCGGTAGAGCTCGGTGGGCGCTGGAAACTCTTCACCGAGTTCTGGGAGTACCCGGAGAAGCATGCCATCGAGTTGATCGCGATCACCGTCGGAGTCGCTCTCGCCGCATGGCTGGCGGCCCGAACGCCCATGCACCAGAAGGCGGAGCTCTCCAAGCAGAAGCTCGCTCAGGCGAGCGAGTCGTCCTCGAACTGAGATCGACCTGAGGCCGCCGCCGACGATCAGTTGGCGAGCGGTCTCAGGGCATCGAGACAGACGGATAGCGAGGCGAAGTCGGAGGCTCCGTGGCTTGCGATTTCCGTCACGGTTCTCTCCCACTCGGCGATCGACGACTCGCGCTTGGCGCGCCAGCGTTCGAGTCCGCCGCTCGCGATCACCCGCTCCACGATCCTGCGCTCCAGCGAGCGGCTCGTTTCACGCAACCCGATGCGGGCGGTGGCTTGCAGCGACGAGTCGACGGCCAGCCCCGTGATCTGATCGGCGAGCCAGTCGAGCTTGAGCGCGGCCGTGGTCGCATACCACGCCTCGGCCGTGTTCCCGACGCTCCGGCGCGAGGCCGCGGCGCACTCGAGGATATCGAGAGCGTTGTCGAGGACGCGAAGTTCGGCGAGCGTGGCACAGAGCGCGGGCGGAAGACCGGCTTGACCGAGCTCGGCGAGCGCTGATCGATATCGCTCCGCAGGACTCCCGGCCAGCGCTTTCGGAACCGCCGCGCGCAGGGACTGCATCGGCGCCGACAGCTCCCGCACCGATTGGTCGACGTTGAGTGCACCGCGGCGTTGCCGCAGCAGCCATAGCGTGACATGTCGCAGCAGGCGTGCCGTATCGGCATACGCCACATACTGCGCACGACTCGGCACTCGATTATCTAGCGCCTCAAGCTTGCTCCAGACATCGCGCATGCCGAGGATCTCGCGCGCGATGTTGTAGGCGCGTGCCACGTCCGCTGCGCGTGAGCCGCTTTCGGCGCAGGCGCGTAACACGAAGCTCGGGCCCATGCGGTTGACGAGGCTGTTGGTCACCGCCGTGGTGATGATCTCGCGCCGAAGTTTGTGATGACCGATATCTTTGTCGAAGCGTCGACGTACCGCGTTCGGGAAATAACGGGCGAGCTCTGCCGCGAAATAACGATCCTCGGGCAGATCCGATGCGAGCAGTTGTCGGTTCAGGGAAATCTTCGAATAGGCGAGTACCACGGCGAGTTCGGGTCGAGTGAGGCCGATACCCTGTTTGCGCCGGCTCGTTAGCGTTTCTTCATCCGGCAGGTGTTCGACCACTCGGTCGAGCTCTCCATTGCGCTCGAGTTCGCGGATCACGCCACGCAGCTCCGGCAGTCGTTCGGCAGATTGCAACTCGAGGGTCGAGAGCGCCTGACTCTGCAAGTAGTTGTTGCGTAGTACCAGCGCGGCAACTTCGTCGGTGAGGCTCGCCAGCAGCCGATCGCGATCTTTGCGCCGCAGTCGACCGCGTGCCTCGACACCGCTCGTGAGGATCTTCAGGTTCACTTCGACGTCCGAGGTGTTCACGCCCGCCGAGTTGTCGATGAAGTCCGTATTGATTCGACCTCCCGCGAGCGCGTATTCGACGCGTCCGCGTTGCGTGAATCCGAGGTTGCCCCCTTCGCCCACGACTCGGGCACGCAGCTCGCGACCGTCGACTCGGACCGCATCGTTGCCGCGGTCGCCGGCGGCCGACTGGGGCTCGAGCGAAGATTTGACGTAGGTACCGATGCCGCCATTCCACAGCAGATCGACGCGCATGCGCAGGATCGTGCGAATGAGTTCGGTTGGTGTCAGCGTATCGGAGTCGATGTCGAGCAGCGTTCGTGCTTCGACGGACAACCGTATCGACTTCGCGCTGCGATCGAAGATGCCACCGCCTTTGGAGATGATCGTGCGGTTGTAATCGCTCCAGGCCGAGCGAGGCAGCGCGAACAGTCGTTCGCGCTCGGCGAGGGATTTCGCCGTGTCCGGATCGGGGTCAATGAAAATATGCGCGTGGTTGAACGCGGCGACGAGCTTGATGGCCGGCGACAACAGCATGCCGTTGCCGAACACGTCACCCGACATGTCGCCGATACCGGCTACCGTGAAGGGTTGCGACTGGATGTCCATGCCGAGCTCGCGGAAGTGTCGCTTCACGCACTCCCAGGCACCCCGTGCGGTGATGCCCATTTTTTTGTGGTCGTAGCCGGCCGAGCCGCCCGAGGCGAACGCGTCGCCGAGCCAGAAACCGCGCTCGACCGAAATGGCGTTCGCGGTATCCGAGAAGGTCGCCGTGCCTTTGTCGGCGGCCACGACGAGGTACGGATCGTCTCCGTCGCGACGACGAACGCCCTTCGGCGGAACGATTTTCGAACCGACGATGTTGTCGGTCACATCGAGCAGTGCGTGGATGAAGGCCCGATATGCGGCAACGCCTTCTGCCTGGATGGCCTCGCGTGTTCCACCCGCAGGCAGCCGTCGCGCCACGAATCCGCCTTTCGCGCCCTCGGGCACGATCAGCGTGTTCTTGACGTTCTGGGCCTTCATGAGACCGAGCACCTCGGTTCGGAAGTCCTCGCGACGATCGGACCAGCGGATGCCGCCGCGCGCGACATCACCCATGCGCAGGTGCACGCCCTCGACTTGAGGTCCAAGCACGTAGATTTCGTGATGAGGACGGGGCAGCGGCAAGTTGGGAATCGCCTTCGGATCGAGTTTGAACGCCAGCGTAGGGCGACGGGTACCGTCGTCGTTGCGCTGATAGTGGTTCGTTCGGTCGATGGCCTGAATCACGGCCAGGAAGGCGCGCAGGATGCGGTCCTCGTCGGCGCTCACGATTGCCTCGAGCGCGCGATCGATCCGTGCGAGCAAACGACTCTCGCCCGTATTGCGCTGACGTGCGGGAGCCAGTCGCTGCTCGAACAGCGCGTACAGATCAGCCGCTAGCGCGGCATGAGCGGCGAGCGCCCGCTCCATGTAGCGCTGACTGAACGGAATGCCGGTCTGCAGCAGGTAACGGCAGCAGGCTCGCAGCACATTGACCTCGTCGGCCGAGAGTCCGGCACGAAGCACGAGTCGATTGAATCCGTCGCTCTCGAGTTCGCCGCGACGAACGAGGCGCAGCGCGAGCAGTAGACGCTCGCCGTCACGGGCGAGATCCACGGTGGCACCGTCTCTGAGTTCGAGCGAAAAGTCTTGCAGCGAGACGATCGGTCCGCCATCGAGACCCGCAAGCGTCCAAGGCCTCTCGGCGAGCATGCGTAGCCCAAAGTTTTCGAGCAATGGAACAAGCTCCGCGATCGGCAGCGCCTCGGTGTGCCGCGCCACGCGCAGATGGACGATGTGTTTGGGTGTCCCTACCGGGCGATGCAGACGCAGGTGCGGGAGCTCGGGCGTGACACGTAGCGCCTCGAGCGCTTGCAGGTCGCCGATGGCCTCGCGAGGGTTCACCTCGCTCTGGTAGGCAAGGGGAAAGCGTGAGCCGTGTCGATCGAGCAGCTCCATGGCGTTCGCCGTCGGCATCGAATCGAGCAGCGTCGCGCGGAGATTATCGGACCAGGTCGCCACGAGCGTCGCCACCTCGGCCTCGATCGCTGCCACGGCGAGCTTTGCCGGAATGTCATCGCCCCGAACCGTGATGTGCAGTCGCGCGTGGTTCGACAGGGCGATTTGTACCTGCGACTCGAGGTTGGATCCTCCGCATCGCTCGAGCAGCAAGCGTTCGATACGCAGCCTGACTTCGGTGGTGTAGCGATCGCGAGGGACGAATACCATGCACGACCAGAATCGACCCAGTGCGTCGTATCGCATCATGAGACGACTCGTCCGACGCTCATACAAATTGACGACGCCGCGAACGAAAGACACGAGTCCCGACACCGGCGACTGGAAGAGTTCGTCGCGAGGCCAGGTTTCGAGCACGGCGAGCACCGCCTTGCCATCGTGGCTCTGAGGGTCGAGACCGAAGGTCTCGATGACCTCGGCCACTTTCTTTCGTACGACCGGTATCTCGGTGGGCGAGGCGAAGTAGGCGGTGGAGGTCCATAGACCGACGAATCGATGTTCACCGCGCACGCGATCCTGTGCGTCAAAATCTTTGACGGCGATGTGATCGAGATGCCCGGCCCGATGCACCGTGGATGTGATTGGCGATTTGGTGATGAGCAGCGGATCGGAGTTGCGAACCGCCTCGCGCAGCGCGCCACCGAGCGTTTCGACCTTCTGCCCCTCGGAGCGACCGGGACGCAGCAAGCCGAGTCCACTGCGGGCCACTGGCATCAGGCGATCCGTGGCACGACCCCGTCGCAGAGCGTGGTATCGATAGCCGAGAAACACGAAGTGCGCGCCCTCGACCCAGCGCAGGAGCTCGATCGCTTCGGCGCGCGCTGCGCGCACGGAACTGCTTTCGCGTCGGCGCTCCGAGATCGGAGACTGCAATGAGACTAGGACTCCGAGAACTTTGGCGCGCATCGCGCGCCAGTCATCGACGGCGACGCGTACGTCCTCGAGCGTCGTGCGCAGCGCCTGCGTGATGCGTTCGAGCCGGGCATCGCCGAACTGACGATCGATTTCATAGAGCTGCCAGGACTCCCGACCGAGGGAGGTGGAGCCACTTGCGAGCGTGGCGTGCTGCAGCACGCCGTCGGAGCGACGCGTCGTCTGCAACACGGGATGTATCAGCATCTGTACGCCGACGCCGGCCGCGCTGAAGGCGAGCCCGATGGAGTCGACGAGAAACGGTCGATCTTCCGTGACGATGAGCGCGTAGCTGTGACGGTCGCCGATCGGGTCGTCCGCTTCCGGCGAGAACACCTTCACCAGTGTCTCGCCGGATTTCCGGCGACGGGCAAGTTCGTGGTGAGCCTTGGCGAGCAGGGCGAGCGTACGCGGATCGTGAGCCGCCAGATCTTCCTCGCCTACGCCGCGGAAGTAATCGCGCAGTAGTCCTGCAGACGGCGCGCCACGCATGTTGCGTGCTGCACGCGTGATCTTGTCGATGAGGGCGATCCTTTGTCGCGGAATTTTGCTCAGCATGGTTTTTCGGGTCCCCTTTGGATCTTTCAACGGTGCTCGCCGAGCACGCGAGCGCGCCCGAGCAAGGTATCGAGAATTCGCTCCAACGCCACGCGATCTGCGACATCGAGCACATCGAGCAAAGATTGCTCGTGACGGAGTGCAAGCGGCACCACTTCGCGATAGATGCGTGCGCCCTCGACCGAGAGCTTGAGAATCGATCTCCGCCGATCGCCCGGCGAGACGCTGCGTTCGATGCGTCCCTTCTCGAGCAGGCTCGACACGGCACGACTGACGGCGACTTTATCCATCGCGGTGCGCTCCGCGACCTGTGCAGCCGAGAGTTCCGGTTGCATCGCAAGTACGGCCATCACGCGCCATTCGGGGATGCTGATGCCGAATCGAGAGGAGTAACTTCCGGCGATCGCCGAGCTCACGAGATTGCTGAGCACGGACAGTCGGTACGGCAAGAAGCGATCGAGTTGTAGTCGCGGCGTATCGCTCATGGGTGCGTGTCTTTTTTTTCCGGAGCGCAGGTCAGGCCACTTGCTGCTCGATGGCGCCGAAAATCGAACGCCCGGCGTCATCGAGCATCTCGATGCGGATGCGATCGCCCGAGCTCATGAAGGGCGTTCGTGGCGCGCCCTGCGTAAGCGTCTCGACGGTACGCTGCTCGGCGATGCAGGAGTAGCCGACGCCACCTTCCGCAATCGGCCGGCCCGGGCCGCCGTCGGCGCCGCGGTTGGAGACGGTACCGGAGCCGATGATGGTGCCGGCAGCGAGCGCTCGGGTCTTCGCGGCATGCGCAATCAACGTGGGGAAATCGAAGGTCATGTCGACCCCCGCATTCGCGCGTCCGAACGGCGTGCCGTTGTAGTCCACGGCAAGCGGGCGGTGCAGGCGACCGCCATCCCAATGCGGTCCGAGCTCATCGGGCGTCACGGCGATAGGCGAGAACGCACTCGAAGGCTTCGACTGGAAGAAACCGAATCCTTTGGCGAGCTCGTCGGGAATGAGATTGCGCAGTGAGACGTCGTTCACGAGCATCACGAGTCGGATGCGCGAGGCGGCTTCGGCGGCCGAGGCGCCGCGCGGGACATCGTCGGTGACGACGGCGACCTCGGCCTCGAAATCCAGTCCCCACGACGCATCGGCGAGCGGGATCGCCCCGGTGGGTGAGAGGAAGGTGTCGGAGCCGCCCTGGTACATGAGCGGGTCGGTCCAGAACGAGGCCGGCATCGGTGCGTTGCGCGCCTTGCGGACGAGCTCGACGTGGTTCACGTACGCCGAGCCGTCAGCCCACTGATAGGCGCGTGGCAAAGGCGAGAGGCAATTGCGCGGATCGAACGCCTCACCCTCACCGGACTCGAGTCGTGAGGCGATGGCGCGCAGCGATCCTTCGAGGCGCGCCCAATTGTCGAGGACCGCTTGCAAGCTCGGCGCGACCGACTCCGCGGGTAGCATCCGCAAGAGGTCTTTGGAGACGAGGACGAGGCGACCGTCGCGATCACGTGCGTCCGCCGCGCGCAGGGTTGCGAGCTTCATGGCGATTTCTCTTCAGCAGAGAATTCCGCCGCGTGCAGCCATGCGGCGTGTCTCGGGGCGCGCTTGGTCTGGCTCCATTCCTCGAGCATGGCGGGCGCGACTTCGCGAGCGCGGCGCTCCTGCTCGGGAGTTCCCGTATTCACGGTGAGCTCGAGGCGATGACCGTTCGGGTCAAAGAAATAGATCGATTTGAAAAGTCCATGGTCTGTCGGGCCTACGACCTCGATGCCGCGCTCGAGCAGTCTCTGGCGAGTGTTTTCCAGCGTGACGAGATCATCGACCTCGAAAGCAATGTGCTGCACCCAGCTCGGCGTGCTCGGATCGCGCCCCATCGGATCGCGCGTCGGCAGTTCGAAGAACGCGAGCACATTGCCCATCCCGGCATCGAGGAACACGTGCATGTACGGGTCGGGCTCGTGGGTCGAGGGGACGCGATCTTCGGCGAAGGCGGTGGTGAAAGCCATGCCGAGGACATCGCGATAAAACTCGACGGTTTCCTTCGCATCGCGGCAGCGATATGCCACATGATGGATTTTTTTGATGAGACTCATCGCTTGAGTACTCCGCGTCGCATCTGGTCTCGCTCGAGCGATTCGAACAGGGCCTTGAAGTTGCCCTCGCCGAAGCCTTCGTCGCCCTTTCTCTGGATGAACTCGAAGAACACGGGTCCGATGAGGCACTCCGAGAAGATCTGCAGCAGCAGTCTGCGCTCGCCGTTCGTCGTGCCATCGAGGAGGATGCCGCGCTGCTGCAGCGCTGCCGTGGGCTGCCCATGGCCCGGTAATCGCTCCTCGAGCATTTCGTAGTAGGTTTCGGGCGGCGCCGTCATCAACGGCACGCCGCGGGCGCGGAGCGCATCGACCGTCGCGCAAAGGTCGGTGGTCGAGAGCGCAATATGCTGGATGCCCTCGCCATTGAAGCGCAGCAGATACTCCTCGATCTGCCCGCCGCCCTGACCGCCTTCTTCATTGAGGGGGATGCGGATCTTGTCGTCGGGGGCCGTCATCGCCCTCGATTGCAGGCCGGTGTGCTGACCGTGGATGTCGAAGTGCCGGATCTCGCGGAAATTGAACAGGCGTTCGTAGAACGCGGCCCAATGCGCCATCCGTCCCCGATAGACGTTGTGCGTCAAATGATCGATGAGTTGCAGGCCGACGCCCTTCGGGTGTCGATCGACATTCGGGAGCCACTCGAAGTCGATGTCGTAAATGCTTGCACCATCGCCGTAGCGGTCGATCAGATACAGCGCCGCTCCGCCGATCGCGCGGATGGCCGGGAGGCGCAACTCCATGGGCCCCGTCGGCAGGTCCACGGGTTGCGCGCCGAGCTCGAGCGCCCGCGCGTAGGCCTTCTGTGCGTTGTGAACTCGGAACGCCATGCCGCAGGCGCCAGGACCGTGTTCCTCGGCGAAATATCCCGCTTGGCTGCGCTTCTCGCGGTTGACGATGAAATTGATCGCGCCTTGACGATAGAGCGTGACGTCTTTCGATCGATGGTGAGCCACCGCCTCGAAGCCGAGTTGTCGAAAGATCGGATCGAGCAGGCCGGAGTCGGGGGAGGCGAACTCGACGAATTCGAAGCCATCGAGGCCCATGGGGTTGGCGTGGGGCGTTTCCTTCAGGACGGCATTCATGGCAGCGCCTTTAGTTGCATATGAAACTGTTTCGAATGTAACTTTTGTGATTCTCGCCGTCTAGGGGGTAGGATTATTGCAATGTTGAGAAATTCAGAAACTCGGGCCGATGCGGACACCATGTCTCGGGCACTTCGGGCGGTCGCCGATGCGGCGCGTCTACGCTTGCTCCGACTCTGTGCCGATCGCCCGACCAGCGTGTCTGAATTGGCGGCCGCCACGTCCGACAGCGAGCCCAATGTGTCGCGACATCTGAAACAGCTCGCGCAGGCCGGGTTGTTGCGTCGGGTTCGTCGCGGTCAGCGCGTCGAATACCAACCGGCGACCGACACGGGCTTTTCGGCCGATCTGCTCGGCTTGTTGCTCTCCCGGCTTGCGCCCGACGATGCCGCACTACGCGAGGCGAGGGCGCGTCTGCATGCCATCGAGGCGGGTGCACGGGCGAGTCTGCGGGGCTCTGCCGCGGACTGGGTGGTCACGAGTCGGTTAGGACGCAGTCTGCGTGGGGCACTCGGCAGCGAGTTCACTCGCGACATCGTCGGGGCGCGGGTGCTCGTCCGCAGTCAGCATCGAGAGGTCCTCGAGGCGCTGCTGCAAGATGACGAGCGTGGTTCGGCTGCGGGCGGTCCGCCTCGTGTCACGCTGCGCGCGGCTTCCAAGCCCGAAAAAAACGTATTGCAGTCCTGGCTCGAGGCCGAAGGGTTTCAGGCCGAGGTACTGACGAGCGGCGAGGTTCGTACCGGCGGAATCTTTGATGTCTGTCTCGAAGCGCCGTTGCCCGACGAGCTCCGCGAGAGCGATCAGCTTCCCGCGCTGCTGCAGCGCGCACGCGCGCGGCTCGGGGATTCAGGCGTGCTGTGGTGCGTGGTCCCCTACGATCTGCTCGAAGCGCAGGGCTCTCCACCGTCGCGCTTGCGCTCGCTGTTGGCCGACTGCGGTATCGACTGTCTGGCCATCGCGCCGGTCGAGGCCGAGGGTCGTCATGTTCTCGTCGCGCGAGGTCGCGTGCGTGCCACGCGATCCGTCCTCAACACCTCGACCTCTCAGTCCGCCGCCGTTCGCGGCTGATCTCGCCGTACTCGCCTGAGGAGCTAGCCCATGTCCGCCGAACCGATCCGCGTCTCCTTCGAATTTTTCCCGCCTGCCGATGCGGCGATGGAAGCCACGTTGTGGCAGTCGGTGCAGCGCCTTGCGCCGCTTGCGCCGCGCTTCGTATCGGTGACCTATGGCGCCGATGGCTCGACGCGCGATCGTACGCATGCGCTCGTCAAGCGCATCCAGTCCGAGACGGCGCTCACCGGTGCGCCGCATCTCACTTGCGTCGGTGCGCCGCGCGGTGAGGTCCTCGATATCGCTCGAAAATATTGGGATGAGGGCGTTCGTCATATCGTCGCGTTGCGAGGCGATGCGCCTCAGGGCGTCACGAAATACGAACCGCACCCGGACGGCTTCGCCTACGGCGCTGATCTCGTCGCCGGCCTGCGTTCGGTCGCCGATTTCGACATCTCGGTCGCCGCTTACCCCGAGACCCACCCGGAGGCGACCTCCCCCGAGGACGATCTCGAGAATTTCCGTCGCAAGGTCGATGCGGGCGCCACGAGGGCGATCACGCAATTTTTCTTTGATACCGACGACTATTTGCGTTTCCGCGATCGTTGTGTCGCCGCGGGGATCGGTATCAGCATCGTACCGGGCATCCTGCCGATCACGCGCTTTCCGCAGGTGACACGATTCGCCGCGCGCTGCGGTGCCAAGATCCCGAGCTGGCTCGCCGATCGCTTTGCCGGTCTCGATGATGACCCCGATACGCGCCGCCTCATCGCGGCGAACGTCGCCATCGAGCAGGTATCGCGTCTGCGCCGGCATGGCGTCAACGAATTCCACTTCTACACGCTCAATCGTGCCGAACTGACCTACGCCATTTGCCATGCGCTCGGCTTGAGACCGCAGACCTCCGGAACTTGATTATGAGTTGTTGCCCGACGCATCTGCCGCATTTGTCCCATGCGGGCTGCCCGCAGGCGCTCGACGACCGATCGGTGAGCGCAAAGGCGTCGCCGTATTCGGTGGTCCCCGTCGACGTCAAAGCCCGGGACACGCGTATTCGCAAGCTGCGCGAGCTCATCGAGCAGCGGATCCTGATCATCGACGGTGCGATGGGCACGATGATCCAGCGCCACAAGCTCGATGAGGCGGGTTATCGAGGTGATCGTTTTCGAGACTACGGTCGAGACATTCGCGGGAACAACGACCTTTTGACGCTGACGCAGCCGCAGATCGTCGCCGGTATCCACCGCGCCTATTTCGAGGCGGGTGCCGACATCATCGAGACCAATACGTTCAACGCGACGACGGTCGCGCAGGCCGACTACGGCATGGAAGCGTTGGTTCCCGAGCTCAATTATCGCGCTGCGCGCATCGCGCGCGAGATCGCCGATGAGGTCGCCGCGGCGACGGGATCGCCGCGTTTCGTCGCGGGAACGCTCGGTCCGACCAATCGTACCGCCTCGATTTCGCCAGACGTCAATGATCCCGGCGCACGTAACGTCAATTTCGATCAGTTGGTGATCGCCTATGCCGAGGCGGCCCGAGCACTGGTGCAGGGCGGCTCGGACATTTTGTTGATCGAAACCATCTTCGACACCCTGAACGCCAAAGCGGCGCTGTTCGCCGTGAGGCAGGTGCAGTCGGAGCTTGGCATCGATCTACCCGTGATGGTGTCGGGCACGATCACCGATGCGTCGGGTCGTACGCTATCAGGTCAAACCACGGAGGCGTTCTGGAACTCCGTGCAACACGGCGAGCTTTTCGCCATCGGTCTCAATTGCGCGCTCGGCGCCTCGGACATGCGACCCTACATCGCCGAGCTCTCGCGCATCTCCGATCGTTTCGTCTCGGCCCATCCCAATGCCGGACTGCCCAACGCCTTCGGCGAGTACGACGAAACTCCCGAGCAAACCGCTGCGATCCTCGCGGAGTTTGCGCAGTCCGGATTGCTCAACATCGTGGGTGGGTGTTGCGGTACGACGCCTGATCACATCCGCCTGATCGCCGAAGCCGTGCGCGGCGTCAAACCGCGACAGCGCGCCAAGCCTGAAGTGAAGTGTCGCCTCTCGGGTCTCGAGCCGCTCAACATCAGCGAAGACACCTTATTCGTGAACGTCGGCGAGCGCACCAACGTCACGGGTTCTGCGAAGTTCCGCAAACTCATCGAGGCCGACGATTACGCCGCGGCCGTCGACATCGCACGGCAGCAGGTGGCTGCGGGTGCGCAGATCATCGACGTGAACATGGACGAGGGCATGCTCGACTCCGAAGCGGCCATGGTCCGTTTCCTCAATCTCATCGCTTCCGAGCCCGACATCGCCCGGGTACCCGTGATGATCGACTCCTCCAAATGGACCGTCATCGAGGCCGGGCTCAAGTGTGTTCAGGGCAAGGCCATCGTGAACTCCATCAGCCTCAAGGAAGGCGAGGAGGCATTCATCGCGCAGGCACGCAAGGTTCGCGCCTACGGCGCGGCGGTGGTCGTCATGGCCTTCGATGAGCAAGGTCAGGCTGACAGCATCGAGCGCAAGGTTGCCATCTGTTCGCGTTCGTACGAGGTGCTGACGAAGAAGGTCGGCTTTCCGCCCGAAGACATCATTTTCGATCCCAATATCTTTGCGGTCGCCACCGGCATCGAGGAGCATTCGAACTACGGAGTCGATTTCATCGAAGCGACCCGGTTGATCAAGCAGCGTTTGCCGCATGCCATGGTGAGCGGCGGCGTCAGCAACGTCTCGTTCTCGTTCCGGGGGAACGATCCGGTGCGTGAGGCAATGCACAGCGTGTTTCTCTATCACGCCATCCGCGCCGGCATGGACATGGGCATCGTCAACGCGGGGCAGCTCGCGATCTACGCGGACATCCAGACCGAGCTGCGCGAAGCCGTTGAGGACGTGATCCTCAACCGTCGCGAAGACGCCACGGAGCGCCTGCTCGCGATCGCGGGACGCTACAAGGGCGAGTCGGGAACCAAGCGCGAAGCGGATCTCGAATGGCGTTCGCTGCCCGTCTCGAAGCGACTCGAACACGCGCTCGTCAAAGGGCTCGACGAGTTCATCGTCGAGGACACCGAGGCTGCGCGACTCGAGGCGGATCATCCGATCAAGGTCATAGAAGGGCCGCTGATGGACGGCATGAACGTCGTCGGCGACCTCTTCGGCGCCGGCAAGATGTTTTTGCCGCAGGTGGTCAAAAGCGCGCGCGTGATGAAAAAGGCGGTGGCCCATCTCGTGCCCTTCATCGAGCGGGAGAAATCGGGCGCTGCGCGCAGCAACGGCAAGATCGTGCTCGCTACCGTCAAAGGCGATGTGCACGACATCGGCAAGAATATCGTCGGCGTAGTGTTGCAGTGCAACAATTTCGAAGTCATCGATCTCGGTGTGATGGTGCCGGCAGAGCGTATTCTCGATGCCGCCCGACGCGAGAATGCCGCGCTCATCGGTCTTTCGGGCCTGATCACGCCGTCGCTCGATGAAATGGTGCACGTCGCGCGCGAGATGCAGCGACAAGGCTTTTCGGTGCCGCTGTTGATTGGTGGCGCGACGACTTCACCCGCTCATACGTCGGTGAAGATCGCGCCCCAATATCGCGAGCCCGTGGTTTATGTCAAAGACGCCTCGCGTGCCGTCGGTGTCTGCCAATCTTTGGTGACGCCGACCGCCAAGTCGGCCTTCGCTGCGAAGATCGCCGAAGAGCACGAGCGCCGACGCGAGCAACACGCCGGCAAGACGGTGAAACAGCCGGAGGCAAATCTCTCTGCGGCGCGTTCGAATCGTCGGCGCATCGACTGGCAGGCATACCGACCTGTCGCGCCGTTACGTCCCGGCGTGCAGGTATTCGAGGATTATCCGCTCGCCGATCTGCTCGACTACATCGACTGGATGCCGTTCTTCAACGCGTGGGAATTCGCCGGCAAATTCCCGGACATCCTCACCGATCCCATCGTGGGTGAAGCGGCGAGCAACCTCTACGCCGATGCGCGCCGCATGCTGAAGCAGACCATCGCGGGTAACTGGCTATCGGTCCGCGCGGTGCTCGGATTCTTCCCGGCCAACTCGGTCGGCGATGATATCGAGGTCTACACCGGCGAGGATCGTCGCGAAGTTTTGATGACGCTGAACCACCTGCGACAGCAGAAAGGCAAGCCGGCGGGCCAGCCGCACGAGTGCCTCTCCGACTACGTCGCGCCGCGCGAGAGCGGCGTGCGCGATTACATCGGCGCCTTCGCGGTGACCACGGGTATCGGCATCGAGGAACACGTGGCGCGTTTCGAAGCGGCGCACGATGACTACTCGAGCATCATGCTCAAGGCGCTGGCCGATCGATTTGCCGAGGCGGCGGCGGAGCATTTCCACGAGCGTGCCCGACGTGAACTTTGGGGTTACGACACCGCGGAACAATTGACCAACCAGCAATTGATTCGCGAAGAGTACCGGGGCATTCGACCGGCGCCGGGGTATCCGGCGTGTCCCGATCACACCGAGAAAGCGAAGTTGTGGGAGCTGCTCGACGTCGAACGCAACACGGGCATCCGACTCACCGAGAGTTTTGCGATGTATCCGACGGCGGCGGTGAGCGGTTGGTACATCGCGCATCCGGAGTCCCATTACTTTGCCATCGGCAAGATCGATCGGGATCAGGTCGAAGATTACGCGCGTCGCAAAGGGCAGAGTGTGGAGGAGGCGGAGCGCTGGCTCTCGCCGAACCTCGGCTACGATCGGGCCTGACGCGCTCGGCCACCGTGCGAGACCGACGGGGGTTTTAGGACGTCATCGGCTCCGTGCGACGGTCGGATCGTCGTCGTCGAGCTGTTTGAGGAATGACGGGCCGCCGAGTGCCCGCATCTGCCCCATGATGGCGTCGCGTCGCTTCTGAATGTAGTCGGACGGTCGGTCGGCCCGGAATCGCTTCGGATTCGGGAGTACGGCGGCCAGTGTGGCGGCCTCGCGGCGGGTCAGGCGAGAGGCGTCCTTCCCGAAAAATCTTTGAGCAGCGGCCTGCACGCCATAGGTGCCCGGTCCGAACTCCGCGACATTGAGATATACCTCGAGGATGCGCTCCTTGGGCCATGCCGCCTCGATGAGTACGGTGAAGTACACCTCGAGGCCCTTGCGCGCCCAGCTGCGCCCGGACCAAAGAAAAATATTCTTTGCCACTTGTTGCGAGATGGTGCTGGCGCCGCGCTTTCGCTTGCTCTTCGAGTTGTGTTGCACAGCCTTGCGGATCGACTCGAAATCGAAACCGGCATGGAACGGGAAAAGCTGATCCTCGGATGCGATGACGGCCATTGCAGCGTGAGGGGAGATGCGTTCAAGCGGTTCCCAGTCGTAGGCGTTCGAGTAGCGAAAATCGCCTTGTGCCAAGGCCGCTCCGCGGCTTGCGATCATGAAGGCTGAAGTTGGAGGGGGTATCCAGCGCAGCAGCACGACGAACGCGATCGACGCGCCGACCGCGATGAGTGCGGCACGCAGCAGCCAACGACCGGCTCGAGCGAAACTCAGGCGGCGCTCTCTCGGGTGACCGATTCGATGACGACATCATCGACGGGGACGTCACCGTGTCCGCGGCGACGCGTGGTCGGGACGTCCGCGATGGCATCGACAACGTCCATCCCCGTCGTCACGCGCCCGAATACGGCGTAACCATAGTTGCCGGGCTGGTGGTTCAAAAAATCGTTGTCGACGAGGTTGATGAAAAACTGCGAGGTTGCGCTATGGACGTCGCTTGTGCGCGCCATGGCGAGTGTGCCGCGCAGATTTTCGAGACCGTTGGTGGCCTCGTTGCGAATTGGCGGACGGGTATCTTTCTGCTCCATGCCCGGAGCGAACCCGCCACCCTGGATCATGAAGCCCGGAATCACGCGATGGAAAATCGTACCGTCAAAATGGCCATCGTCGACATAGTGCAAAAAGTTGGCGCAGGATTCCGGCGCTTCTTTTTCGTAGAGCTCGACGGTGAACTCGCCGGCACTGGTCTTGAACTTGAGCATGCGTAACTTCCGTTGACGTTGAAAATATTGGGGTGCTGGGACGTCAGAGCCATTGACCTTCAGTCACGCGCTCCTGACCCGACAGGTCCGAGTGCGAGACTACGTGAGCGAAACCCTGCGCGACAAGTTTTGCCCGCAACGCCGCGCCCTGTCGCGAACCATGCTCCAGCAGCAAACGGCCCCCGTGATCGAGATGGCGCGGAGCTTTCTCGATGAGATGCGCGAGGTCGCGGAGGGCGTCGTTGCCGGGTGTCAGAGCCTCACGCGGTTCATGACGCAGCGAGTCACCGCCAAGGAGTGGATCGTCCGCAGCGACATAGGGCGGATTCGATACCACGACATCAAAGCGCCGATCGACGACGGGCCCGAACCAGTCACCCTGCAACAACTCGAGGTGGGTCACGGCATGCCGCACGACATTGCGCCGAGCGATGGCGAGGGCGTCGACGGATCGTTCGATGGCGGTCACCCGCCAGCCGGGGCGCTCGTGCGCGATCGCGATGGCGATGGCGCCCGATCCCGTTCCTAAATCGAGCACTCGGGGCAGGGCATTGCCGGCGCGCTCGAGTGCATCACCGATGCGCAGCGCATGCTCGACGAGCAACTCCGTTTCGGGTCGAGGCACTAGTACGGCCGGGCTGACTTCGAAAGTAAGCGACCAGAATTCGCGTTCGCCCAGGAGATACGCGAGAGGTTCGCCGTTGCAGCGCCGCGATAGCCACGCCTCGACTTTGGCGCGCTCGAGTGCGGTCAGCAGTCGATCGGGGTCTGCATAGAGCGTACTGTGAGGCAATCCGAGACTACCGAGCACCAGGGCTTGTGCTTCGCGCCGGGCGTCGAAGTGGGGCCCATCGTTGGCGGCCAGGTCGGTCGGCGTGCGAAACATCGACTCGAGCGCGGAGGCGGCCACAGCGATCGCCTCGCGGAGTCGTGAGGGGCATTCAATGCTTCTCGGATGCGCGATGAGATCGCCGGGCGTCATGCCGCTAGTTTGGCACGATCGGATGCGAGCTCTGCTAGATTGGGCGGGTGAAAGAGAGTTCTTTTCCCGCCGATCGTTTGTTACCGCCACGAGCCGCCACGTTGAGCGAAGTGCTTGACGCCGGCTTCGTGCTGTATCGACGTTCGCTCGTCGCCTGCTTTCCCCTTTCGCTCATCGCCGTGTTACTCGGACAGTTGCCGTCGGCTCATCTGCTCGCGACGAATCAGTCACTGTCTTTGGCGGAGACCAAGGACATGACGTGGTGGGTTCTCATGCTGCTGTCGGCGGCCGGTACGCTTTGGTGCTGGCTCGCCATCATGTTCCGACAGCGCGCGACGCTGGTGTCATCGACGCAGGTCGCAGCATGGCGGCTCGCGCTCTTTCGTCTGCCCGCTGCGCTCGGCGTCCTGCTGCTCGGCTTATGCGCCGTGATCCTGGGGGCGTTGCTGCTGGTGTTGCCGGGCATTTATTTGATCGTGGCATTCTGGCCGGCTCTCGCGCTCGTCGCGTTCGAGTCGGCGAGTCCGCGCGAGGCACTCGATGGAGCGCTGCAGCTCGTGCGCGGTTCATGGCGTCCGCTTGCGATCAACCTGCTCGTGGTGGTCATGACGGTCATGGGTCTGTTCGTGATGGGGGCTCTGGTCGGTTTGTTCTTCTTAGAATTTCTGGGTCCCATGGTGCCTGGGGCCGACGCCTGGATGAGCGGCGTACTGACGGGGGCGTTGAGCGCCGTCTTCCAACCGCTCTTCATCGCCTTCGGACTCGCGGCCTACGCCGATCTGCGCAACCGACGCGCTCAGATGCCTTCTTCGGCAAGCAGCTCCGCCTGATGTTCCTGTGACAACGGGTCGATGAGATCTTCGAGCCGGCCGTCGATGATCGAGTCGATCTGATACAGCGTGAGATTGATGCGGTGATCGGTCACGCGTCCTTGCGGAAAGTTGTACGTGCGGATGCGTTCCGAGCGATCGCCACTTCCCACCTGAAGTTTTCGCTCGCGAGCCTGGGCCGCATCCCGTTTCTCCTGCTCTTGCGCCTTCAGTCGCGCCTTCAGCAAGGACATCGCTCGACTGCGGTTTTTATGCTGCGAGCGCTCGTCCTGACACTCGACCACCATGCCGGTGGGAAGATGGGTGATGCGAATCGCCGAGTCGGTTTTGTTGACGTGCTGACCGCCCGCGCCTGATGCGCGAAACGTATCGATGCGCAGATCGGCCGGGTTGATCTCGATGTCTTCGACTTCGTCGAGCTCCGGCAGGATGGCGACGGTGACGGCAGACGTGTGGATGCGTCCCTGCGCCTCGGTCGCCGGCACGCGTTGCACGCGATGCGTGCCCGACTCGAACTTGAGCTTGGAGAAGACGCCTGAACCGATCACGCGGCAGATGACCTCTCGATAACCTCCGTGCTCGCCGGGGCTTTCGCTCAAAGTTTCGATCTGCCAACCCTTGCGCTCGGCGTATCGACTGTACATGCGCAGCAGATCGCCCGCGAAGATGGCGGCCTCGTCGCCGCCCGTACCCGCGCGGATCTCGAGATAAACATTTTGACCGTCGCGAGGATCGACCGGTACGAGCATCTGCCTCAGCGCGAGCTCCTCTTCGGCGATCGACGTCTCGAGTCGCTTCGCCTCATCCTCACCGAGCGCGCGCATGGCCGGGTCGGCATCTTCGGCCAGGGCGCGCGCGTTGGTGAGTTCGAGTTCCAAGTGACGGAACGCCTTAAACCGCTCGGCGAGGGGGGTGAGCCTCGCGTACTCCATCGACAGCTCACGAAACTGATTGGAACCGCCATCCATCTGGGGATCGGCCAGCAGACGACCGACCTCTTCGTAGCGGTCGGCCTGGCGATCGAGTCGTTGACGTATGGAATCTTTCATTGGGGAAGCGACCCCGCGGGCGGGGGCGGCGGGTGGCGCGATTCTCGGGGTGCGGACGAGTGCTGACAAGCGGCTCTGTTCCGATATAGTCGGGGGACGATGTCTCGGATCTCTGTTTTCACCTGCCTGTTCGCCCTTTGCCTGGTGTCCGTGCGGGCTGCGCTGGCGCAGGAGACCGCCGATATCGTTGCCGCCGATCAGGCCTTGATGAAGGGGGATTGTCGGGGGGCGGTAGAGGGTTATCTCTCGGCCGGTATGACCGATCGGAATCCCAGAGTGATCGAGCGTGCCCTGCAGATTTCTCGGGCCTGTCGAAACCTGCCTGCCGCCTCGAAATCCGCCGATCGCCTGTTCGAACTCGATGGCGAAAACGTCGAGGCGCTGCGCCTCGTGGGGCTGGTGGCGCTCGAGACGTGGCGACTCGATCTCGCGCGCAAGGTGTACGGCGCCTTGCTCTCCAAACCGGACGTCGAGCCCGATCGTGCGCTCGCCGAGTTGCTGCCCGAGCTTGCGGAGGGCGATGCCACCCATGCGGCGTGGCTGGTGCTGCGAGAGGTCATCCCGCGCGAGTCGGTGTCGGGACAAACCCTTTCGGCGCTCGCACGCATCGCCTGCAACGCGGACGACCTAAACCCCTGTCTGTCGCTCGTTCAGGCGGCACGCGCCAAAGGCGCAGGAAGCGATGCCCGCACCATTCGCATGGCCTCGGCGGCTTTCGCTGCGATGGGTCAAGAGGACACGGCCCTCGCCGAGGCGGATCTGCTCGTCCAGGGTGACCCCGAGAATCATCGCTTTGCGCGAGTCGAAACGCTGACCGCTCTCGACCGACTCGAGGCTGCGCGCGAAGAACTGCTCGTCATCGAGCGCGAGTCGACGCCGGGTAACGAACGTGTGGCGGTCGAAGCCGACCGCCGCCTTGCGCTGTTGGCGCTCGCAACGGGCGATGAGGCGGAAGCCGAACGACGTTTCGGCGCGCGCCTCGCGGCCGATCGCAGTTCGGGCGAATCGCTCTATTACCTCGCACTCATCGCCGAGCGCAAAGGTTTGCCGGATCTCGCGTTGCAGGGCTACCGGCAACTCATCGCGGCGGGGGCGGGGTTGCCGCCGCGCGTACGAGCGGCGCAATTGCTGCTTGCGCGAGATGATCGCCAAGAGGCCATGTCCATTCTCGATCAGGCGCTGCGCGGCGGTCGGGTCGATGCCATCGAAGTCGAAATCGTGCGCTCGCGTGCTTTGTTCGATGCCGGTCTCGCTGCGGCGGCCTTCGAGGCGCTCGATCAAGCGCTCGAACGTTTTCCCGATCATCCCAATTTGCTCTACCAGCGTGCGGTACTGCTCGATGCCGATGATCGAACGACCGAGGCCGTCAAAGTATTCGAGAGGCTTCTCAAGATGCGTCCGGGGGATGGCAACATCCAGAACGCGCTCGGCTACACGCTCGCCGATCGCAAGCGCCAGCTCGCGCGAGCCGAATCATTGATCCGGGAGGCGGTGACCCAGCGTCCGGACAGCGCCGCGTTCGTCGACAGCCTTGGATGGGTACGTTTCCGGCGCGGTGACAACAAAGGCGCCGTCTCGTTTCTCGAGCGTGCGTGGCGCCTCTCGCGCGAGGCGGAGATCGGTGCGCACCTTGGCGAGGCGCTGTGGGCGTCCGGCGACAAGTCGCGGGCGCGCGAGATCTGGGCGCGCGCGCTCGTGATCGCTCCGGAGTCCAAACCCTTGCGCGCTACCATCGAGCGCCTCGCCGACGAGGTAAGAAAAACCGGGTCCCGCTGAGGATCTCGGTAGTGATCCTCATGTCTTCGAACCGCTCGCTTCGATTCACCATTTTCGTCGTCCTCCTGTTCGCCGTTGCGCTCGGGGGCTGCGCCAGTCTCTCGGGAGTGCAGTCCTTGCCCAACATGCTTCCTGCCTCCTGGGAGGCGCGGCGCGACGTCCTGCAGTCTTGGGGACGGTTCGAATCCCATGGTCGTGTGGCGATCGCGCGGGACGACGAGGGGTTCTCGGGCTCTTGGCGCTGGGTGCAGCGGACGCGACGCTCGACCCTCGAACTCGAAGGACCGCTCGGTGTCGGTGGGCTGCGTCTCGATTTCGACTCCGACGGCGCCGGCGATGAGATCTCGCGCCTCGCGCTCGAGCAGCAGATCGGTTTTGTGCTGCCCGTCGAATCATTGCGTTACTGGATGCTCGGCGTGCCTGACCCTCGCGAGACTTTCGAGGAGCAGAGGTCGTCCGACGCCGCGCGTCTCGAGAGTCTTCGGCAAAAAGGCTGGACGGTGATCTTCAAAAATTACGCGCCGGTGTCCGGAGTCGACTACGAGCTGCCGCAGCGGATCGAAGCGAGTCGAGAATCGCTCCGGGTGCGTCTCGTCATCGAAGGTTGGGGCGGAGGCGCTCGATGAGCGCTCAAGGGTGGTCGACCGAAGGACATCCGGCTTGGTGGTCGGCGCCGGCGAAGCTCAATCTTTGTCTGCACATCACGGGTCGACGCGCCGACGGCTATCACGCGCTGCAAACCATTTTTCAGCTCATCGATCTGTGCGACGAGCTCTCCTTCGAAGCCGCGCCAGTCGGCGTGATCGAGCGTCGGGATGACGGGTTGGCAAAGTCCGGCGCACTCGCGGCAATACCGTCCGACAAAGACCTCTGCGTCCGTGCAGCCCGAGCGCTGATGACGGCCTCCCTCGCCAAAGGCGGAGCCCCGATCCGATCGGGCGTCCGCATCCGCATCCGCAAGCGAATTCCCATGGGTGGTGGCCTCGGCGGAGGCAGTTCCGACGCGGCGACGACCCTCCTTGCGCTCAATCACCTCTGGGGGCTCGGGATGACCGAGGACGAGCTGGCGCAGATCGGTCTTGCGCAGGGCGCCGACGTGCCTGTCTTCGTTCGGGGGCGCTGCGCCCTCGGGGAGGGGGTGGGGGAGCACCTTACCCCGCTGGAGCTGCCCGAGCGGTGGTTTCTCGTGCTGCACCCGGGTGTCCCGGTCCCTACGGCTGCCGTGTTCCAGGCGCCTGAATTGACACGAAATTCCCCCGTCCTCACAATACCGGCCCTTTTGGCGTCGGGGGGTCGAAACGACTGCGAACCGGTGGTGCGGCAACGCTACCCCGAGGTTGCAGAGGCGATCGACTGGTTGGCGAGGTTCGCCCCGGCGCGGCTGACGGGAACAGGGTCCTGCATCTTCGCGAGTTTCGGCTCCGCGGCCGAGGCCGAGCGGGTCGCGGCGCGTGTGCCGGATCTCTGGCGAGTGTGGGTGGTGCGCGCCTTGTCGCGATCCCCCGTGTTCTCCCGTCTGCAGGATCGTGCCCCGCCGAGATGATTTCTTAGGCACCGCGTCTGCTGGGGTGTCGCCAAGTGGTAAGGCAGCGGGTTTTGATCCCGCCATTCGGAGGTTCGAATCCTTCCACCCCAGCCACTCGGTGACGGCACCGACAGGACACGGCATTGATTCAGAGGCACGATTGGACAGCCAGACCCTCGCTCTGTTCACCGGCAACGCGAATCCCGCGTTGGCTCAGGAGATCGCGCGACACCTGATGGTGCCGCTCGGGCGGTCCGTCGTGGGTCGCTTCAGCGATGGTGAAGTCAATGTTGAGCTGATGGAAAACGTTCGCGGCCGCGACGTGGTTCTGGTGCAGCCGACCTGTCCGCCGGTCAATGATCACCTCATGGAGTTGCTCGTGATGGCCGATGCATGTCGACGCGCATCGGCGAGGAGCATCACGGCCGTCGTGCCGTACATGGGCTACTCGCGACAGGACCGTCGGCCACGCGCAACCCGCTCGGCGATTTCGGCCAAACTCGTCGCCAACATGATCACGGGAGCCGGCATCGGTCGCGTGTTGACGGTCGACCTGCATGCCGAGCAAATCCAGGGGTTCTTCGATATTCCCGTCGACAATGTCTATGCCTCGCCCGTGCTGCTCGGCGACGCGTGGCGACAGGGTTATCCCAACATGATCGTGGTGTCGCCCGATGTCGGTGGCGTGGTGCGCGCCCGTGCACTTGCCAAGCGTCTCGATGACGTGGAGCTCGCGATCATCGACAAGCGGCGTCCCCGACCCAACGAATCGAAGGTGATGAACATCATCGGCGAGGTCAAGGACAAGACCTGCGTGCTCATCGACGACATGGTCGATACCGCGGGCACTTTGTGCCTTGCGGCGCAGGCATTGAAGGACGAGGGCGCCGTGCGCGTCGTCGCCTACATCACTCATCCCATTCTCTCCGGCGCGGCCGTGGAGAAGATCAGCAAATCAGCGCTCGATGAGCTCGTGGTGACCGACACCATACCGCTCTCCGAGTCGGCAAGAACGTGCGGGCGAATCCGTCAGCTATCGGTGGCGGGTCTGCTCGGCGAGACGATACGTCGAATTCTGGACGAAGAGTCCGTGAGTTCGCTGTACGTCGATTGAGTCCGTTCTGGTCGCGGAACGGAAAAACGTCAACTCAGGAGTCAGTCAATGAAAATCTCGTTCGAACTCGCTGCGGAACTCCGCGACGACGAAGGCAAGGGTGCGAGCCGCCGCCTGCGTCGTGTCGGAAAAGTCCCGGCCATTCTCTACGGTGGCAAGCGCGATCCGCGCATGCTGTCGCTCAATCACGAAAAACTGATCACCCTCATCGAGGATGAAAAGTTCTACTCGACCATCATCGGCCTCAAGGTCGGCAATGAGACGCAAGCGGCGATCGTCAAAGATCTGCAATTGCATCCTGCCAAGCCGCAGGTGCTGCACCTCGACCTGCAGCGTGTGCTCGATGACGAGAAGATCCGTATCCGTCTGCCGATCCACTTCAAGGGTGAGGCTGCTTCTCCGGGCGTGAAGACCCAGGGCGGTATCGTGTCGCACCGCATCGCCGACATCGAAGTGACCTGCCTTCCCAAGGATCTGCCGGAAGAGATCAAGCTCGATCTGTCGCAGATGAAGCTCAACGAGTCCAAGTACATCTCGGACATCGAGTTGCCGGCGGGCGTCGTCGCGACGGCCGTGCTGCAAGGCAAGGACCAAGTCGTGGTGTCGATCCACAGCCCGCGTGCGGAAGAGCCGGAAGCGGCTCCGGCCGAGGCGGCTGCTGCGGCGGCCACTGCGGCTCCGGCTGCGGGAGCCGAGGCGAAGAAGGAAGAACCGAAGAAGGACGCTGCGAAGAAATAATTTCGCGGCGCATTCATCGATCTTCCTCTGGAAGACGCCAATGGAGGCCGCCCCACAGGCGGCCTCCGTTTTTGCGGAGGTCGAGTGGCAGGCACAGTGCTCAAGCTCATCGTGGGACTCGGCAATCCTGGCGAGAAATACGCTCGGACCCGACACAACGCGGGCTTCTGGTTCGCCGACGAGATCGCGCGAAGGTACGGTGGCGTGTTTCGTGCCGAATCGCGTCACCAGGGCGAGCTGGCTCGTGTGCGCGTGACGCTCGACGGTGGCGCACAAACCGAGATCTGGCTGCTGAAACCCCACACCTACATGAACAAGAGCGGTGCTGCGATCAGCTCGCTCGCGAACTTCTACAAAGTGGCGCCCGGCGAAGTGCTCGTCGCGCACGACGAGCTCGATCTTCCGGTCGGCGTGGCGCGCCTGAAGCTCGGCGGTGGTCACGGCGGGCACAACGGACTGCGCGATACCATCGCGACTCTCGGAGCCGACTTCTGGCGCATGCGTCTCGGCATCGGGCACCCCGGCCACAAGGATTTGGTGCACGACTACGTCTTGCAGCGCGCGCCGGCTGATCAGGAGCGTGCCATCGAAACTGCGGTCAACAATGCGGCGGATGTGCTTCCGGTGCTGCTCGCTCAGGGCACCGAAAAAGCGATGAACCGCCTCCACACACAGGACTGAATTCATGGGAATCAAGTGCGGTATCGTCGGTCTGCCCAACGTCGGCAAATCGACTCTCTTCAATGCGCTGACACGCTCGGCGATCGCGGCGGAGAACTACCCGTTCTGCACGATCGATCCGAACGTCGGCATCGTGCCCGTGCCCGATCCGCGCCTCGATCAGCTCGCGGCAATCGTCACTCCGGAACGCATCTTGCCGACGACCGTGGAGTTCGTCGACATCGCGGGAATCGTCAAGGGCGCCTCGACCGGCGAGGGGCTCGGCAACAAGTTTCTCGCGAACATCCGCGAGGTCGATGCCATCGCGCACGTCGTACGCTGCTTCGTGAACGACGATATCGTGCACGTGTCGGGTCGTATCGATCCGCTTTCCGACATCGAGACCATCAACACCGAACTCGCGCTCGCGGATCTCGAGACAGCGGAAAAAGCGCTGCAGCGTGCCGAGAAAGCGGCGAAAGCGATGGACAAAGAGGCGATCAAGGCTAAAGAGGTCATTCGCCGCGTCCGCGATGCACTCAATGCGGGACAGCCTGCTCGCGCAGTCGCACTCGATGACATCGAGCGGCCCATTGTCAAAGAAATGCAGCTCCTGACGTTCAAGCCCATGCTTTATGTGGCGAATGTGCAAGAGGGCGGGTTCGAGAACAACCCGATGCTCGAAACCGTGCGCAAGCATGCGGCCTCCGAGGGCTCTCAGGTCGTGGCGGTGTGTGCGGCCATCGAAGCCGAGATCTCGCAACTCGATGATGCTGATCGCGCCGAATTCTTGAAGGATCTCGGACTCGAGGAGCCGGGCCTCAACCGCGTGATCCGCGCGGGTTACGCCTTGCTCGGTCTGCAGACGTACTTCACGGCCGGCCCTAAGGAAGTGCGAGCCTGGACGGTCAAGAAGGGTGCGACTGCACCGCAGGCGGCGGGCGTCATCCATACCGACTTCGAGCGCGGGTTCATTCGCGCCGAGGTGATTGCCTTTGACGACTACGTCACCCTCAAGGGCGAGCAGGGGGCCAAAGAGGCGGGCAAGCTGCGTCTCGAGGGTAAGGAGTACATCGTGCGCGAGGGCGATGTGATGCACTTCCGCTTCAACGTGTAAGGGCACGTCGCGGATGGAAGCGTTTCTCGTTTCGACCGGTATCGTGGCGCTCGCCGAAATCGGCGACAAGACACAGCTGCTCGCGCTCGTGTTGGCGGCGAAGTACCGCAAGCCCGTGCCGATCATCCTCGGGATCCTCGTTGCGACGCTCGTGAACCATGCGGTCGCGGGTTACGTCGGCGCTTGGGTGGCTTCGGCGGTCGGCGCCGAACTCATGCGATGGATTTTGGGTGTGTCGTTCCTCGCGATGGCGGCGTGGATGCTCGTGCCTGACAAGCTGGACGACGAAGAAGGGGTGAAGCCGGCGCGCTACGGCGTTTTCCTCACGACGTTCATCGCGTTCTTCATCGTCGAGATCGGCGACAAGACCCAAATCGCGACGGTGGCCCTGGCGGCGAAGTACGCCCCACTCGTGGCTGTAGTCGGTGGCACGACGCTCGGCATGATGATCGCCAATGTTCCGGCCGTGTTGCTCGGTGAGGTTGCGGCAAAGAAATTACCGATGCGCCTGGTCCACGGCATCGCTGCGACGATTTTCGCGCTGCTCGGTGCGCTCGTGCTGCTCGGCGTCGGTGGTGATCTCGTCGGCTAGATCAACCCAAGCGGCAGCTCGGTGGTGTTTTTCGTCTCTTCGATCACCATGCGAGATTCGATCGACTGCACTCCGGGAATTTGCGCAAGCTTGCCTTGCAGGAAATTGTTGAAGTCCTCGATGGTGCGCGTGGCGACGAGCAGGATGAAGTCGATGTCGCCCATCAGCACGTAGCACTGCAGCACCTCGGGGAAGCTCACGACCTTGTTCTTGAATTTCGGCAGCGACTGCCAGCCGTGACTGGCGAGTTTCACGTTGACGAATACGAGCACCTCGAGCCCCACCTTTTCCCGTGAGAGGAGGGCGACGCGCCGTTTGATGACGCCCGCTTGCTCGAGCAGGCTGATGCGGCGCCAGCACGGAGATTGGGAGAGACCGACGTCTTGCGCGATATCGGCCGTGGAGCGCGTGGCATCACGCTGGACCTCATTCAGGATGGCGATATCGTATTTATCGAGCTTCATGAATTGCCGCCCCAAAAGAATTATTAATATTGGATAATTTATTCTCAAAACAGCGGGGTAGCAAATCGAACTAGTTATGCTCGTTGGCGAGTCCTGATTTACTCTCGGCCCTCATGACATCCCGACTACACGTCCCAGCGGTTCCCGCCAGGCCCGGCGAGCAGCCGGATTTCAGTTACGTGAAAGTCGCCGCCGCGGGCGACGCGCCGCGTCCACCGATCGATGTGCCGGTCCTCGCCACCGCGCCGCTCGCCGAAGATCTGATTCGCGTGCTCGACGACCATTATCGTGCTGTGGGTCCTTGGGCGCCGGCGCTCAATGCCGAGACGCTGCGTCGCGGCTTGCGCGTCATGATGCTCACGCGGGCCTTCGACGATCGAATGCAGCGCGCGCAACGTCAGGGGCGCATCACGTTCTACATGCGATCGCTCGGCGAAGAGGCCGTGTCGGCTGCGGCTGCGATCGCACTGCGCGATGGCGACATGTTGTTTCCGTCGTATCGCAATCAGGGCTTGTTCCTCTCACGCGGGCTCTCGCTCGTCGAGCTCATGTCGCAGTTGCTGTCGAACTCGCATGACATGTGCAAGGGTCGCCAGTTGCCGGTGATGTACCACTCGGCCGAGCGACACATATTCTCGATCTCCGGAAATCTCGCGACCCAGTTCCCCCAGGCGGTGGGCTGGGCGATGGCCTCGGCCATCAAGGGCGAGACGAACATCGCTGCGGCGTGGCTTGGCGAGGGCAGCACGGCCGAGGCCGATTTCCATCACGCGCTCACCTTCGCCAAGGTCTACAAGGCGCCAGCAGTCCTGAACGTCGTCAACAACCAATGGGCGATCTCGACCTTCCAGGGCTACGCGGGTGGCGAACAACGCTCATTTGCGGCGCGAGGTCCCGGCATGGGCATCGCAGGACTCCGCGTCGACGGCAATGATTTTCTTGCGGTCTACGCCGCGACAGCCTGGGCAGCCGAGCGTGCGAGGGCGGGTCACGGCGCCACGCTGATCGAGCACGTCACCTATCGCGCGGGGGCGCACTCCACGAGCGATGATCCGGCTCGATATCGTCCGAAAGACGAATTCGACGCCTGGCCGCTCGGGGATCCCGTCGAGCGCTTGAAGTCGCATCTCGTCGCCCTCGGTGAATGGGACGATGCTCGTCACGAATCCCTTTCAAAAGAGCTCGACGAGTCCGTCACGGCCGCGTGGCACGAGGCGGTCTCCTACGGCACCCTCAACGAGGGACCGCGTCTCGATCCGTCGCTGATGTTCGAAGACGTCTTCAAAGAATTGCCGCCGCATCTGCGCGCCCAGCGCGACGAATTGCTGGCGGAGTTGGCGGAGCGAGGGGAGTAAGACCATGCCGACGATGAACATGGTTCAGGCGCTCAACTCGGCGATGGACATCATGCTTGCCCGCGACCCGAAAGTGGTCGTGCTCGGTGAGGACGTCGGTTATTTCGGTGGCGTGTTTCGCGTCACCGAGAGCCTGCAGAAAAAGCACGGTGCCCACCGTGTACTCGATACCCCGATCGCCGAAGGGGGCATCGTCGGTGCGGCGGTCGGCATGTGTGCCAACGGTTTGCGGCCGATCGCCGAGATCCAATTCGCCGACTACATCTACCCCGCCTACGATCAAATCGTGAGCGAAGTGGCTCGTTTGCGTTATCGCAGTGCCGGCGCGTTCTCGGCGCCGCTCACGATCCGCACGCCTTGTGGCGGCGGCATCCGCGGTGGTCAGACGCACTCGCAGAGCCCCGAGGCGGTGTTCGCGCATGTCAGCGGCATCAAGACCGTGATGCCGTCGAACCCGTACGACGCCAAGGGCATGTTGATCGCGGCCATCGAAGACGACGATCCGGTCATATTCTTTGAGCCGAAACGTGTCTACAACGGACCATTCGACGGCGAGCCCGACAAGCCCGCGCAGTCCTGGGCGGGTCATCCGCTCGCCGAGGTACCCGAGGGGTATTACACCGTGCCGCTCGGCCAGGCGGCCGTCACGCGCGAGGGCGGGGCGCTCACGATCGTAACTTACGGGACGATGGTGCATGTGAGTCTTGCGGCCGCCGAGGCGCTCGGGCTCGATGCCGAAGTCATCGACATTCGCAGCATGGTTCCGCTAGACATCGACACCATCGCCGCATCCGTCCGCAAGACGGGACGCTGTCTCGTCGTCCACGAGGCCACGCGTTTCGCCGGGTTCGGTGCCGAACTTTCCGCGTCCATCCAGGAGCACTGCTTCTGGAACCTCGAAGCGCCGATCATGCGCGTAGCCGGCTGGGACACACCGTATCCGCATGCCTTCGAATGGGAATACTTCCCCGGCAAGCGTCGCGTGATGAATGCGTTGCGGCGGCTCATGGGAGAGGCGTCATGACCCGACATGTGATGCGACTGCCGGATCTCGGCGAAGGCACGGTGTCGGCCGAGGTCATCGCTTGGAAGGTCAAGCCCGGCGATGTGGTGCGTGAAGACTCTCCGCTCGTCGAAATGTCGACCGACAAGGCTGTCGTCGAGGTGCCTTCACCGGTTACCGGTCAGGTCGTCTCCATCACGGGCAATCCCGGTGACGTGATCGCCGTGGGTGCCGAGCTCGCGGTATTCGAAATCGAAGCGAAGTTGGGCGCGGCGACCTCGGCGCCGGCCAAGACAGCCGCTCCCGCGCCGTCGACCGCGGATGTTCGAGCTTCGGCGGCGACACCCGCCAAGACGCCTGCCGCGTCATCGGCTACGGCGTCGGCATCGGCGAAGACGTCGTCGACGGCGTCGACCGCGTCGGCCGCTGGGACGGTAATGTCCTCCGGCCGCGTCATGGCTTCGCCGGCCACGCGCCGACGCGCCTTCGAGGCGGGCATCGACTTGGCGACGGTATCGGGGTCAGGCCCTCAAGGTCGCATCCTCGCGCTCGATGTCGAGCGTGCACGCAGCGGTGGCCCGGGAATCACGGAAATCCCGGTCATCGGCGTGCGCCGACTCATTGCGCAGCGTATGGCCGAGGCCAAACGCGTCGCGCCGCATTTCGCTTACGTAGAAGAAGTCGACGTGACCGAACTCGAAGCCTTGCGTGTGAGGCTGAATGCGCAGCGCCCGGCCGGGTCGGCCTCGCTCACCTATTTGCCCTTCATCGTCCGCGCGCTTGCCTTGGTGCTCAAAGATTTCCCGCAGTGCAATGCGCTCTTCGACGAAAAGCGTAACGTGCTCCTCCGCCATGCCGCGGTTCACGCCGGCGTGGCCACGCAGACCCCGGATGGTCTCAAGGTGCCCGTCGTACGAGACGTGATGACGCGAGATCTCGAGGGGCTTGCTGGAGAGATTCGACGGGTGAGCGAGGCGGCCAAGATGGGGCGGGCGCGCCGCGACGAGCTCTCGGGCTCCACGATCACGGTCACGAGTCTCGGCAAGTTGGGTGGTATCGTCTCGACGCCCATTCTAAACCTGCCTGAAGTCGCCATAATCGGCATCAACAAGGCCGTCGAGCGCGTCGTCGTCATCGATGGAAAGATGGTCATTCGACGGATGATGAATCTGTCGTCGTCGTTCGATCACCGTTTCGTCGACGGCTTCGATGCCGCCGCCATGATCCAGGCGCTCAAGCTGAAGCTGGAATCACCCGCCGAAATCTTTGGCTGAACGACCGCTCAGTCGGACTTGAAGTCGACGAGGGCGACGGCCTCGGCCACTTGCGCACCCTCCGACACGTGCAGCTGTTCGATCACGCCATCGGCCGGTGCCGTCAGCACGTGCTCCATTTTCATCGCCTCGATGGCGAGCAACGGTGCTCCGCGCTTCACGCGATCGCCCGCTTTGACGTGCACCGCGACGACGCGACCCGGCATCGGCGAGCGTAATCCGCCGTTCGGTGCCTCGCCCGACGCGCTGGCCTCGCGAGGATCGACGATACGCACGGCAGCCTGATGCCCGTCGATCAGAACGTAGGCCGTGCCATCGTGCAGGTGGCCGTGCGCGTAGTGTGATGCGCCGTCGACCCACAGGGCGAGACGACCGTCTTCGGCAGGGCAGGCGCGCAATTCGAGCGTGAGGGCGCTCGGTGAGTCGAGCGCGATACGCCAGCCACGCGCGTGGTAGTCGACCGTCGCGGTGCAGCGCTCCTCGCGACACTCGAGTGTCAGGCGTCGACGAGCCTGTCCAACCAATCGGAAGCCGTCAGGGGTCGTCCACGGTGAGTGATCTTTGGGGAATTCGTCGATCAGCAGGGTTGCGAGAGCGGCGAGCCAAACTTGGGGATGAGCACGCTCGGTGTGGGCGAAAAGAAGATCGTGTTCACGCTCGATGAGATGCGTGTCGAGATCGGCGTCGCGCAATGATCGGGTCGTCAAGAGTCGCGAGAGAAACTGCAGATTGTTTCGAGGCCCGGCGATGAAGGTCTCTCGCAGGGCGCCCGCCATCTTGGAGAGCGCCAGCTCACGGGTGGCCCCGTGGACGATCAACTTCGCGATCATGGCGTCATAGTGCGGTGAAATCTCGTCACCCGACTCGACGCCGGTGTCGACCCGCAGATCGTCGGTGTTAGGCGGCTGCCATCGCAGCAGACGGCCCGGTGAGGGCAGGAAGCCTCTCTCCGGATCCTCGGCATAGAGTCGAACTTCGATGGCGTGACCCGTCAGGGTGATGTCGCTCTGCGTGAGCGGCAGCGCTTCGCCAGCGGCAACCCTCAGCTGCCACTCGACGAGATCGATGCCGGTGATCATCTCGGTCACCGGATGCTCCACCTGCAGACGGGTGTTCATTTCCATGAAATAGAACCTGCCGTCGGGCTCGACGATGAACTCGATCGTTCCGGCGCCCACATATCCGACTCGCTTCGCAGCGTTCACGGCCGCTTCGCCCATCGCGGCACGACGCGCCACGGTCATGCCGGGCGCGGGGGCTTCTTCGAGCACCTTTTGATGACGGCGTTGGATGGAGCAATCGCGCTCGCCGAGGTGCAGCACGTTGCCGTGCCGATCCGCAAACACCTGTATCTCGATATGGCGAGGCTTCGTGATGTATCGCTCGATCAATACTTTGGGGTCACCGAAGCTCGCGCTCGCTTCGCGCTGGCAAGAGGCGAGGGCGGAGATGAAATCCTCCGCGCGATCGACGCGGCGGATGCCTTTGCCGCCGCCGCCTGCGCTCGCCTTGATGAGGATCGGATAGCCGATGCGATCGGCTTCGGCGAGCAGCGTGTCGGCGTCCTGTCGTTCGCCGTGGTATCCCGGCGTGAGCGGCACTCCGGCATCTTCGAGTAGGCGCTTCGCCTCGGACTTCGAACCCATGGCGCGAATGGCTGACGCCGGCGGCCCCACGAACAGCAGCCCCGCCGCCTCGCAGGCGTCGGCGAAAGCGGCGTTCTCCGAAAGAAAGCCGTAGCCCGGGTGCACAGCGTCGGCGCCACTGCGTTTCGCCGCGGCGATCACCGCCTCGATATCGAGATAACTTTGACGAGCGGCGGCGGGTCCAATGCACTCGGCTCGGTTAGCGAGGCGTACATGACGCGAGTTCTGATCGGCATCGGAATGCACGGCTACGGTTTCGATGCCGAGACGCTTTGCCGTGCGGACGATGCGGCAGGCGATCTCGCCGCGGTTCGCGATGAGAAGGCGCCGGGGTAGAGACGTCATTTGCCGCTCCAACGGGGTTTTTCGCCGGCGAGCAAGGCACGGACGCCTTCGGTGCCCTCGTCGGACACCCGTGTATCGGCAATGCACTCGATCGTTGCGCGAGCGATCTCCTCATTGATCGGCTGGCCATGAATATGTCGCAGCAGACGTTTGGTTTCCGCGAGCGCGCGAGGCCCCGCGCTGCGCAGAGTTTGAGCGAGCGAATCGATGCGTGAATCGAGTTGGTCGGCGGGTACGATTTCGTTGACGAGTCCGGTGCGCAAGGCAGTGGTTGCATCGAAGACGTCAGCCATGAGCATGTGCTGCAGCGAGGCGCGGTAGCCCATGGCTCGTTGCACATAGGGAGAAATCGTCGCGGGGACGAGTCCGAGTCGGACTTCCGAAAAACAGAACCGTGCGTCCTCTTCGGCGATCGCCAGATCGCACGCGGCAACGAGACCCGTGGCGCCGGCGTAACACGCGCCATGCACTCGAGCGATGGTCGGTTTGCAGACCTGATCGAGCGCCTGCAGCAGAGTCGAGAGTCGTGCAACGTCTTCGAGATTTTGCTCGCGGGTGTAACGGGCAGCGCGCGCCATCCAGTTGAGATCGGCGCCTGCGCAAAACGCTTTACCCCGACCCCCGAGCACGATCACCCGAACGTCGGAATGTTTGCCGAGATCCTGAATCGTCGCCGTGAGTTCGGCCATCAGAGATTCATCGAGTGCGTTACGCTGATCGGGGCGCGCGAGCCAAAGCTTTGCGACGCCATCTTGAACCGTACACTCGAGCGTTTGGGAGGCGTTCGACATGGTCGACCTCACATGCGGAAGACGCCGAAGCGCGTCTCGGGAATGGGAGCGTTGAGTGAGGCGGCGAGGCCGAGCGCGAGTACCCGACGGGTATCGAGCGGATCGATGATGCCGTCGTCCCAGAGGCGTGCGGTCGCGTAGTAGGGATGACCTTGGGTCTCGTACTGCCGTCGTATCGGGTCCATGAACGACTCTTGCTCGTCGGCGCTCCAGCTGCCGCCACGCGACTCGATACCGTCACGACGCACGCGACCCAGCACCTGAGCCGCCTGTTCACCGCCCATGACGCTGATGCGGGAGTTCGGCCACATCCAAAGAAATCGGGGCGAGTACGCGCGTCCGCACATCGCGTAATTGCCCGCGCCGAAGCTTCCGCCGATCACGACGGTGAGTTTCGGAACTCGGGCACAGGCGACCGCGGTCACCATCTTAGCGCCGTGGCGTGCGATACCCTCGTTCTCGTACTTTCGGCCGACCATGAACCCCGTGATGTTCTGCAGGAACACCAGCGGAATTTTTCTCTGGCACGCCAACTCGACGAAATGCGCGCCTTTTTGCGCCGACTCGGAGAACAGGATGCCGTTATTGGCGATGATGCCGATCGGCATGCCTTCGAGATGCGCGAATCCCGTCACGAGCGTGGTGCCATATCGCGCCTTGAACTCGTCGAATTCGCTGTCGTCGACGAGCCTCGCGATGACCTCGCGCACATCGAACGGGATGCGCAGATCGGTGGGCACGAGGCCATAGAGGTCTTCGACGGGGTAGCGCGGCGGTTTCGGCACGCGCATGACTGGACCCGGAGGCTTCGTGCTGTTGAGGGCGCCGACGATCTGGCGCGCGCGCGCCAGAGCTTCGGCATCGTTCGCAGTCAGATGGTCCACCACACCCGAGAGGCGTGTGTGGACGTCGCCCCCGCCGAGATCTTCGGCCGAGACCTCTTCGCCGGTCGCCGCTTTGACGAGCGGCGGTCCGCCCAAAAAAATGGTGCCCTGATTGCGCACGATGATCGACTCGTCACTCATTGCCGGCACGTAGGCGCCGCCGGCCGTGCAACTGCCGAGCACGACGGCAATTTGTGCGATGCCCTCGGCGGACAAGTTCGCCTGATTGAAAAAAATGCGACCGAAGTGTTCGCGATCGGCAAAGACCTCGTCTTGGTTCGGGAGGTTCGCGCCACCCGAATCGACGAGATAGACGCAGGGGAGACGGTTTTCTTTGGCGATCTCCTGCGCGCGCAAATGCTTTTTGACGGTGATGGGGTAGTAGGTGCCGCCCTTGACCGTGGCATCGTTGCAGACGATGACGCACTCGCGACCCGCGATGCGACCGATGCCGGTGATGAGCCCCGCAGCCGGCGCCTCGCCGGCGTACATGCCGTCTGCCGCGAGCGGCGAGAATTCGAGAAAGGGTGTTCCTGCATCGAGCAACAACTCGATGCGATCGCGCGGAAGCAGCTTGCCGCGGCCCACATGGCGCTCGCGCGCTTGGGCTCCGCCGCCGGCCGCTACCTCCTCGAGCTTGCGACGCAGGTCGGCCACGAGCTCTCGCATGGCTGCCGAGCGCGCGGCGAAATCAGCGCTATTTCGATCGACCGTCGACTCGATGACCGCCATGCCGGCCCCTCTTGTACAAATCAGTAAAGGGTTGCAGTATTGTCCGACAATACTACCATTCACGGTTCGGAGGCAACGCCATGGCGGTGGCAGCAGAGCTTTTCCTCGATCCCCTGCAGGACGACACGCTGACCGAGGTGCGCGATACGGTTCGCCGCTTCGCCGAGGCCGAGATCGCCCCGGCGGCCGCGGAGATCGACCGCCTCAATGATTTCCCGAAGGCTCTGTGGTCCAAGCTTGGCGAGCAGGGCTTGCTGGGCATGACGGTGCCGGCCCGTTGGGGTGGCAGCGATCTCGGCTATCTCGCCCACATCATCGCCATGGAAGAGATCTCACGGGCCTCCGCCTCGGTGGGACTCAGCTACGGTGCGCACTCCAATCTTTGCGTCAACCAGATCCGACTCAACGGCAGCGCTGCGCAGCGCGATCGATACTTGCCGCGTCTCGTGAACGGGGAGTGGATCGGGGCTCTCGCCATGTCCGAACCCGGCGCGGGGTCCGATGTGCTCTCCATGCAGACGCGAGCCGATCGTCGCGGCGACCACTTCGTGCTCAATGGCCGGAAGATGTGGATCACCAACGGCCCCGATGCGGATGTCCTCGTCATTTATGCGCGCACCAACCCGAGTCTCGCACCGAAGGGCGTGACGGCCTTCATCGTCGAGGCGGGTTTCCCGGGGTTCTCGCGCTCGCCCAAACTCGACAAGTTCGGCATGCGTGGCTCGAACACCTGCGAGCTCGTGCTTGAAGACTGTGTCGTGCCTGCCGAAAACGTACTCGGCGAGGTCGATCGCGGTACGGCGGTGTTGATGAGCGGTCTCGACTACGAGCGCGCGGTCCTCGCCGGCGGACCGCTCGGCATCATGGCGGCGGCGCTCGATCTCGCGCTGCCCTACCTGCACGATCGTCGTCAGTTTGGCGCGCCGATCGGCACGTTCCAGCTCATGCAGGCGAAGCTCGCCGACATGTACACCGACTTCGCTGCGGCGCGTTCGCTTGTCTACGCCGTGGGTCGAGCCTGCGACGAAGGTCGATGTCGTCGTCACGATGCGGCGGCCGCTATCCTGTTCGCCGCCGAGAAAGCGACAAAAATCTCCCTCGAGGCGCTGCAGTGTCTCGGCGGCAACGGCTACATCAATGATTACCCAGCAGGTCGCCTGGTACGCGACGCCAAGCTCTATGAAATCGGCGCCGGCACCCAGGAAATTCGCCGCATGTTGATTGGTCGAGAGCTCTTCGAGCGCTCAGCCTGAGGGCGTCCATGACTGAGCCTTTCGTTCCGCTCAAGCTCGAACCGGCCTACCGCAAGGTCGCTGCCGTTCTCACGGCGCGCATTACCGAAGGTACGTTGCAGCCCGGCGAGCGATTGCCCGCCGAGCTCGAGCTCGCGCGGCAACTCGGTGTTCATCGCTCGACCATTCGTGAAGCGCTACGTGAGCTCGAGTCGGGTGGACTTTTGCGCCGCGAACGCGGCTCTAAGCTCATGATGGTGAGTCGGCCCGATCGGCTGGCGGTCGCGAGCGGCGTCACTCGCGCGCTCACGCTGCACCAGGCAACGGTGGCGGAGGTCTGGGAGACCATGACGCTCATCGAGCCCGAGGTCGCAGAGCTCGCCGCACGTCGTCGAACGCCGGAGACCGTGTCGATGCTCACCGCAACGATGGCCGATGCGGAGCATCCCGACACGGCACGTGCCGCCGCGCAGGCCGCCGAGTTTTTTCGAGCGCTCGCGGCCGCGGCAGCCAACAACGTGCTCTCGTTGAGCCAAGAGCCGCTGCTGCAATTACTGGGCTCGTCCCTCGTGCGACTCATCGAAGTCGTACCGCAAGCGCGCTCGCGTATCGCTGCGGCGCAACGACGCATTCTCGAGGCCGTGGAGCGTGGTGATGCCGCAGCCGCCCGCACGTGGTGCGAGAAGCATATTCGCGACTATCGCCGTGGGTTCGAGCTCGCCGGTATCGACCTCGGGCTCCCCATCGCCGCCGCAGGTGGTGCATCATTGACGCCCAAGACTCGGAGTAGAAAACGATGACGACCAGCCCCAAGAACGCACCCTTCGGCAGCATCCTCACCGACACCATGGCGATTGCCTGGTATCGCGAGGGTGCGTGGTCGCCGATGGAGTTGCGTCGCACGGGCGCGCTCGAGATTCATCCGGCTGCACACGCGTTGCACTACGGCAGTTCCTGCTTCGAGGGCTTCAAAGCCTACCGTCATCCCGATGGCTCGGTGCAAGTGTTCCGTCTTGCGCGACACATCGAGCGTATGCGCCGCAGTGCTCAGGCACTGATTCTTCCCGAACCTGATCCCGCACTACTCGCCAACATGGTCAACGCGCTCGTCGATCGCGTTCGCGCTGACGTACCCGAGGCGCCCGGGGCGCTCTATCTTCGTCCGCTGCTGTTCGGAACGATGCCGAATATCGGCGCGGCCTCCACGCCCTCCAACGAGGCCTGTCTCGTCGTGCTCGCGAGCCCCGTGTGGGATTACTTCGCAGGCGGCATTCGACCGCTCAAAATTTTGGTCGAAGAACAGGCACAGCGTTGCGCACCGCACCTCGGCATGGTGAAAACCGGAGGCAACTACGCGGCGGCCATGGGCCCGACACTCGCAGCGCGCAAAGCGCATGGCATCGATCAGGTGCTCTTCTGTCCGGGTGGCGAAGTTCAGGAGACGGGCGCCTCCAATTTCCTGTTGATCCGCCCGGGCCACATCCTGACGCGCAGCCTCGACAGCAGCTTCCTGCATGGCGTCACGCGAGACTCGTTGCTCACGATCGCGCGCGACATGGGGTATCGCATTGAGGAGCGCGTGTTTTCGGTCGACGAAATGATGGAGTGGATCAAGACCGGCGAGGCGGCACTCTCGGGTACCGCGGCCGTACTCTCGAGCGTCGGCACGCTGGTGCGTCAGGGCGTTGAGCATCGGGTGGGCGACGGGCAGGTCGGCCCTGAGACCCTCAAGCTGCGCGCGGCGCTCGTGGCCGTGCAGCAGGGCCAGGCACCCGATCCGCACGGCTGGTTGACCCGGGTCTGAGCCTGCCTTGACAGGGCGGGGCGGGGCCGACCAAACTCGCGGCCCTTTTCGGCCGCCGACTTGGAAAGGTAGCTCAGCTGGTTAGAGCACGGCACTCATAATGCCGGGGTCGAGGGTTCGAGTCCCTCCCTTTCCACCAAGTCTCCTGGAAGTCAATTCTGAGGCGGTTGCCTCGGCCTGGCATCCGCCTCAACCGAGCAAGCGAACTTGATCGTCGCTTCAGTGCCCGTGTCCGGCGGCGCGTACTCCCAATCGGTTTCACGATCGTCGGAGGCGATGACGCGCCCGTTACCCATCGCGCCACGGTGCGCGCTGAACGAGAGACGACGAAAACGCTGTTCAGCGCAATCGATATGCCAGAGCATCCGCATAGATCGACGATTGCCGGAGGAGACTTTGGCGTCGGTTCTCATATTGATCACAACCCAAGCGCGACGCGTTTGATCTTTGCCGATCAACGATTCGACATCGACGAGCCAGTTGTTGTACCAACCAGAACGGTCTTTGGTGTCATCGACCCAAACGGTGACCCACTCGGCACTGGCCACTGAGGACGCTAACACCGACATCAAGAACGATAGTATTTGAAGGCAAGGCCGCATAGATTGACGTCATGCACGATTGGTTGGCTGATGACCTTAACTCAAGATAATGTGGGTTAAGGGTCGAGATGACTCGGAGAAGCCCATGGTAATCCTGTTAACGGGGCGCTTCGGGTCCGGCTGGCAGTTACGGGCGCGCCTCTGGGAGTTTGTTAGGGGATAAACGTTTCGGGAGTTGCTTTTATTAAGTAGATATAAATCAAATACTTATAGACTATTTTGGCATTCTCCCCGTTTTCTATTCGCTTAATCTGCTTGAGGCTTTCGTTTGAAGCGCAGTGGGTCGTTTCGAGGCGCTGTGCAACTCAGCCCAGCAAGCTGTCCGCTAACGCTGAACTCGAAAAAAGAAGTCTCCACTCAAGCTGGTGTTCTCCCAAGGGGTTTGTGCGCCCTTCGTATCTTGCTGAACACCGCGGCGAACATCTTTGAACACGGACTCGATGGGTTTATTTGGTATCTGCATGAACTTGAGAAGGTTTTTCGTGTAGGGGCTGTTGCGACCCGTTCCGTCGTCGGCCACGCGTCCTGGTGAGGTGGCATACGCAATGATCGTTCCTCTTGGGGCATCGAGCATCGCGAGGCCTTTCGAGCGAGATCGAAACCCGAGTCCGAAAGGGTTATCACGGCATGCATCCATGATCAGGATGTTCACCGCCTTCTTGGCCGTCGCCATTTTTTCTAGGATCAGACCCATGTCGACGCTTTGGTCTGCCACTTCGTCCTCTCGAGCGATATCAGCGTTCACCGGTATGAGGTAGTTACGTCCATTCACCTCTACGCCGTGTCCTGAGTAGTAGACGAGACCCACGTCATGGTCGTTGAGCATGTCGCCAAATTGTCGAACGGCCTGGCGCATCTTTCCAAGGCTTCCGTTGCGCACCTCGATGACGGTAAACCCGCTTTCTTTGAGGGCTCGAGAGACATCTTCGGCATCGTTTTCCGGATTCTTCAGAGGGTTCTCGGAGTAAGTCGCGTTCCCGATGACCAGCGCCAAGCGTTTGCCCAGCAACGCCTTGACCTCGGCTTCTCTCCTGCGCTCCTCGGCCAGTTGGCGCTCCCGCTCGATCGCCGCAGCCCGGACTTTTTCTGCCTCCGCGGCTTTTGCGGCTTCCGTCGCCCGCCGTTGCTGGGTGAGTATTTGAGCCGAATCTGATGAGGAGGGTTGGCTGGTGTTAGCGCCACCAGCCCCGGGTCGGTTTTGTGCCTGAGCTTCGAATGGGAAGAGGTTGGTGTCTAATTCGACTGACGAAAGAAGCTGCCCTTGCTCCCAAGTGCCGCGTCTAAGGATTGCTCCGTTCTTGTCGTACTCGATGCCGAGGCCAGATGGCACGCCCGAGTTGAACTCACCTACATACCTGATGCCCTCTGGGGAGGTGGCGACTCCGCGGCCGTCTCGTTTTCCCAATCGATACTCGCCTTCATACTTCTCGCCCGACTTTGCAACGTACGATCCTGTTCCTTCTATCTTGCCGTTTCTAAACTCGCCGACGTAAACGGCGCCGTTCAAATAATTGAAGACTCCCCGTCCATCAAAATTATTGTTCCGGAATTCACCCTCGTACTTCTCGCCGTTTGGGAAGGTGTAGAGACCTTTTCCGTAAAATTGGCCGTCCCGAAACTCACCGATATAGGTTTCGCCGTTCGCTTGCTGGTAGGTCCCCGATCCGTTCCACCGATCATCTCGATATTCACCCTCGAATCGACCGCCGGAAGCGCTGATGAATACTCCCGAACCATTTTTCAGACCTGATCGATATTCACCGATGAACTGAGATCCATCGCTACTCCGGAATGTTCCGCGGCCGTGAAAAAGGCCATCTCGAAAGTCGCCCGAGTACGTCGACGAGTCTTTGTATGTGAGGGTGCCTTTTCCGTGGAAAAGGGCTTCCCGGAATTCCCCGTTGAAACGATCGCCGTTGGCGGAAGTCAGGGCGCCTTGGCCATGCCGCAAACCATTTCGGAATTCGCCGGTGTAACGATTTCCCGCGCTGTCGGTGATACTGCCCCGACCGTGAAATGCGCCGCCAAGGAACTGCCCCGAGTAGATGCCCCCATCGGTACGAGTCAGGGTGCCCTGACCTTCGAAAGATCCTTGCACGAAGTCGCCGATGTACTTCTCTCCGTCCTTGAAACTGATCGTTCCGTACCCGTCGATCGTATTGTTGCGAACCTCGCCGACGTATCGAAAGGCTCTTCCGGAAGACTGTACGATGACTCCTTGACCGTTGGCCGATCCGCTTGTGATTTAGCCCTGGTACTTGCCCCCATCGGGAAGCGTCAACGCGCCAACGCAGTTGTTCCAAGACGCGCTGGGCGAAGACGACGGGCATTTCCCCCAAACGCTCGACGGTCCAACACCGCCTTGCGGCAGTGCAGATTGATTCACGGCGAGGAGTGTCGAGGCGATCGCGACGATCAGGAGGGCATTGCGAGATGTCCTCGAGCGATATTGTTGGATCCTCATACTATCTCGACCTTTGTTCATAGAATTCAAAGATTACAACGAGATCTCCACTCTTCGCCACTTGGCGATCGAGTTCGTCAATATCGAGGCCGGGGCCAGTAGAGTCACCCCAGGTCGACGGAGTCGATTGGGGTGTTCGGCTCGCCGTAATTCCGCCAGACAAGCGGGTTGGGAATAGCCGCGCTTTCTTTCCTCCTGTTTACGATTCACTATATCCAGATTGTCGCTATCAGGGCTTTCAAATGAAGACTCTCAAAAAGGTTCTGGCGTGGTTCCTCGGGTTGTTTGTGCTCGCGGTTGCCGGCGCGTCGATGTGGTTCTGGTTCACGCCCGTCGGGCTCAACAACTACGTCAACAAGATCACCTTGCAGATGGCGCTGTCCTCGCCGCAGACGCTCACGGCGTTGGGTCTGATCGACGATACGCTGCTCGATTTCCACAGTGGCAAGCTCGACGAGCAGACCGAGGCGAACGAGAAGCGCATGCTCGAGCGGATGCGTGCGGCGCGTGCTGGCCTCGATCGCTACGGGCCGGAGGGACTTGAGGGTCAGGAGCTGCTCACTTGGAAAGTGACGGCGTGGTTCCTCGACGACATCATCCGCCAAGGTGAATTCGAGCATTCCGGGTACCGAGTCAATCAGATCTCCGGTGCGACGGTCGATCTGCCGCAATTCCTCACTGACGGTCACGTCATCAAGAGCGAGCGCAGCGCAGAGCGCTATCTGTCGCGCCTCAATGAATTCGGTCGCGTGCTGCGCGAGGTCAAGGTGCGCGTCGAGGACGATCGTGCCAATGGCGTGGTACCTCCCGATTTCGTGATCGATCAAGCCCTCACGGGTATGCGAGCCTTCGTGAAGGGTGGGGCGGCGAGCAATGCACTCGTGACGACCTTGCCCGCCAAGCTCGAGAAGATCGAGGGGCTTTCGGAGGCGGATCGCACTCGCATGCTCGCCGAGGCGACCAATATCGTGCAGCGCGAGGTGATCCCTGGTTACGAGGCCATGATCACGCTCTTCGAGGATCTTCGAAAAACCGCGAACCACGACGCGGGCATCTGGCGTATCCCGAACGGTGAAGCGATTTACTCGGCGGCACTCAAGTCGAACACCACGACGGATCTCTCTGCCGATGAAATCCATCAGCTCGGACTCAGCGAGGTAGCGCGGATCGAGACGGAAATGCTCGCGATACTGGATGCCGAGGGAATACAGGGTGCGACTCTTGCCGAGCGGGTCAATCAGCTCAACAACCGCGCCGATCAGGTTTTCTCGAATGACGATGCCGGTCGCGCGCAGATGCTCGAGTATCTGAAGGCCTTCGATGCGCGCGTGATGGCCGTTGCGCCCAAGTTTTTCAATACGATTCCGCCTCAGCCACTCGAAATCGTTCGCGTACCGGAATACTCGCAGGACTCTTCGCCTGGGGGTTACTACAATCCGCCGGCGCTCGATGGTTCGCGTCCCGGTCGCTTTTACATCAATCAAAAAAACACGGCCGACAACCCGAAGTATGGTCTGGCGACCTTGATGGTGCACGAGGGTTCGCCGGGCCATCACTTCCAGCTCTCTGCCGCGCAGCTCATCGAGGGTGTGCCGCTCTTGCGTAAAGTGTTGCCGTTCAACGCCTATGCCGAAGGCTGGGCGCTCTACGCCGAACGACTCGCGAAGACCGACATGGGTCTTTACGACCAGGATCCGCTCAGCGATCTGGGTCGTCTTCAGGCGGAGATCTTTCGTGCCGTGAGACTGGTGGTCGATACAGGCATGCATTCGAAGCGCTGGTCGCGAGAGCAAGCGATCGAATACATGGTCGCCAAGACCGGCATGACCGAGGCCGAGATCACCCGTGAGATCGAGCGTTATGTGGTGTGGCCGGGGCAGGCAACGGGCTACAAGGTCGGACAACTTGCCATCCTGCGCATGCGTGAGCGCGCGGAGCGCGAGCTTGGCGATTCCTTCGACATCAAGGGGTTCCACGACGTCCTCTTGATGAACGGCGGGATGCCACTCGAGATTCTCGATCAGGCGGTTACCGACTGGATCGCGAGCTCGAAGCCCGCAGCCTGAGCTCGCGGGCCTCGATCACCGGTACACTGTCGGCCGTCATGGTCACTTGGCTGGTTGCCTTCACCAAGCCTCGCTCCGAGGTTTTGGCTCAGGAGCATCTCGAGCGTCAGGGGTTCGAGGTGCTCTGTCCGCTCATGCGCGTGCAGGAGCAGCGGCGCCTCAAGTGGACCTGGGTCGAAGAGCCGCTGTTCCCGCGGTACCTCTTCGTCGGCGCAAAGCCCGAGCAGTCCTGGGCGCCGGTCCGCAGCACGGTTGGCGTCGCCTCCCTCGTGAAGTTCGGTGGAACCTACGCCACGGTGCCTCAATCTTTGATTGATGTGCTGAGTTCGGGTGCCGAGGAGCCGCAGGTTCACCGTCCCTTGTTCACGCAGGGTCAAAAACTGCGCATCGTCGCGGGGCCTTACGCGAGTCTCGAGGCGGTATTCGAAATGGAGGAAGGGGCCGATCGGGCGATGGTGCTGCTCGATTTGCTTGGGCGCCAAAGCCGTGTGTCGGTGGATGTGTCTCAACTGATTGCGGAGGATCGACTGTGACTCGCGTTTTCGCGATCGTCGTGTCGGTGATGCTCGGGTCGAACGCTCCTGCGGCAAACGCCGAGGAGGGCGTGCCGATTTCGGCGCGCGAGATCGTCGCCCGTGCGCAGACGGCCGCGGGCGGAGAGACGTGGATTCATCCGCAGACCTTGCTGATGCGGGGGCATGCGGTGTTCTACACGCCGAAAGGGGTCGAACGTCATGAGCGCTACGACATGTGGCGCGTCTATCCCAAGCAGAAAGGGATGGCCCATGCAGCCGATGGCAAGGTGCGTATCGAGTCGCGGCATCAGGGTCGTTGTGCTCGCCTCATCACCTTCGATGGTCAACGCTCCTACACGCTCGAGGGGCCGCAGCCGCCCTCCGAGGCGGACAAGCAGTGGTCGGAGAATTTCGGTTTCGGTGTGATCCGTTTCGCGATCGAACCCGGATTTCGGCAAGAGCGATTGCCTGACGACTCGGTGGATGGGCGACCTGTCTATGTCGTTCGCATCATCGATCCGTCCAATCAGGTGACACTGTTCTCGATCGCCCAGGACGACTATGCGATCCTGCGTCTCGGCTTCGACACATCACGCGGCTGGCACGAGCGACTCTACTCGAACTTCTTTCGCAAACCGGGCATTTCCTGGGTACAGCCCGGGCTCGTGCGACTCTATTACGACGGCGTCAAACAAAACGAAATCATCTGGACGGACTTCGAACTCGATCGTTCGATGCCGGATGCACTCTTCGTCGTGGCCAAGGGGGACTCATGCTCGGACTGATGCAAGACGAACCGCTGCTGATCTGGCGGTTTTTGGAACATGCGGCGCGTCATCACGGCAACGTCGAGATGGTATCTCGTCGGGTCGAAGGCGACATTCACCGCTACACCTATCGTGACGCGCTGATTCGGTCCAAGAAGCTCGCGCAGGCGTTCGATGCGCTCGGGCTCGCCCAGGGCGATCGAGTGGCCACGCTCGCTTGGAATGGATACCGACACTTCGAGCTTTACTACGGCGTAAGTGGCAGTGGTCGGGTGGTCCACACGATCAACCCGCGTCTGAAGCCCGAGCAGGTCGCCTGGATCGCCAACGATGCAGAAGATCGAGTCTTCTGCTTCGACATGACCTTCTTGCCGCTCGTGAAAGCGATTGCGCCGCACTGCAAGACGGTGCGCCATTGGGTGGCGTTGTGCGAGGCGGAGGCTTTGCCCGAGGATTCGGGAATCCCGAATTTGTTGAGCTACGAAGCCTGGATCGGTGCACAGGACGGGCATTACACCTGGCCGGTATTCGACGAACGACTCGCGGCGGGCCTGTGCTACACGAGTGGCACCACGGGCGATCCGAAGGGCGTGCTCTACAGTCACCGTTCGACGACCTTGCACGCCTATGCGGGTGCGCTGCCCGATTCCACGTTCCTGTCGGCGCGCGACTGCATCCTTCCCGTCGTGCCCATGTTTCATGTCAATGCCTGGGGCGTGCCCTACAGCGCGCCGATGATGGGCGCCAAAGTGGTGTGGCCCGGTGCGGCGCTCGATGGCAAATCGGTGTACGAATTGATGGAGTCCGAGCGAGTGACCTGCGCGGCTGGCGTGCCGACGGTCTGGCTCGGTTTGCTCAATCATCTCGCGAGCGAAGGCAAGAAGTTCACCAGTCTGCGTCGTACCAGTGTCGGCGGTTCGGCGTGTCCGCCCGCCATGATCGATGCCTTCCATAAACTCGGCGTCGATGTATTGCACGGCTGGGGCATGACCGAAATGTCACCGCTCGGTACGGTGGGCGCGTTGCGCGAAAAGCACGCCAGTCTTTCCTGGGAAGAGAAACTGCCCATTCTCGCGAAGCAGGGGCGCGCAGTGTTCGGGGTCGACATGAAGATCGTCGACCCGGCAGGCAAAGAATTACCCTGGGATGGCAAAACCTCGGGCGATCTGCTCGTCCGCGGTCCGTGGATCATCTCGAGCTATTTCAAGAAAGAGCACGAACCACTGCTCATCGATGGTTGGTTCCACACCGGCGACGTGGCGACCATCGATGACGACGGGTTTTTGCAGATCACCGACCGAAGCAAGGACGTCATCAAATCGGGCGGCGAATGGATCAGTTCCATCGACGTCGAGAACATCGCGATGGCTCATCCGGCGGTGGCGATGGCGGCATGTATCGCCGTGCCGCATCCGAAGTGGGATGAGCGACCGTTGCTCGTGGCAGTCAAAAAGTCGGGAGTCGAGGTTGATCGTGAGCAGTTGCTTGCATTTTTTGCGGGCAAAATCGCCAAGTGGCAGATCCCCGACGACGTCGTGTTCGTCGAGGCGATTCCGCTAGGGGCGACCGGAAAGATGCAGAAGAGCGTGCTGCGCGAGCGATTCAAAGATCATCGACTACCTGCATGAGCATCGATCCCGCTCGAGATATCGACCCCGAAGAAACAGCGGAGTGGCTCGAGGCGCTGCGGGCGGCCGTTGCCACCGGCGGCCGCGATCGGGGTCTCTTCCTGCTTACGCAGCTCGAGCAACAAGCACAGCAACTGGGCGTCGTCGCCCATGTGATGCCGTACTCGGCGTACCAGAACACCATTCCGCTCGATGAGCAGGCCGTACATCCCGGTGATGTGGCAATGGAAGAGCGGCTCACCGCCCTCATGCGGTGGAATGCGCTCGCCATGGTGGTTCGGGCCAACAAGGCCTACGGTGAGCTCGGCGGTCACGTCGCCACCTATGCCTCCGCAGCCGAAATTTTCGAGACCGGGTTCAATCATTTTTTCAGAAGCCCTGAGGCGCCGGACGGGGGCGATCTCGTCTTCTTTCAGCCGCACTCGGCGCCCGGCGTCTACGCGCGAGCGTATTTGGAGGGGCGGCTCGATGAGCAGGCGCTCGCGAGGTATCGGCAAGAGGTCGGAGGGGGCGGACTCAGTTCTTATCCGCACCCGTGGCTCATGCCGGATTTCTGGCAATTCCCGACAGGCTCGATGGGTATCGGTCCCATTAACGCGATCTACCAGGCCCGTTTTCTGAGATATCTCGGTCATCGAGGTTTCGCGTCGAATGAGAGTCGGCGGGTCTGGGGAATTTTCGGTGATGGCGAGATGGACGAACCCGAGTCCATCGGCGCGCTCACGTTGGCGGCCAGAGAGAAGCTCGACAATCTCACGTTCATCATCAATTGCAATTTGCAGCGTCTCGATGGGCCCGTGCGCGGCAACGGCCAGATCATCCAGGAGCTCGAGGCGCTCTTTACCGGCGCGGGATGGAACGTCATCAAGGTGCTCTGGGGTTCGGACTGGGATCCGCTCTTCGCGCGCGATCACAACCATGCATTGCTCCGCGCCTTCTCGAAGACGGTAGACGGGCAGTATCAGACGCTCGGTGCCAACGACGGCGCCTACAACCAAGAACATTTCTTTGCCCTCGATCCTGAGCTACGTGCGCTCGTCGCGCATATGTCGCTGGCAGACATCGACGCCCTGAAGCGCGGCGGCCATGACTTCCGCAAACTCTATGCAGCCCTCGCCTCGGCGGCGGCTCATCGAGGGCAGCCGACCGTGATCCTGGCCAAGACGAAAAAGGGGTATGGCATGGGGCGTGCGGGTGAGTCGCGCATGACGGCTCATCAAGAAAAGAAGCTCGACGTCGATGCCTTGCTCGAATTTCGCAACCGGTTCAACTTGCCGCTGAGCGATACGGAAGTTTCGGAACTGCGTTTCTACAAGCCTGCCGACGATAGCCCCGAGATGCGCTACCTGCGCGATCGTCGTTCGGCGCTCGGCGGTGCGATGCCCCGTCGTCGCCGAACAGGCGAGCGCATCAGCGTCCCCTCGATCGACAGTTACAGCGCCTTTGCGCTCGAAGCCGAGGGCAAAGAAATGTCCACCACCATGGCCGTGGTGCGCATGGTGAGTAATCTGCTGCGCGACAAGACGTTGGGTCCGCGTATCGTGCCGATTGTCGCCGACGAGGCGCGCACCTTCGGCATGGCGAGTTTGTTCCGCCAGATCGGAATCTATTCTCCGCTCGGGCAGCTTTACGAGCCTGAAGATGCCGGATCGCTGTTGTCCTATCGGGAGAGTCGCGAGGGTCAGCTGCTCGAGGAGGGCATCACCGAGGCCGGTGCGCTGTCGTCCTGGGTGGCGGCTGCCACGTCCTACAGCGTCCATGGCGTCACGTTGCTCCCGCTCTACATCTACTACTCAATTTTCGGATTTCAGCGCGTCGGCGATCTCATCTGGGCCGCAGCCGATCAGCGCGCACGCGGCTTCTTGCTCGGTGCCACGGCCGGTCGCACGACGCTCGGAGGCGAGGGCCTGCAGCATCAGGACGGATCGAGTCATCTCGTGGCCGCGACCATCCCCAACTGCCGCGCTTACGACCCTGCGTTCGCAGGGGAGCTCGCCGTCATATTCGACCATGGCGCACGCCGCATGCTCGAAGAGGGGCGGGACGAGTTTTATTACTTGACCGTGATGAACGAGAACTACGCGCAACCGTCGTTGCCGGAGGAGGCGCGCGATGGTGTGATCCGCGGGATGTATCGCTACGCGACTCGAGGGTCGGATCCCGCGGTTCGTCTGCTCGGCTCGGGTGCGATCTTGCGCGAGGTCATCGCCGCCAGCGAATGGCTGGAGCAAGAGATGGCCATCGCCAGCGAAATCTGGAGCGTGACGAGTTACAGCGAGTTGGCTCGTGAGGCGGCTTCTCTCGAGCGCATTCGTCGGTTATCACCCACGGAATCGCATACCGAATCGCATCTCGAACGCTGCCTCGCAGGCGAGACGCCCATCGTCGCCGCTTCGGACTACGTTCGCGCTGTCCCGCAGATGCTCTCGAGCTATCTGCCGGGTCGACGGTTCATCGTGCTCGGCACCGATGGCTTCGGCCGTAGCGATACGCGATCAGCCCTGCGGCAATTCTTTGAAGTGGATCGTGCGAGCATTGCGCTCGCTGCGGTACAGGTACTCGTCGAGTCTGGACGCCTCCCGCGCGAAAAACTGGCCGGGGCTGTGCGCCGACTGGGCATGACAAGTTCCGATCCGCCCTGGACGCGCTGAGTTCGGCACTCTTGCCGCCGCCAACGGACGCTGGCCGCGACGCTTAATCGAGACTCAATAGGGCGGTGTTGCCGCCTGTCGCTGTGGTGTTGATCGTCAGCGTGCGTTCGGTGACGAAGCGCGACAGGTAATGCGGGCCGCCTGCTTTGGGGCCTGTGCCTGATAGTCCCGAGCCTCCGAAGGGTTGCACGCCCACGACGGCCCCGATCATGTTGCGATTCACGTAGACATTGCCTGCGCTCGAGAGCGTGTAGACCTGATGCCGAGTGGCCTCCAGCCGACTCTGTATGCCGAGCGTGAGCGCATAGCCGTTCGCGCGCAGATCATCGAGCAATCGAGGGAGTTCGTGCGAAGCGTATCGAACGACGTGGAGCACCGGGCCGAACGCCTCGCGCTTGAGATCGCGCACGGATTCGAGCTCGATCAAATGAGGCGCGACGTAGCGTCCCGGATCGATCGTGGTGGGGAAGCCGACCGGCGTGGCGCTCGGCAGGCGGCCCACCTTCAGGAGTCGGCCTTTGCGCGCGACCTCTTCGACGTGCACGCGCAACTGACGCGCGGCCTCGAGACTGATCACAGGACCGACATCCACGGCCAGATCGCGCGGATCCCCCACGACGAGCGTATCCATCGCGCCCACGAGCATGTCGATGATGCGATCGGCGATGTCGTCTTGCACGCAGAGCACGCGCAGCGCAGAGCAGCGCTGACCTGCGCTGCCGAACGCCGACGTGATGGCATCGTCGACGACTTGCTCGGGCAGGGCCGTCGAGTCGACGATCATCGCGTTGATGCCGCCGGTCTCGGCGATGAGCGGCAAGATCGCACCCTCGCGCGAGGCCAATTTTTGATTGAGCCAGCGCGCCGTGGCCGTGGAGCCGGTGAATACGACCCCCGCGAGTGAGGCTTGCGTGAGCGCCGTCTCGCCGAAGTCCCGACCGATCATCGGCAGGACCTGGAGTGCGTCGTTCGGAACGCCCGCTTCTCGAAGCAGCGCCGCGAACGCGAGTGCGACACGCGGCGTGGTTTCAGCGGGCTTCGCGACGACCGTATTGCCGGTGACGAGTGCGGCCACGACCTGACCTGCAAAGATGGCGAGCGGGAAATTCCACGGACTGATGCAGGCGAAAACGCCCCGGCCGAGGAGTTGCAGTTCGTTGGTCTCGCCGGTGGGCCCCGCAAGTCGCTGCGGTGCGCCCTGCAGTAGGCGCGCTTCTGCGGCGTAGTACCGACAAAAATCCGCGGCCTCCCGAACTTCAGCGAGCGCATCTCCGAACGTCTTGCCTGCCTCCTGGACGAGCAGCGACAGGAATGAGTCGCGACGTTCCTCGAGCAGATCGGCGGCGCGTTCGAGGCATGCCGCGCGTTCCGCGACATCGCGACGTTGCCAGTCGGACAGGGCGGCATGGGCGGCCGCAAAGGCGGGCGCTACCGCGCTCGCCGGTTCGAACGGCGGCAGCTCACAGATCGGGTGCAGTTGGCAGATCTTTCGCAGGGCTTGCAGAGAAGTCTCGAGTCCAAAATCGAGACCCAAAGAATTACGCCTCGCCTCGCCGAAAAGTTTTGGTGGTAACGGGATGCCGAGGTGCGCGAGATCGGACTCTTTGAGTCGTTTACGCGCTTCGGCGACCGGATCGACGACGACATCATCGACCGACACCCGCTCATCCATGAAGCGGTTGACGAACGACGTATTTGCGCCGTTTTCGAGTAGTCGACGCACGAGATATGCGAGCAGCTCCGCGTGAGGCCCCACGGGAGCGTAGACGCGTACCGGCGGGAAGTCCGTGATCTGGCGGTGTGCTTCGTCGTAGAGCAGCACTCCCATGCCGTGCAGTCGCTGAAACTCGAGCGCGGGCAGCGTCGGTGCGGCACGTCTCATGGCGAGGATGGCGCCGATCGTGTGGGCGTTGTGAGTGGCGAACTGCGAGTAGATCAACGGCGCCGCCGCGATCAATTTCTTTGCGCAAGCCAGATAGGCGACATCGGTCGAGCACTTTCGGGTGTAGACGGGGTATTCGGCCAAGCCGCGTTCCTGCGCGCGCTTGATCTCGCTATCCCAGTACGCACCTTTGACCAGACGCACGGCAAGCGGGCGACGCAGTTCGGTCGCGAGATCGGTGACGTGGTCGATCACCTGCGGAGCTCGTCGGCCATAAGCCTGCACTGCCAGACCGAGGCCAGGCCAGTCGCGCGTCGCGGGGTCGCGCGCGAGCGCACCGATGAGCTCGAGCGACAACTCGAGACGGTCTTGTTCTTCGGCATCGAGCGTGAGGCCAAGCCCTCGAGATGCGGCGAGTCGTGCGAGTTCGAGCGCCCGCGGCAACAATCGATCGAGCGTCCGACGGCGTTGCACGAGGGAATAACGCGGATCGAGCGCCGATAACTTGATGGAGATGGCGTGATACGCATGCAATGACGAAACGTTTGAGGAGGGCCGGGCGGCGGCGATGGCTTCGATCGCCGAGGCGTAGGCTGCCGTGTAACGCTCCGCATCGGCATCCGTTCGAGCGCCTTCGCCGAGCATGTCGAAGGAGCAGAGCGACAGGGCGGATTCCGAGGCGCAACGTTCGAGGGCTTCTTCGATGCCACGGCCGACGACGAACTCGCCACCGATGATGCGCATGGCGCGACGCAAGGCATTGCGCACGACCGGCTCGGTCATGCGCTGGCTCAGTCCACGCATCCAGGAGCGAGCGTCGCCCGTCATCTCCGCGGGCAGGTCGACGAGTCGACCGGTCAACATGAGGCCCCAGGTCGAGGCGTTCACGAAGAGCGAGGTCGAGCGACCGGAATGCGAGTCCCAGTTGCCGCTCGATACCTTTTCGGCGATCAGGCGATCGGCCGTGTCATCGTCGGGGATGCGCAGCAGTGCCTCGGCGAGGCACATCAGTGCGATCCCCTCCTGATTAGAAAGGCCGAATTCCTGCAGAAAAGCGTCGAGATACGGGCGTTCGTCGGCACGGCGTCGCGCACCCGAAACGAGCGCACGACCGGTCGCGATGGCGGACTCGCGCCAAGCGTCGTCGAGCGAGTCGACCAGATGCTGAACGTCCGCCGTCTCGCTGCGCGGGCGCGGGGAAACGAATGTCATACCCCGTATTATGAGGCCGGGTACAATGCTTTCCCAGATTGAACGTCAAGGGGTTGTTTCGCAATGCAGACCGCAACCGAGACCACGAGTCGAAAGGCGCTGTTGATCGCGTTCGAGAACGCGGGCTACCTCAAGCCTTTCCTGGCACTCGCGATCGATCTTTGCCTGTTCGCGGGAGGGCTTGCACTCGTCCTCATCAACGCCTCGGTCTGGCTCAAAGTGCTCGGGTCGGTCATGGTGACCGCCGGCATCGTCCGCCTGTTCCTCATCGGCCACGACGCTTGCCACGGCTCGTTTTTCAAAAGCAAGTGGCTCAATCAGGTCGTCGGCCGCATCGCTTTCCTGCCATCGATGACGGCGTTCAGTTTGTGGGACGTCGGTCACAACGTGGCCCATCACGGATTCAACAACCTCAAAGGGCGCGACCAGGTGTGGGCGCCGTTCTCCAAAGACGAGTTCGATGCGCTACCGCGTTATCGTCGTGCGCTCGAGCGCATCTACCGCAGCGGCCTCGGTTGGGGTCTCTACTATTTCCTTGAGCTGTGGTGGAAGAAACTCTACTTCGCCACGCGCAAGCAAATCGGCGCGAGTCGC
>JBILWC010000033.1:0-18905 GCA_044370105.1 Steroidobacteraceae bacterium | reverse complement strand
CTCGGAGCCGTCTTCGAGCGTGAACACGTAAGTGGTGTTCTTGAGATCTTCTTCCTTCACGAGCACGCCCTGGAAAGCCTCAGGGTTGAAGCGGAAGGTGGTGCAACCCTTGAGCCCTTTCTCGTGAGCGTAAAGGTAGATGTCCTTGAAGGATTCGTACTTGAAATCGGTCGGTACGTTCGCGGTTTTCGAAATGGATGAGTCCACCCACTTCTGCGCCGCGGCCTGAATGTCGACGTGCTCGGTCGGCGTGATGTCGTCGGCCGTCGTGAAATATTCCGGCAGCTTCTCGGTCGGGTTGGTGGAGTTCGGCATCGCCTTCGAGTTGATGATCTCGCGATACGCGAGAAGCTCGAAGGAGAAGACGTCGACTTTTTCCTTGGACTTCTTGCCTTCGCGGATCACGTTACGGAAGTAGTGATGCGCGAACGACGGCTCGATGCCATTGCTCGCGTTGTTGGCAAGCGACAAGGAGATGGTTCCGGTCGGAGCGATGGAGGTGTGGTGAGTAAAGCGGGCACCGACCAACGCAAGCTGATCGACGAGCGCTGGCGCGACCGATCCGACGCGCTGCATGTACCGGCTGTAGCGCGCATGCAGGACACGACCCGGAATCTTTGATCCGACCTTCCAGCCATCACGCGCCATCTCGGGGCGCTTGCGCAGCATTTCGCCGGTGACGGTGAATTCCTCGTTCATAATCGGCGCAGGACCCTTCTCACGGGAAAGCTCGAGCGCAGCCTCCCACCCGGCGACCGCCATCTCGCGAGAAACGTCTTCGGTGAACTGGATGGACTCCGGCGAACCGTATTTCATGCGCAGCAGAGTCATCGTGCTGCCGAGCCCCAGGAAGCCCATGCCGTGACGGCGCTTGCGAAGAATCTCGTTGCGCTGACCCTCGAGCGGGAGACCATTCACTTCGACGACGTTGTCGAGCATTCGAGTGAATACTTTGACGACCTCGCGGTACTCCTGCCAATCGAACTCGGCCTGTTCGGTGAACGCATTACGCACGAAACGGGTGAGGTTGACCGAACCGAGCAAGCAGGAGCCATAGGGCGGCAGAGGCTGCTCGCCGCAGGGGTTGGTCGCGCGGATGTTTTCGCACCACCAGTTGTTGTTCATTTCATTGACGCGGTCGATGAGAATGAATCCGGGTTCCGCGAAATCGTAGGTGGACGACATGATGACGTCCCACATGCGGCGAGCCGGCACCGTCTTGTAGATCTTGCAGGCGACAAGACCGCTTTCCCCGACGACGAAGTTCTCGGAGTACGGCCAATCACGCCAAACGTACTTGCTCTCATCGGAGAGATCGGGCCTCTCGGCCTCGAACTCCTTGCGCAGCAACGGGAAAGCCAGTTTCCAGTCGCGATCTTCGCGTACCGCTGCCATGAACTCATCGGTGATGAGCAGCGAGAGATTGAACTGCCGAAGACGACCGTTCTCGCGCTTGGCACGGATGAACTCCATGGCATCGGGATGGCCGACATCAAAGGTGCCCATCTGCGCACCACGACGACCACCGGCCGACGAAACGGTGAAGCACATCTTGTCGTAGATATCCATGAACGAGAGCGGACCCGAGGTGTACGCGCCCGCACCCGACACATACGCACCGCGAGGACGAAGCGTCGAGAACTCGTACCCGATGCCGCATCCGGCCTTCAAAGTGAGACCCGCCTCGTGGACCTTGTTGAGGATGTCATCCATCGAGTCGCGGATGGTTCCTGAAACCGTGCAGTTGATCGTGGACGTCGCCGGCTTGTGCTCGAGCGCACCGGCATTGGACGTGATGCGGCCAGCCGGGATCGCCCCTCGGCGCAACGCCCAAAGAAAACGCTCGTACCAGTGCTCCCGCTCTGCCGGCGCCTCGACATCGGCGAGCGCACGGGCGACGCGCTGATAGGTGTCGTCCATGGATCTGTCGACTGGCTCGCCGCTCTTGGATACCAAGCGGTATTTCTTGTCCCAGATATCGATCGACGCCTCCTGGAACGGAATGGTGTCGACGTCCTTGGTTTCGAGCTTCACAACGCTGTTCATGCCTGAGCCGGCCCTCAAATTCCAAATAAGTTGCCCACAGAAAGACGGGAAAACCAATGAAATCCGACAAGACCGCCCACGGGACCTGCGCAGACCTTGTTTTCTTTATTGGCTAGCCGCGCAAAAACGGCCACTCCCCCACCTCCGGACACTGCCCTTGACCCCAATCGGAGCGCACAAGATGTAGTGTCGAGGGGGGAGAGAGTAAGCATGCCCCCATGGAGCGTCAAGACTTTGATTTTAAAATAGGCACGCTTATTTTAATTAATAAAATCAGATACTTATCTTATTTCAGGCCGGAAAATTTATTGCGCAATGGGAGACGAAGGAAACATCCGGAGCGAATGGGGATCACAACATCTTGTGTAGCCGCGCATTTTCGCGCAGTACCCACAAGTTATCCTCTTGAAACTACCCCCTACATCCGCATATCCCCAATTCGACGCCCAATTCCAGACGGAGACGTGACATGACCCACCCGAACCCGACGTTCGAGTACGCCAAGACACGGCGGCGACGCCTCTCGATCGAGGTCGCGTGATGCGCCGGATCGCTCTTCTGCTCGGTATGTGGGTCGCCGCCGCTCTGACTGCAGCGTTGCCGTCTCGTGCCTTGGCGCAGGCCGCGGATGCGCAGGCTGCCAACGGCAGAACGGTCGCGCCGATGCCCTCGCTCGCACCGATGATCAAACGCGTCTCGCCCGCCGTGGTGAGCATCGGCATTCGAGGTGCCGTGCGTGAACAGGGCCGCAATCCCTTGTTCGACGACCCGTTTTTCCGCCGTTTTTTCAACGTCCCGCCTGATGCGGGTGCTCGGGAGCGCCCCTTTCAATCCGCGGGCTCGGGCGTGATCATCGATGCCAAACAGGGTCATATCATCACCAACGCTCACGTCGTCGAGAATGCGCGCGAAATCACCGTGACGCTTTCCGATCAGCGGCAGTTCCCTGCGAAGGTGATCGGCAGTGATCCGCGCACCGACATTGCCGTCATCCAGATCAAAGCTCAAAGCCTCTCGCAGATTGATCTTGGCGACTCTGATCAACTCGAACCAGGCGACTATGTCGCGGCGATCGGCAATCCTTTTGGACTGCAGCAATCCGTCTCGTACGGCATCGTCAGTGCGCTCGGTCGGTCTGGCATGAACCCGGACGGCTTCGAAAGCCTCATCCAAACCGATGCCTCCATCAATCCCGGCAACTCGGGTGGCGCTCTCGTCAATCTGCGCGGCGAGCTCGTCGGCATCAACAACATGATTCTCTCGGGCAGCGGCGGCAACATCGGTATCGGATTTGCGATCCCGGTGAACATGGCGCGCAGCATCACCGATCAGCTCATCAAGTTCGGATCCGTGAAGCGAGGTCAACTCGGCGTCACCATCGCACCCGTCACGCCCGACGTCGCCGAAGCTCTTGCGCTCAAAAATACGGGCGGCGCTCTGATCACTCAGGTCACGAAAGACTCGGCTGCCGCTCGCGCGGGACTACGCGCGGGTGACATCGTCACCGCTCTCAACGGACGCAACGTCAAATCTGCAGCCGAATTTCGCAATGCCATCGGCTTGCTGCGCGTCGGCGAAAAAGTGGAGATCGCTTTGCTGCGCGACGGACAAGCGCGCAAATTCACTGCTGAAGTGGCGGACCCGGCTGCGCAAGCAAACGGTGAAACGAGCGACGCGCGCGACCTTCCGGAAGGGACGCAACACCGCGCATTCGAGGGTGCACAACTCGAAGATGCGCCGTCGGGCGGCGTGCTCGTTCGGACTGTCGCGCCCGGCAGTCCGGCGGCTGCGGCCGGGCTACGCGCGAACGACGTCATCGTTGCCGCAAACGGTGTTCGCGTTTCGAATGGGGCCGACCTCAGCTCAGCGTGGCGCGCATCGGCGAATCGCGGCGGCTCGACGATCGTCCTGCAAATCAGGCGTGGTGGCGAAACAGCCATCATCCTGCTCCGCTGATCATGCGCGCACTCGAGATTGCGGTGCTTGGCGGCACCGGCTTCGTCGGTAGCGCGCTGGTCGCACGCCTTGCCGCGGCCGGTCATCGAATCCGCTTGCCTTCGCGCAACCCTCAAGCCGCACGACATCTTGCCGTCCTCCCCAACGTGGAGCGCATCCGAGCGGATGTTCACGATCCCGAAGAGCTTCGGACGGTGGTGACCGGCAGTGAGGTGGTGATCAACCTCGTCGGCATCCTCAATGAAAAAGGTCGATCGGGTCATGGATTCGAGATCGCGCACGCCGAACTGACCCGGAAAACCGTCGCGGCCTGCGTCGAGACGGGCGTATCGCGTTATCTGCACATGAGCGCACTCGGTGCACTCGAGAGCGGGCCCAGTCACTACTTGCGCTCGAAAGGGGTTGCCGAACGACATGTTCGCTCGGCACCACAGTCCCTCGATTGGACGATCTTCCGTCCCTCGGTAATCTTTGGTCGCGGCGACTCGCTCCTCAATCGCTTCGCCGGGCTCTTGCGCCTCAGTGGCGGGATCATGCCGCTCGCTCGCGCCGATGCGAAGTTTTCTCCAGTCTGGATCGACGATGTGGTCTCGGCTTTCGAAGCGGCATTGTTCGGTGGTCCTACGAGCCGGCAGTCCTACGATCTTTGTGGGCCGGAGGTCATGACGCTCGCAGATCTGGTGCGCTTCACCGGCTCGCTCGCGGGCACCGGGGCACAGGTCGTCGCCCTGCCCGATGCCGTCGGTCGGCTTCAGGCCCTGATCATGGACTTCGTGCCCGGCAAGCCCTTCTCGACCGACAACTTCCTGTCCTTGACCGTCGATAACGTCTGCCGGGAAAACGGGTTCGCCCGACTCGGGATCACGCCCACCCCACTGCTTAGCATCGCGCCCACGTATATCCGTCCGTCGCGCTAACATCTGCGCGTGGACATCTACCTCGTAGGCGGCGCCGTCCGCGATGAACTGCTCGGTCGTCCCGTGGGCGAGCGCGACTGGGTTGTCGTCGGCGCAACCCCCGCGGAGCTCGAGTCGCGTGGCTATCAGTCAGTGGGCAGAGACTTTCCGGTCTATTTGCATCCCGACACGCGTGAGGAATATGCACTCGCAAGACTCGAGCGCAAGGTTGCACCGGGATACCGCGGCTTCACCACCGAGTTCTCGCCTTCGGTCACCCTGGAACAAGATCTCGCGCGACGCGATCTCACCGTCAATGCGATGGCACGAGATTCATCGGGCAATATCATCGACCCGTTCGGCGGTCGAAAAGATCTTGAAAAGCGCGTGCTGCGTCACGTATCACCCGCCTTTGCGGAAGACCCCGTCCGCATTTTGCGCGTCGCCCGATTCATCGCGCGATTCGCGTCGCTCGGTTTCTCCGTTGCACCGGAAACATCGACGCTCATCAGGCGCATGGTCGAATCGGGCGAAGCCGATGCGCTGGTCCCCGAGCGCGTCTGGCGCGAACTCGCGCGTGCACTCGATGAATCGACGCCGCGCGCAGCCCTCGAATTGCTACGCGAGACGGGCGCGCTGCGAGTGATCTTGCCGGAGCTCGACGCGCTCTTTGGCGTCCCTCAACGACCCGAGTGGCATCCGGAAGTCGATACCGGCGAACACACCCTGCTTGCGCTTCAAGTGGCGGCGTCCCGCGGCGCCTCTCAAGCCGTACGCTTCGCCGTGCTCGTGCACGATCTCGGCAAAGCCCTCACGCCGCGATCCGAATGGCCGAGACACCATGCCCACGAGACGCTCGGTCTGCCGGCCATCGAAGCGCTGTGCGCTCGCCTGAAAATACCGCAGGAACACCGCGAGCTCGGCTTGCTCGCGAGCCGCTTTCACACGCATGTGCATCGCGGACTCGAACTGCGCCCCAGCACACTTCTCGAACTGCTCGAGCATTGCGACGCGTTCAGACGACCCGCGCGCTTCACAGAATTCCTCGAAGCCTGTGAATGCGATGCGCGCGGTCGTTTGGGTTTTGCCGAAAAGCCTTATCCTCAGCGCGCCCGAGTAGAGCAGGCTCTCGAGATTGCACGCGCCATCTCGCTTTCTGAATCGGAACGTACGGGACTCGACGGCGCTGCGATCGGCGAACGACTGCGCAGCAAGCGCCTTGCCGCATTAAAGCGAATCGCGCATGTCTCTCAAGGCGAATGAGGGTTCACCGGATAGCTCACTCTCATCGATATTTTTCGTGAGCATCATGAACTTCACCGACTCGCCCATCTCGCCGGGCAACAGAAGCGTCCGAGCACCGCGGGCGAGCGAGAGGTATTCGGGGTTGGAGGGATCGAGGTCTGCCGCCATCGCCTGCAGTTCCTGCTCGATACCCGCGCCCATCAGAAATGCAGTTTGAGTCGTGAAGCCAGCCACTTCGAAACCCGCTCGACAGGCGGACTCTGCCACCGCAGAGAAATCCACCCACGCGGTGATGTCGCAGAGCCCCGGATAAGCAAAAGGATCGCCGTGGGCGTAGTGTCGATAGTGACAGCGCAGACTGCCCTGCATTCGGTCGGGATGCAGCAATTGGCGCCTTGGTAATCCGTAATCGGCGAGCAGCACGACACCCCGGTCCATGGCTGCTGACAAAGAATTGAGCCAACCGTCGAGCCACGGATGCCACTCGCCGCAATAGCCCTCAGGTAGCGTCTCGCCGTGTTTCAGTAAATCTTTGGCGCGCTCCGCGGCCTGTTCGGCGAATTCTGCATCGCCGGGAGCGGCCCCATCAGACGGCCTGACTCGCCATTCGAATCCCGAGGCGCCGAGGCCGACCCCGACCCGCCACCACTTTTGATCGCGAATCACGAACCGCTCGCAAGGCAAGGCGTCGAGCACCTCGTTCGCGAACACCACGCCCTGAAATCGACGCGGTAATTCATTGATCCACTCGACGTTCGTCGCCGCTTGCAAGTGCTCGGCCTGCTTCGCGCGCAAGTCACCACTCACCTCGAGCAAGACGTAGCGGCGAAAGGGAGATCCCTCTCCGCAGAGCACCTTCAACGCATCAGCCGCGAATCGGCCCGTCCCGGGCCCGAACTCGAGTACCGAGTCGGTCCCGGTGTAGCTCAACCAGCTCGATATCCGTCGCGCACAAGTGCTCGAGAAGAGTGGCGATATGAGCGGCGCGGTGACGAAGTCGCCTTCGATGCCAAACTTTGCCGCCCCGGCGCTGTAATAACCCAAGCCGGGAGCATAGAGCGCGAGCTGCATGTACTCGGCAAACGAAATCCAACCCCCCGCAGCCCCGATTCGATGGGCAATGAGACTTCGCAAGCGTTCCGAGTGTTCCAGCGCGTCCGGCGACGGCTTCGGGAGACCGTTTTGACCGACTTTCGACGTTGAGACTGGGCCAAGCCGGGTCATAATCGGACCCCATGAGCGACCCGAATTCCTCGAATCCCGTTCGATCGGACCAACCACTCGCTGGCAAGGTAGCGCTGATCACGGGAGGAGCCCGTCGCGTCGGCGCAGAAATGGCACGAGTCTTTCACGGCGCGGGCGCCATGATCGTGGTGCATTACCAGCGCTCGTCCAAAGAAGCCGAATCGCTCGTCGCCGAGCTCAACTCCAAACGCGCGAACAGCACGGCATGCGTGGCTGCAGACCTTCTCGATACCGCTCATCTCGGAAAGCTCCCGCAGTTCGCGCAAGAGCGATTCGGCAGACTCGATATCCTGGTCAACAATGCGTCCACGTTTTATCCGACACCAGTCGGCGAAATCACCGAAGCGCATTGGGACGACCTGCTCGGCACCAACCTGAAGGCGCCGTTGTTTTTGTCGCAGGCTGCCGCGCCCGCGTTGCGACTCTCCAACGGCCTCATACTCAACATCGTCGACATTCATGGGATGCGTCCACTGCGGCGCTATCCGGTCTACGGCGTGGCCAAAGCGGGTCTCATCATGCTGACGCGCTCGCTCGCCAGAGAGCTCGGCCCGCAGATTCGCGTCAACGCGATTGCTCCGGGCCCCGTGATGTGGCCTGCAGACGGTGTCGCCGACGCAGAGCTTCAACAAAAAATCGTCGGACGAACTCTTCTCAAAAGAAGCGGCTCGGCACTCGATATCGCTCGCACCGCTCTTTTCTTTGCAGCGGACGCCCCTTTCATCACCGGGCAGGTGATGCCGGTCGATGGAGGTCGCAGCGTCGCTTGGTGAATTCATCGAGCGCCGAGTGACAACTCGATCTTCGTGAGCGGATGCGCGTCACGATCAAATTTTTCCCACAACTCGGAAATCGGTCGACGCTCGAGCGGGTGGATCACTTCGCCGCCGACGTCCGCCATCGGTCCGAGCATGTACGCTCTACGCAAGAGATCGGGACGCGGCAGCACGAGCCCAGGCTCGTCGCACACCATGTCTCCGAACAGCAAAATATCGAGATCCATGCTTCTAGGCGCCCACTTCGGTGCGTTGCGCTCTCGGCCGCACATCGCCTCGATGCGCTGCAACTCGGCAACGACCTCGCGCACCGACAAATCGGTATCGAACGCCGCCACGAAGTTGATGAAATCGTCGCCCTCGAAGCCTGCAGCGACATTCTGGTAGGCAGGTGAAAAATCGACTCGACCGAATTCTTTGACCAGTTCATCGGATGCCAGACGAAGATTTCGTCCGGCATCGACGTTGCTTCCCGCCGCCACGAATGCCCGTGTCATGAGGGAAAATTATTTTGACGCGGCAAGATCGGCGCGATTGCGTTCGATGGCGACGCCCACATCGCGCGAGCCGCGAATGGCGCCCGGTTTGTTGATGGAGATTCGAACCCACTCGATGCCGAACTCTTCGAGAATCAACATCGCCATGCGATGAGCCATCGTCTCGACGAGCATGAACTCCGAAGCCTCGACGAATGCGATCACGCGCTTTGCCACGCTCTTGTAGTCGAGAGTGTCGACAACGTCGTCGGAACGCGCCGCGCGCGTGCAGTCGACCGGCAACTCGAGATCGATCTGGATACGCTGCTTCACGCGGCGCTCCCAATCGATGAAGCCGATGAGGCACTCGACCTCGAGACCTCTCAGAAAAATTTTGTCAGCGGCACGAGTCGTCACGGTATGAAAAACTCCTCAAAGATTTCCGGGCGGATGCAAACTGTCGAGCGGCCATTGAGCACGCGCCCGAATTCCGATCGCGTCCCGCTCGCCCGCCGCAAGGCGTGCATGACCGGCTACGGCGATCATCGCGGCGTTATCGGTACAAAACTCGAGCCGCGGATAGTACACGCGAACACCTTGCTTCGCGGCGGCGGAGTCGAGTCGAGATCGCAGAGAACGATTCGCGCTCACACCGCCCGACACCACGAGGGTATCGAGTCCGGTGTGGGCGACGGCCCTCAGACTTTTGGCGACGAGCGTATCGACGACGGCATCTTGCAACGCGAGTGCGATATCCGCGCGATCCTGATCGCTCGCGTCGGGCAGCGCGCGAACGGCGTGAAGCACGGCGGTCTTCAGTCCCGAGAAACTGAACTCGAGTCCCGGCCGATCGAGCATGGGCCGAGGAAACACATTACGTGAAGGTCGGCCCGCCTCGGCGAGGCGCGCCAGATGCGGCCCACCGGGATAAGGCAGTCCCAGCAGTTTTGCGCTCTTGTCGAAAGCTTCACCCGCCGCGTCGTCCCGCGTTTCACCGAGCAAGGTGTACCGGCCGATCCCGGCGCATTCGATGAGCATCGTATGACCCCCCGACACGAGCAAGGCGACGTGGGGATATTCGGGCGGGACCGATTCGAGCAGCGGCGCGAGCAAATGCCCCTCGAGGTGATGAACGCCCAGCGACGGTACCGCCCATGCGTGCGCCAAAGAGCGCGCGAGCGCCGCCCCGGTCAGCAAAGCCCCGATCAGACCGGGGCCGGCCGTGTAGGCGACGCCTTCGATCGGCTTGCCATCGCCGCTCGCCCGCGCGAGAACCCGATCGACCATGGGGAGCAGACGCTGGACATGGTCTCGAGAGGCAAGTTCTGGCACCACACCACCGTAAATCTGGTGTAAATCGATCTGCGAAAACACCTCGTGCGCGAGCAAACCACCCTCTCCGTCAAAAACGGCGGCAGCGGATTCGTCACAGGAAGATTCGATGGCTAGGATGCGCATGGACTACCGATGATTTTGCCTTTTGCTCCGAGGATCATTAGAATCGCCGCCCCTGTTTCCGCAGGGCGCTTTAGGAATTCCTTACTTATCAAGGGGTTGAGGTCGAGATGCCGAGCGTTCGTGTTCGAGAAAATGAGTATTTCGACGCTGCCCTGCGTCGCTTCAAGCGCGCCTGCGAGAAGGCCGGTGTCCTCACCGAGCTTCGCCGCCGCGAATTTTACGAGAAGCCGACTCAGGAGCGTAAGCGCAAGAAAGCTGCCGCCGTGAAGCGCCATCAGAAGCGCTCCTCGCCGCGCACCAGCATTTCTCGCGCGCGATAAACGCCGATGTCGCTCAAGGAGCGCATCACGCAAGACATGAAGGACGCCATGCGCTCCGCGGAGAAGGAGCGTTTGGGCGTCATTCGCATGCTTCAGGCTGCCATCAAGCAGCGTGAGGTCGACGAGCGGATCACGCTTGACGACGCCCAAGTGCTGTCGGTCATCGAGAAAATGATCAAGCAGCGCAAAGAGGCCATCGCCCAGTTCGAAGCGGGCGGACGTACCGATCTGGCCGAGAAAGAAGCCGCCGAGGTCAAACAGTTGGCGGCTTATCTGCCAGCCCAGCTGTCCCAGGCCGAGGTCGACGCGCTCGTCGCGGCGGCCATCGCCGAGACCGGCGCCGCCACCGTCAAGGACATGGGCAAGGTTATGGCGCTCGTCAAATCTCGCGCCGCAGGCCAGGCGGACATGGGCGTCGTCAGCGCCCTCATCAAGGCAAAGCTCAGCGCCGGCTGAACCGACCGCTTACTATTTGCCCATGAGCGGGCGCAGCGGCGGGCTAATCCCACAGAGTTTCATTGACGATATCGTCGGACGTACCGACATCGTCGAGCTCATCGGTGCGCGCGTTCCGCTGAAAAAAGCCGGCAAAGAATTTCGCGCCTGCTGCCCCTTTCACGACGAAAAAACGCCCTCGTTCTGGGTCAGTCCGGATAAACAGTTCTATCACTGCTTCGGCTGTGGCGCCCACGGCACCGTGCTCGGCTTTTTGATGAATTACGATCGACTGGGCTTCGTCGAAGCCGTCGAAGAATTGGCCTCGCGACTTGGTGCCGAGATCCCTCGTGAGGCCCGTCCCAACGATGATCGGAGTCGAGACCAGGCCGATCTCGCGGGGCTCATGGCCGAAGTCGCCAAACATTGGGCCGCCAAACTCAAGGCTGATTCACGCGCGTCCAAGTACCTTGCGAATCGCGGCCTGAGCGCGGAGATCATCCAGCGATTTGGTATCGGATATTCAGCCAATTCGTGGAATGAAGTGCTTGATCGTTTCTCCAAAGATACAAAAGGACGTGAGGCTTTGCTCGCTTGCGGCCTCATCATCGAGCGCGATGGTGGTGCCGGCCGCGACGGCGAGCGTCACTACGATCGATTTCGCGACCGCATCATGTTCCCCATCCGCGATGCGCGAGGACGCGTGATCGCCTTCGGCGGACGAATCATCGATCAAGGGGAACCCAAATATTTGAACTCTCCGGAGACGACACTTTTTCACAAAGGCCGCGAACTCTACGGCCTCTACGAAGTTCGTCAGGCTCGGACACCCCTCCATCGCCTGATGGTGGTCGAGGGATACATGGATGTGGTCAGACTGCATCAGGCCGGAATTCATTACGCCGTCGCCACGCTCGGGACGGCGACGACACCGGAGCACCTCAAACGATTGTTCCGGCTGGTGAGCGAAGTGGTATTCGCGTTCGACGGCGATCGAGCGGGACGCGCCGCCGCCTGGCGCGCGCTCAACAACGCGTTACCCGAGGTGCGCGAGGGTCGGCAGTTGAAGTTCTTGTTCTTGCCCGACGGACACGACCCGGACACCCTGGTAGGCGAGGAAGGTCGCGAAGCTTTCGAGGCGCGGCTCGACCAAGCCCTGCCGCTTTCCGAGTATCTGGTTCAACAGCTGTCGTCCGAGGTCGATCTCGCCCACGCCGACGGGCGCGCCCGGTTCGCCGAAATGGCTCGCCCGCTCGTCGCCAAAGTGCCGGAGGGGATATACCGCGAATTGCTGGTGGAGCGCCTTGCCGAGGCGATCCGACTCCCCGCGACACGCCTCCGCGAATTGTGGGCGGGTGGCGGCGGGGGCGGCAGTGAAGCCGGCTTCAACGGAAACCGTCGCTCGAACGACCGAGATTCGTCGGGTTCCCGACCCTCGTCGCGCAGTGCAGGCCGCGGAGGCCTGATGCGGCAGGCGGTACTCACCCTCGTCCATCACCCGAAGGTCGCCACGCGACTCACCCAGCCTGATCTCGATATCCTCTCGAGCCTCGATGAACCGGGCTCTGACATCCTGCGCGAGCTCGTGTCCGATCTTCGCGAAAACCCCTGCGCCAATACCGGTCAGCTTTTGGAGAGGTGGCGTGATCGTCCCGAGGCGGAGCGCCTGTCCCGGCTCGCGGTCGCGGAATCACTCATGCCGACCGAGGAGGCGGCCGTGCAGGAGGTGCGCAACGCGCTTGCACGAATGCGGGACGAGCAACGGCGGCGGCGGCTCGATAGTTTGTTGGACCGCGAAAAATCAGCGGGTTTGTCGCCAACGGAACGCACGGAACTCCAGCAACTGATGGCCGGTCGAACTCGCAGTTAGGCACCCTACGGATTGCGCTATTTTAGGCCCCGGAATCTGGTCTAGACCCCCTCTTTCCCGTATAGTTGCCGGTTCGCTTCCAAGGCCCGGGCCTCGACCCGGCAGGCATCCAAATGAGCAAGAAACCCAAGGCTTCCCCTGGCAAGAAACCCGTGCGCCCGGCTGCTGCGAAACCAGTCGTAAAACCGGCTGCAAAATCCGCCAAACCGCTGCCGAAGGCCGCCAAGCCGGTCGTCAAGGCCCCTGCCAAACCGGCCGCGTCCGCCAAACCGACGCCTGCCGCGAAGCTCGCGCCGAAAGCTCCAGCGAAGGCTGCGGCGGCGCCTGCCACACCGAAACCCGCCTCCAAAGGCGTTTCGACAGCCAAGCCCGCCGCCCCGACGATGAAAGACACGTCTTCGGCCAAGGGCGCGGCCCCCGCCAAGACGGTTGCGCCCGCCAAGGCAGCAGCGCCGGCTAAAGCCGCAGCGCCTGCAAAGGCCGCGGCGTCTGCAAAGGCCACAGCGCCTGCGAAAGCTGCGACTCCTGACAAGGCCGCGCCGGTCGCCAAAGCCGGCCCCGCGATCAAGGCCGCCGTTAAACCGGCCACGCAAGCGCCCGCCTCGGAGTCCAAGGTTAGCGAGAGCAAGCCCAAGGGTTCGTCATCCAAGGCCGCCAAGGCTGCCGCGAATGAAGGCAGCAAGGTGCTGAATTTTCCCGAGCGGCGACCGCTCGCGCTCCCCGAAGAGCGCCAGTCGCAGCTCAAGCAACTCATCGCGCTCGGCAAAGAGCAGAGCTATCTCACCTACTCGCAGGTGAACGACTACCTGCCTTCCGAAATCGTTGATCCCGAACAGATCGAAGAGATCGTCAACACGATCAACGACATGGGCATTCCGGTCTATGAAAAAGCACCGGAGAGCGAGTCGCTGCTGGCGCCTGAAACCAATGCGTCCTCTGACGAAGAGGCCATCGAAGAGGCCGCTGCGGCACTCGCGGCACTCGATGCAGAGCTGGGTCGCACTACCGATCCCGTGCGCATGTACATGCGCGAAATGGGTACGGTCGAGCTGCTCACCCGCGAAGGCGAAATCAGCATCGCCAAGCGCATCGAGGAAGGCCTCAACTCGGTACGCGGACAACTCGCAATCTACCCACCGACGTTCGACTTCATCTTCAAGGTTTACGAGAACGTCAAGGGCGGCACGGGACGCCTCGCCGATATTCTGGTGGGCTTCATCGATCCGAATGCACCAGACGTAATCGCGCAGCCGCAAAATCCCACGAAGGTCGATGCCTCCGCGCCCGTTGCCGAAGAAACCGAGTCGGAAGACAGTGACGACAGCGAAGAAGCCGTCGATACCGGACCTGATCCGGTCGAGACCGCCGCTCGCTTCGCCTCGATGATCAAGCTGCATGGGCAGATGCTCAACTCGATGGCCAAAGTCGGCACCGAAGATCCCAAGACTCAAAAAATTCGGAAGAAGCTGGCTGCCGAGTTCATGGAGCTCAAACTGTCGCCTCGCATGTTCGAGGCGCTGATCGACCATCTACGCTCCCACATCAATGAAATTCGTCAGCTGGAAAAAGAGATCATGGTCATCGCCGTGCGAGACGCCGGCATGCCTCGCAAAGAATTCATCGGGTCGTTCCCGCGCAACGAGACCAATGATCGTTGGGCCGCCAAACACATCAAGGCCGGCAAGAAGTGGTCGGCACCGCTCGCCCGATTCGCCGATGACATCCGCGCGAAGCAGAACGTGCTGCGCGAGATCGAGAAAATCCGGCATCTTTCGATCATCGAAATCAAGGAAATCAATCGCGAAGTTTCCATTGGCGAGGCCAAGGCTCGCAGAGCCAAGAAAGAGATGGTCGAGGCCAACCTTCGCCTCGTGATCTCCATCGCCAAGAAGTACACGAACCGTGGTCTCCAGTTCCTCGACCTCATTCAGGAAGGCAATATCGGCCTGATGAAGGCGGTCGACAAATTCGAGTACCGTCGCGGGTACAAGTTCTCGACCTATGCCACATGGTGGATTCGTCAGGCCATCACGCGCTCGATCGCCGACCAGGCGCGAACCATCCGCATTCCGGTCCACATGATCGAGACCATCAACAAGCTCAACCGCATTTCACGGCAGATGCTTCAGGAGATGGGCCGCGAGCCCACGCCCGAAGAGCTTGCTGTTCGCATGGAGATGCCCGAGGACAAGGTCCGCAAGGTGCTCAAGATCGCCAAAGAGCCGATCTCCATGGAGACGCCCATCGGAGACGACGAGGATTCACACCTCGGTGATTTCATTGAAGACACCTCGGTCGCCTCGCCCATCGACCAGGCAACCGCAGAGTCGCTGCGGGAGACGACCCATGCCGTGCTCTCCCAACTGACTCCCCGCGAGGCCAAGGTACTGCGAATGCGCTTCGGAATTGACCTCAACACCGACCATACCCTCGAGGAGGTCGGCAAGCAGTTCGATGTCACACGCGAGCGCATCCGTCAGATCGAAGCCAAGGCGCTCCGTAAACTGAGACATCCCAGTCGCTCAGAGCAGCTTCGAAGCTTCCTGATCGAGGACTGAGTTCCGGCGTACTTCAGCGGATCGCACTTTTCGATAGAATAGGGGCATCAATAAATTCGTTAAGAGGATCGCCCCATGGCTCTGATCTCGATGCGACAGCTGCTCGACCACGCCGCCGAGCATGGTTACGGCGTTCCGGCCTTCAACGTCAACAACCTCGAGCAGGTCCAGGCGATCATGCAGGCTGCGGATAAAACCGATAGCCCGGTGATCATGCAGGCGTCGGCTGGTGCGCGGAAATACGCCGGCGAGCCGTTTCTGCGGCACCTCATCGAGGCAGCCATCGAGAGCTATCCCCACATCCCCATCGTGATGCATCAGGATCACGGGGCGAGCCCCTCGGTGTGCGTCCAATCCATTCGTTCGGGTTTCTCGAGCGTCATGATGGACGGGTCACTCAAAGAAGACGGCAAGACCCCGGCACCGTACGACTACAACATCGACGTCACTCGACACGTCGTGCGTATCGCTCATGCGGTCGGCGTATCGGTCGAAGGCGAGCTCGGCTGCCTCGGCTCCCTCGAGTCCGGAAAAGCCGGCGAGGAGGACGGGCACGGTGCCGAGGGGCATCTCTCGCATGATCAGCTTCTGACCGACCCGGATCAGGCCGCCGACTTCGTAGCCAAGACCGGCGTCGATGCTTTGGCCATTGCCATCGGCACATCGCATGGCGCCTATAAGTTCTCGCGCAAACCGACCGGGGACATCCTCGCCATCGAGCGCATCCGCGAGATCAATGCAAAGATCCCGAACACTCACCTCGTGATGCACGGGTCGTCCTCCGTGCCGCAGGAGTGGCTGCAGATCATCCGCGAGAACGGCGGAAAACTTCGCGAGACCTACGGGGTGCCCGTTGAGGAAATTCTCGAGGGGATCAAGCATGGGGTTCGCAAGATCAATATCGACACCGATATTCGACTGGCGATGACCGGTGCGATTCGACGCGCCATGAACAAAGATCCGGCCGAATTCGATCCGCGAAAATACATGAAGGAGGCCATGCTGGCCGCTCGCGAGATTTGCATTGCGCGGTACGAAGCCTTCGGCTGCGCAGGCAAAGCGTCGAAAATCAGGGTAGTCCCGCTCGAAGACATGGCGAAGCGTTACGCCGCCTGATCGACTCGCCGCAGGCCTGCCTCAGAACGCCGGCCTCACGGTCGGCGTTTCCATATCTGGTCGAAGCGCTGTTCAAGCTCGGGATTAGCGCCCCGTAGTTGATCGACCACCTCCTTCGACCAGTCGAAATAGGCACGCTGGCGCTCGACGGCCCACCCGTTCGGCGGGCTCGAAACCATGCTGCGAAGGTTGCAGATTTTGTCCGCAAGTTTGACCTGTTTCGCTTCCTGCGATGCAAGGCGAGCACGCGAAACTTGGAGTTTCTTTCTCGCGCGCCAATTGATAGTCGGTTCGTCCGTGACCTCCATGACGATTGCAGCAACCCTCTCTCCGAATTCGCCTTGAAGTTCCTGCAACGTCGTTTGTGTATCCTCGAGCGTATCGTGCAGGAGCGCTGCCGCTAGAGTGACCGGATCCGTCACGCCGCCTTCGAACCAGAGTACGTGTGCCAGATCGAGCGGGTGGTTGATGTACGGCAAAGCCCCGCGACCCTTTCGACGCTGATCGCGGTGCTTCCAGGCTGCGAACCGCGCAGCCCGAAGCACTAGACCCGTGTCGACGAAGTGATTTTCCGGGTTGTCGGCCGAAGCCGTCTGACGGAGGCTACGCTCGGGCATAATGCGTTGACTCATCAATCATGGACTCACGGTAACAAGTATGTCCCGAAGCATTTGTGATCTCGCAGACGACTATGGCACCCGCATCCGGGTATTGCAGCCATTGTTTCGGGATTACGGAGCGATTACCAGTTTTCACGGTCCGGTCACCACGATCCGCTGCCGGGAAGATAACGCTCTCCTGAAGGCGACCTTAAGCACACCGGGTGAGGGTCGAGTCATGGTGGTTGACGGCGGCGGCTCTCTAGAGCGCGCACTCTTCGGCGATAACCTCGGCTCCATACTGATCAAACACGGTTGGGCTGGAGTTCTGATCAATGGCGCCGTGAGAGACGTCGAGTTTCTGAAGTCCATGCCGCTTGCAGTGCGCGCTCTCGCCATTTGCCCCACTCCCCCTCGCAAAGAGGGAACGGGCGAACGCGATGTCATCGTCTCGTTCGCCGGCGTGACGATCTCCCCGGGCGAATGGATTTATGCCGATGAGAACGGCATCATTTTGAGTGCTACACCGATCGAATAGCGTTTCGCGTTATAGCCAGCGAGTGCGGCTTGCGAAGTCCGCTGGGCGTACGGGACCCTTGCTCAACGGCGTTCCCAGGTGAATGAAGCCGATGATGTTCTCGCTGTCATCGAGACCCAATGCTCGCTTGACCACCGGACTGTAGGCGTGTGAGCCCGTTTTCCACGCGGCTCCCAAGCCCAAGGATTCGGCCGCAATCCACAAGTTCTGAATGGCCGCCCCGACGGCAACCCACTGCTCGATCTCCGGCACCTTCGGGTGCGATCGCGCCACAGCCGACACCACCAATAACGTTGGCGACCTCCAGGCTTTGGAGGCCTCGCGCTCAAGCGTTTCAGAGTCGGCATCCGGTGATTTTTCGCGTAGCCCCGCAGCCATGGCGTTGCTGAGCACCGCGCGACTTCCGCCCTCAACCACCGTGAAGCGCCACGGCGCTAGCAGCCCGTGATCGGGCGCGCGAACGGCCGCGGAGAGAAGAACGTCCAACTGCTCACGCGTTACCGGAGTATCAGCAAACTTCTTGGTTGAGCTACGACCGAGAATTATGTCCAGCACGTGATTCGATATTGCCGGCGCCGCATCTGAACCCATTCGAAGATCCTCCACCCGTTCGATGACGGGTGGAGGATAGCTCATGGCATGGGTGGCTAGAGAGGGGTTGGCCTAATAATGGCGGGCTGTCGCACGATGGGCGGCGGAATCCTCACCTCATCGCAATTTAACCAGCAAAAAGTCCGCCCCATTATCGTTATGAATCGGCCCTCGATCTCTATAAAAGAGCCGGCAGCGGCCGGTTTAGAGGAAAAAGCTGCCATTGACGCCGCGAATATAATAAAGAGCACCTTAGCGCTCAGCCCAGTGTGACTTAATTTCATTAGTTGCCTCCGCTGTCGGTAGTAGTAATTCAAACGGCCAGCAACGATAGGGCGTAGCCTACTATCTCGATATATCTATTTCTTGCTTTATTTCAAAGAAATGGCGCCTCGGCTCTGACACGCATAAGAATTTTTCTGTCGGGCTTTTGCTTTTTCTTAAGAATTTCCCCATAAAGCTCAGATGCTGCAATAACTATCCGACTCTCATCTGGATACGCAGCTCTCAACACTGCTATCGCACGATCTGCATCTTGAACAACGAATGTTTCCCCCGAATCCTCTGGGCTTGAATTAAACCTACTCAGGAGCCTCGCATAGACTATCGATGCAGTAATCGGATGCCACTCTTTAAAGCGATCATTCGATAAACGAAGCGCCTCCCCGAGAGATACGGTAATCCCCCCACAGGGGTGGGGGATTGAGAAGTAGAATTTTCTCGTTGGAGGAAGTTTTACATGAAGCGATCGAGGTTTACGGACAGCCAGATCCTGGCGGT
>JBILWC010000001.1:0-291949 GCA_044370105.1 Steroidobacteraceae bacterium | reverse complement strand
CGATGGATCTGGAACTACAATCACGAACGCCCAAACATGGCCTTGGGCGGGATCACCCCAAAACAGCGGCTGGCCATGGCTGCGTAACGTCTACTTCTCAGCCCCACCAGAAATGGGGGGATTACCATCACCTGCCCGGAACAGACCTTACCGAAAGCGAGGCTAACAACCGCTAAAGAGATCTAACTCTAGCTTTTTCGATGAAACTTCGACGTCGAGCATTCCCAACACCGAATGCATAACATGATCATGGGATAACTCTCGATCCTTTTTCTTCGCGATGCACTTCATGTCGATCCGCATTCGACTGGCGAATCCTGGTGACGCCCAGAGCACCATCGGCACATGGGTCTGTACTTCGGGCGCCACGGAATACGGCAGCGCATGCAGGAAGATGCCGTTCTCGCCGAGCGACTCGCCGTGATCCGACACATATAAGAGAGCCGTGTCGGCGCGATCGCCGAGCGCGGCCAACTTCTGGATGGTCTCGGCAAGTAGGTGGTCGGTGTAGAGCACCTCGTTGTCGTAGGCATTCACAATAGATGCCACCTCGCACTTCGAGAAATCGGTCTCGCGGCAGACGGGTGTGAATTTCTCGAACTCCTTCGGATAGCGAAGGTGGTAACCCGGCCCATGGTTGCCGAGCGTGTGCAGCACCACGAATCGCTTGCCGGTCGGGTTGGCCAACGTCTTCCCAAACATGTCGAAGATGGCGCCATCCATGCAGGGGTTGTCGCCGACGCAGTACTGCGGATAGTCCTCTCTCGGCGCGCGAATCTCGGGCACCTCGCGACAGACCCCCTGGCAACTCGTGTTATTCCCGAACCACTGCACCTCGAACCCGACTCGCTTGACGATATCGATGAGGTTGTCTCGGACCTTGGCCTCTTCAGGGTCGAATCGCTCGCGCCCGAGATCGGAAAACATGCAGGGTACGGAGATCGCAGTCGACGTACCGCACGATGACACTTTGGAGAAATTGATCAGCCCCGGAATCGCGGCGAGCTTCGGCGTCGTCTGACGCGCGTAACCATCGAGCCCGAAATCTGCGGCGCGGGTGGTCTCGCCCACGACGAGCACCATGATGAGCGGCTTCTCGGCGTCTTGTGCGTTCCACGCATCGCCAAGCCGAGCATCGCGGCCGATCGCTTGGTAGGGAAGATCCGGTTCCGTGATTTCGCCAACGTAGCTTCCGACCCCGGCCAGATAGTTCACCGGCACGATCATATGACGCAGCTCGCGGTTGTTCCGAAAGGTCGAAGCGTGGTCTTGATAAAACGCCGCCGCGACCAGACCCACTCCGAGCACGGTCAACCCGAGCGCGATACCTCGATGCGCGAGTTCGCGCCGCCAGCCGACAGCAATCACGCCCGCGCGCATCACCAGAAACGCCGGTAGCACGCCGAGCAAACCGACGTACAAAATTAGATTGAGATTGACGAGCTCGCCTGCCTCAGTGCCGTTCGTCTCGAAGACGTTTCGGATCATGACCTTGTCGATCAACACGCCGTAAGCCGACACGAAATACGAAGCGAGTCCTGCGAGCAACACGGCGAGCGAGAGCAGTGGTTTCGCAACAGGCCTAATCAGCGTGAGCGGCATCAAGAAAAGATTGATGACGATGAACGCGAGGATGGCGAAGGACAGCAGATAGAGCGCATCGTCGATCGAGGCGAGAGGCCGAATCTCGAAGACCCTCGACCAGAGGGGTATGTTGAGCGCAACCAAACACCACAGCGCGACCCAGGCGGTCAGCGCCGTCGTGTTGAATTTCCAGGACGGAAAACGGAATTTCATTGATCAACGGGCCCCCAGCCCATATCGACATCTCAGAAGCTTTTCTTGGTCTCGACGACGACCTGCATGTTCTTGATCGACTTGTCGCCGTTCACCGGAAACGCGAGATCGATATGCAACACGTTTCCGAGCGCTGAGCGACTATTACCGAGCCGCAGTCCCACGCCGACATCCCCAAGCACGCCCTGCGTCTTGCTTGCGTAGGGGTCACGACCCCAAGTCCCGCCCACATCGATGAATGCGGCTGCGCCGACGTGTACCAATCGGAACGGATACCAATCGGTGAAAGCACGCTGCTCGAGCGTCATGAGCCATCGACCCTGCCCACCCTGATAGCGCAACGGAAAACCTCGAAGCCCCGTATCGCCGCCGAGCATCAGCTCGCGATCGACATCGAGTTTCTCACCGGAGTCGACGTTGAGCGAGGCAAAAAACAAGCGTCGATCGGACTGACGGTGGTAGTACCGCGCAGACGCGCTGAGCAGCATGTCTCGGAAGTTTCCGCTCTCATATCGACCCACCATCGATGCTGCAAGCAGCAGCGTGCGCTTGTCGCTCAGCTCCACGCCTTTTCCAATCTGCGAGTCGAAGATGAAGGCATCGCGATCAGCGCCGAGACCCGTGGCGGAGTAGCCGAGTCGCGCACTGACGTTCCAGCCGTACTGAAAGTCTTCGGTTCGCTCGATTTGGTCACGATTTCGTGCGGCACGAAAATCATTCTCCAGCCAATCGACTCGTATCCACGGATAGACGAGTTTTCGGTCTTCCGGAACGAGCGTATCGGGATTGCCGCCCGGTACTTTCGAAAACTCGCGCGCATCACTCGTGACGCCCAATGACCAGCGGGTCACCGATCGACCTTGTAGTCCCTTCGAGTAACCGACATACGCACTCTTGAAGCGCTGATCGACCAGGTACTCGCCGACCTCTTCACCGAGGTCGTAGCGCGAGTCCGTTCGGTCGGTTTCGTAGGTCGACACACCGCCCGCCCAGCGCGTATCGAGCGAATAGAATGGCTGCTCGAGGCTGAATCGCTTGGCGCCACCATCGCTGAAGTCCGAGTGTTCCGCTTCGAGGGCCCACCATGAACTGCCGAGCTGGCGATCGACGTATCGCACGGATGAAATATCGCGATCGACTTCTTTGAGTTGCTTGAAATTAATTTGCGATCCGAGTCCGAAGACATTCAGTTCTTCCAACTCAAAGCCCGACGCGGTCTTGCCGCCCTTTTTTCCGTAAGAGACTCCGGGGTTCAACGTCCAGACGTCTCGAGTGACGACTTCGATATCGACGACACCGTTTTCATACCGGATCGGAGTGACCGACGCGTCGTAGAGATAGCGGGTGTCGCGCAGCAATCGCTCGCTTTCTTCGAGCAGCCGAGCTTTGTAGTTCTCTCCCTCCCGAAACAGCAGACGATCGACGATGGTGGTGTTGCGGGTATTGCGATGTAGCTGGTTGGCGAGTCGGAAGAGTCGGATGTTCTCGTCAGGACGGCTGGTGTCGAAGACGTCGAGTGCTCGGATCGTGATGGTCCCGATGCGTGCGCCCGCCGCTTCGAGCGTCGCATCATCCGGAACGCCGGGGGGTCGAGTGACTGTCGATCGATCGGCCCGAGTGGAAAGCCGCGGCTTCGCTGCGGCCTGATCATCACCCGCTGAATTTTGATCGGCCGCAGTTTGAGAGCCCTCCGTCGGGATCGACTCTGCGAGCCGCTCACCGCCACTCATCAAGGCCAGCATCACGAGTACGTCAACCACGTCGTATCACCTTCATGTAAAGCGCGAGACAAATGACCCACGCAATCAAGGCGGACATGAGGTCATGCGAGAGAAAATGCGCCCCTCGCGATTGCTGACCGAGAGAAAACAGACTGCCGAGTGCGAGAACACCCACCAACGCCACGCGAGCGCGGGCCGGATGAGTTCCGAGCCACAAAAAATAAAGTGCGAACAACGCAAAGGCTGACGAAGAATGTGCTCCGGGAAAACATGCGGCTCGAGGCAAGTCATCGGGCCGGTCCTGATGCCAGTGCACGGCGGGACGATCACCGCCGAAACCTTGAAGACTCCAGGGACAATCGACATTGGTCGCTTCCTTGAGCGCGCCCACGGTCAGCGGCACGATCGCCAAGCAGAGCGCCAGGTAGCCGAGGACGCGACGCTGCGGCTCAAGAACTTTCCATCGATAACTTGCGGCCCATCCCGCAATCGCGAGGACCGCCACCAAGCGCATGACATTGCGTCCGCCGCGATGAAGAAGGTCGTTGCTCCAGAAGCTTTGAGCGCCGCGCCAAGTTTGCGTCGCAGCATCGAAAAAAAATGTTTGCGCGAGTCGGCGGTCTCCGTCGAGCACCGCCATGGCAGCGAGAGCAGCCGCTCCGAGCAGCACGGGGACCCATAAATGGCTACGTAAAAAGCGAGTTCGTGAAACGTGCGTAGCCATGCAAACCTGCTCGGTCAGACCGACCGAGCGACATAAAGTTCCTGAAGAGCAGACCCCGACGAATGACGATCGAGATTCTACATGGGACAGAGCCGAGGTAACGAGCGGACGAGCTTGGATGTCGCCTTGAATTGATCGACGACGACCTGCGGCACCGGGGCACCCTCACCCGGCACATAGACCGAGAACACGGCCTCGCCCGTCAGATCGAAAAAGACTACGCCGCGCAGGGTCGATGACGAGCCCGGAATCTCGAGCAAGTAGATCGAGGAGTACAGATCGGGGCGAAGATGCCCGGCGAGCCCCGGCCCCTCACGATGGAGATTGAAAAACTTGCTGCGCGTCGAGGGCTCTCCCTTGCCGACGGGCCCCTGGATTTCGAAAAGATTCGGGCCCTTGGTGATGAACGTCGTCGCGTCATCCCAAGTCTCGATGCTTTTCCAGATTACTTGAAAGTGATCTGCGCTCACGCCATGAGCGTGTGCAGACGACAAAGCGCTCGCGACAACTGCCTCCGACATCTTGAGAGCGACGGCGGTGGCACCGAGCGGAGCGGGCTCTTTCCCAGCGAGCGTCGAACGTACGACCGCGATTTGCTCGGATGACGCGCACATCGGCTTCCCGTGCCCGGATGCCGTCAGTGCTTCCGCAGCGAACAGCACTGCCGCGAAGGTGAAGAGGCTCGTGATGCAGTCGGCTTTTTTCATATCACCTCTGGGTGGCAAAAACCTCGCCCGGCGATGGCAGCACATGATCGACGACCTTGCGCCAAACCACTGCACGGCACTGTCGCTCGTCAAGATTTTTGATGCCGATCTGCAGCACCTTGAAACGATCATCCGTCGCCATCTGCACGGACTTCAAATCGCCCGGTGATGATCCGGGAGGCAAAAAGGCCAGCAGCAATTCCACTTGAGTCATGCCTGCACCCAGAAAGGTTCGGCCGTCGACGAAATCATCGACATGCAGCACCGCCTCCCATGACACCTCGCGCTCGAGCTCACGTCGAACTTGCGTGATGAGCTGTCGTGCGCCAGGCCGCGTCATGTCGAACAACATGATGATCACCGTCTCGGCCTCGCGAGCACGCGAGGCATCCCAGAATCGCTCGAAGCCTCGCTCGTTGGCGTGCTGAGCACTGTAGTAAGTCTTGGCAACGATGAAATAACCGAGCCCTACCTTGATCGCGAGCGTGAGATCGATCGCGAAATTTGTGTAACTGAGACTGAGGAAGGTGATGGCTGCCAAGGCGAACTGTCCCACCGTGAACAAACCCGTACTCAAGCTCTGATTCGCCCCTACCATGAACGCGCGGGACAACAGGGCGAGCATCACGAGTGTCAGCACGACTCCAATCCAGGGTGAGGTGACCTTGAGCGTGGTTCCGGACAAGGCGTCGTCGATTGCCGTGGCAATGATGGTGTTGTCATCGACGGTCGTCGCCACCGCCGTCGGCTTGATGCTCGAGATCCCCGGTGCGGAGGCCCCGATAATCACGATCTTTTCTTTGAATATGCTCCAATCGAAGGTCGACGTGCCACGCATGCCTTCGTATAGATCGGCGAAGAAAACGCGAGTGTAGTCTCCCCGCTTGTTCCGCCAGTTGAGTTTCGAAAACTGCTCTTCGCCCGGAGCGACGTCCCCACCAGCGAGTCTCACGACGCTAACGACAGTCGAGGGCAAGTAGTTCGCGCCTGCGGGCAGCCAGTATTGATAACGCCGGACGATGCCATCTCGATCGGTCAAAAGATTGGAGGCGCCAGTATTGCGCTGCAGGCTCTCGAACATCGGCATGACGGCCGCGACCGTCGAAGGCCCCGATGACGCCGCGCCCGAAGGACGAACGCCCGGAATGCTAGCCGCTTCGAGCTCACTGAGCGCATCGTTGGACGGAGCCAGGCGTATGAACGGGAAGACGATGCGATCGTAAGCGGCAGCGACTTCTGCAAGTGCTTCGTCACCCGCGGGGTCGCGAGTGTCCCGCTCCGAAACGTGCACGTTGAGCAATACGGCTTTGGGTCCAGCCTCCGAGACGTTCGCCAGAGCTTCCGCAAGGACCGCACGGGTCCACGGCCATCGCCCCTGCTCTCGACCCACCCGCTCGAGCGAACGCTCGTCGATATCGACGATGAGAATGTCCGGCGAAGGCGCAGGACTCGCGAGTCGCCACTTGAGAAGTCGATCATCGATGGTCGCGCCACGCTGGCCGTCGATGCCTTTGAGTGAAAAATCGACGATGACGAAAAGGGCGAGCGCCACGGCGAGGACCACATAAAACCGCGATTCCCAACGACGCGCGAGACTCCCGATGGAGGGCAGGATTCGATCGAGTATGGAATTCATTGAACCCCCACCTTGTATTGGCTGATACGCGCCGACGCCGCGGACAAGCCCACTGCGGCATCGAGATCTGGCGTGACCGCTCCCGCCAACGTCGCGATGCGATCATTGATCGTGGGGGTCGTTGCCCGCAGCAAGGTGACGTCGGCGCCTTGCGCGCTGGCCGTCGTGATGCGCTCGAGTACCCCGATGAGGGCCGAGGCGTCATAGCCTGCACTTGCCGCCAGGCGCATACCTTCTTCGTCGGCAATGAAATCGAGTGCCGGATCGAGAGGCCGGAGGTAGGTCTCGATGGCCGGTTGCCGCAAGCTTCTGAGGTGGTGGCCGCGTCGCACATGAGCCATCTCCCGCGCAAGCACAGCGGCAAGTTCGTCCTCAGTAGTCAACAGCCGATAGAGGCCGCTGCTCACCACGACGAGACCACCTGGCAATCCCAAAGAAATGATCGATGGCGAATCGACGACGACGAAACGCCACGACGTGCTCGCGCCGAGTCGAGTGGCTACCCACTGACCGACCTGATTGACATAAGTTTGTACCGCCACTTCGGGGACGGGCTTGGCGACGCCGAAGACTGTCGCTGCGATCTCCTCTTGAATGGCTCGCGCATCGAGCGCAGCAGCCGACGATGGACCAAGCGGCGAAGGTCCGGGCAACTTTATCTTGCGCGGCACGAGGCTGCCGGCTGTCGCAAACCGTGCGCGAAGCGCGGCATCGGATGGAATGACGGGCAAGGCGCGCATCACGGCGGTATCTGCTGACACCGCCAAAATGGTCGAACGGTCGATCGTCGTACCGCGTCCGACCATGCTGCGCGTACCACTTACCAATACGACATTGTTCGTCGCGTCACGGCCGGAGGCGACTGCAGCAAGGCCCGCCGCGGGACCGGGCGCAAGCAACCGGATCGAAGAAATTCTTACCCACCCGGCCGTGCCCGACTTCAAGTCGACCCGGCGCCAGAAGCCCCGTCGTTCGCGGGCCGTGACCCGCTCTCCAGCTTGCGCTCGGGCAACGACGGACGCGGTCGGTAACGGTTCGGCTCGAAGGACGTCATCGGCCGTGAAAAATGCACGCTGCTCCTCGGCAAAAGAAATGACCGAGTACAGGGCGAAGATCGGCAGCAGTAGCCATGACCGCATACTCACAATCTAATCCGGAGTCGGCGGTCGATAAAGCACTGTTATCAGTGATCCCGCGTCCGACCACGGGTCGGCGGTCGACACGGTCGCCTTCCTTATTACATAGTACGGTTGCCATGGCGCGCCCCACCCGCCTGTCCGCCCTCGCCTTGCCAGGTCTTGCGGCAGCACTTTTGCTGATGCCGCGGGTCTCGCCCGCCATCGACCGTATGGAGCTGCGCATCGAGCGTATCGAAACGGCGGCCGGGGTGCTGAAGGACGCCCGACTCAAAGTATCCATCGACCCGAAGACCGCGGCTCCCCGAGGAAATCTGAGCATCGGCTCGACGCCGGTCGGCCCCCTGTCCATGAACCTCGCCTTGCGCGAAACCGGGGGCCAGGGCCTCATTTTTACCGGCGATCAGTTCAGCTTTGCAGGGGGCGATGTCGGGTTCAGCGCGTCGCTGATCGGCCAGCGCTGGACGTTCACCGTCGATGCCAGCGCCATCTCTGGTCAATCTTTGTTGGAACTGAGCAGGCCTTTCATTGATGTGCCCGATGGTTTTTCGGCTCAGGGGCGCCTCGATACCCTCCTTCAGCTTGCAGGTCGTACCGACACGCTATTGCCGGAAATCGCGAACCTCGAGTTCCGCGGCGCGGATCTCGGGTTTTCGAATGCGGAAGGAACCTTTGCCGCCGAGGGTATCGATCTCGAAACGCGCCTCGGTCTGTCGTCCGACACATCGGGGAAGATCGAGGTCTCGGGTTATCTCAAAAGCGAACGCGGCGAGGCCCTCTTCGACAATGCCTATCTGAAACTCGGTTCATATCCGACCCGGATCGGTTTCGAGGGAGCGATGGACGCCAACCGACTGAGTATCGGTCTGCTCGAGATCAAACAGGAGGGTCTCGTTGCTGCAACGGCGAGCGCGAACCTCTTGCTCCCAGGAAATTTTCGGGATGCTCCGGTGGATGTCCGGCAAGTGAAAGTCGAGTCCGCCACACTCGATTTGGAAGATTTGCGATTCCCGGCCGTCTACACGAGTTATCTGCAAACCTCTCTCGCCGGCACATCGCTCGACGCCCTCGAGTCGTCGGGTCGAATTTCCGGAACACTGCAGATTCGTGACAACGCGCCGGTGTCCGGCGAGCTCAAGCTCGAAGACCTGTCCCTTCGGGATTCGAAGGGACTTTTTTTCCTGGATCGATTGCGAGGCGCGATCAGCTGGGTCCCGGAAGATCGAGAACCTCTGGAGCCCTCAGTGCTCGCCTGGGATGCGGGCGGAATCTACGACGTACGCGGCGGCGCGTCGTCCTTGCGACTCGTGCTGCGCGGGATGTCGGCTGCAGTGCTCGAGCCCGTCCGTTTGCCCGTGTTTGATGGCGCCGTCAACATTCAAGAGCTGCGCATGAAAGATGCCGGCTCGCCGAACATGCAAGTCCAATTCACCGGAGAGATCGAGCCCATCAGCATGAGCGAGATCAGCCGGGCCTTCGGTTGGCCCGAGCTCGGCGGCTTCGTGACGGGTCGCATACCCCGTGTCGAGTACAAAGACGATACGCTCATCTTCGGTGGTGATCTGGAAGCGGAAATCTTTGATGGTCTCGTGCGCGGCAGCAATATCAAGCTGAGTGACCCTCTCGGCCGATGGCCGAGACTCTCGGCGGACCTCACCATCGACAACCTGGACCTCGAGACGCTCACCTCCACGCTCGAGTTCGGCGCCATCACCGGCCGAATCGACGGACAGGTCGACAATCTCGAACTTTTCGCTTGGGCGCCGGTGTCTTTCGATGCTTGGCTACGCACGCCGGAGGATGATCACAGTCGCAAGCGGATCAGTGTCGATGCCATCAATAGCATCGCCAATGTCGGTGGAAGTGCGGGCTCGGGCGTGGCCTCGGCTTTGCAAATGGGTGCTTTGCGTTTCTTCTCTCGCTACAGCTATCGGCAACTTGCGGTCCGATGTGTGCTTGAAGACGATGTATGTCGACTTTCGGGGGCGCCGATCGCCAATAATCGCTACTACCTGCTCGAGGGCGCCGGCGTACCTCGCGTCGATATCATCGGAAACTCGGGCCGTATACAGTGGTCAGAACTCCTGCGGCAGATTGCCTGGCAAATCGAGACCGGCGGAACTTTCAGCGTTCAGTAATTCAAGGAATCGGGATTCACTTATGGGGAAAACCATGAAGAACCTGCTCAAGCTCAAGTTGACGGCGGCATCGCTGCTGATCGCCTCGTGCATCACGATCAACGTCTATTTTCCGGCAGGCGCGGCAGAGAAAGCCGCAGATCAAATCATCGACTCCGTGATCCAGGGCGGCGCTCGCAGCACTCCCCAAGCGTCACCCTCGACACCTCTTCAAACGCCACCTCCTCAAACTACGGCCCCGCCGACAGCGCGCCTCGAGTCTCTCGTCGTACCACACGTGCATCGACTCGCGACCCAACTGCTCGATGCGCTCATCCCGAGGGCTCAGGCCCAGACGGAAATGAATCTCGATGTCTCCTCTCCAGAGATTCGTGCCATCACGGCATCCATGCAAACCCGATTCGGGCAGCTCGAGCGCTTCTTCGACGCGGGAGTGGTCGGCCTCACCGCAGACGGTCTCATCGATATCCGCGACATCGGCGCGGCCGCCCTGCCCGATCGCGCACTCGTCAAGCGCCTCGTGGCCGAGGACAACACCGACCGCAATGCACTCTATGACGCCATCGCGCGCAAGAACGGTAGACCGGAGTGGGCGCCGGACATCCGCCGCATCTTCGCGCAACGTTGGGTCGAGCGTGGCGCCAAGCCGGGCTGGTACTTCAAAGATCTCGACGGCAACTGGAAACAACGCTGAGTCTCGAAAAGGCACACGCACTTCGAGATATCGATGACCGAGATGGCGCCATCCCCCGGCAGGCGAATGAAGCAGCTGTCTGTTTTTGTCGCGAGCGCTCTGACCGCTCTGTCGCTCGTGCTCGTGCTGTCGGTTACTGCGCTGCTTTTCCGACAGCCCATCGTCAACTCTGACCCGGTTCGCGAGGAGATCACGGAGCTCGCTCGACGACTGACGGGGCGTACTCTCGTCATCGAAGGAGACATCCTCATCGACAACTTCCCGTGGATCACGATCGTGATCGGGCCGGGCGCTCTCGATAATCCGGAAGGCTTCGAGGGCCCTCCGCTGCTCTCCTGGCAACGCATCACCTTGAGCGTGCATTACAGCACTCTCTATGAATCCGAACCGCTACTCGGGCCCATCGTCATCGAGGGGCTCGTTGCCGAGCCGCGCATCGATCGAGCAGGTCGAAACAATTTCAGCGACATCGGTCCGCTCGAAGACTCCGGTCCGCCCGAGGCCGCCTTGAGACTTCCGAGCATCGAACTTCGAAGCGCACAAGTGCGCTATACCGATGAATCGGTTGCCGAGGCGGTACTCGTGAATCTCGATAACCTGCGACTCAAGGTCGACGACCTGAACCGAGGAGCCGGCGCAGTTGAAGGAAGCCGCTTCAAGGTCGGGGCAATCGGTCTCGAAGGTCGATTGAAATCATCGGAACCCCTCGGACTCGTCGCAGACGGATTTCTGAAAACAACTCTTGATGGCATCGAACTCCATGCCCCACAAAACGCGCCCATCGAACTCGCGATCAAAGAAATTTCGATGAATTTCGGCGCTCTGCAAGCCACGCTCAAAGATATCGAAGTCGCGCCAGATGGGGTCAGAGCCAGCTTGCTCGCAGGACCTGCAGCACTCGATGCATTGATGACGTCCGTCGGCATCACCCCGCCGTTCCGAAGCACGCCGAGCCTGTTCCAGCTGCGCGAACTCTCCGCCAAGCTGAGCTATGCGGACGGCGTGATCGGCGCCGACTCGATCATGCTTCGGGTGGACAATACGCGGGTCTCCGGAGCCATCCGCGTGGGTGACCCCATTCGCCTGTCCATCGACGTCGATGCCATCGACTTCGAGCGTTACGCGGCGGCCATGGAGGGCGGCGAAAGCTATGACCCCGAGGCGCCACTCGCATTCCCGGGGAAACTGCTCCAAAGCTTGCCCCTCGACGGCCGCATCCGCTTCGGCAACATCAACGCCCGCGGTGCGAACTTGCGGGGCGTTTCACTACGGCTGGAGTCCGCTCCGGCGCGTGCGCCCGCCCCCCGGTAGCGGCTATACTCCGCCCCGACTTTCCCAAGGGCTTTTTGGATATCGTCGTGAGCAAACAGGACTCCCAGTTCTTCAACATCTTCAGCCTCGTGCTCGGCATCCTCATCGTCATCGCGATCCTGCTGTTCGCCTTGGCGCGGGCGGTCGGGCGTGACACGCAGAGCGCGCACATTCTGCTCGACCCCAAGTACGTGGCAGACGTCGAAAAAAATCTCACGACCGGGCGAGTCGCCGTTGCCGGCGAAGACAACTCCGCGCTCGGCATCGTTCCGGCTGCCGGAGCGGTGGTCGCCGAGCTCGCGATCCCGACCGACGGTATCGGCGTCTATGAACAAGTGTGTGGTGCCTGCCATCTCAACGGCATCGGCGGCGCACCGCGCTCCGACGATCGCGCCGCTTGGGCGCCTCGTCTCGCGCAGGGCAATGCCACGCTCTACAAGCACGCCATCGAAGGCTACACCGGAAAAAATGGCGTCATGCCGGCCAAGGGCGGTCGAACCGATCTTTCGGATGATCTCGTCAAAGCGGCCGTCGACTACATGGTGACCAAGGCGCAGTAAGCGCCCGTCGATCAGGATAGCGCCTGCCTCAGCGCGACGGCCTCGAGCACGTCGGCTTCGCTGATCGCGGACGACTCACGCAGATCGGCGATGGTTCGGGCAACTCGGACTAATCGATCCTGCGAACGAAGACTGCCGCCCATCGACAGTCGCGACGACAACAGAACCCGTTGGGCTGCATGATCGAGCCGGCACGCCGACGACAGCGCCCGGCCCGACAAAGATACGTTCAAACAACCCTGGCGCGAGAGTTGTCGTGCTCTCGTCGCGATGATCCTGGATCGGATTCGTTGCTCGTCGACGGCCGCTGCGCGCTCGGCCTCGGGACCGTGCCGGGTTCGCCGATGTTCGGCCAAGTCGGCGTCACCAACCGACTCGAGCATGACCCTGAGATCGAGTCGATCGAGCAAAGGGCCGGACAATCGCGCGCGATACCGCTCGACGGCCAAGGCCTTGCACCGACAACGGCCATATCGCGCTCCGGCGTGCCCGCACGGACAGGGGTTCATCGCAGCGATCAATTGAAAACTGGCCGGGTATTCCGCCTTGGCACCAACGCGAGATACCGCGACACGGCCGGTCTCGAGCGGCTCACGCAGCGCCTCGAGGACTCGACGGTCGAACTCCGGCAACTCGTCGAGAAAAAGCACCCCGCGATGCGCGACCGTGATTTCCCCAGGCCCCGCAGCCGCACCGCCGCCGATGATGGCGCTGGCAGATGCCGTATGGTGTGGCGCACGAAATGGCCGACGCACCACCTCGGGTAATGACGCCACCGACAGCGACAAGATCATCGCAACTTCCAGCGCTTCGTCGCTCGTCAGTGCGGGCAGCAACCAGGGTAATCGCTCGGCGAGCATGGTCTTGCCACATCCAGGTGGACCCACCATGAGCAGGCTGTGACCGCCCGCAGCGGCAATTTCGAGCGCCCGCTTGCCCCTCGTCTGCCCGCATACGTCGGACAAATGCAGACCTTCGGCCAAAGTTTCGGTGGCAGCTGTACGTTCGTCAGAGATGAACGCATCGCGTGAGACAGGCCGGGTTTGAATTTCTTTGCAGCCGAGTTTTTCGCAGACGGAACGCAAGCTGTCGGCGATCACGGCTTCGAGATTGGGACACCAGTTGAGCTCGTGGTGATTGCCCTGCGGCAGCACGACCTGGTGACCCTCGGCAGCGGCCGCGGCCGCAGCAGGTAGCGCACCACGGATAGGACGCAGATCGCCTGACAAGCCCAGTTCACCGAAGAATTCGAGAGTATCGAGCGCCCAGCGGGAGGAAAGCTGTTCGCTTGCCACGAGGATGCCGATGGCGATGGCGAGATCGAAGCGTCCGCCGTCTTTGGGCAACTCGGCGGGTGCGAGATTGATCGTGATGCGGCCGGCCGGAAACTCGAAGTTCGAGTTCACGAGGGCGGCTCGGACTCGCTCCTTGCTTTCTTTGACCTCGGTGGCAGGCAGGCCGACGATGTTGAAGCACGGCAGACCGGCGCCGAGATGAACCTCGACATCGACACGTGGTGCGATCAGGCCGACTTGCGCACGACAGAGAATGCGTGCGACCGACATGGCGGGCGATCAGTCGCGGGATGCGGCGGCGAGACGCGATTCGAGTTGGGCGAGCCGCTGCTCGACGTCTTCGAGGCGGGCGCGGGTGCGCTCGAGTACCTTGGTCTGAGCAGTGAACTCGTCGCGGGCGAGCAGATCGAGGCGAGCGAGGTTGGCGCGCAACACGGCCCGAAAGTTGGCCTCGAGGTCGTGACGCATGTTTTGGACCGTGGGCGGCATGCTCTCGAAAAGCCTGCGAGCGAGATCGTCGACGCGGAAATCCATGTTGCTTCCTCCTTTGCCCCCTATTGACGCAGGCGGTTTCGCCCTAAGCGCCAAAACGGTGCGCCAAATCCGAAAAAACCTTTGAAAAAGCCCCGAAAAGCCCGGTTTGGGGCAGTCGGGGGATGGCATGGAATCTGCAAAACCCCCGAAGCGGACCGGACGTTGCGAAGGATAACGCGACCGTCGGCTCCGCGCCGAGCGGCATTAGCCGTCGGATCGTTCGGTTTGGGGCCCAACGGGTCAGGCAAAGCGATGAAGGCGTGGCGATGAAAATGATCACCGCGATCATCCGGCCCTACAAGTTGGACGATCTTGAATTGGCCGTCGCACAAATCGGCGTTCAGGGCATGACCGTGATGGAAGTGCAGGGATACGGCGCTCAACACGGACATGAAGAGTTTTATCGGGGCGCGGCATACCGCGTCGAGTTCGTGCCACGAGTGCAGGTCTTGATCGCCGTCGACGAGAGCATCGTCGAGCCCGTGATCGAGGCCATCGCCAACGTGACTCGGACGGGAAAAGTAGGAGACGGCAGGATTTTCGTGGCGGATATCGAACAGGCCATACGCATCCGTACCGGCGAAACCGGCGTAGCGGCCACCTGATTACACGGCGAGCAGGGAGAGAGACATGAAGATGACGAAAGATTTGATCACATCGATGAGCGGCTGGCATCGCAAGGCGACCAGCCTTGTTGCGCTCATGCTCGGCATGTTGGCGCCGGCGATATCGCTCGCGCAGGATGCCCCCACTCCGGACAAGGGCGACGTATCGTGGATGATGGTCGCCACGCTGCTCGTCGTGCTGATGACGGTCCCGGGTCTTGCGCTCTTTTACGGCGGCCTGGTTCGATCAAAGAATATTCTCTCCGTGCTGATGCAGGTGACGGTGGGCTTCTCGCTCATCGTCGTGCTGTGGTGCATCTACGGTTACTCTTTCGCCTTCACCGAAGGCAGCGCTTTCATCGGAGGCACCGATCGTCTCTTCCTGAACGGCGTCTGGGATCCGGTCGCCGGAACCTTTGCCTACGCGGCGACGTTCAGCAAGGGAGTCGTCATTCCCGAAATCAGCTTCGTCGCCTTCCAAGCGACGTTCGCCGGCATCACGTGCGCGCTGATCGTCGGCGCGTTCGCCGAGCGCATGAAGTTTTCTGCGGTACTGATCTTCATGGTGATCTGGTTCACCATCTGCTATCTGCCGATCGCGCACATGGTTTGGTTCTGGATGGGCCCTGATGCCTACACCGACCCGAGCGTTGTCGACGAGCTGAATTCCAAAGCCGGCCTGCTCTGGCAGTGGGGTGCACTCGACTTCGCGGGCGGAACGGTGGTCCACATCAACGCGGGTATCGCGGGACTCGTCGGCGCCTACATGGTGGGTAAGCGCGTGGGCTACGGCCGCGAGCCGATGCCGCCGCACAATCTCGTGCACACCATGGTGGGTGCGTCACTGCTGTGGGTGGGTTGGTTCGGCTTCAATGCTGGTTCGGCTCTCGAGGCTGGCAACTTCGCGGCGCTCGCCTTCCTCAACACGCTGCTCGCCACGGCAGGCGCCGTGGTCGCCTGGTCCTTCGCGGAATGGGCGTTGAAAGGTCACGCCTCGATGCTCGGCGCCGCCTCCGGTGCGGTGGCCGGTCTCGTTGCGATCACGCCGGCTGCGGGTAACGTCGGAATGATGGGAGCTCTCGTCATCGGCATCGTCGCAGGCCTCGTCTGCCTCTGGGGCGTGACCGGCCTCAAGCGCTTGCTCAAGGCCGACGACTCGCTCGACGTGTTCGGGGTTCACGGCATCGGCGGAATTCTCGGAGCGTTGCTCACGGGTGTCTTCAACAGTCAGAGCCTCGGCGGTCCGGGTCTCGTCACCGATTGGGTCACTGCGTCGGTCGGCTCGAACCCGATCGCGACGCAGGTGCTGACTCAGGCCAAAGCCGTTGGCGTGACGATCGTCTGGTCCGCGGTCGCAGCATTCATCGCGTTCAAGATCGCCGATCTCATCGTCGGACTGCGCGTCCCCGAGGAATCGGAGCGCGAGGGGCTCGATACCAACGAGCACAACGAGCGGGCCTACACCAGCTGAGATTTCCGAATTTACAGTTGTCCCCTGTAAAGCCTGGGGGCGGCAATCGAGAGGTTGCCGCCCCGTTTTTTTGCAAGGCGCTCTCTTAGACTGCCGCATGGTGATGGCCTGCTAAACTCTCCGGCATGCAAGTCGGATTCATCGGACTCGGTGCCATGGGTGTCTCCATGGCGCGCAATCTCCATCGGGCGGGACTGCTCGCTGCGGTTTGGAATCGATCCCACGACAAATCCGCCGCTCTGGCCAGCGAGCTCGGCTGCTTAGCCGCCTCGAGCCCAGCCGACCTCGCAGCGCGATGCGATGCAATCGTCCTATGCGTCTCCGCGGATGCCGATGTGCTCGAAGTGCTGCGAGCCGCAGCACCGGCCATTCGACCGAGTACGCTCGTCATCGATTGCTCCACCGTCAGCGCCGACACGGCTCGTACGGCTGCGTCACTGCTTGCCGAACGCCAAGCAGCATTTCTCGACTGCCCGGTCAGTGGCGGTGTCGAGGGCGCTCAGAAGGGCACGCTCGCCATCATGTGCGGCGGGAACTCGGAAGACTTCGAACGAGCGCGCCCTCTTCTCGAGGCCATGGGCAAGACGATCAGCCTGTTCGGCCCTCATGGCGCGGGGCAAGCCACGAAGGCAACGAACCAAATTCTTTGTGCAGGCATCATCCGCTCTGTCGCAGAGGCGATGGCCTTTGCGCGAGCCCAAAAATTACCCCTCGAGCTGCTCGTCGATACCTTAGGCAAAGGCGCAGGCAGCGCCTGGTACTTCATCAATCGAGCGCCCAACATGATCCGCGGGGCCTTTCCTGCGGGCTTCAGGGTGCGTTTGCACGAGAAAGATTTGCGCATCTGCCGGGATATGGCCGCGGCGTCCGGCGTCTCGTTGCCTGTGGTGGACGACATGCTGCGCGAATATGCCGAACTCATTCGCAGGGGTCACGGAGACGAAGATATCTCGGCCGTGTATCGCCTCAAATGGGAACTCTTCGAGAACGCATCTTTTCGCAACCCTCCCGAGAGCGAAATCTCGGCCCTGCTGCGTCGCGCACGGACCATCGCCATCGTGGGTCTCAGCGCCGATCGCTCGCGCCCAAGTCATGGCGTCGCAAGATCGCTGCAGCAGTTCGGGTATCGCATCATCCCTGTCACGCCCTCTGCCAAAGAAATCCTGGGTGAGCGCTGCATCCCCTCGCTCGATCGACTCGGCGAGGTCTTGGCTCCCGGAGAATCGGTCGATCTCGTCGATGTCTTCCGCAGGCCGGAGCACGTCTCTGCAATCGTCGACGACTGCATCCGTCTGAAACTTCCGGCGCTGTGGCTGCAAGATGGCGTCATCGACGAGACTGCCGCACGACGTGCACGCAACGCAGGCCTTTTCACCGTGATGGATCGCTGCATCTTCCGTGATCGTGCGGCGATGGGCTGATCGCAGAGCTCGTTCATGACGCTTCGGTTCACCAAAATGCACGGGCTCGGAAACGACTTCATGGTCATCGAGCCGCATGATGATGACCCGCTGCCGGCTGCCGCCTTGTGGCGCAAGTTGTCTGATCGTCACACGGGAATCGGCTTCGACCAGGCACTCGTGATCTTGCCGCCTCGCCATTCCGGTACCGTTGCCTACTACCGCATATTCAATGCCGACGGCGGTGAAGTCGAGCAATGCGGTAACGGCGTACGCTGCGTCGCCGAGTGGCTGAGGCTCACGGGACGAGTCGCGAAAGATACTCTCGAGACAGGGTTCAGTCTCGACAGTCTCGGCGGACGAATCGAAGCACGTTTCGGCAAGCCGGGCATGGTCTCGGTCAACATGGGTACTCCAAAGTTTTCGAGCGAAGGCGCCTCGACGCTGGAAATAGAAGGCCGGGAAATCACGTTCACCGAAGTCTCCATGGGTAATCCGCACATCGTCTTGCGGGTCGACGACGTCGGCCACGCCCCTGTCGCCGCACTGGGTCCGGCGCTCGAATCTCACCCAAGCTTCCCGCGACGAACGAATGTCGGCTTTTTGCAGGTGGTCGATCGTGGTCACGCCTACTTGAGGGTGTTCGAGCGCGGAGCGGGTGAAACGCTCGCCTGCGGCACGGGCGCCTGCGCAGCCATGGCGGCGGGACGACGCGCGGACTGGTTCGATGGCGAAGTCGACATCCGTTTGCCGGGAGGCTCGCTACGCATCGACTGGAGCGGTGGAAATTCTGCGCTTTGGATGACCGGCCCTGCAGTAGTCGCTTACCGGGGCGAAATAGACATTCCTTGAGGAGCATGACGCCATGAGCAGTGCGGACGACGTTGCGCGATATCTCAAAGAGCATCCGGATTTTTTCGACGCTCATCCGGAGCTGCTCGAACACCTCCACGTGCCGCACGGCGGCAACGGGACAGTGTCGCTCGTGGAGCGGCAACTCAAGGTGCTGCGCGAGCGGCAGGCCGCGAGCCGCGAACGTCTCGCCGAGCTCGTTCGAGTCGCGCGCAACAACGATCAACTGGCAGATCGTATCCACAAACTGGCACTTCGCTTGTTGCATGCTCGAACGACATCGGAGATTCGTGCACAAGTCGAAGCCTCGATGAAAGAGGATTTCGACGTCACGCCTGCCCATCTCGTACTCGACACCGACAAGCGCTCGATGCTCGAATCTTTGCTCTCGGCCGGCAAGCCTCGCTGTGGCCACTTCTCCGAGGCGCAGCGCAAAAGTCTGCTCGGCGATGAAGGCTCGAGCATCGCCTCGATGGCGCTGGTACCGATCGGACCAGGTGCCACTCTCGGCGCACTCATCCTCGGCAGTGCCGATGCCGATCGATTCAACCCCGCAGTGAGCACCGACTTCCTCGCGCGCATCGGCGAAATGATCAGCGCAGCACTTACGCGCTGCGGCGGCGGGCCACAAGTGTGAAAGCCGAAGTGCGGCGCTGGCGCGATCGCTTCGGTATCCATCTCGGTACCGAGCGACGCCTCTCGCCACACACCGCGGCCAACTATCTCAGAGAAGTCGATGCGCTGATCGCCTGGTGCGAGACCAACGGCATCGGCTCCTGGAAATCGCTCGATACGCAACACCTGCGTCTCTTTGCCGCTCGATCGCATGCAGGCGGTCTGTCACCCCGCAGCGTTCAGCGTCGACTCTCGGCGGTCCGTACGTTCCTGCGCTACCTGCAACGCGAGCGCGTGATCACCCAAAACCCCGCCGCGGATGTTCGGGCGCCAAAGGCCACGCGTCGTCTGCCGGAGACGCTGGATGTCGATCAAATGAGTCGGTTGTTCGACATCAAAGGCGATGATCCACTCGCGCTGCGTGATCGGGCGATCATGGAGCTCTTCTATTCATCGGGTCTTCGGCTGTCAGAACTCATCGCACTCGATCTCGGAGTCGTCGATTTCGCCGATCGAACCGTTCGGGTCACCGGCAAGGGCAATAAATCGCGCATCCTGCCCGTAGGCCGAAAAGCCATCGAGGCGCTTGAGGCCTGGCTCAAGGTGCGCGGGGATCATGCCAACGCGGGTGAGACAGCGCTCTTCACGGGTCGCAACGGCCGTCGTGTGGGGCATCGCACCATCCAGGCGCGTATCGCTCGATGGGCCCGATTGCAGGGACTGCCGGTCCATGTGCACCCTCACCTGTTCAGGCATTCCTTTGCTTCGCATCTGCTCGAGTCGAGTCAGGACCTGCGGGGCGTACAGGAACTGCTCGGCCACGCAGACATCGCGACGACTCAGGTGTATACCCACCTTGATTTCCAGCATCTCGCCCGCATCTACGATCAAGCTCACCCGCGAGCAAGGAAAAAGTCATGAGCGAAGGATTCAACCCGCACGGCACCACCATTCTCGGCGTACGTCGAAACGGCGTCGTGGCCATCGGCGGCGACGGACAAGTCACACTCGGCAGCACGGTCATGAAGGGCAACGCCCGCAAAGTGCGGCCGCTCGGACAAGGCAAGGTGCTCGGCGGTTTCGCAGGCGGCACCGCCGATGCCTTCACGCTCTTCGAGCGCTTCGAAGGCAAGCTCGACAAATTCGGCAACCTCACCCGTGCCGCCATCGAGCTCGCCAAAGATTGGCGGTCCGATCGCTATCTGCGTCGACTCGAAGCGCTCCTGCTCGTCGGCGACCCGCACAAGCTCTTCGTGATTTCGGGCAATGGCGACGTGATCGAGCCGGAGCATGATCTCGTGGCCATCGGCTCAGGTGGCCCGTTTGCACAGGCTGCAGCACGTGCGCTTCTCGAAAATACCGACCTTTCGGCGCGCGAGATCGTCGAGCGTGCACTCAATATCGCAGCGGACATTTGCGTCTACACCAACCGCAATCTCGTGATCGAGGAGTTGTCCTCGTGACCGACGCAACGACCAATCTTCGCCCGCGACAAATCGTGGGCGAGCTCGACAAGCACATCGTGGGGCAGGACTCCGCCAAGCGCGCGGTATCGATCGCACTGCGCAATCGGTGGCGCAGAATGCAGGTCGATGAGCGTCTTCGTCCCGAGATCACGCCAAAGAATATTCTGATGATCGGCCCCACAGGCTGCGGCAAGACGGAAATTGCCCGCCGTCTTGCACGGCTCGCCAATGCGCCATTCGTCAAAGTGGAGGCGACCAAGTTCACGGAAGTGGGTTATGTGGGTCGTGATGTCGACTCCATCGTCAAAGAGCTCGTCGACGTCGCCGTCAAAATCACCCGCGAAGCGGAAATCGCGCGCGTGCGCGATCGAGCGGCCGACGCCGCCGAGGAGCGCATCCTCGATGCTCTCCTTCCCAAGCCCAAGTTGATGGGTTTTTCGACCGACGAACCCGTTGCCCCACGCGATGCCGACACCCGCCAGAAGTTTCGCAAGATGCTGCGCGAAGGTGCGCTCGACGAGCGTGAGATCGAGATCGAGCTCCGAGGCATGGGTCCCGGAATGGAAATTCTCGCGCCCCCGGGAATGGAAGAGATGCAGCAACAGTTGCAGACCATGTTCCAGAACCTCGGCGCTGCAAAGAGCCGCTCGAAGAAAATGAAAGTTCGCGATGCTGCGAAAATTCTCGTCGATGAGGAAGCCGCAAAAATGCTCAACGAAGAAGAGCTGCGCTCGAAGGCTGTTCGCAACGCCGAACAGAACGGCATCGTGTTCATCGACGAAATCGACAAGGTCTGTCGCCGACAAGATACCTACGGGGCCGATGTGTCGCGCGAAGGCGTACAGCGCGACCTCTTGCCGCTGGTCGAGGGCTGCACCGTCAACACCAAGTATGGCCCCATCAAGACCGATCACGTCCTGTTCATCGCCTCCGGCGCATTCCATGTCTCGAAGCCCTCCGATCTCATTCCGGAGTTACAAGGTCGTTTTCCGATTCGCGTCGAACTCGAGCCGCTGAAGGTTGACGATTTCGTTCGCATCCTCACGGAACCGGACGCATCACTCACGACCCAATACGCGGCGCTGCTTCGTACCGAGGGGGTGGAAGTCGAATTCACACCCGAGGGCGTCCGACGATTGGCCGAGATCGCCGCGCACGTGAACGAGCGGACCGAAAACATCGGGGCGAGACGGCTTCATACGGTGATGGAAAGACTGCTCGAAACGCTGTCCTTCGATGCGAGTGATCGCGCGGGCAGCATGATCTGCATCGACGCTGCCTACGTCGACAGTCATCTCGCCAAACTGGCTCAAGACGAAGATCTGAGTCGGTTCATTCTTTGAGCGATCTCGCCCTCGGCATCATCGTTTTCACGTTCGTCGCGGTCCCCGCGTCGCTGTTGCTTCTCGCGCTCGCCGACGTCATTCGGCTGGATGGCGAGGGACGGCGCAAACGCTGGATTCGCAATTGCCTCTGGGCGCTCGCCGTTCCGGCATCGATTCCGCTCGGAATAGCCGCTTGGGGGTGGGCGGGCGCAGCGCATCTCGAACCCCTTTGCCAAGCCTATGCGTCGCCCGAGTTTCGCAGCGAACGCCCCATCGTCGCCGCAAGCCTCGTCATCGACAGCGATCAAGTGTCCGCCGCCGGTGCGGCTCCCGTGTGGGCATCAAAAATAGTCGAGCAGTTGAACTCGCCCACCGGCCCGCTCGGGGATGTTCGTGTCGAGTCGAGATCCTCCGATCGCGTAGCCATCATGCCGATCGCTTCCGGACGGGCGCTGCGGCTCGAGTCGCGACGACGCCTGCACCATGAAAATCTTTGGTTTCGTGTCGAGATGGATCGGTTCCGACTCTTCGATTCCGACAGTGGCATCACGCTCGCGCTCGCCGACGAACTCTGGATCGACGCCGGTCGGACCCGCTATCACTGCGGGATCGAAAGTGGCGTCATACCGACGAAGAGCTCGAGGTACCCCGACGGAGACGGCGTCGCGCGCTTCGTCGGAAACGCGATGGCGGGTTCGACGCTGCGGCGCTGAGACGGCGCCGGCATTCGATTCGGTCTAGACGAGAAACCCCAGATTTCGCGTGGCGAAATTCGAGAGACTCGGCGCGACTTTCGATAGGTCGGTATCCGCGACGCCGAACCACGTCGCCAGCGTCGCCGCATATTGGTCGGATGAAATCGCCGGGATGAAACGCCCGCCGCCGATCTCCGAAGCGCTACCGATTTCCAGAAGCGGATAACCGCCGTAGAAGCGCCCACCTCGAACAGCACCGCCGGCAACGAGTTGAATGCCACCCCAAGCGTGATCCGAGCCATCGCCGTTGGATGTCAACGTACGCCCAAAGTCGGAGTGGGTGAACAGCGTCACGTTGTTCTCCATGCCGATCTCGGTCATGGCGTCATGAAAAGATTTGATTGAAAGGCTGACGTTGGAGAGAAGCCCGGGCTGGTCCCGCACAAGATCATCGTGCTGATCGAAGCCGCCCGTCGATACGAAAAATATTTGACGAGAGAGTCCGAGGCCCTGTCGTGCCGAAATGATCTTCGCGACGGTTCTCAACTGTTGCTGCAGTGACGAAAGAGTACCGGTGTTGGGTAGAGCCGTGAAACTGTAGCCTGCGGCGATCGCCGCGCTGATGCGATCTGCAAACTCGACTGCCCGCTTCTGAACGCCCGCGAAAGCCCGCTCGTAAATGGTATTTGATGTCGAACCCGTCGAAGCCGACAAGGCAGCCTCGAAGGCCGCGCGCCGTGAAGGACCGATGCCCGTCGACGGAAACGCCGTGAACGGAGTTGGGCCATTCGCGCCCATGACGTACGGCTTCGCGATGTCGCTCGCTTGGAAATAAGTTTGGCCAGCGAGTGACACGTTTACCGACAAAGCCTGCGCGCCCGTCTGCGCGTTGAGCACGTCGGCGACACGCCCTGCCCATCCGGATTTCAGCGTGGCGCGACCCCGCAGACTGTGCCACTGATCTTGCTGATCGTTATGAGAGAACAGTTGCGGCGGGAGCGTATGTCCGGTGGTCGCAGCGGTTTGGTACTGGGCTTTCGTGGTCGGTCTGATCAGCGGACCTACATTGGCCATGACCGCGAGTTTTCCAGAGGAAAACAGATCGCGCGTCCCCGTCATGCTCGGATGGAATCCGTAGGTCGGATCCCCGGGGAACTCTCCTGACAAGGTGATCGGTAGCAACGCGGAGCGATCGATCGCCAAACTCGAGGAGGTACCGCCCCCGCGTGAGCGAGCGTAGGCGTTGTACTCCGCAGTGCTCGTCGGTACGACCATATTCCAGGAGTCGTTCCCGCCGAACAAAAACAGGCAGACCAGCGCCTTGTAGTCACCGAAACCGCCCGTACCGGCCATCTGGGCATGGACTGTCCCGGCCGTTCGGGCGAAGGCATGGGCAATACCACCGGCGGCTGCAGCTTTGATGAATTTTCTTCGCAGTCGATTCATGGTGCCGGGATCTCAGCGTTGCAGGGAGTATTCAGGTGATGTAACGACAAAGAAAATCGCGTCGGCCGTTCGAGTCGCAAGCGCGGTATTGGGGTTGGTCGCTGGAACCGTCGTTCGCTCGATCTGAGCCTTGGCTTGCGTCTTGAGAGCGCTCGATATCTGCGACGACCCGCCGAGCAGTCGGTCCGAGACTCGGTTGATCAGCGCCTCACTGTCTGCCGCGACGAGCAACTCGTCGGCCGTATTGATGTACATGATGTCGACGCCGAGGTTGGTCGCCGTATGGGTGCGGTTCTGAGCCTGCACCCAGAAGAAGTTCGCGATCTGGGTGTTGAGGTACTCCGTCGCAAGCTGCATTTCAGGTGCGACACGCCCTGCATCCGCGATTTCACCTGGTGGCGCGTAGAACGGACTGAAAAAATTGAAAACTGATGGCGCGCTACCCTGCGCCTGACCGAAGACTGCGCCGACGCCGCCCGTGAAATTTCCGGCTACGCCCAACTTCCCCGATCGCGAGGTCGCCTCGTACGCTCGCCAGAATTGCGTCAAGCGCAGCAAAGGCTCCTTGAGCTTACCGGCCGCGGATGCCGTATTCCCGCTGGGAACAGAGCGGGCCTCGCTGTCGAGGAGAATTGCTCTGATTACCGCCTCGAGATTGCCACGGCGTCCGTTGCCGTCGTTGTTGAATCGCTCTGCCACACGTTGCACGTAAGCGGGCGAGGGATTGCTGGTGACGAGTTTTTGAATGAGTTGTTTCGAGATGAACGGACCAACATTCGGATGGTTGAAGACGTTGTCCAAGGCATCTTTCAGATCCTGCGCACCCGTCTGGCCTGCAGGAATGGTCGCATTCGGCAACGTCGCACCGGCATAACTCAAGACGAGCTTGCTTCCCGTCTCGTGTTGCTCGGGGTAGAGCCGCATCGGCTTCACTTGGTTGTAGCCCAGCGCCGGGGCGATCTGCGGACGCGTGTTCGCAAAAGTGCAGGTCGGAAGCGTGGAAGGGCAATCCCACTTCCATCCCGTGAAAACCTTTGCGAAACCCTCGATGACGTCCTGGCTGTACGTGGACAGTGGTTGCCCTGCAGCATCGGTCCGAACAGTGCCGTCGATATTGAGTTGCACGAGACCAATACTGAACAGCTGCATCATCTCCCGAGCGTAGTTCTCGTCCGGCCTGAGATTTGTTCCGGCCACTGCTTTCTGATTACCCAACATCGATAGGTAGACACCCATCGCCGGATGCAGCGTCACCTCCTCCAACAAAGTTCTGTAATTTCCAAACGCATTACGAGCCAACATGTCGTGAAAATCAGCTGTGGCATTCGGGAGATTGAGTAGCGCACCGACCTGTGACACCACAAAGATTTCAGAGAGCGCAAACGCCACTCGCTGACGCAGCTGGTCGTCGCCCCGAAGGACGTTCGTAAACCATCGCTCGAGACGAACAGCATTGAGAGACCCGACGTTGAAGCCTTGCGGCACCGGATCCGGATAGGCCGTTTCGACTGCTGGCAACAGGAAGGACGGTTCGCGGGTGAGTTGGGCGTCGATCCAGCGCGTGTAGCCGTTGGTCGAGTCTCCGAGTGCAATCAAACGTGATGCATCGGCTTCCGTTGCGCCGAACGTCGCCTGATTGAGAAACCGGTACGCCTCGACTTTGGTGATCGGCGGCGACGCTGGCGCGGAACTGGTGGGATTGGAGGGAGATCCGCCACCGCCACCACCGCCGCAAGAGGCGAGCAGAAGCATTGCCCATGCAGCTCCAAGCCGCGGCACCCACGCAATCCGCCGAAGAGTCGACCCCATACGGGGAATCTAACTTAGTCGGTGGTCGGAAAGATCAGACCGCCTGCCTCTCAATTCAAAAGAATTGCCAAGAGACCGGGGGGGGGGGGTGGAATCAGGAAAAGTATTGTGCCGCGAGCAGATCGAGTCGCTGCTCGAAATCGCTGCCGGTCGGCAGCAGGACACAACCGGGCGGTAACTCTTCGGGGGTAACCAATCGAGCCGCGAAACCGCCTACCCACACTTCGCATCGCCCACTCAGGTGTTCGGCGAGTGCTTTCAATTGATCGAGTGCCGGGACTTCATTCTCCGGCATCACGAGCGAGACCAGCACTGCGCGCGCATCGACTTCGAGCGCGAAGCGGGCCAGCTCCTCGGGCGGGACGTCGACACCGAGATAATGCGTGCGGAATCGGCGCGTGGCGGCCAACCAGCTACACATGAGAATGCCGAGTTCGTGTCGCTCGCCCGACAGGGTCGAGAGTACGAGGCAGGGGCCGTTGTCAGAGCGCAGATAGCCGCGCGACACGCTGATGATCAGCCGTCGGACGATATCGGTGACCATGTGCTCTTGGGCGATGGAGACCTCGCCACGGTGCCATCGCTCACCCACTTCTCTGACGAGCGGCACGAGCACCGTGTTCACCACTTCGTTTGGGGGAAGCAGAGCCACCGCAGAAGTCAGGACCTCTTCCACCCCAGAAGGGTCGGAGTGCTCGGTGGCGTCGATCGCACGCTCGACGTAGGACTGTCCACGTGTCGGACCGGGACGCGCTTGGCCTCCCGAGTCGGCCACGAGCTTTGCGAGCTCATCGTCGGACAGGGACGCTAGCCGGCTGATGGTATGGCCGAGTTCGGTGGCGGTGCGCAGCAGGCGAAGGCGCGCGACGTCAGCCGCTGAATACGTGCGGCGGCCCGAGGAATCTCGGGATGGGCGCACCACTTCGTACCGGCGCTCCCATGCTCTCAGGGTCTCGACGGTGAGCCCCGTCGCCTGGGAGACGGCCTTGATGGTGAACTGGCCCGCTGGGGGGTTTGTCGCAAGCCTGTTCATGATTTGTTCATCCCGTGTACAACCTTATCCTGTACAGAAGCTTGACATACTCCTCGCCCCCTGTCATCCTCTGTTCCGTCGAAACCTCGCGTACGCAGGGAAGCGGTACGCCTTAGAGCCAAACCACGGAGTACTGCCATGATTCGTTTCAACGCCAAGAACTTTGCCGCCGTCGCCCTCTTGGGCCTCGTGTCGGTCACCGCCCAAGCCAACGGTTCCACTGTTCTCGAGGTCGCCAAGGGCAAGGGAAACTTCAACACCCTCGCAGCGGCCATCGAGGCGGCGGGTCTCAACGACGCACTGTCGGCCAACGGCCCCATCACCATCTTCGCCCCGACGGACGAAGCCTTCGCCAAGCTGCCCCCGGGCCAGCTCGAAGCCCTGCTCCGTCCGGAGAACAAGGACCAGCTCGTCAAGATCCTCACCAACCACGTAGTGCCGGGAAAGGCCCTCGAGGAGAACGACCTGAAGCGCACCCGCAGCGCCAAGACGGTCGCCGGTGAAGACGTGAAGATCGAGCTCGTTCGCGGCCGCGTCCGCGTCGACGGCGCTCGCGTCTCGGGCGATTTCAACGCCACCAACGGCGTGGTTGTCGCCATCGACAGCGTCCTGCTGCCGAACTGATCGAATCATGAAGGACACGGCGGCCCGTTCGGGTCGCCGTTCCGGACATGGATGTCCGGATGTAAGGAAACCCCCGTCCAAGGATGATCCGGGTGGAGTGGACCGAAAGGTTCACTCCACCCCGGACGACGGTGGAGCGTCGTAAGATGCGCAGGTGTTTACCACCACCACTGTAGGCAGCCTTCCCAAGCCGGACTGGCTCGCCGAACCCGAAAAACTCTGGCCCGAGTGGCGTCTCAAAGACGCTGAGTTGCAGCAAGGCAAAGAGCGCTCTGCGCTCGAATGGCTGCGCGAACAAGAAGCGGCCGGCATCGATGTCGTCGGTGACGGCGAGCAGTTCCGCATCCACTTCGTCCACGGCTTCCTCGAGCAACTCGAGGGGATCGATTGGAATCGCAAAACTCGGATGGGCATCCGTAACAATCGTTACGAAGCCGACGTCCCCACCGTCACCGGACCGCTCTCACGCCCTCGCCCTGTTCACGTGGCCGATGCCTCCTTCATGCGTCGCCATACCGAACATCGACTCAAGATCACTCTGCCGGGCCCCATGACCATCTGCGATACGCTCGCGGACGGTTACTACGGTCGGCGTGCCGACATGGCCATGCGTTTCGCCGAACTGCTCAATGCCGAAGCTCGAGAGATCGAAGCGGCCGGCGCCGACGTCATCCAATTCGACGAGCCCGCATTCAATGTATTCCTTGAAGAGGTCCGTGACTGGGGGCTTCCAGCCCTCGAACGCGCCATGCAGGGACTCAAAGCGACCACGGTCGTGCACATCTGTTATGGCTACGGCATCGAAGCGAATATTCGCTGGAAGGAATCGCTCGGCAACCAGTGGCGACAGTACGAGCAGATCTTCCCGTGGATCAACCAGAGCAGCGTGAAACAGGTCTCGCTCGAGTTCGCCGGATCGCGCGTCCCGCACGAAGTGCTGCGACTGCTGCCCGACAAAGAATTGCTGGTCGGCGCCATCGAGGTACTACCGGGCAAACTCGAGACCCCGGAAGAAGTCGCTCACAACATTCTCGAAGCCACACGGCACGTCGAGAAGTCGCGACTTGTCCCCTGCACCAATTGCGGCATGGCCCCGCTCTCGGCGGAACTCGCTCGAGGAAAACTGCGTGCTCTTGGCGCGGGCGCGGCGATCGCGCGTAACCGCCTCTGATCAACTCGTGTCCGAGGATCTTCAACTCTCGGATCACCGTATCGTCCTGTGCGGGGCGAATGGAACCCTGGGTCGCGCCATCGCGCGAAAACTTGCCGACGAAGGCGCACTTCTCGCCTTGCTCGGTCGAAACATCGATCAACTGCGCGCCGTAGCCGCAGGCTTGCCCGCCTCAACGAGTGGCCGCCCTCATCTCGTCGCCTGCTGCGATCTCGGACAGCAAGCTTCGATCGATACTGCGATCGAGACGGCCGAGAAAGATCTCGGCGGCATCGACGTGTTCATCTCGGCAGCGGGCGCCTCGCAGGGCGGAGTTTTTTGGGAGCTCGATGACGCGGCCTGGCAACGCAATCTCGAAGTAAAACTGTTTGGAACCCTGCGCATCCTGCGCGCCGTGACGGCACGCATGGCCCGATCGAAGCGCGGTCGTGTCGTCATCATCGCAGGAAACTCTGCCGAAAAACCCGACCCGCGCATGTTGCCCGGTGCTGCGGCCAACGCCGCTTTGCTCGCCATCGTGCGCGGCTTGGCAAAAGAATTGGAGCCCTTGGGCGTCAACATCAATGCAGTGAATCCCGGCCCGGTTCGTTCGCCACGATTGGACGCCTTGATGAAGGCCGAAGCGGCGCGCAGCGGCGTGACGCCCGAACAAGCGACCGCCATGTTTCTCGAACGAACAGGTGTACGCGAACTCGTTACACCGGAGGACGTCGCGACTTACGTGGCGTTTTTCGCCTCATCGTTATCCAGTCACCTCACCGGAACCTCCATCACCGTATGACGGATCAACTCGGCCATCGCGCGCGCATCGCCATTGTCGTTCCCTCGACCAACACCAGTTGTCAGCCGGAATCCGAGATGCTGAGGCCTTCAGGAGTCACCAACCAAACCGGGCGTATCAGTATCAAAGAAAGGCCGCTCACGAGCGATCAGGCGTTCATGGAACACGTGCAAGCAATGCGTGATGGCATGAGGACGGCGATCGATCAGGTAATGACCTGTCAGCCCACTCACGTGATCATGGGTGTGGCGCTCGAGGCTTTTTGGGGCGGCGTTGCGGCGGCCGACGAGTTGCAGCGTGAACTCGCCGAGCGCGCTGGCGTCGGCGTATCGATGGGATCGACGGCGACGGCCGCCGCACTTCGGCGATATGGCGCCAAATCGATCGCCGTGCTCACGCCCCATCAGCCGCGAGGCGACGAACAGGTTCGTCGATATTTCGAGGAAGCGGGTTATTCGATTCCGCGACTCATCGGACTCAAATGCCCCTCGCCTGTACAAATCGCTCATACCACTCGACAACAAGTGATCGATGCCTTGCATGCCCTGAATGGCGATGATGTCGATGCCATCGTGCAGGTAGGTACCAACCTCGCAGCCATCGGGGTGTGCGCCGAGGCCGAGCGATCTTTCGGAAAGCCCGTGCTGGCCATCAATGCGATCACTTATTGGGACGCCTTGCGGCGGTGCGGCATCGACGATCGAGTGCAGGGTCATGGTCGGACGCTCGAAGAATTCTGACGGCATGACTCCGTGAGCGAGCGCGTACTGATCGCCGGAGGCGGGCCTAGCGGCATGGCGACAGCCCTTTTTTTGATTCAGCGTGGCATTCCCGTCACGGTGATCGAGCGCAGCATCGAGGCCCACGCCGACCCGCGTGCGGCCACCTATCATCCGCCTACGCTCGAGATGCTCGCTCCGTCGGGCGTCACGGCTGAGTTGCATGCGCAAGGCATCATCGCGCGACGCTGGCAGTTTCGTGATCGGCGCGAGGGGCTTGTGGCCGAGTTCGATCTCGAACGGCTCACAGACGACACCCCATACCCTTACCGACTGCAATGTGAGCAGCACAAGCTGGTCGACATGATGGAACGTCGCGTTGCCGGTTCGTCGCTTGCAACGATCATCCACGGCGCTTCGGTCGACGACGTCACTCAGGACTCATCACACGCAAGCGCCATGGTGTTACATGCCGACGGACGGCGCGAACGTCTTTCAGGCTCGTACCTCGTGGGTGCCGATGGCGGACGAAGCATCGTTCGCAAGAGTCAGAACATCGCGTTCGAGGGATTCACCTGGCCTGAGCGTTTTCTGGTCATCACGACGACCTTCGATTTCGAGTCGCTCGGATTCGCCTACAGTTCCTACACCATGGATCCCATCGAATGGGCCGCGACGTTCAAGGTGCCCGGTGACGATGGGCGCGGGATCTGGCGCTGCGTATTTCCGACTCGATCCGATGAGCATGAATCGGATTTGCTGGACTCCACACGTGCCGCGGCGCGCCTGCGCGAGTTCGTTCCGGAGAGTGCGTCCGGGCGCGTCGTGCACGTCAATCTTTACGCGGTACACCAACGCGTGGCGGCGACTTATCGAAAAGGTCGAGTCCTGCTCGCCGGAGATGCGGCGCACATCAATAATCCGCTCGGTGGCATGGGTCTGAATTTCGGCATCCACGATGCGCACTCGCTCGCAGGATATCTGGCCGAAGCCATCGAAAGCGGTCGTGATGAGCTCCTCGATCGATACGATCGGCAAAGGCGCACGGTCGCCGAGCGTTATCTCCAGGCTCAAACCATCGCAAACAAGCAGCTGCTGGAAGAAACAGACCACGATCGTCGTCTCGCTCGCCAGGCGGAGATGCGAGCCATTGCCGCAGATCAGTATCGAGCCAGGCAGTATCTTCTGCGGACCGCCATGATCGAAGGGCTGAGAGTCGCCGCATCGATCGACTGACAATGGCGGTACAATCCACTGTGGTCAGGTATCGCGACGCTTCGGGGGTATCAGCTTCGTGAAAGTTTGGCAAAAACGAACACTGGTCGTGGTTGCCGCATTTGCGGTCGTGATCGGTTTGTTCACCCTCGATTTCCTGTCCTTTGGCGGGCAGTTTCGAGATCTCGGCTTCCGGTCCCCCGGTGCCTGCATGTCCCTGCCGCTCGAGGCGAGCGCGGAAGACATCCAGATCGATCGAAATCGAAGCGTCGCTTATCTGTCTTCTCTCGATCGACGCGGACTCGTGGAAGGAAAGGCGGTCGAAGGTACGGTACTGCAGATCGACTTGGTGGCGGACCCGCTCCGGGCCGACTCTGCACTGTCCTCCGCACCAGCCGGTTTCAGGCCGCATGGCATGTCGCTCTATCGAATGGGTGATGGCAAACAGCGGCTCTTCGTGATCAGTCATCCCGAAGGCGAAGAACACGTCATCGAAATCTTCGAGCAAAACTCCGAAAACCGGTTCACACATGTCGGCTCGGTGCGCGATCCGCTACTCGTATCTCCGAACGCCATCGTTGCAGTCGGCCCTCAACAGTTTTACGTCGCCAACGACAAAGGCGACTCGGGTTTCCTGGGTCGTATCGCCGAGTCCTTGTTCAGAACAGGCTTGTCGAAAGTGGTTTACTTTGATGGCGAGTCGATGCGCGTGGCAGCCGAGGGGCTCAAAAGCGGCGTCGGGATGGGCCTTTCACCCGATGGTCTGACGGCATACGTCGCCGAAACACTCGGCAAGCGAGTCTCGGCCTATACCCGAAATCCGCTCACCGGAGATCTGATCTTCAAGCAATACATCGACATCGATGGTTCCCCCGACAATATCAACGTCGATGCCGATGGGACGCTATGGATCGCGGTACATGCGAAGCTCGTCGATCTGATCCGTCATTTCGGTGATGCGACGCATCACGCTCCGACGACGGTCCTTCGCCATGACGCTGGCGAGATCACCCCGATTTACGTCAACGACGGATCGGAGATCTCCGCGGGCAGTGTCGGCGCTTCGTTCGCAGAGCGCTTGTACATCGGATCGATCACGGAACCCAAGTTGCTGATTTGCAGAATGCGTTGAGCCAGACGGGAGATCGGACCATGAGCATGAACCGTCGCGAATTCGTCGTATCGACCGCAGTCTCAGGTGCAATCGCGGGACTCTCGCCTCGGGCCTACGCATCCGCGTCCAAAGAGCCCGATGTCATCGTCATCGGCGCCGGTCTCTCGGGTCTCGAAGCTGCTCTGACTCTGGAGGAGAACGGCTTGTCGGTGCTCGTCCTCGAGGGCCGAAAGCGTGTGGGTGGTCGGGTCTATACGCTATTCGATCTGCCCGGGCATCCGGAGGTCGGTGGCAACACCATTGCGAACGCCTATGGCCGCTGCATCGCCGCTGCAGCCCGACACAAAATCGAGGTCGTCAATCTGGCGCCTCGGCTGTTCTCCAATCGCGCAGGCCAAGAACTCTTCATCGGAAGTGAGCGCGTGGCGCTCAAAGATTGGGCGACGCACCCCAAAAACCCGTTTGCCGGAGAGTTTCGAAAGTTGCCTCCCTGGGGCTGGGGCGACGCCATGTTCAGGCAGCACATGCCGTTCCGTGATCTCGAGAACTGGCACGATGCGAAACACGCGGAGTACGACATCTCGGTCCACGACTTCTTGCGCTCGCACGGCGCAACGGACGACATGATCCGCTTGGGCTTCGACACCAACATCGCCTATGGCACCACCGCGCGAGACGTCTCGCTGCTGCAGCAAGCGTTTGCAGACCACTGGATGGCGGTCAATCGCGGTGCCGTGACGGCATTCTCGCGAACCGGCGCATCGAACGTTTCGACAGGAGTTCCTGCCGCGGGCGTGCCACCGGGTGTGCTGATTGGTTCGTTCAAGGGGGGTAACCAAAGATTGCCGATGGCGATGGCCCGGAAGCTCAAGGGTGATCTGCTTCTCGATCGACGAGTCACCGCGATCGAGGTGACGGATGGCAGTGCAAAGGTCACCTGCAGCGACGGTCGCCGTTACAAGGCCAAGGCAGTCGTCTGCTCCATGCCGTTCTCCACACTCAGGCATGTCGCGATCGATCCGCTGCCGGAACTCCTGCAGTACAAGGCGATCCAGTCGCTCGGCTACATTCCGATCACCCAATATCACCTCATCGCGAAGCGTCCGTTCTGGCTGGATGACGGATTATCCCCGTCGATGTGGACCGACGGACCGCTCGGCATGGTGCTCGCGCAGAAATTCGGCAAGACGGACGATGAGGTAACGAGTCTCACTGTGTGGGCTCGCGGCCTCAACGCCCAGTATCTCGATCGTATGAGTCACGAAGAAAGCTCGCGGCTGATCATCTCGGAGTTCGAACGGCTCAGGCCCGCCTCCAAGGGTTTGCTGCGGGTCGCGGCCGTACATTCGTGGAGTACCGACCCGTTTTCGGCCGGCGACTGGGCGATCTTTCAGCCGGGGCAGGTGCGCGAACTGCGCGCATCCATCGCCAAGCCGCACAAACGCCTATTCTTCTGCGGCGAACACACGGCCATCGGCAGCCGCGGCATGGAGGGCGCGTTCGAATCCGCAGAGCGTGTGTCGCTCGAGGTACTGGCCTCGGCTTGAGCAAGTCACTCGATCAAGATTTGCTCTCGATCAAAGATTTCCACCGGCACCACGCCACTGAGGCTTGGGATATGGATCTTCGCTGACGGGTTTCGGCTTGACGGTCGAGCGTGATCGCCAGAGGATCAGCCACCAGAATCCGAGGAACGAAAGCGACATCCAGCAAAACTCGTGCATGCCCCAATTCTCGACTCCGTGACGAGCGAGTTGTTCGAACATGATGAAGACGACGGTATAGACGACGGCCCCGACCAAGGCGCCGAATTTCCAACGACTCGAGCGTTGTCTTCCGCGGATTGCGATCGTCCACCAAGCAACCAAAAAGAACACGGTATAAAGATTGATCAGCCAGAGCCAGAACGGAGACTGCTGGAAATAGTGGTTGACCCAGAACGCGCCCGCACCGAAGAACGTGAGTAATGCATAACGCCATTCATCGAGCGGCTCTTTCAATACTCGCTGCCAGAACACCACGAGGAAGGCATAAGCCGTCCAAGTCCCGAACAGCAGTTCATAGAACTGAACCTTGCCTTGCCAGGCGTCTTCGAGCGGCGGCATCCACATAATCGAACCCCCTTCGTCAGTGGCGGGCTCGACGATAGCGGCGACGGTTCGCAAAACGCCAAAACCTTCGGTTCCCGTGGCCGACTGACGGAATCGGCAAACCGGAGTATCCTCGCGACCACGGGGGACTTATATTGAATGCCACGATAACGGGCTGGGGCAAATGCCTGCCACCTGCCGTGCTCACCAACGCCGACATCGCGACTTTCCTCGATACGACGGACGAGTGGATCACCACCCGAACCGGAATCAAGGAGCGTCGGGTTTCGCACGTCTCTCTCGGTGACATGGCTTATGTCGCGTCGGCGCGCGCGCTCGCCTGCGCCGGTCTCGAGGGCAAGGACCTCGATCTCATCGTCTTCGGTACCACGACGCATGACGACCAGTGCCCGAACATGGCTTCAGGCCTGCAAGCCCGTCTTGGTGCCGACGGGTGTGGTGCGATGGACGTCAACACGGCCTGCACGAGCTTTCTTTACGGACTGTCGACCGCGGCGGCGATGATCAAAAGTGGCGTCGTTCGCACTGCCCTCGTCGTCGGTGGCGAGCTGATCTCGCCCTACATGGACTGGAACGATCGCAACGTCTCGGTACTTTTCGGTGACGGCTGTGCCGCGGTCGTCTTGCAAGCCACCGATAAAAACGAAGGCTTACTGCTCGAAAAGCTCGGCTGCTTCGGAGAGTCTCGAGAAATTCTCCGCATCCACGGTATCGGTGGTGCCTACGTTCATCAAGGCCGCATGCTCGGCGCCACAGAGTGGCAGTTCGAAGGACAGGAGATCTTCAAGAAAGCCGTGAATGGCATGGGACTCGCGAGCGAGAATGTCCTGACTCGTGCAGGTTTCACCGCCGACGATGTCAATCTGGCCGTTCCGCACCAAGCCAACTTGCGCATCATCGAGGCCGTGGCCAAGCGTGCCGGTGTGCCGATGGAGCGCGTTTACGTCAGCGTGAGTCGCTACGGCAACATGTCGGCTGCAACCGTTCCCGTTGCACTGTGCGAAGCGCTCGAAGACGGGCGAGTGCAGCCGGGTTCACTGCTGTTGATGCCAGCGTTCGGCGGAGGACTCACGTTCTGCGCGCATCTGCTGCGCTGGGGTGAGCGCACGACGCCAATCTCGCTCAGTGATGTCGATCTTCCGCCCGCCGTGCACTCGGCACTCGAGATGGTGGAGCGTTATCGAGCGTCAAAAGGAGCGGGATGGGCATGAGTACCGACCCGCCTCGCAAGATGCTGCCCATCGTCGCGATGGCGCTGTTCATCGACTCGATGGGTATCGGCATCATCATCCCCGTTGCACCGCAACTCGTCATGCAACTTTCGGGAGCTTCTCTCGCCGATGCCGCGCCCATCGCCGGCTGGCTCACCCTCGCCTACGCGTCGATGCAGTTCATTTTCTCGCCCATCCTCGGCAACCTCAGCGATCGATACGGCAGAAAGCCGATTCTCCTCGCCTCGCTCGCCGCTCTATCGGTCGACTATGTGCTGATGGGCCTCGCGCCGACACTCGCCTGGTTGTTCGTGGGTCGAGTCATCGCAGGTATCGCCGGAGCGACCTTCTCGACCGCCAATGCCGTGGTCGCCGACATCATCCCGCCCGATCAGAGAGCCAAATATTTTGGTCTCAACGGCGCGGCATGGGGCATGGGTTTCATCGTGGGCCCCGTCGTCGGCGGCCTGCTCGGCGGATACGGACCGCGGGTTCCTTTTTTTGCGGCAGCCGTGTTCACTGCGATCAACTTCGTGATCGCCGTCATGGTGCTCAAAGAAACGTTGCCCGAAGCTCAACGACGCGCGTTCTCGGCTCGGCGCGCCAACGTGCTGGGCGCAATCAAATCCATGCGCGCGATCCCGGGTGCCGTGCTGCTCCTGTTCGTGCTGTTCATGTATCAGATCGGGCACGACACCCTGCCGTCCACCTGGACATGGATGACCATGGCGAAATTCGGCTGGGGCGAGCGCGAAATGGGCATCTCGCTTGCAGTGCTCGGTCTCGGTACCGCTGTCGTGCAGGGCGGCCTCGTCGGCGTCTTCACACGCAAGCTCGGAGAACACCGCTCGGCACTGATCGGACTGTCAGCGGGCTCGGTGGGCTTTTTGGGCTATGCCTTCTCGACGGAACCGTGGATGTTGTTCGCGAGCGTTCCGGTGGCTTGTTTGATCGGACTGACCATGCCATCGATCCGCGCGATTCTCTCGAGACAGGTGCCGGCTAACGCGCAAGGAGAACTTCAAGGTGCCATCTCCGGCATCGTGAGCTTCACGGCGCTGGTCACCCCGTTCAGCATGACGCATCTCTTCAGTGTGTCGATGACGCAGCTGCATTTCGCCGGCGCACCGTTCGTGGCGGCTGCGATATCGCTCGCCCTCGGCGCTGCCCTCTTCTCGAGAAGCCGCTTCAGCGCCGCGAACGTACCCAGATAGCGAACACCAGCAGAATGATGTTGGCTCCCGCCATGATGATGAAAGGGGAGCCGGGGCGCCACTCGTCGAAGGTATAGCCGCCGATCTTTGAAATGGCGAGAATCCCGAGCGCACCAAAGAAACCCACCATGCCGATGACGGCGCCGCGAATGGCGCTCGGCGCCTCTTGGGCGATGAGGACTTGGGAGGCGAGGATGCCACTCGCCTGACCGATGCCGAGCATGGCTGCCGCACCAAATGCCGCACCGCCGAGCGCGGGGTCCGGCGTGAAGCCCATCCAACCATAGCCGATGACCGACAGCACGGTCGCCAAGATGACGAGCGTCACGCGGTTCACCTTGTCGGCCATCCAACCGAAGATCGGCGCCCACAGCATCGCCGATCCCTGCACGATGCCGAACAAAGCTCCTTGACGCGACGACGCCTCCGCGGCGGTCGCGCCATCGGCGATTGCCGCTGTCTGTACCCACAAGGAAAGGAACAACGCGACGATCACGAGATCGGCTCGTGCGGCAAATGAGGCGGCGTACGCCAAAGCGATACGCGGCTGACGGCCGGCGGCGATGCCCTGCGCGAGCAATGTGCGTAGAGGCAGTCGCTCGGTAAGTTGGTCGGGTCGGCCCGGCTTCAGACCGAGCATGACGAGCGCGCTCACCACGCAGACGGCAGAAATGGTGAGGTAAGCGAAGCGCCCTGCTTCGGTCTCGGTAGCGCCGAAGCCTTGGTAGAAAGACGGCAAGCGCGTGAGCACGGCAAAAAACAGCAACGCACCGACGGCATTGAGGAAGAACGAGATTCCCGTGAGCTTGCCTCGATCGGCATCGACGGGGTAATCAGCAAGCACCGTCGCCAACATGCCACCGAGCGCCGCGATGCCGACCGCGTAGATGAGTCGGTAGATCAGCAACTGCCCGACGTCGTTCGCGAACGGATACGCAGCGTAGGCAAGCGCCGTGACGAGGAACCCGGTGATATAGACGATTCGTCGGCCGACTCGATCGGACCAGGCGCCGAAGAATCCGACGCACATCAAGGTGATGATTTCCTGCCAGAACTGCAAGTTGCCCGAAACGACGCCACGCTGCTCGACCGGAACGCCGATATTCACTTCGAGCAGATAGGGCTGGAGAGTCGTCGCATAGGTGAATATTCCGATGCTGACGAACGCGGCCCAAAGATAAGCACCGACATGTCCCCGAGTGACTCCGGGCATCAGACGAACCGGCCCGAACTTGGCGCCGGCGGATTGATCACTCATGAGGGGTCTCCAGAATCAGCGAAACATCCAGAACGAGGGGTAACGGGCATGCATCCTCGCGTCGAGACCATGCCATTGGCCGGTCGGCCAAATCACGAAAGGAAGGAACATCAGCGCGAGGACGATCAGCGAAGCGTCATAGTACCCGCCGATCGCAAAAGAAAACATCATGAGCATGGCACCCATCGCCGCGCTGCGCGTCATGAAGCCGAACAACAAGCCCGCCGCGATGAAGGTTTCGCCCCAGCACACGAGCCAGGCGAGTGGTTGATAGTGAGGCAGGCCAATATTTTCGATGAACCACGCGCCGAAGGAGTCGGGGTCGATTTCTTCGAGGCGCTGCATGAAGATCTGCGACAGGCGATCGGTCGTGATGTATTGCTGACGCCATTTATTGACGGCCGCACCAAGAAAAAACAAGGCAAGCAGATACCGCAGCACGAGGAGCGAAATCCGCCCAGCGCCGAGTTTACGTCGGTCGTTCATGGCGTTTTCCCGGCGGGCAGTTCACGCCCGAGCATCGCTCTGACCCAGGCGTAGCCTTCGCGACGAGGCAAGGTACGACACTGCCCTCTCAACTCGCCCGTGCGCGTTCGCCACTCGCCGTTACGCATGTCGATCGTGGAGTCCGGCAGCTGGATGATGGCCGCTGCGGCGTCGACGCGCGCCTCGGCTTCAGGAGTGGCGATCCGACGAGTCTCGCCCTGGTTTTCATAGATCGAGAGGGGCCGAACATCCGTGGTTTTTCGACGGAACAACTGGATGAGGTAATCCCAGATCGTCGCAATCTGTGCCCAGACGCTTTTTTCGCGCAGCCGGTAGAGCAGATATGAATCGGCCTCTTGTGACAAACCCGAGGCGTCGCACCGCAGGAAGTCGTCACAGGTACTGCACAACAAGTTGATGCGTATCTGCAGAGCCTCGGGCGGAGGCGGCGCGGGACCACGAGCACAGCCGGCGACCCAGAGCAGCGTCGCGAAGAGCAACGCCCTGCCGAAAGCGGCCGCGTGATTGGATATCCGATATGCCACGTGCCGATTTCGGTCGGCATGGCTGACCAAGTCAACTTTGAGCGATGAAACCGTGTACCTTGCGGACAACGGGGGTATGCCGATGGCTTCGAAATCTTCCTTGTGCGTGTTGGCCATAGCCATTTTGGTGTCCGGCTGCTCCTCGACACCGGTGGCCTCGATCGCCCCGGTAAAAACCACCGACAGCTTCTGCGTCGAAGCTCAAGCCGCCATCGTCAATTCGAAGGTGCCGGCACGGAACGAGATCCATACGGATGCCGCAGCTTTCACCAAGTCGAAGCCCGTCGCTCGACCGCTCGTCACGACCCAATACATCTGGCCCGAAAACGCCGAGCCGAATGCCGGGCCGATGATGGTGTCCTGCAAGATGAAGACGGCGGATCATCTCGTGAGCGAGTACGGACCCGATGCGGCAGGTGCCGATATCGGATGCAGTGGCGTGAACGCGCTCACCTTGCAGCGCGTACTCGATTCGATGACGCCTGCCGAACGACGACGCGTGCTGTTCGGCGGCGGAAAGAACGTCCTGATGGACACCGATCTCGTGACGACGATGGGGCCGATTTGGCTCGAGCCTTATGCCATGGTCCGTGTCGACGGATCCGGCTATCTCCGATTGCAAGCAAAAGCCATGCGTAACGATTGGCTCGATCCGCGCTATCTCGCGGCACCTCCTCAATTCAGAGGTACCCGTTACTGTCACCTGGTCGCGCCCGAGTATCTTCGACGGGTGCTGCTGGGTGAGGTCAAACCCGTCAGCGCATCGTGACGAATTCTTCGGCGCTCGTCGGATGGATGGCGATGGTGTCGTCGAAATCGCGCTTCGTCGCGCCCATCTTCACGGCTACGGCAAAACCCTGAAGCATTTCGTCGGCACCTGCGCCGATGACGTGACAGCCGACCACTCGCTGCTCGGGGCCTACCGTGACGAGCTTCATCTCCGCGCGTGGCTTGCGTGTCGTCAAAGCGTGATACATCGGTACGAATCCCGAGGTATAGATCTTCAAAGATTCCGCGCCGTAGCGATCACGGGCTTCTTGCTCGCTGAGGCCCACCGTCCCGATCGGTGGATGACTGAAAACCACGGTGGGGATATTCGAATAATCGAGGTGCCGCTCGGCCATTCCGCCGAAAACCCTGTCGGACAGCCGCCGCCCCGCCGCGATCGCGACAGGCGTCAACAAGGCGCGCCCCGTCACGTCACCGATGGCATAGATGCCGCCGACGTTGGTTTGCTGGAATCGATCGACCGCGATATGCCCGGATTCATCGAGCCTCACGCCGGCGCGATCGAGGCCGATGCCCTCGACCATCGGCTCGCGACCGATGGCCCAGACGATGCAATCGAACGCGCCGAGCATTCGCCCATCCATCGTGAGCAAACGCAGACTGCCGTCGGCATCGCGCTCGATCGCACGAGGTGTGGCATTCGTTTCGATGGCCGTGCCCTCGTCACGCATGATCTTCATGAGCGCATCGCCGAGCATGCTGTCGAAGTGACGCAACACACGCTCCTGACGAATGACGAGCGACACCCGACTCCCAAGGCCCGAAAACACACCCGCAAGCTCGACGGCGATATAGCCGCTGCCCACCACGGCGACTCGATCGGGTTTCTTCTCGAGCGCAAAGAATCCGTCAGAGGTGATCCCGAACTCGGCGCCCGGGATGGCGGGTACGGCCGGACGACCCCCGGTGGCGATCACGACGTGAGGCGCCTCGAGCGTTTCGTCGCCGACCCGAATCTCGCCCACCGCCGTAAATCGGCCGCGCCCTCGCAGAAGTTCGATTTTTTTGTTCGCAAGGTTGCGTTCGTAGATGCCGTTGAGACGGTGGATGTAGGCCTCGCGAGACTCACGGAGAGCCGCCCAATCGTGGCCGCGCAGTTCCAGATCGAACCCGTAATGTGCCGCATCGTGTGCGGCATGGGCGATCTGCGCAGCATTCCACATGACTTTCTTCGGGACGCAACCGACGTTGACGCAAGTTCCTCCGAGGCGAGCAGCCTCGATGAGCGCGACCTTGGCGCCATACTCCGTCGCACGCTGGGCACAGGCGAGTCCACCGCTGCCACCGCCGATCACCACGAGATCGAAATGTCTTGTCGTCATGGTCGAATCGTACACGGCGTCCTGATCTCGTGCTGCGGGGAGCATGACCCTTTCGACCTGGGTGCATTACCCTAGCGGCATGACCAAGACCACCATCGCCACCTGGAACGTCAATTCACTCAGGGTCCGCCTGCCTCAGCTCGCCGAATGGCTCGCAATGGCGAAGCCCGATATCGTCGCGTTGCAGGAAACCAAGATCCCAGACCCTGATTTCCCGGCACAGGAGATCGCCGATCTCGGGTACCACGTCGTCTACAGTGGGCAGCGAACCTACAACGGCGTCGCCATCCTCTCCAAAAAGCCCCTGAAGGTCGTGGCCACCGGCATTCCGGGATTCGAGGACGAACAACGCAGGGTGCTCGCCGCAGAAACCGATGGACTCGTCGTACTCGATCTCTACGTGCCGAATGGGCAGGAGCCAGGCTCCGACAAATACGCCTACAAACTCCGTTGGCTCGAAGCACTGGAGGGCTGGCTGCGAAACTCGTTACTCAAAGATCATGAGGTCATCGTACTCGGTGACTTCAACATCGCTCCGGAAGATCGTGACGTGCACGATCCGACCGCATGGGTGGGCAGCGTGCACGTGAGCGAGCCGGAGCGGACAGCTTATCGAAAACTGCTCGAAGCCGGTCTCGTCGACGTCTTCAGAAATTTCGACCAGCCCGAAAAGTCGTTCAGCTGGTGGGATTATCGTGCGGCGGCGTTCCGTCGCAACCATGGACTGCGGATCGATCTGATTCTCGCGACGGCAGCTCTGGCAAAACGCTGTGTGGCGTCGCACATCGATCGCGAGCCGCGGCGCGCCGAGCGGCCCTCAGACCATACGCCGGTGGTCGCCGAGTTCCACCGCGAGTGATGCCGCCGGCGCAGGCGCGACATCGACCACGAAACGTCGATGCAAGGTTTCGATACGCGCCAGCACGATCTCTCGTCCCTCGACCGGCGAAGACTCGATGGCGCGTGCCAGGACATCGGGCGTGAGTTGATCGAGGTAGCGTGTCGCGAGCGGCGCAAAGCTAAGGTGCCAAGGCTCGGGACTGACACCATGCAGTCGCCCTCCCTCGTTCCGCGCAACATAAGGCCTGAAAAATCCGAAACGATGCATGTGCGCGTCGAGCCATGACGTGAGCGGCGCGAAAGGGCCATCGCTCGAATATTCCTCGGGGATCAACTGCAGTCGAGAGCGGTCGGGCATCGCTGCAGCATCGAATACATCGAAGTCCGTGCCCCAGTGATGCCGACTCGCACCGGGCAACGCTGACCAGAGAAGAATCGCCTCGACGCGCTCCTCGGGCGAAAGCGACGCGGCGTCCAATTGCCGACCTGCCCGGTCGAGCATCGGGCGTTCACCTCGAAATTTTCCGTTCCAGATCGAGCACTGTCGGTCGAAATCCCTGAAAGACGATGCAGCCCGCAGGTCGAGACCCGCCGCCGTCGCCGCTTCACGCATGACGAGAAAAGACGATATGGCGTCTCGATGGAGGGTACAGCCGATCTCGGTGGCTTCGAGGACATGCGAGCGACTCCGGCCGGTGAGTTCGAGTTCACTCAAAGCGTCGGACACATTTCGCGCGGGCCGCATGAGCGGCGAGCATACACGTACAATCGCGCCCGTGATCCATCTGCGCAACATCCAACTTCGTCGCGGACCCGAGCCTTTGCTCGAGGACGTGTCCGTCAGCATCCTCCGCGGGGAAAAGGTCGGGCTCGTCGGCCGGAACGGCTGCGGCAAATCTTCACTCCTGACCTTGCTGCGCGGAGAGCTCTCGCCCGACCGCGGCGAATTCGAGCTTCCCGGCAAACTTTCCGTAGCGTCGGTGGCGCAAGAACTGCCGCACTCGCAGCAACCCGTCATCGAACATGTCATCGACGGCGATGCGGCGTTGCGGGCCTGCGAACGCGAGCTTGCGGATGCCGAGCAATCGGACGATGGCATGCTTCACGCCAACTTGCTCGGCGAATACGATGCGCTGGGTGGATACACGGCTCGTACGCGAGCTGCCGAATTGCTCGATGGTCTTGGCTTCGACCCGGCGGCCATCGACCGACCGATCGCCGATTTCTCTGGCGGTATGCGCATGCGAGCGAACCTCGCGCGAGCCCTCATGTGCCGCTCCGATTTGCTCTTGCTCGACGAGCCGACCAACCATCTCGATCTCGATGCCGTACTCTGGCTGCAGGATTGGCTGCAGTCGTATCCGGGAACGTTGATTCTGGTCTCGCACGATCGGGATTTTCTCGACGCGATCATCGGCCGTGTGCTTCACATCTCGGCGCGCCGCATCGACAGCTACTCCGGAAACTTCAGCGAATTCGAAACACAGCGACTGTCACGCCTTGCGCAGCAGCAAGCCGAAAACGATCGGATCAAGCGCGAGACCGAGCGCGTTCAAAGTTTCATCGATCGTTTCCGGGCGCAAGCCACCAAAGCCAGGCAAGCTCAAAGTCGCATCAAATGGCTGGAGCGACTTCCGGCATTGGTCTCGCAGCATGTCGATGCCGCGTACGACTGGGAATTCAAGTTGCCGCGCAAGCTGCCCGCGCCGCTCGTCGACCTCGACCAGATCAGCGCGGGATACGGCGATCGCACGATCATCGCAGGCGTAAAACTATCGATCGCACCGGGGGCACGACTCGGCATCCTCGGCCGAAATGGCGCAGGCAAGTCGACGCTGATGAAAACCATCGCGGGAGAACTTGAACCGATGACGGGTTCGCGTACCGGGGCGCCCGATCTCGAGACCGGGTTTTTCGCTCAGCTCGAAGTCGATCAACTCGACGCTTCGAGCACGGCCATTCTGGAGCTTACCCGTCGCGGGGGTCCCGAGGCAGCGACCTGGGGCGAACAACAGAAACGCGATCATCTCGGTCGCTTCAATTTTTCCGGCGATCGTGTGTTCGAGCCGGTCGCCTCATTTTCGGGAGGCGAGCGTGCGAGGTTGTCGCTCGCCATCTTGGTAGCACGACGACCCAACCTTTTGTTGCTTGACGAGCCGACCAACCACCTCGATCTCGAGATGCGTGATTCATTGCTGCTCGCGCTGCAGGAGTTCGAAGGGGCAGTCGTCGTCGTCTCGCACGACCGAGGACTGCTGAGCAGCGTCTGTGACGAGTTCGTACTCGTGGGTCATGGCGAGGTCATGCCTTTCGATGGCGACCTCGCCGATTACGCCACGTGGCTTTCGCGTCGAGCACGCGCGTCGTCCACCTCTGGCAACCCGCAAGCGAGCTCGTCGACCACGCGCAAGGAAAAAAAACGGCAGGATGCCGAGGGCCGAAATGCGGTCACCCCACTTCGCGCCGAACTTCTAAAGGTGGAGAAGGACCTCGAACGACTCGGGAAAGAGCGGTTGGCGCTAGAACAGCGGATGGCCGACCCCAAGAGTTATGGCTCGTCCGACGCAGCTCTGGCCAAGTTGCCAGCGACCCACACCGAGCTGTTGAGACGAGTCACCGCGCTCGAGGAGCGCTGGCTCGAACTCAGCGAACGGCTCTCGGGTTGAAGAGGGTTTTTGGCCCCGAAAAGAAAAATGGGCGGATCTTTCGATCCGCCCGAACGGGGGTCACTCGTCAGAAGGGACGGTTGACGAGTGCAATTCTACCGACCGATCGAGGGGTGTCAAGCATTTGTACAGAACAAAAGCTGTACATTTTGAACCCCCTTCGGCACAGGAAGAATTGTCTTAAATATTAGACACTTATTGTGACAGTTTTTTGTGGGAGCCGTCGCAAAGGGGCGCCTTGGCCGTGTGCTTGCAGCCGCAAAACCAGGCTGTCCCGGTCTTGTCTGCGTCGTACTTCAACGGCGTGAAAGCCGAGCCTTTGTGTGAGCCGTCGCAGAAAGGCTGCTTGGCGGACTTGCCGCAAGTACACCACCAATAGGTCTTCCCGGCCTCGACGTCGACGGCATACGGGGTTTTGCTGGCAATGACGGGATCGGACATGACGGAAATTCCTGAAGTTAAACTGCCGCGCAGTCTATCCCGAGGCCTCCAATGACCACCATCGGCACTCCCCGCAAACCTTCGGCCACGCGCCTGATGCTGCTCGGTTCGGGAGAGCTCGGAAAAGAAGTCGCCATCGAGGCGCAGCGCCTCGGTCTCGAGGTGATCGCCGTCGATCGGTACGCCGACGCACCGGCCATGCAGGTCGCGCACCGGGCTCATGTCATCCGCATGCTCGACCGCGCCGCCTTGCGCGAGCTCGTCCTTCGCGAGCGACCGCAATTCATCGTCCCGGAAATCGAAGCGATCGCGACCGAAGAACTGCTCGCGCTCGAAGCCGAAGGATTCAACGTCATCCCGACCGCGCGGGCGGCACGATTGACCATGGACCGCGAGGGCATTCGACGTCTCGCCGCCGAGGAGCTGGGCCTGCCCACCTCGCCCTACCGATTTGCCTCGACGCACGAAGAGTATCGATCGGCCGTTGCTGCCATCGGCACGCCTTGTGTCGTGAAGCCGGTGATGTCGAGTTCGGGAAAAGGACAAAGCGTCATCAAAGAACCTGCCGATATCGATCGCGCCTGGGATTACGCCCAAGCGGGCGGACGTGCAGGTGCGGGGCGGGTGATCGTCGAAGGATTCATCGAGTTCGATTACGAAATCACTTTGCTCACGATTCGTCATGCCGGTGGCACATCGTTCTGCGATCCGATCGGCCATTTGCAAATCGCAGGTGACTACCGCGAGTCGTGGCAACCGCATCCGATGACCGACGCGGCACTCAAAGAAAGCCAACGTATCGCCGAACGCGTCACCGCAGCCTTGGGCGGACGAGGCTTGTTCGGAGTCGAGCTTTTCGTGAAAGGTGATTCGGTGTGGTTCAGCGAGGTGTCACCCCGTCCTCACGATACCGGCATGGTCACGATGATTTCTCAGGACCTTTCCGAATTCGCTCTGCACTTGCGCGCCATCCTGGGACTGCCGATTCCGTTGATCCGGCAGCTTGGTCCGTCGGCATCGAGCGCCATACTCATCGAAGGTGACTCGTCTGACGTGAGCTTCAGCGGGCTCGATACCGCACTCGCCGAGCCCGATACTTCACTACGCCTTTTCGGCAAGCCCGAAGTGAGTGGTCAGCGGCGTATGGGCGTGTCGCTCGCCAGAGCCGACTCCATCGATGCGGCGCGTGCCAAGGCCCGACGCATCACCGAAATCGTGACGAAGGGCACCCGGCTCCGAGGGTGATCTCAGGCGTCGTCTCGCCAGCGTCGCAGACGAATGGCCAGCAGAACGAATACCGCGGCCACCATGAGTCCCGAGTAAAGATGAGACTCGCCCAGCAAGGAGGCGGCGCTCATCCCTTCGTAAGTATTCTTGATGGCATCGAAGATTGCTTGCGAGCCGTCATCCGTCTCGACCGCAAAGCCCAATGAGGCCGCTTCGAAGTAATGTATCAATCGATATCCGATGAGCTGCGCGACATGCTCGGTGTTGAAGATGATCTCCTCGAAGAGCATCACCAACGCCGGCGGCAACACGGCCCAAAGAAACGGCGCACGTTTTGCCCAAACCGACACGAGCAGCAACCAACCGGCAATGGGGGCGTACCACAGCGATGCGAGCAGAAGGTTCTGTAGAAGCGTCAATTGCAGCACGAGCCATGCGCCCAGATGAAATTGCCCAAGCGGTGCAATCGGGGTTCCGGACACCTTGAGTGCGATGATCATGAAGGTGAGCAGACCCATGACGAGCGAGACGGTCCAGACCCACAACGGCACGGCCACCATGGAGGTAAACAACTTGGAGAGTACCGTTGCCGAATCCGACACGGGCATCGACTTCCAGAACAAGATACTGCGATCTTTGCGCTCGACGTAGAGCGCATCAAGCAGATAGAAAAACAGCACGATGATCGTTACGACGAGAACGGGGAGCCCGATGGATCCCATCCAGATGCTGAAGAGCCTCGCTTGAGCGATCTCATCGGTCGCCAATCGAGCGAAGAATGTCGAGTCCTCGCCGTCGAGGTTGACATCGAGTCGAATGCTTCCCGAGACGTTCGAGCTGATGATCGCCGCGATGACGATGAGTGCAGCCGTGATGATCGGCACCCAGACGAGGCTCCGATGCTCCCAGGTTTCCCGCTTGACGAGAGTGAAAAAAGACTTGGAGTTCATGGCGCTCTCCCGGCCATTTTTGCAACGAAGAGATCTGCCACCGAGGGCGTTCTCGTCTCGCCAAGCGTCGCGAGCTCCTCGGTGCTGCGTCCCTCGAACACGAATACGCTTCGGCCGAAGACCTCGCGTTCGTATATCGGACCGAGGCCGCGCGCAGCCTCGCGCGAGTCGGTATTGGCGATCAGCTGGACGAATCGAGTTGCAAGATCTTCGATCGAGGTGTCGAGCACGATTCGACCATGGTTGATGAGCAGCACGTCGGTGAGCAAATGCTCGACTTCTTCGACCTGATGTGTCGTGACCAGGATCGTTCGCTCATGATCGAAATAATCATTGAGCAAAGCCTCGTAAAACGCGCGTCGATAGAGAAGATCGAGACCTAGCGTCGGCTCGTCGAGGACGAGCAGCTTGGCATCGATCGCCATGATGAGCGCCAGATGCAGTTGGGTGATCATGCCCTTCGAGAGCTCGCCGACTTTGCTGCGGCGCCGAATCTCGGTACGCGCCAACACGGCGTCGGCGCGCACGCGATCGAACCGGGGATGGACACCCGCGACGTAGTCGATGGCATCGTTCACGCGCAACCACTTGGGCAGCACGGCGACGTCGGCGATGAAGCAGACGTCCTGCATGATACTGTCACGCTGGCTTCGCGGATCACGACCGAGGACATCGAGCTGTCCTTCGAAGGGCGTCAAACCGAGAATAGCTTTGAGCGCCGTGGTCTTGCCTGCACCGTTCGGCCCCATGAGGCCGACGATTCGACCGCGGCCGACCGTGAAGCTGGCACCATCGAGTGCAACGGTTTGCTTTCCGTAGCTCTTGCGTAAATCTTTGGCAACGATGACTGAGTCAGTCATTTTTGTTTTCCTGTGGACATGAGCTCATCCACCGTGAAGCCCAATCGTTCGATGGTGGCGCGGGTTCGCGGCCACTCGTCGCGCAGGAACCGGCCGCGCTCGTCTTTGAGCAGCGTTTCGCGGGCACCGACGTTGACGAACATGCCGCGCCCTCGACGCTTCTCGACGAGCTGTTCGTCGGCGAGTGCCTGGTAGGCCTTGAGGACGGTGAGTGGATTGATCCGGAACTCCGCAGCGACGTTGCGAACGGAGGGCAACGGATCGCCCTCTTTCAAAACACCCTCGAGGATCATCGCCACCACGCGATCGCGGAGCTGGCGGTAGATCGGGGCGTTGTCGGTCCATTGCAGGTCCATGCGCGGTGCTCCGGGGCTTACTCGTTCAGAGGTAGCCGGAAGCCTCGATCAGACCCCAGAAAAAACTGAAGGTCAGCGCTGCCGCGATCGAGACGGCCGCGACGATCGGGGCCAAATCCGGGGAAACCTGGTTGATGGGACATGTGCTCACGTTACTTCCTCCTGAATATTCCTTCTAGTGTTATATATAACTACAACACTATAACGGAGTCAAGGGGTTATCGGAGAGGCGCTCTCGCGGAGGCGATACCGTAGAATCCGCGCCCGCAACCCACTTGTTTCCTTGGAGACTCTCGAGATGAAGCAGCCTTTGAACGTCGCCATCACGGGTGCCGCTGGCCAGATCGGCTACGCGCTCGCCTTCCGTGTCGCCTCGGGAGCCATGCTCGGCCCCGACCAACCGGTCAATCTGCACCTTCTCGAGATCACGCCAGCCCTGCCCACCCTGCAGGGCGTGGTGATGGAACTCAACGATTGCGCGTTCCCGACTCTGAACAAAGTCGTCGCGACCGATGATGCGCGCGTCGCCTTCAAGGACTGCCACGCGGCGTTGCTCGTCGGCGCCCGCCCGCGCGGCCCGGGAATGGAGCGTAAAGACCTGCTGCTGGCCAATGCGCAGATCTTTTCCGCACAAGGCAAAGCGCTGAACGACGTGGCCGCCCGCGACATCCGCGTGCTCGTCGTCGGCAACCCGGCGAATACCAACGCGCTGATCGCCATGAAGAACGCGCCCTCGCTCAAGCCTCAGAGCTTTACGGCGATGACGCGCCTCGATCACAACCGCGCCCTGTCGCAGTTGGCCGAGAAGACCGGCAGCCACGTGAACGACATCCAGAAAATGATCATCTGGGGAAACCACTCGGCCACGCAGTACCCGGACATCAACCACTGCTTCGTCAAAGGCCAGTCCGCCCGCGGTCTCGTCGATGCCGATTGGATCGAGAAAACCTTCATCCCCACGGTTCAGCAGCGCGGTGCCGCCATCATCAAGGCGCGTGGCGCCTCGTCGGCGGCCTCAGCGGGTTCTGCCGCCATCGACCACATACGTGACTGGTTCCGCGGATCGGCCCAGGGTGATTGGGTATCGATGGGCATCCCCTCGGACGGCAGCTACGGCATCCCCGAGGGCGTGATCTATTCCTATCCCGTGGTCTGTCGAGGCGGTCAATACGAAATCGTGCAAGGCCTCGCCATCGACGAATTCAGCCGCAAGCGCATGGACGCCACCCACCAGGAACTCCTGGAGGAGCGAGACGGAGTCAAGGACCTGCTCGGCTGATCTCGCGGCTGGCCTCGGGCGGCGTGACGCCGCTCTTTATATGAGGATTGGGCATGCAGTAGTCTTCTCTGCATGACCCATATCCTCATTGCCCTCGCTTTGCTCGTCCTCGCAGGACTGGCCCTGACGCTCAAGGGCGGCGTCATCGCGATTCTTTTCGTCACCGCACTGCTCTATCTCGCATACAAGCGACTGAGCTTGCTCGCCTACACCATCACCTTCGGTGTACTGCTCGTCGCCTACTCGGCCATCGGTGAGCCGGCAGGTATCTGGAAAGGATTTCTTTGGCTGCTGTTTGCGGGTCTCGCACTCCTCAACATCACGCCCCTGCGTCAAAAGTGGGTAACGCGACCGTTCATGAAAATCTATCGTCGGATGCTGCCGGCGATGTCGACCACCGAACGTGAAGCGCTCGAGGCCGGCACCGTATGGTGGGACGGCCAGTTGTTCACCGGAAAACCGGACTGGTCGAAGCTGCTCAGTGCAAAGGCGCCGACGCTCACGGCAGAAGAGCAAGCCTTCCTGGACGGACCATGCGAAGAACTCTGTCGCATGATCGACGATTTCGACATCACGCATCGTCGTGGCGACATGCCGCCCGAGATATGGGACTTCCTCAAGCGCAAAGGTTTCTTCGCGATGATCATCGCAAAGAAATATGGCGGCCTCGAATTTTCGGCGTACGCACACTCCTGCGTGCTCGCCAAACTGTCGAGTCGCAGCTCGGTCGTGTCATCCACGGTCGCGGTTCCCAACTCTCTCGGCCCGGGCGAACTTCTGCAGCATTACGGAACAGAGGAACAGAAAACTTATTACCTGCCCCGACTCGCAAACGGTGAAGACATTCCCTGTTTTGCGCTCACGGGGCCGCGCGCAGGCTCTGATGCCGCGTCCCTCCCCGACTCCGGCGTCGTTTGTCGCGGCATGTGGCAAGGCCGTGAAATCATCGGTCTCAAACTCAATTTCTCGAAGCGCTACATCACGCTGGCGCCGGTCGCCACCGTCATCGGCTTGGCGTTCCGAATGTTCGATCCCGAGCGCTTGCTCGGTAGCACGACGGACATCGGCATCACCTGCGCATTGATTCCGCGAGAGACGCCGGGCATCAGCATCGGGCGCCGCCACTTTCCACTCAATGTGCCGTTCCAAAACGGGCCGATCAAAGGTACGGACGTCTTCGTTCCGCTCGACTACATCATCGGTGGTCCGAAAATGGCGGGGCAAGGCTGGCGGATGCTCGTCGAACAGCTTTCCGTCGGTCGATGCATCTCGCTGCCTTCGAGTGGAACCGGCGGCGGCAAGGCCGCCGTGTTTGCGACGGGTGCTTATGCGCGCATCCGTCGCCAATTCAATATGCCGGTCGGCAAGTTCGAGGGTGTCGAGAGTGTGCTCGCCAAGATGGTGGGCCTCACCTACACCATGGATGCCGCGCGCTCGGTCACCGCCGGTGCCATCGATGGAGGCGAGCGTCCCTCGGTACCTTCGGCGATGCTGAAGTACCACGTCACCGAAATGAGTCGCCAGATCGCCAACGACGCCATGGACATCCATGGCGGCAAAGGCATCTGCCTCGGCCCTCGCAACTACCTGGGTCGCGGCTATCAAGTGGTGCCAGTCGCCATCACCGTCGAGGGCGCAAATATCCTCACGCGCAGCCTGATCATCTTCGGTCAGGGTGCGATCCGCTGCCATCCGTATGTTCTCAAAGAAATGGAAGCGGCACGCAACCCGAATCGCGTACAAGGCGTCAAGGATTTCGACAGCGCCTTGTTCGGGCATGTCGGGTTTACCTTGAGCAATGCGGTGCGTTCACTCGTCATGGCCATGACGAATGCCCGGTTCACCGCCGTGCCCGTCGAGGGCCCTGTCGCGCGCTACTACCAGCACATCGTGCGTTTTTCGGCGAGCTTCGCCTTCGCCGTCGATGTGGCGATGCTGAGCCTCGGCGGCTATCTCAAGAAAAAAGAAAACCTCTCGGCGCGGCTCGGCGACGTGCTCTCGTGCATGTATCTGGCCTCCATGGTGCTCAAGCACTACGAGAATCAGGGACGTCGCCCCGAGGATTTCCCCCTCGTCGAGTGGGCATGTCGCAATCTTCTCTACAAGGCGCAGGAGCAGTTGCACGGTTTCCTTCGCAACTTCCCCAACCGTTTTCTCGCCGGTGTGATGCGGTTGATGATTTTCCCGCGCGGCCTGCAGTACTCCGCGCCCGATGATCGACTTGGCCGCAAACTCTCCGAACTCGTGTTGGCACCGACCGACGTGCGCGATCGCCTCTGCTACCCGGTCTACCGGCGCATCGAAGCGGGCAACGCGCTCGGCTTGTTGCAAGAGGTATTGGAGATGGCCGATCGCGCCGAGTCACTCGAAAAGCGTCTGCGTGTCGAGGGCGTCAAAACGGGGCGCATCACCGCACTCGATCTGCCGGGTCAAATCGACGAAGCTGAGCATACCGGGCTGCTCTCCGAGGAAGAGGCCGGATGGCTACGGTCTTATGATCGCAAGGTCATGGAACTCATCAACGTCGACGACTTTGCGCCTCACGAGCTCGGCACCAACGGCAAGCCGCGACCGCGTATCGATCTTCCGAGTCAGGAACAAGCCGAACTGTTCGTGTGAAATCCGAGGGTGATCGAGCGATCCTCCATGTCGACATGGATGCGTTTTACGCGTCTGTCGAGCAGCGCGATCACCCGGAGCTACGCGGAAAACCGCTCATCGTCGGCGGCGTGAGTGGGCGCGGCGTCGTCGCCGCAGCCAGTTACGAGGTTCGAAAATACGGCGTGCGATCAGCCATGCCGATCCGACGGGCGTTGGCGCTGTGCCCCGACGCGGTGTGTGTTCGCCCAAGAATGTCTCGGTATGCCGAGGTATCGGCGCAGGTGTTCTCGGTTTTCCACGAGTTCACTCCGCTCGTCGAAGGTCTTTCACTGGATGAAGCGTATCTCGACGTCACGGGCAGCCGAGCGCTCAAGGGCGATGCGGTTCGCATCGCGCAGGACATCAAGCGCCGCATACTCGAGGTCACCTCGCTCACCGCGTCGGTGGGTGTCGCCTCGAACAAGCTCGTCGCCAAGATCGCCTCAGACCTGCAAAAGCCCGATGGCCTCACCATCGTGGACAAGGGACGGATCCACGACGTACTCGATCCGCTACCTGTCCATCGGTTGCCTGGCCTCGGACGAAAACTCGGTGAACAAGTTTTGGCCTCGGGACTCAAGACGCTCGGCGAGCTGAGGCAGGCCGACGAAGAGCAGCTGCGGTCGCTGTTCGGCAAACACTGGCAGAGCTGGCGTGCACGGGCCTCCGGAGTCGATGACCGAGAGGTCGAGCCGGACCATGACGAGAAGTCGGTCAGCAACGAGTGCACCTTCAGCGAGGATCTGCGCGACATCGGTCTGATGAAAACCGAACTCTCGGCACTCGCCGACAAGGTTGCCGCAAGGCTCCGCGCAAAAGAGCTGAAGGCCGCCTGTATCGGCATCAAGATACGCCTGCACGATTTCACGACACTGACACGCCAGTGCACGCTGACGACACCCACCTGCGAAAGTCGCGTGATCGCGGACCGCGCCTCCGCGCTTTTCGACGGATGGGTCGCAACGCAGAGTCGACCACGTATCCGATTGCTCGGCGTCTCAAGCTCGGAGTTTTACGGCGAGGTTCAATCGGATCTGTTCGCCGACCCCGAGCGTCAACAGAACGAGAAGCTCGATTCAACGCTCGATGCAATCCGTGAAAAGTTCGGCTGCGCCGCAGTCGGCCGCGCGAGCTTGCTGAAACGGGAGCGCTAAGCGTTGTCGTGAGGGTGGCGCTCGGAGGGGATGAGCCCCAAAACCATGCCGATCAAGACGCCAAAGAGATGAACGTCGGTGACGACGAGCGCCTCGCGCCCCGAGAACGGCATCGCGCCCAGAGTATTTTCATACACTATTTTTCCGAGACCAAACATCGCGACGCCCCATGCGACTCGATCGTGACGATCGATGATGAGACGAACGACCGCAGCGGCGGCCAAGACGTGCAGCAGTCCCGACAAGCCGACGTACCACTCGACATCTGCAAGCCAAAACAATCCGGCATCGATTAGCGCCATGCCGATGAGGGCGTGCAGGCCGTGACGAGCGAGCGTGAAAGTGCGGCCGAATAGTGCAGCGAGCAAGATCAATACGAGCGCGTTGAGCAGCCCGTGAAAAATATTCAGATGCACCACATGAGCGGTGAAGAGTCGCCACCACTCCGCTTGCTGCAAGCCCGCGCGTGTCCATTGCAGGCTCTCGCGCGTCGCATCGCCTATCAGCGCAAGCAAGATCACGAGCCCTGCGACGACCATTGATATCACGCCGGTTCGATCAAAGAATCGTTGTCGGCCACTCATGCTGAAAGTCGAGTCATGATCGCGGCGGGCTGCGACAACGTATCTGAGCCGATCACCGCAGCAGCAGCGAACCCCGCGGCGGGCAAGTCGATCGACCAGACACCCGCTTCGAAACCCGGTTTCTGCGGAAGCGATGCACGACGGAAATCCGGCTCTATGCCGACTTCGATATCGCGAGCTGCCCAGGAGAACCCGCTTCCGGCGGCCTTGAGTACGGCCTCCTTGCGTGTCCAGCATCGAAGAAAAGCGGCGTCTCGCATCGCTTCGTCGGACGATTCGAGAGCAGATAACGCCGCGCGCTCACCGCTCGACAGCACTCGGGTCGCAAGACGCTCGGCGCTCGGTACCTGGCGTCGGGTCTCGACGTCGACACCAATTTCTTGGCCGCTCGAGATTCCGCACAACCACGCATCTCCGCCGTGACTGAGGTTGAAGTGAAGACTGTGGAGGGCGGCTCGACCGTCGAGAGCCGGTTTCCCGTGCTCGCCACGGATCAGCGGGATCGCGGCCGGAGTAATCCCGAGATGGGCGCTCAATACACGCCGAAGCAGCACGCAGGAGGTGAGATAGGCCACGCGGACCGGCTCGGTGGCCATCCGTTGCGCCCGCTCGAGTTCGACCGGACTGAGAGCGCCGTCAGCAGCGCTGGACAGCGAATCACGAAAATCACTGAGTTGTGCGAACCAGAACGCCACGCCCTCGACACGGGGTGGCAAGGTGCCTGGTTGAAGGTCGTCGATCGATTGGCGCTGCCAAGGTCCGTACACGATGGCGGGGACTATGCCCGTCGGGATCCCGACCGTGCAATACTCCGCAAAAAGGGGGACCTCCGTCGACTTCGGCGGGATGCTTCATCATGTCTTTCATTCTCGATGCGCTGCGAAAATCAGAGAATTCGCGACTGCGCCAAGACCATCCGGCCGTGTTCTCACACCGGATTGCGGCGCAGCGGCAGCGATTGCCCATCTGGGCGCTGGTGCTCATTGCGCTGCTGGCCATCAATCTGTTGATCGTCGCCTTCTTGTTGCTGCGAAGCACCGCCCCCGAATCCGATACAGCCGCCGAACTCGTCGCGCCATCGCCGGTCGCAAGCACGTCGATCGCTCCTCCGGCTCCGACGCTCTCCTTGCCACAGACCTCCCCTTCTGTACCCGCCGTCACAACCACGGCGCCACCGGCCGTCCGCTCATCGGATTCGAGCAGCCTGGTCACGCGTGACGATCTGCTCGCGCGGGGCACCAGTCTGCCCAACGCCGATTTGAACATGCATGTCTATGATGCGAATCCCTCGTTGCGATTCGTGTTGCTGAACGGCCAGCGATTGAGGGAAGGTGAATCTTCCAAAGAAGGACTGTTTCTGGAGCGCATCACGCCGGAGGGGGTCGTCCTTCGGTACGGCAACAATACGTTCGCCGTGAACCTTCAATGAAAAACGACGTAGTCGAGCTCGACGGACTCCAACTCGCAGACCTGCTGCGCGCAGGTATTTATCGCCTCTTCGAGAAAACCGACCACATCAACAAGATCAATGTATTCCCGGTACCGGACGGCGATACGGGAACCAACATGTCTTTGACCTTGTCGGCAGTGCTGGCCTCGCTGGATCGCTCGCCTGAGCCTCATGCGGGGAGCATGTTGGTGCGCGCTGCCGATGCGGCGCTCGATGGGGCACGCGGCAACTCGGGCGCGATCCTCGCGCAATTCCTGCTCGGACTCGGCGACGGCGCGGGTCACCTCGCGCGTCTCGGCATCGGCGAGTTCGTGCTCGCCCTGCGAAAGGGAGCCAGCTACGCCAAAGAAGCACTCTCTCAACCGCGCGAGGGTACGATCCTTACCGTACTGCGCGAATTCGCCGACGCTGCAGAAGCACAGGCCGCCCGTTCACCCGATTTTCACAGTCTGTTCACCCACTCGCTCACGCGAGTGAATGCCGCGCTCGAGGCCACTCGAAATCAGCTCGAAGAACTGCGTGCCGCGAACGTCGTCGATGCTGGCGCATTGGGGTTCGTGGAAGTGTTGGAGGGTATGCGGCATTTCCTCGATACCGGCGAGCTCGGCACCGTCGTCGCGCCCGTGCATGCGGGCGATGAAATCATGGCGGGCTCGGCAGCACCTTCGGCCGATCAAGATTACCGGTACTGTACCGAGTGCCTCGTCACGGCCAAGGTCGGCGAAGATATCGACCTGCGACTGCTTCGCGAAACGCTGTCGACCTCGGGCGCGAGTCTCGTGGTGAGCGGCAGCAAAAGAAAGGCGAAGATCCACATCCACGTCGACGAACCTGAGCAGATATTCCGCATCGTCGAGAACTTCGGCGAAGTCGGCGGGCAGAAGGCCGACGACATGCGCATGCAGCAAAGCGCTGCGCATCATCGTCGCACTCAACGCGTGGCGGTGGTCGTCGATTCAGGGGCTGATGTCCCGGAGGAGTTTGCCGAGCGCCTCGGCATCCATGTCGTGCCGGTGCGCATTCATTTCGCCACGTATTCTTTTCTCGACAAGGTGAGCATGACGCCGAGCGAGTTCTATCGCGAACTCGTCACGAATCCCGCACATCCGAAAACCTCGCAACCGCCGCCGGGCGATTTTCGTCGGATGTTCGAGTTCCTCGCCTCGCATTACGACGCAGTGGTGTCGGTCAATTTGACCTCGCGCCACAGCGGCACATGGGACGCGGCAATCAAGGCTGCGCAGCGAGTCGGTACCGAAGGAAAACCTGTGGCTGCGCTCGATAGCCGAAACGCGTCGGTGGGTCAGGGACTCGTCGCAATCGCTGCAGCCGAAGTGGCCGCCCAAGGCGCAGACGCCCCCGCCGTCGTCGCAGCGGCAGAGACCGCGATGGGTAGCACGCAGACGTTCGCCCTCCTCGGGAGCATCGACTTCGCCGTTCGTGGCGGACGTGTCTCAGCCATCGTCGGCAAAGTGGCCAAGCTCCTCGCCCTCAACGTGATTTTGCGCACCTGGCCAGACGGCCGGATCAGTGCGGGGGGCGGACTGATCGGGCCCCTGAAGTTACGCAGTCGCTTCGCACGATTCGTGGCTCGCCGTTACCGGATCGATCCTGCCAAAGAAACCTTGCGCATTCTCGTGGGTCATGGCGATCGCCAAGAAGAAGGTCGATTGCTCGCCGACGAACTCGTCGCCAAATATCCCAAAGGCAGCGTCGAATTTTGTGCAGTCACCGACATGGGGCCGGCGATCGGCGTACACGGAGGTCCCGGCACGCTGATCGTCGCCTTGCATCGAATACCGAAGGATTGATCGACGCGTCAGCGCTCAACCGAGCGCAGCGACAACCTCGGGCGGCGCCTGGACGAGCTCCACGAGCACCCCTTCACCCGCTATCGGAAACTCATCGCTCGATTTCGGGTGCAGGAAACAGATGTCATGACCCGCCGCACCTTTGCGAATTCCTCCCGGAGCGAAACGAACCCCTTGCGATGTCAGCCATTCGACAGCCTTCGGCAAGTCGTCGATCCAGAGGCCAATATGATTGAGCGGCGTCGTATGTACAGCCGGCTTTTTCTCGGGATCGAGCGGCTGCATAAGGTCGACTTCGACGCGCATCGCCCCGCGTCCCATGGCGCAGATATCTTCGTCCACGTTCTCGCGTTCGCTGATGAAGTTTCCGGTGACCTCGAGACCAAGCATGTCTACCCACAGCGTGCGCAGGCGCTGCTTGTCAGGACCGCCGATGGCAACCTGCTGAATGCCGAGAACTCGGAAGGGTCGTCTCGATGAATCCGACATACTGAACGTTGCCTACTGCGCTTACTGGAACTTGATGATGACCTGGTCGACCGCGAGACTGTCCCCTTTCTTGGCGAGCACCTCCGAGACGACGCAGTCCTGAGCGGCGAAAAGGATGTTCTCCATTTTCATGGCTTCGATAGCCGCAAGACGCTCGCCCGCTCGCACCGTTTGCCCCGGCTGAACCGAGACATCGACCAGAAGCCCCGGCATAGGCGACAGCAAGACCTTGGACAGATCCGGTGGCGCCTTGAACGGCATCAAGGCCTCGAGCTGCGCATGACGCGGCGTGAATACCTTGGCGAACAGACTCGTGCCGTTATGGGAAATGCGGTACCCGAGCCCGACACGCTCGATCTGCGCGCAGAACGGTCGACCATCGAAGTATCCGTGTACGGCGATGTCGCGCAGATTGTCTTCGAACGACACCTCGTGGACCCGACCAGCGATGCTCACGTTGAACATCGATCCGACGGGATGCACATTGACCGGAATTTCATCGCGTCCCCCCGCTTCGTCGCGCAGCACGATGATGAAATCTTCGCGGATGCGGACTTCGCGATGGCGAAGTTGTCCGGTCATGCGTGCCGCTCGCTCGCGCGAGCGCCGATGCGAAATGGCTGCGAGAGACAGCAGGAACTCCGGCTCGTCGTGCGGCACGGCCGAAGCGGAAAACCCTTTCGGGAACTGCTCGGCGATGAACCCTGTATTGAAATCTCCGGCGACGAAACGCGGATGCGCGAGTAGCGCGGCTTGAAACGGCACGTTGCTCGAGATTCCGCGGATGACGAATCCGTTGAGCGCCTCGCGCATTTTCGCAATTGCCTCGTCACGATTGGCACCGTAAGTGATGAGCTTGGCGATCATCGAGTCGTAGTACATCGGGATTTCGCCACCCTCGTACACGCCCGTATCGACGCGAACGCCCCCCTCTGTCGGGACCGGATGTGCCGCCTCCATGTTTTGCGCAGGCGGCCGGTATTTCACGAGCCGGCCAGTCGATGGCAAGAAATTGCGGAATGGATCCTCGGCATTGATGCGGCATTCGATGGCCCAGCCTTGGCGTCGAATGTCTTTTTGCGTGAAGCCGAGTTTCTCGCCTGCCGCCACACGGATCATCTGTTCGACGAGATCGAGCCCCGTGATGCACTCCGTGACCGGGTGCTCAACCTGGAGACGCGTGTTCATTTCGAGGAAGTAAAAACTGCGGTCTTTGCCCACCACGAACTCGACCGTACCCGCACTTTGGTAATTGACCGCCTTGGCAAGCGCCACCGCCTGCTCACCCATCGCCTTGCGCGTCTTGTCGTCGAGGAAGGGGCTCGGGGCTTCTTCGATCACCTTTTGGTGGCGCCGCTGAATCGAGCATTCGCGCTCCCAAAGATAAAGACAGTTGCCGTGCGAATCTCCGAGTACCTGAATCTCGATATGACGCGGCTCTTCGACGAACTTTTCGATGAAGACCCGATCGTCGCCGAAACTGTTGCGAGCTTCGTTACGGCAGGAGTTGAACCCTTCGAAAGCGTCTTTGTCGTTCCATGCGACGCGAAGACCTTTTCCACCGCCACCCGCGCTTGCCTTGATCATCACCGGGTACCCGATGTTCTTGGCGATCTCCACCGCCTTCTCGGCGGATTCGATCGGGTTGTTCCAACCCGGGATGGTGTTGACCTTGGCCTTCGCCGCGAGCTCCTTCGAGGCGATCTTGTCGCCCATCGCAGCGATGGAGGCGTGTTTGGGGCCGATGAAGATGATGCCTTCTTCTTCGACGCGACGAGAGAACTCCGCGTTCTCCGACAAGAAACCGTAACCCGGATGCACCGCCTCGGCGCCCGTCTGCTTGCAGGCGGCGATGATGCGGTCTGCCACGAGGTACGACTCGCGCGACGGCGCGGGTCCGATGAGGACCGCCTCGTCTGCGAGCTCGACGTGACGCGCATCCTTGTCGGCTTCGGAGTACACCGCCACGGTCTTGATGCCCATGCGGCGAGCTGTCTTGATGACGCGGCAGGCGATTTCGCCACGATTGGCAATGAGTATTTTCTTGAACATGTTTGGCTCCCTGCGCGCGATCAAAGCGGAATGTTGCCGTGCTTGCGCCACGGTTCTTCGATTTTCTTGTCGCGCAAGACCGTGAGCGCGCGGCACACTCGCCGCCGCGTGCCATGCGGCATGATCACGTCGTCGATGTAACCGCGTGCCCCCGCGATGAACGGATTTGCGAACTTCTCGCGATATTCCGCCTCGCGAGCGGCAAGCTTCGCCGGATCGGATTTTTCCTCCCGAAAAATGATCTCCACCGCGCCTTTTGCACCCATCACGGCGATTTCGGCATTCGGCCAAGCGAAGTTGATGTCGCCGCGCAAGTGCTTCGAAGCCATGACGTCGTAGGCACCGCCATAGGCTTTGCGGGTAATGACGGTGACCTTGGGCACCGTGCACTCGGCATAGGCGTAGAGCAGCTTTGCGCCGTGCTTGATGATGCCGCCATATTCCTGCGCCGTGCCGGGCATGAAGCCCGGAACATCGACGAACGTCACGACGGCAATATTGAAGGCATCGCAGAAACGTACGAACCTTGCGGCCTTGATACTGCTCTTGATATCGAGACACCCGGCAAGCACGAGCGGTTGGTTGGCGACGATGCCTACCACCTGACCATCCATGCGACCGAAGCCGATGATGATGTTCTTCGCGTACTCGGGTTGCAGTTCGAAGAACTCGCCGTCGTCGACCACTTTGGCGATCAACTCCTTCATGTCATAAGGCTTGTTCGGATTGTCCGGCACGAGCGTGTCGAGCGAATAGTCGTCGCGATCGGGCGGATCGAAAGCCTCCCTCATCGGTGGCTTTTCCCGGTTGTTGGCCGGCAAATAATTGAAGAAGCGTCGCAACATCAGGATGGCTTCGACGTCGTTGTCGAACGCGAGGTCCGCAACGCCGCTTCGCGTCGTGTGCGTGACTGCGCCGCCGAGGTCTTCTGCGGTCACCTCTTCGTGCGTAACGGTCTTCACCACGTCGGGGCCCGTGACGAACATATAGGAGCTGTCCTTCACCATGAAGATGAAGTCGGTGAGCGCGGGGCTGTAAACCGCACCACCCGCGGACGGCCCCATGATCAGGCTGATTTGCGGCACGACACCCGATGCCGTGACATTGCGCTGGAAGACTTCGGCATACCCGCCGAGTGACGCCACGCCTTCCTGAATGCGAGCGCCACCGGAATCGTTGATACCGATCACGGGAGCCCCGACTTTCATGGCGGTGTCGAGCACCTTGCAGATTTTCTGGGCGTGCGCTTCGGAGAGAGAGCCACCGAAAACCGTGAAGTCCTGGCTGAACACGAATACGAGGCGGCCGTTGATGAATCCGCAACCCGTCACGACGCCATCGCCCGGAATTTTTTGATCCTGCATGCCGAAATCCGAGCAGCGATGCTCGACGAACATGTCCCACTCTTCGAAAGTGCCGTCGTCCAGCAGTAGTTCGACGCGCTCCCTCGCGGTGAGCTTGCCCTTGGCATGCTGTGCGGCGACGCGCTTCGGTCCGCCGCCCTGCCGGGCCTGGGCGCGCTTCTGTTCGAGCAGGTGAATGATGTCGTGCATGGGCTATCCCTGTGTTGAATTCTTGTGAGGTCAGTGTGCTTCGAAAAGGTCGAGAAGTCTGCGTGCCGCCGATGAGGGCGCGACACGCGCATGGGTCACATCATCGATGGCCTTCGGGAGCTCGGCGCGTACGGCCGCGCTGTCTCTGAAGTCGGCGACGAGTCGTGCATGGACCTCGTCCCACATCCACGTAAGCGCCTGCTGACGACGACGCTCGGCGAACTCGCCGCTGCGCTCGCGCAGGGTTCGAAAATCAGTGACGTTCGACCAGAACGCTTCGAGCCCCTCGCCCTTCAGCGCGCTGCCACGCATCACCCGCACATGCCAACGCAGCTCGTCGTGTGAGCCCGGCGCTCCCGTGAACCGCAGCACTCGCAGTGCAGAGGTGATCTGAGCCTCGGCACGTGTCGCTGCATCGGGATCGAGGTCTGTCTTGTTGATCACGATGAGATCGGCGAGCTCCATGATGCCTTTCTTCATCGCTTGCAGGTCGTCTCCCGCATTCGGCAGTTGCAGCAGGACGAACATGTCGGTCATGCCGGCGACGGTGGTTTCGGATTGACCGACGCCGACCGTCTCGACGATCACGACGTCGTATCCTGCCGCTTCACAGACGAGCACGGCCTCACGGGTTTTTTCCGTGACGCCACCAAGGGTGCCTGACGAGGGGCTCGGCCGGATGTACGCGTTTTCCTGAACCGAAAGCCGCTCCATGCGCGTCTTGTCGCCGAGGATGGATCCTCCCGACACACCCGAGGACGGGTCGACTGCTAGGACTGCAACTTTGTGCCCGCGGGCAAGGAGAAACATGCCGAGCGCCTCGATGAACGTCGACTTGCCGACACCGGGCACACCCGAAATGCCGAGCCGAAGCGCATTTCCCGAATGGGGCAACAGCGCATCGAGTACCGCATCGGCGCGTCGGCGATGGTCCGATCTCGTGGACTCGAGCAGTGTGATCGCCTTGGCGAGCGCACGACGATCGCCGCCGCGAACGCCCTCGATCAATCGAAAGTCTTCCAGCTCAAGCCCCATCAGTGGCGCGCTTGATGTGGTTGAGCACGTCACGTGCACTTTCGGGAATCGGCGTACCCGGACCGTAAATACCTTTGACGCCGGATTCACGCAGGAACGCGTAGTCCTGCTGCGGCACGACTCCCCCTACGAACACGATGATCTCGGGCGAGCCTTGCTCGCGCAGCGCGCGGATGATTTCGGGCACGAGGGTTTTGTGCCCCGCCGCGAGCGTGCTCACGCCGACCGCATGCACATCGTTTTCGATGGCCTGACGCGCACACTCTTCCGGTGTCTGAAACAGCGGTCCGACATCGACATCGAACCCCAGGTCGGCAAACGCGCTCGCCACGACCTTCGCTCCGCGATCGTGTCCGTCCTGTCCGAGCTTGGCGATCATCACGCGCGGACGTCGGCCATGACCTTCGGCAAAAGCGGCGATCTCGGCTTGCAACTTGGTCCAATCGTCACGCGATTCGTAAGCACCCGCGTACACGCCACTCACCTCCTGGGAATTGGCCCGATGCCGGCCCCAGGCCTGCTCGAGCGCATCGCTCACCTCACCCACCGTCGCTCGAAGACGCATCGCTTCGATCGAGAGCGCAAGCAGATTACCCTGACCGGACTTCGCAGCCGCGGTGAGCGCAGCGAGCGCCGCCGAAACTTTTTCGCCATCACGCGAGGTGCGCACTCGATGCAGTCTGGCAATCTGGTTATCCCGAACGGCGACGTTGTCGACCTCAAGGATCTCGACCGGGTCTTCTTTGTCGAGCCGGAATTTATTGACGCCGATGATGACGTCACGCCCGGAGTCGATGCGCGCCTGCTTTTCGGCTGCACTCGCCTCGATGCGTAATTTCGCCCAACCGCTTTCGACGGCGCGGGTCATGCCACCGAGGGCGTCCACCTCTTCGATAATCGACCACGCCTTGTCGGCCATCTCCTGGGTGAGTCGCTCCATCATGTAGCTGCCGGCCCACGGGTCGACCACACGGGTGATCTGCGATTCTTCCTGGAGGATGAGTTGCGTATTACGGGCGATGCGCGCACTGAACTCAGTCGGGAGCGCGATCGCTTCGTCGAACGAATTGGTATGCAGGCTCTGCGTCCCGCCGAAGACGGCCGCCATCGCCTCGATGGTGGTCCGCACGATGTTGTTGTACGGATCCTGCTCCGTGAGGCTCCAGCCCGAGGTCTGGCAGTGCGTGCGCAGCATCAGGCTTTTCGGATTCTTTGCTCCGAAGCCGCTCATGATGCGCCACCACAGCAAGCGAGCGGCCCGCATCTTGGCGATCTCGAGATAGAAATTCATGCCGATCGCCCAGAAGAAACTGAGTCGACCTGCGAATTCGTCGACATCCAGACCCTTGGCGAGCGCGGTCTTCACATATTCTTTGCCGTCGGCCAGCGTAAAGGCGAGCTCGAGCGCCTGGTTCGCACCGGCCTCCTGCATGTGATAACCCGAAATCGAGATCGAGTTGAACTTCGGCATGTTGCGGGCCGTGTACTCGATGATGTCGCCGACGATGCGCATCGACGGCTCGGGGGGATAGATATAGGTGTTGCGGACCATGAACTCCTTGAGGATGTCGTTCTGTATGGTCCCGGAGAGCTGATCGGGTTTGACGCCCTGCTCCTCCGCAGCGATCACGTACGCGGCCAGCACCGGAAGTACGGCGCCGTTCATCGTCATCGAGACCGACACTTTGTCGAGCGGTATGCCATCGAACAGGATCTTCATGTCCTCGACGGAATCGATGGCAACGCCGGCCTTGCCGACATCGCCCGTCACCCGGGGATGGTCACTGTCGTACCCGCGATGCGTAGCCAGGTCGAACGCCACCGACACGCCCTGTCCGCCGGCGGCGAGCGACTTGCGATAAAACGCGTTCGAGGCCTCGGCCGTCGAGAACCCGGCGTACTGTCGGATCGTCCACGGTCGGACGGCATACATGGTGGGTTGGGGGCCGCGCAAGAATGGCGCAAACCCTGGCAGGGTGTCGGCATGTGCCAGTCCTTCGAGATCGGCCGCGGTGTAGAGCGGCTTGACCTCGAGACCTTCGGGGGTCTTCCAGGCGAGCTTGGAGATGTCGCCACCGGGGGCCGCCTTGGCGGCCGCTTTCTCCCATGCCGGGAGGGCTCCGGAGTCGAGAATGTCGTCTTTGGCCATGATCGCGGGCATTCCCTGCCAAAAACGTCAGTCTAGCAAGGGGTTACTCCCGGGGGGAAAGACCTCCGAAAAAGACCGCGGAGGAGTCTGCCCGAGCCCTGTTGACCAGGTTATGAAACGGCCGTCGCGGCCCTCAGGGTGCAGGGGGTGCAGCCGCCGTCAGCGCCTTCCAGGCCGGGTAGTCGCCCTCGAGATGCTTGAGGTTGGTGTAACCCGCCGAGCGCAGGGCCTCGATGGCGGCCGAGGCCCGCCGCCCGGACCCGCAATAGAGCACGATTTCCGCGTCTTTTGATGCGGGGACGGCAGTCGCGGGGCTCGTCATGACAGCGGAGTGGGCTACGTTGAGCGCCCCCTCGACATGGCCGGCTGCGAACTCTTCCGCCCGTCGAACGTCGAGCACCACGGGGCGGCTCGCGGTTTGCGCGAGGCGGGCCTGAAGTTCCGCCGGTTTGACCGCAGGAACGGACGCGAGGATTTCGGCGGTGCGCTCGGGCGTCGGCATCGCCGGGGCGGCCGCAGCCGGCGCCGTAGCAGCGGGCTTCGACTGCTGCGGGACCTTCACAAGCTTGCTCGTGTCGTAGCCCATGTCCGCCACCTTCTTCACGAGTTCTGCGTAGCGGGCGTCGTCCATGGTTGGCGTGCGCGCCATGATCCAGACGTAGTCGCGGGCGCTGCGGGCGATGATGGTTTCGGAGTAGTCGGCATCGACGTGGGAAATGACGTACTCCGCCTTGATCGGCCACACGAACTGCATGCCCCAGATCGCGTTGTTGGTGCCCGGGATGACGAAACCCTTGGGCTCCATCTGTTTGGCAGGCCCATCGAATGCGCCCTTGTTGAACGTGAAGGTCGTCTTGATGGTGCCATCGGGCGCGAGCTCATAGGTCTCGATCGCGTTGTAGATGTCTTTCTCGATGAAGGTGGGGATGACCCCGATGACGTACCAAGGCCCCATGAAGCGCTGAAGATCGACCGAGGCCACGACCGGTACGGTCACTTTTTGAGGCGATACGCCACAGGCCGACAACAGCGCGGCAAGCAGAGTCACTGCGAGGATTCTTGTCGGACGGGTGAAAGCACGATGGATCATGGTCGGTCTCCTGATTCTTTGGCTCGACATTATTCTGCGATAAACCAGCGGCCGTCGACGCGCTCTAGTACGTAGCGATCATAGGGCAACCCCTGACCCTCGACATCGTAGACCGCTCGACTACCCCCCTCTTCGAAAACGGGGGCTGTGCGTCGGACGATACGCAATGCGGCGATCAGCAACTCACGCGTGGCAATGCTCCGGTTGCATGCCGCGACCAGAGCATCGAGGGTTCGACCCGATAATGTGCGTCTCAGTTCCGGGCTGAGATGAGCACGGTAATAGCGATCGCAACGGCCCTCGACCAGCTTTTTTTCGGCTTGGTCGATGAGATCGAGAATCTCCGGCGTATTCCGTCCGGGTACCGAAGACGCTGCCGCCGAAGCTGTGGCGACCGCATTGCCCGAACTCGAACCGCCGCTCGTGCCGCCGCTCGTACCCAGCCCGCCGGCCACCGCACTCGAAAATGGCGGGCGCACTCTTCCAGCGATGAGATCGTCGATCTGCGCCTCGAGCTCCAGCGGGATGGCAGCCTTCCATTCTTTGCCATAGGGCACCAATGTCACCAGCTCGACCACTTCGATACGACCCCGATCCGGAGGCTGTCGGCCTTTCACGACGACGTGCACGAACTTGCCGTCGCGCACTGCACTGAGACCTTCGAGTTTGTCGTAGGTTCGTGTTTTGAGTGTCAATCGCCGACCGATATTGCGAAACAGGTTGACGCTCGTCTGACGTTCGATGTCGCCGAGCGGCATTGCATCGCCGAAGAGGCGTGTGCGCACCGTCGACTCTCCGCGAGCTGCCTCGTCGCGCAATCGCTGCACGATCATGATGCGAAGGCGATCGAGCTCTGAGGGATGCACGGCAAACGCGACGGCCTGCATATCTCCCGACGCCATCGCCGCGAGAAGTTCGGATGCCGCACGTTCTTGGGATCCGCTCACACTCTCAGCCGATGCGGGCGTCGCAAGAGTGAGCAACAAAACGACCGCCCACATGGCGCTGTTAAAGAAAAATCTCATCGCGGTGACTCTCACGAAGCTCGGTTTTCACTCTCTGCGGTTGTTCGATCATGTCGGCGGCCGAGCAGCCAGCCATTGATGGCCCATCCCGTCGCGAGAGCGGCGCCGACGAGTGCCGCGCCTGCCGGTGACGCTCCGACGGCATCGATCGCCGTCTTGGCCTGCGCACCGACGTAGTCGGCCGCGCGGTACACCGGCACGTCGATGAAACTCTTCGCCTTGTACTTCGACTCTTTGTCCATTGCGCCCCAAAGCATCTCTCGCCCCGGTCGGACGAAGGCGTACTCACCCCATCGACGCAAGATGAGCAACGCCGCAACCATGCCGAATACGTTGAACATCGTCAGCAAGATGAAACCGAAAATCATCAGGACGGGAACGAAGGTGAGCAACGTACCGACACCGAGTTTCGAGGCGATGCGGCCAGTGAGAAAGACCTGGGAAAGAATGGTCAAAGCCTGAACGATGAAATCGATGTTGGCGAACACCTCGGTTCGACGTGTCGTGTCCGAAAACGTTTCACTCACGATGCGAAGCTGCTCAAAATATACGAAGGTATTCACGGCAGACAGGAACACGACGAATAGCGCGATTCCGAGCAGGTAAGGCGAGCGCAACACGATAAAGATGCCGGCGAAAGGATTGCCGCCAAGGCCCTCGTCGTCGCGCGATCCTCCGGTCGTGAGTGGCGCCCCCGAAGGTGGCTCCCGATTCCAGATCTTGATGAGAATCCGCTGGCAAAAAATGGCGCCCAGAAAGCCTGCCGTGCCAAGGTAGAGCACGCCGGAGTTTCCGATGGTCTCGACGGTCAATCGAGCGGTCAGCGGCCCCACCAATGCGCCGAGCGTTCCTCCGGCAGCGATGAAGCCGAAGAGTCGCTTCGACTGCTCGCTATCGAACATCTCGAGAAGGAAACTCCAAAACACCGAGACCAGCATCAGGTTGATGACGCTTACCCAAACATAGAAAAAAGTGCCAACCCGCAGATTGCTTTCGTCGACCTGAATGGATGATCCGATGCCCGCGAGAATGATCGCGACCGAGCCATAGAGCAGAGGGAGAAGCAGGCTGCGACGCATCCGTGCAACGAGCCAACCCCAAAGCGGGACGATCGCGATCGAGAACAGCGCCGTATAGAGCCAGAGATCTGCCACGCGCTCACGACCGAGGAGTGTCGCCACCGTCTCTCGCACGGGCCGAACGGCGAAATAGCTCCCGAGTACAAAGAAAAAGAGACAGAACGCAGCAACGACTGCCGCGGTTTCACGTGGCTCGACTCGCACGAGACGCGCAAGGTAGCGTTGAATCATTATCTGGACCCCGATGTGATGGTCATGGTGGCGAGATCGAGTCTTGCTCCCGGTCTCGGCACGATAGCATTGCCGCCCAGTTTGACTATTTCATGTTGCAGGGCGTGGGCGGATTCCGCCTCGCCGTGCACCAGACAGACCAAGGGTCGGCCAACGAAGGACTCGTACCACCGTAGAAGATCGCCCTGATCCCCATGTGCCGAGAGCCCTCCGACCGTATGCACTTTCGCTTTCAAGCGCAGTGTTTGTCCATGGATACGGACTTCCGGGGCCCGATCGACCAATCGACGGCCGAACGTCCCGGGCGCCTGGAACCCCGTGATCATGACGTGACACTCGGGGCGCTCCAGATTCTGGAGGAAATGATGGAGGATGCGTCCACCATTGCACATGCCGCTGCCGGCGATGATGAACGCCCGGGCTCGGATCGAATTTATTTCGCGTGACTGCTGGGGCGTTTTGCATAGACAAAGATTGGGAAGCTCCGGCATCGATTCGAAACTCGCGCGGATTCGTCTCGCCTCGTCGTCGAATCGCTCGGCGTGGGACCAATAGACCTTGCTTGCCTCGATGGCCATGGGGCTGTCGAGAAAAATTTTCCAGCGGTCGATCCCCCACTCGCGGAAGTGACGCCCGAGCAGATAGAGAATCTCCTGGCTGCGCCCCACTGCAAAGGCGGGTACGACCACATTTCCTCCGTCCCGGTCGGCTTCATCGATGATCTCGCCGATTTCTTTGATTGTCTCCTCTCGCCGACGATGGAGGCGATCGCCATAGGTACTCTCCATCAGGATGAGATCTGCAGACTCGAATCGATACGGATCGAGCAGGATGGGTGAGTCGTACTGACCTAGATCACCGCTGAACACGATGCGCTTCGTCACGCCGTTTTCGGTACACGCGACATCGAGACTGCTGGAGCCGAGGATGTGCCCGGCATCACGGATGCGCAAAGAAATGCCGGGAAACGGCGCGTAGTCCGCGTCGTAACGCAGGGCACGCACGAGCTTCAGCGTACGCTCGACATCGTCAAGATCGAACAAGGGTTCGAAGATCGGCTCATTTTCGTCAGCTCTTCGAGCGCGTCTCTCGGCTTCTCGAGCAGCGAGATCGGCGGTGTCGCGAAGCAGCAAGGGCAACAAATCGCGACAGGCCGCGTTGGTGTAGATCACGCCGCGGAACCCTCTCTTGACCAGCAGGGGAAGTCGCCCGCAGTGGTCGATATGGGCGTGGGTGAGCAACACCGCGTCGATGTGCGCGGGATCGAACGGAAAGGCTTGACGGTTGCGTTGGTCGGCATCGCGTCCGCCCTGAACGAGCCCGCAATCGACGAGTAGTGTGCGGCCACCTACCCGGAGAATGTGACAGGACCCTGTGACTTCACCCGCCGCGCCGAAGAATTCGATCTCCACGCCTCATCTCCCGAAACGTCAAATTGGGTATAGTCTGATCGTCCGCCAAATGCTACCCGGAGAAGTTGCGTGATCACCCTCAAAGTGAATGGTGAGGACCGCGAGGTCGATGTCGAGCCCGAGGCGCCCCTGCTGTGGGTCATCCGCGACGCACTCAAACTCACGGGTACCAAATACGGGTGCGGAATCGCACAGTGCGGCGCCTGCACCGTCCACCTCGATGGCCAACCTGTTCGCTCGTGCGTGACCCCCGTGTCGGCGGTCGGCACCGCAGAAGTTCGCACCATCGAGAGTCTGTCCGGCGATGCGGGAACCCACCCTGTTCAAAGGGCCTGGCTCGAACTCGACGTCGTGCAATGCGGCTACTGCCAGTCAGGTCAGATCATGGCAGCGACCGCTCTGCTCGAGACAAAGCCCGATCCGACTGACGACGACATCGACGCGGCCATGAACGGCAATCTTTGTCGTTGCGGAACCTACCCTCGCATCCGCGCCGCCGTGAAGCGCGCGGCCGAAATTAAGCGCAGCGCAAGCTGAGCGTCGCGGCATCTCCGCCGAGAGTTCGCCGGTTCATTTTGCGGGGGTGATGGCTGGCTCGCCCGCTGCACCCGTAGTCAGGTAGTCGAGAGCGAGTTGCCCGAACGCACGACTTGCGATCGGTATCGCCGTTTCGTCGACGTAAAAGAGCGGCGAATGATTCGATGCCGCCGTGAGCATGTTCTGGTCGCGGGGCGTCACGCCGACGAAGAAAAAGAAGCTCGGTACTTTTTCGGCGAAGAAGGCGAAATCCTCGGCACCGGTGACGAGCGGAACCGCGCGTACATTGGCGGCCCCTGCCGAACGCCTGAGCGAGGGCAGTACTCTCTCTGTCAGAGCCGGATCGTTGCGTACCACGGGATTGCTTCCGGGCTGTATCTCGAATGTGGCGGTAGCGCCGCTCGCTTCAGCGATATTCGTCACCATCCGGTCGATATTTTTGATGATCGTCGCTCGCTGCTGCGGATCGAAAGTTCGGATCGTGCCCAGCATCTCGACCTGATCCGGCACGATGTTGAACCGGATACCGCCTTTGATCGCTCCGACGGTCACGACGGCAGGATTGAGCGTGATATCGGTCTGACGACTCACCACCGTCTGCAAGGCGCTCACGATCTGGGAAGACACCACGATGGGATCGATTCCACTCCACGGACGCGCGCCGTGGGTCTGTTTTCCTTTGACCAGGATTCGATAAGTGTCGGAGCCCGCCATCAGCGGCCCTCCTCGATAGCCAATCATCCCTGTGGGCATGTTCGCGAAGACGTGCAAACCGAACACCGCCTCGGGACGATGGCGCTGGAGTACGCCCTCTTCGATCATGAGCGAAGCACCGCCGTCCTCGCCCTCGGGAGCGCCCTCTTCGGCCGGTTGGAACACGAAAACCACCGTGCCCGGAAGATCGGCCTTCATTCCGACGAACGCTTCGGCGAGTCCCATCAACACCGAGGTATGTACGTCATGCCCACAGGCATGCATGACGCCGACGGTTTCGTTTCGGTATGTCGTCGCCGCACGCGAACGAAACGGTACATCCGTCTGTTCGATGACCGGCAAGCCGTCCATGTCTGCACGCAGCGCGATGGTCGGTCCCGGCTTGCCACCTTTGAGCACTCCGACGACGCCGGTCTTTGCGATGCCGGTCTGCACCTCGAGACCGAGACGCTTCAAATGCTCAGCTACGACCTTGGAAGTGCGGAACTCGCGATTCGAGAGCTCGGGGTTCTGGTGAAGATCGCGGCGCCATTCGATGACGCGAGGCTCGAGTGTCGTGATGGCGGTATCGAGTCTTGCGCCAAGATCCTGGGCGCTTGCGAACGCACCGCAGCACAACAAAGCGACGAGCGTCATGTTGAAATATTTGAGTCGCAGCACGATCAACCTCCCGGGATACGGACGAGTTCGAATACTGAAAGCTTTCCGCCACGTTCGCCGACGGCGATGAAGCGCCCATCCGGCGACCAGCGCACGCAGGTGGGTTCGGCATCAGTCAGTTGCGCATCGAGTGCCACCGGAGATTTTCCAGGCAGCCATAGCGATACTCGCCAATCACGGCCGCCGGTCACGAGATGGTTGCCGTTCGGCTGAAACGCGACACACTCGATACGATCGGTATGTCCGCGCAACTGCAAGGGGCGCGAGCCTTCCGGGCCCTTGCCGCTGAAATCCCATACGACGACCTGATCGTCTGCGGCCGTCGCGAGGTAACGAGAGTCGCCACTCCACGACACTTGCTCGACTTTGGAGGGGTACCCTCGCATCTGCGAATCACGACCGGTCGACAAGTGCCAAAAATGGACGGAGCCATCCTGTGTTCCCGTCGCGAGATATCGGCCATTGGGACTGAAAGCGACCGCGAGACACGGTGCTGCCCATTTGTAGTGGCGCATCTGAAACCGCGGAGGCTCGACGCGGTGCACGATGAGGCCGCCGTTGATGGCAGCGCCGAGATCACGACCGGGCTTGTCCCAACCGAGAGCAACGACAGTCGATGACATCGGCGCGAAAGCGTGTTCCTTTTCGAATGAGGGTGACCAGAGCGTGATCTGCTTGCCTGCAGCCGTCGCCAAGCGCTTTCCATCCGATGTCCAAGCCATGGCAGTCGTCCAAGCCATCGCCGGACGCTGTTCAGAAACGAGCTCGCCATCGGCATCGTGAAGGGCAATACGCGAGTCCTGTCCGCTGGTGACGAACGCTCTGCCGCGCGGCTGCCAAGCCACAGCGATCACGCCCATGCCGTGTTCGCCTACGGCGCGAGCGGAAATCGAGGAGCCGTCGTGAGCAAGCAGAAATACCTTGCCCTCACCACCCGCCACGGCGAGTCGATGCGAGTCGTGTGACCACGATAGATCGGCGATGTAATCGTCGAGCGAGACGCTGCCGCGGCGTTCGAGAATGGCGGAGGGTTGCTTCACGCGATGCAGGAGTGGAATCCGGCCTCGAGTTCTTGCCGATCGAGTTTTCGCCCGATGAAGACCAAGGTGTTTTGTCGTGAAGCACCAGCTGCCCACGGCCGCTCGAGTTGGCCGTCGAACATCATGTGTACGCCGTGGAAGAAGTAGCGGCGATCTTCACCCTTGAGAGACAACACGCCTTTCATGCGAAAGATGTCGGCACCGCGACTCTGAAGCAGATACGACAACCACTCGTTGACCTTCTTGGGATCGAGAACGCGCGGATCGCTGATGCCGATCGAGGAAATCTCTTCGTCGTGATGATGCGACGCAAACGCGCGCTGTGCCGCAGGACGAACGCCATCGATGCGCAGATTGAACTCTGCCGGAGCATGCTCGCAAAAAATTGCATACGCGCCTCCCTGGGCTATCTCGATCTCGAAGTGACTCCCATCGTGATCGACGTCGATGCCGTACAGGCCGTGCCCCGGGGCAAGACGCCCTCCACACGCCACGGAAATCGACTCTTCCGCGAACGCGCGGACTGCGGACTCGATGGACGCATCGAGTGCTGCAGCGGTTGCTGCAGGAACCGGCAGCATCACGAAGCCGAGACCGCCCGCGTGCTCATGGTCATGCCCATGGTCATGCCCATGGTCATGCCCATGGTCGTGGTCATGTTCATGGCCGTGGTCGTGGTCGTGTCCATGATCGTGGTGGTGATCGTGCCCATGGTCGTGATCATGATGATCATGGTGTGCATGCGCTTCCGTGCCCGTACGTAATGTGAACCGCCCGGCAGGCAGCTCGTAGACCCCGCCCCACTCGAACGGATACTCGGGCTCGAGGAAACTTCCGTCGACGGCGAGCGCTCGTTGCAAATCGAAGGCACCGACGTTCAGCACGCGATCGATGGGGACGTTCGCGTTTTGCGTACGAAAAATCTTTGCCGTGCCGTTCATGGCTCGGATTCGACGCTCGATGCGCTCCAGCTCGGCTTCGGTCACGAGGTCAGTCTTGTTGAGCAGGATCACGTCGGCGAAGGCGACTTGTTCACCAGGCTCTTTCATCTCGTCGAGGTGTTTCTCGATGTGCCGTGCATCGATCACCGTGACGATGGCGTCGAGCAAGAACTGCTGCTTGAAGTCGTCGTCGAGAAAAAAGGTCTGCGCCACGGGGCCCGGATCAGCCATGCCCGTGGTTTCGACGATGATGTAGTCGAACTTGTCACGGCGCTTGAGCAACTGCCCAAGGATACGCAAGAGATCGCCGCGTACCGTGCAGCAGATGCAGCCATTGTTGGTCTCGAAGATTTCCTCTTCGGCACCGATGACGAGCTGGTGATCGACACCCACCTCGCCGAACTCGTTCTCGATCACGGCGATACGCTTGCCGTGGTTCTCGGAGAGGATGCGATTGAGTAACGTGGTCTTTCCAGACCCCAAGAATCCCGTCAGGACGGTGACGGGCACCCGATCCGTGGTCGCCATAGGGGTCACATGATAACGTACGGCATGGCCAAACTCCGCGAACCCGTGTCGACTCACGCGCACTCGCATGCTGCGGGGCACGACCATGCGGCATGCATCGTCGAGGCCGTTCGAAACGCCGCGAGGGTATGTGCCCAGCGGGGGCTGAACCTAACGCCGGTCCGAAGAAGAATTCTCGAAATCGTCTGGCGAGCGCACGAACCCATCGGCGCTTACGAAATCCTCGCCGAGCTCGCAAAAGAGCGAGACAAGGCGGCACCGCCCACCGTCTATCGCGCCCTCGAATTTTTGATCGATGCCGGACTCGTGCACCGTATCGACTCGCTCAATGCATTCATCGGCTGCGACGAGCCGGCGCGGGCTCACGTCGCGCAGTTTCTGGTGTGCCGAAAGTGTCATCGCGTCGTCGAGATCGATGATCCGGAGATCAACCGCTTGCTTGCGGAGAAATCACTCGCGGCTGGATTCCGCATCGAACCAACGTCGCTCGAACTCAAGGGCTTGTGCGGCGACTGCGAGGCCTCGCACACCGACTGATCGATCTTCAGCGGGTGGCGACCAGCCAAATACCCGCGATCAGCAACACGATACCCAATACTCGTCCGAGACTGATGGGGTGTTGGGGAAAGCCCAGCAGTCCGAAATGATCGACGATCACGGAGGCCAGCATCTGACCGGCAACGGTCAGGGCGAGTAGCAGCAGGGCGCCGAGCCTCGGCCCTGCGAGGGTGGCAACACCGACATAAAGCGCCCCAAACAAACCCCCGAACCAGGCCCAAGCGGGGACGCCTGCGAACGCTTCGCGAGCCGGCCAGGCTTGTCGTGTCAGAAACATGAAAATGGCGATCGCCGTCGTCCCCACCAAAAAATTGGTGAGCGTGCCGTACACGGCGCCCCCGAGGGCGCGACTGACGGCCATGTTGAAGCCGATCTGGATGACAAGACCTGCTCCGACAAGGAACGCGAGCAACATGGAGAGGCTTTGCATGACGTCAATTGCTCTGCGGGGGCTGGTAGCGGCGGGCAATCAGCGAGCGCCCGACGGATGTTTTCATCAACCAGAGTACGACGCGCCAGAACACTCGCTTTCCAAGCGGAACCCGACGCGGCGGGATCACCGCCTGCACCGCAGCGCCGACGTCCTCGTGGAATAAAGGGGCTCGATCGATCATCGAGGTGAGGATAGCGGGCGCATCATGCCTCGCGCTAGGCTTGTGCCAACGGAAGTGCACCGTGAGCGTCATCCCCCAACATACGTACACCCTCGTCGAACGACTGCTTGAGGCCTATTGCGCCCGAGTCTGCCCGCCTACGGCTCGCAACACCGTCCTGATCGGCTATCGCATCGCACAAGATCATGCAGTGATCCACGAGCTCAGACGTATCTGCGGCGTTCAGGGCACCTGCTTGCCCTCGCCCGTTGCACGGTTCCGATATCGGTCGTCCACGCAGGACTGGGCTCTCGATTATTTTGAAGAACACGTCGCAGAGACCGGCGCTTGGCGCCGCTACCCGCCGCTGCGACACAGCCGAAGTTTCATCGAGTTGCTGCGAGAGTTCGACCTCGACCCAGCAGGTCTTTTCTGGGGGCGTCTCGACGGCAAGAGTCTCCGATGGTGCAGCGCCAAGGGGCGCTGCCTCGAATGCGACGTCCGCTACAAACAAGTGCTGGGGCTCGCCATCCCCATCGGCCCGCCCGCCGTCGATCAGAAGGTGTATCGCAGCGTCACGCCGTAAGTCGTTCGACGAGGGTGCGAGACGCTGTACCGGAAAGGCAGAAATGTTCCCGTCGAGTAAGCCCCGTTCGGCAGCGTATTGCTGAGGAACGCATCGCGAAACGCTCCCGTGGGCGCATCTTCATCCGTCAGGTTCCGACCCCACGCCTCCACCGACCAATTCTCCGACCGTAGCGCGATGGACGCGTTCACGAACGTGGCGGAAGGAACGATGGTTTGGTTCGAGGCATCGGCAAACTGTCTTCCGCGATGCGACATGTCGCTGCGGACCACGATCTCGTTGCCACTCGCGGTATTCGTCGAGTATCGGAATCCCGCGTTCGCCTGCACCTTCGAAGTTCGGAGAATCTGGTTACCCGAGATGTCTCCCGTCGGCGCGAAGCTCGGGAAGTCACCGAACGTCTCGACTTGCGCCCGGTCGTACTCGGGGTCGGCGAAAGACGCCCCGACATTCACTTCCCAGCCAACGAAAGGCCTCGCGAGTACCGCCATTTCGACGCCCTTGATCGTGGCGTCACCGGCATTCACGTTCACGCCCGTCGCCGAGACGATCTCCCGCCCATCAATTCTCGAAATGACCTGCGGGATGACGATATCGGACCAGTCGAGTTGATAGACGTCGAACTCCACGCCCAGGCGACGATCGAGAAACTCCGCCTTCATGCCGAGCTCGTAACTCTTGAGCGTCTCAGGATCGAACGGCGCGGGCACCGTCACCTCCACTGCAGCATTGTCGACAAAACGTACCCGCGTGGGATCGAAGTCACCGGACTTCTCGGAGTGCGCGAGGCTCGCGAAGAACGTGACGCGCTCGGCGGGTTTGTACCGCAACGTGCTGCGCCAGCTGACCAAGCCCCAACTGTTTTCGCGGCTGGCCCGCGTGTTCTTGTCGACGAAAGATCGCTTTTCGTCGGTGTATCGCCCTTCGACCGATGCGGTGATCTGCTCGGTGACGTCGTACTCGAGCGAGCCGAATACCGAGGGTGCGGAGGCCTCCTCGATGATGACGGCATCGAATCCTGCGCCACCGGAAGGCTCTCGGAACCAAGGGAGGAATACGGCATTGCCGCCGTCTCGCACGAAATCGACGATGGTCGTCGGCCCGAAAGACGTACAGGCCAAACAGAACGAACCAAAATCGGCGGGCAGTGGGCTCGTCGCGATCGCTCCGTCGATGCCGCTACCGGAAGACGTCTCGTAATAGTAGAGACCCAAAGAATAGCGTAACGACTCGTCCCGATCGCTCGCGAAGCGAATCTCCTGGCTCTTGTCGTAGGTGTTATCGACACCGCCGACTTGCAGCAAGCCAGTCTGAAATCGCTTGAGCGGTCCCGATCGCGTACCGAACACTCCGGGGCCTAACGGGAATGGCGACAAGGGCGTCGGCTGGTACGTAAACCACACCGTATCTCCGGTATTGCGTGAGCCGTCGACGAGGTAACCCTGCTTTACGCGGGAGTATCCGGTGATGGCCTCCAAAGTACCGCCCGCCAGATCCTGCGCAAGCTTGAGGTAAGCGCGAATGAGATGACGCTTTTCACCCGTAGCATCCGGCATCGTGGTCAAGGAGTCGCGGGTGATCGACGGCAACTCGCCGCAATAATTGAGCAAGCGGCTCGAGCGCGGATAGGTTGTGCCGGCGATGTTGCCGCTCAGGCCGAGATTCTGATCGCGTACTCGGCGATCTTCGCAATTCATGACGAGACCGGTCGTCGCGGTGTTATCGACATCGTCACTCGAGATGTACAGACCAAGCTCGGCTGCGAACTGGTCACTGACCTCCCACAACAAAGACCCGTTGAAGGTCGAGAACTCGTACCCGCCGATGGTCGCGCGGCGCCCCGGTCCCGAATACTGGTTCTCGTACGATCCGTCCCACTCGTCGTGGAGGAAGGTTGCCCGCCCCTTCAAGTCGCCGACGATCGGCCCGCTCAACGTCAAGGATGCCAGCCGCTTTCCGCGATTTCCCGCAGTGAGTGTCGCGCGGGATTTGAAGACGTCACCCGGCTTCGCCGACACGTAGTTGATCGCACCGCTGAATGCATTGCGGCCATAAAGCGACGCCTGCGGTCCTTTGACGACCTCGATGCGCTCGAGGTCGAGCTGGTTGAAGTTGATGCCCTCACGTCCCGAAACGAAGACGCCGTCAAAGAAAATTGCCGTATTGAGCTCACCGAAGATGTCGATCGGCGCCACCCCGCGAATGACGGGGGCGGGAAGAAAGTCACCAAGTACGTTGGAGAATGTCAGCCCGGGTGTGAACGACGCCACGTCATCCAGATTGGCGATGCCCCGCGCCTCGATGGCCTCAGCGGTGAACGCCGTGATCGCAAGCGGCACGTCGAGGAGCGACTCGCTCGATTTTCGGGCGGTCACTACGACTTCTTCGAGAGCGAGAGCGTCTTGCTCGACGACTTGCGCCGATCCGATCGGCGAAGTGGTGAGGGTGAGAGCAAAAACAGCCGCCCACGAAAGTGCCAACCCTCGACGGGTATCGTCCATGATCAACATGCCTCCTTGGCATCAGGTACGGGGGATTTCGTCGCGATTTTACTATGCGCCGCCGTCGGGTGGCCATCGAATGATTTTCGATTGTCTTCGAAAACTTGCAGGGATATCGTCGGGCGAACGGGAACTTTTTGTCACGAAACCCTGCAGAGGACTTGACACCAATGACCAGAAAAACTCCGAAACTCGATCGACGCTCCTTGCTCGCAGGTGCCGCCGTCGCCAGCGTTGCGGCCATCGCCGGGCGTGATGGCGTCGTCGACGCGAAGGCGCAGGGCGCCGCGATGTCGCCGCCGAAGAACGACCTTCAGGTATCCAATCGAGGAAAGTACGCGACGGTGGCGCTCAAACAAGAGTCGATCAACGTGGCTGCAGTGCAATCGCAGCTCTATTCGATCGATCTGCGCGATCGTGCGAAGACACTCAAGCGCAATCTCGATCGTGTGCTGCGCCTCATCGATCTTGCGCAGAACTCTCCGGAGGAATGGAACGGCGAGCGACGTTGGGGTTCGAAAGTAGACCTCATCGCAATGCACGAGTTCCCGATCCAGGGCTTCCAGCCCTGGAATCGAAAAGAACTCAACCAGATCGCCTTCGAACTCCCGGGTCCCGAGTCCGAGGCCATCGGCGAGCGGGCTCGTCGTTATGGTTGCTACATCTCTTGGGGTTGCTACGCCAAAGAAAAAGATTGGCCAGACCATGTGATCAACATGTCGGTGCTCGCCGGCCCCGATGGCAAGATCGTGAGCAAGCAGTGGAAAGCGCGGAACATCCTCGGCCTTTTCGGAGACGGCGCGCTCATCGGTACCACGGTTTACGACGTACTCGATCGCTACGTCGAGATGTACGGTTGGGACGCCGTGATGCCGGTAGCTCGTACGGATATCGGCAACATCGCCATTACGGCGGTCGGCAACGAGCCGCTGCTCTACACCTGCCTTGCGCTCAAGGGCGCCGAAGTGTTGGTACTTTCGGTCACCGGTGGCAGCAACTCGGAAGTGGCGAAAGCTACGGCCCGCTCTGCGCGGATCTACACCATGGGTGTCGGAAACTCGGTGTCGCCCAATAACATCGGCTTCCCCGAATCATCGGGAACACGCGACGAGGGGACGGTGATCGTCGATCCCAGAGGCACTGTTCTGGCCGAGACCGACAACCATCACGAAGACATCATCACGGCCAGGATTCCGATCGCGGAGTTTCGGAAGACTCGACGCGTCCAAGAATTGCCCATGGCGATTCTGCTTCCGATCTTGCAACAGTATCAGCCGCTCTTTCAGCCGAACGCCTTCCTCGAGAGCTTGCCTCAGACCTATCAGGAAGCCGGCGATCTCGTCAGGAAACGAATGAGCATGAGGTAAGCATCGCCGGTGCTGCGCTCAAGGCGCAGCACCGGTGCTAAGTCCGATGGAGAGGTCGACGGCATCGATACCGATCGGGTAACGATGACGCATGCCCTTCACGGGGGTCCATCCCTCTTCGGTCACGACCAAGGCGAATACGCCAAGCACCTGAGTGTCGAAGCTTGCGGTTCGCGTCTTGGGGTCGTATCGCAGCGGCATCGAGCCCGCTGGCAGGAATACCGGATCCCATCCGCGCGACGCCTCGTTGTAGATGAATGCTTTCAATCGGGAGATTTCGTTCGCATCGAGCTTGCGCTTGTCTGCGATGGGCAGCGTGATCGTCGCAGGCCGATTGACGATAGTGCGATACGGACCCATGAGTACCGCAGGACTCACGGCTTCACCATGATCGCGTAGATGCTGAACCGGAGCACTCTGCGAACCGATATAAGCCTCGAAACTGTCCCAGGCGGAAACGAGATTGTCCGCAGGGTCACGAAATGCCCGATACGTCTTTGCATCGAACGACTCGGGCTCTCCCGGATGAATATCTTTGGCGATCACGAGCTTCGCGCCACGTAGCACGCCTGATTTCACTTCGATGCTGCCGCCGCCCTCCCGATCGATGGGGCCGCGCGCCGCAATCGACAAGTTCGTGCCGGCGGGGAAAACGCCAAAGCGCTCGATGGCGGTTCTGATGTTGTTTGCATAGCCGATGGAGAACTCCCGACCCCAGGCATCGAACGTCTCCGAATACTGAAGTCTCGAGATGGACGAATCGGCTGGATTGCAGTCGACGGGCGTCGGGGATTCGACGCGCTCGCACCACTCGACCCAACGTTTGCCTTGCCTCAGATCGGTACGGGTATTGAGCGGAATCTGCTGCATCTTCCTGATGGCGAGCAGAGGATCGCGTCCGTCGTAATACCAATGAGACAGCAGCACGAGGATGTCGCGACGCCCATCGCGCTTCGCCAAATCGATGTTCTCGCGCAGCGTTCGAAATCTGTTCTCGGGATCGGTCGAAGTGAAATCTTGCGGCAACGACAAACCGTAGGAGTAATAGTTGTCGAGCCTGATGTCCCCCGACTTCCCCGCAGGATTGAATTTCAGCGCATAGCGATCACCGAAATAGCCTTCGAGGTATCGTTTGAACGAGATGTAATTGTTGTAGGCATTCTCGTGGTACACCTCTTTGGACCACGGGTGCGGCGCCGAGAACGGACCGACACCCGCACGATCCGGGAAAGGCAATCCGTAAGTGGTATACAGCACCGCCACTTCGGCTCCACGCGGCAATCGATCGAGGTGCTTCTTCGCCACATGAAGAAGCGCGAGGTTGTACTCGGGAGTGCGGCCCACTTGTCGCGATTGCTGATAAGTGAACGTATCGCGGTGTCCGGCCAAACACAGTGCGCGCTGAATGTACCCGCGGGTCATGAAGTTGTTGGCGTAATTGTTGTTGTCGGTCGTTTCGCGAACGAGCACCATCTTCCGGAAACCTTCCCGCGCGAAATCGAGCGCAACGTCTTCTTCGAAGCGGGTAAGTCCCGTGGTCGGCGAATACGCTCCAAACCGTACATCGATCTGGTCGCCAAACAGTTCATGCAGCACGCGCTCCGTCGTCCGCTCGACCTCTTCGGTCATCGACGACAGTCGCGGCGTCAGATCGTCATGCAGGATGCTGAAATCGGTGATACCCGAGGCCATCGAGATTTCGTCCGCATCACGAATGCCGTTCGGCATCGCGAGCGGATTCGGTCCGGGTCCTCTCGGACTCGATCCGATCATCACGACGCCCTCGAGATAATTCGTGCCGTCACGCGGATCGAGCGCCCAGAATGAGCGCTGCTGCGGGTTCTTCATGTCCTTTGCGGGCGTGATGATCCCCGGCAGATCGGGGACGTCTTTGACCGCCAGCTTGACCCGCGGGTCGTAAATGGAAACCCAATGCGCACCGTCGGATGAACGGCGATACAAACCCATCGAGTCGTAAGCCCCCTCGAGCCCGCGTGTCTTGAAGCCGAGAAAATAAGGAATGAGTCCCAGCTGCTGACGGAATGGCGTGACGCCGACGAAATCCTCGGTGCAGGGTTCCTCCGGCCCGGCTGCATTCGCGCCAAAACTGCGGTTAAGAACTTGCCTTCGATAGAGTGGATCGATGCCTTCAGGTTCGGCCCAATCGGTCACGAGAACGGCGATCCTTTCGGCATTTCGCGGGGTGGTGGGCTGCGCGGCCGACAAGGCCGTCGCCAAAAATGCCGACAACAGAATGACGCTCTGACGCATGAGACCCCCCAAGTCCTGGCCGCGAACCATCCACGGCGTACGCGGTTTAGGTTAGCCTCGCAGCTCCCAACGAGCAGACTGGAAGATGCGCCGATGACCGAAAATGCGATTGCCCCCGCCTTGGCCGCCCTGCAAGCCCGAGTTGGCCAAGAGGTTCATGTCAGTGACTGGATGACAATTTCGCAAGAGCGGATCAACGCTTTTGCCGCAGCGACGGATGACCCCCAGTGGATACACGTCGATGTGGAACGCGCGAATCGCGAATCCCCTTACGGTGCGCCGATCGCCCATGGCTATCTGACGCTGTCGCTCAGCGTCCCGTTGCGCGGCTTGGTGGATGCTGCCAAACCGATCGCGCCGGGCGTCCGTAACGTCATCAACTATGGGCTCAACAAACTTCGGTTTCCGAATGCCGTGCGTGTCGGCTCAAAGATTCGTGGCCGATTCACGTTGCAGGCCGTCGAACAAGTTGCGCCCAACGTATTGCAGATCACCGAGCAATACACCGTCGAGATCGAAGGCGCACCAAAACCGGCCTGCATCGCCGAAAGCGTGATGCGCCTGGTGTTCTGAGTGACGGCATTTCGAGCGCGGATGTGGTGACTCTCAGGCGATGAAGTCCGTCTTCCTCGATTTTGCAACGCTAGGCAGCGGCGATCTCGATACGACTCGACTCGAGGCGGCTGCTCCGGGCCTCACGCTGCTTCCTGCGACACCACAAGCCGAGGTGCTCGAGCGCATCGCCGGTCATGCCATCGTGATGACCAACAAACTGCGACTCGATCGAACCCTCATAGAGAGCTCTCCTGAGTTACGCCTGATCGCGATCTCGGCGACCGGGACCAACAATCTCGATCTTGAAGCGGCGCGAGAGCGTGGCGTCGCCGTGTGCAACGTCACCGACTACTGCACGCCCTCCGTGGTGCAACACGTTCTCGGGGTGCTGCTCTCTCTCACGCATCACCTGCCCGACTATTCTCGCGAGGCGCGAGACGGAACCTGGGCGAAGGGCTCTCAGTTCACCTTGCTCGGTCATCGCATCCGCGAACTACGCGGGCGAACGTTGGGCGTCGTCGGTTGGGGCGTGCTGGGTCAGGCCGTGGCGCGCGCCTGCGAAAGCGCGCTCGGCATGCGTGTCGTCATCGCGAATCGTCCTGGCGGAACCTCGGTCGACGGACGGCTGGACCTCGACGACCTGCTGCGTTGTTCGGATGTCGTCACCCTGCATTGCCCGCTCACGTCCTCGACCGCCAACATGATCGACGAACGGCGACTCGCCCTCATGAAGCCGGATGCGATTCTCATCAACACGGCGCGAGGCGGACTCGTCGACATCGGCGCCCTGGCCGAGGCACTGCGAAACCGTCGTCTGGGCGGGGCGGCCATCGATGTGCTGCCGGTGGAACCCCCCGTGGAAGGTAGCCCCCTGTTCGCGCCGAACCTCGCCAACCTGATCGTCACCCCGCATACCGCTTGGGCCGCGGTGGAATCCCGCCAGCGGTGCCTCGACGAGGTGGCCGCTAACGTAGCCGACTGGCGGGCAGGAGGAACTCGGCACCGGGTGGTGTGATCAAAGATGATTGAGGGAAGTCCCAATGGAATCTCCCCTCCTTATGGGTAGAATCGCCGGCCCGCTCCACGCCCTCTCTTTAATAAGCCGCAGATGACCACCATGCCTCGCACCGTTCTCCGATCATTTTTGCTCGCTGCCGCGTTGACCCTCGCGAGCTGTGGCGGAGACAAGCCCTCCGGTATGCCGGGCGGCGACCGCCCATCCGGGTCGGGCGGCCCCCCTCCGGCCAAGGTCATCACCGCCAAGGTCGAACGTCGCCCCTTCGGCCCCGAGATCGAGGCCGTGGGAACCGCCCTCTCCAGGGAGTCGGTCGAGATCACCTCCAAAACGGCCAACACCATCACACGTATCCGATTTGCCGAGGGACAACGTGTGGCCGCCGGAACGGTGCTGGTCGAACTCGACCGCGCCCAGGCAGCCGCGGCGCTCGCCGAGGCCGAAGCCAACCTCGCAGAGGCCCGGAACCAGTTCACCCGCGGCCGCGATCTTTCGGTGACGCAGGCGCTCTCGAAAGCCCAGCTCGATCAACTCGATACCGCAGTCAAAACCGGTGAGTCCCGCGTCGATGCCGCGCGTGCGCGCCTTTCCGACACCGTCATCCGCGCGCCGTTCGCAGGGCGTACGGGTTTGCGCAAGGTCAGCCCGGGCGGTCTCGTGAATCCCGGCACGGTCATCACCACACTCGACGATTCCTCGGTGATGAAACTCGAATTCACCGTCCCGCAGTCGTTCCTCAAAGATTTATCACTGGGATTGCCTGTCGAGGCTCGCGCCGAGGGGCTCGGCGATCGCGTCTTCGCAGGCAAGATCACGGCGATCGACTCACGCATCGACCCCGTCACCCGAGCACTCGCCGTCCGCGCGGAACTGGCGAACTCCGATGGCGCGCTGCGTCCGGGATTGTTCATGAGCGTCAAGCTGCGCGGAAAACCCGTCGATACGCTGATGATTCCCGAAGAGGCTTTGGTGCCCGAACAGGGCAAGACCTACGTATTCGTCGTCGAAGACGGCGTGGCGATGCAGCGCGAAGTGCGCACCGGGGGTCGTCAACCGGGTAGCGTCGCGATTCTGGACGGGCTCGATGGTACCGAGGCCGTGATCGTCGAGGGCACGCAGCGCGTGCGCAACGGCGGCAAGGTCATGCCCGAGCCGCGCGCATGAAACTCTCCGAATTCTGCATCCGCCGACCGGTCTTCGCGACCGTGCTCAGCCTGATGCTGGTGATCTTCGGCCTGGTCACTCTCGAAAGACTGCCTCTTCGCGAATATCCGGACATCAATCGTCCAGTCGTTTCGATCACCACGATCTATCGCGGCGCATCGGCCAACGTCGTCGAAAACAAGGTCACGCAGGTCATCGAAGATCGCGTCGCCGGCGTCGAGGGCATCCTGAAGCTCGAGTCCGACAGCGCCGACGAGCGTTCGAGCATCCGTGTCGAATTCGATGTCGCTCGAGACATCGACGATGCGGCCAACGATATTCGCGACCGAATCTCGCGCGTCCTGACTCAGCTGCCTCCGGAAGCCGATCCGCCTCAGGTCGTCAAAGCCGATGCGAACGCCGAATCGGTGATGTTCCTCAGCTTCAACTCGGAAGCGATGACGCCGCTCGAGGTAACGGACTACGCAGAACGGTACATCGTCGATCGACTGTCGACCGTCCCGGGCGTCTCGCGCGCATCGCTCTCCGGTGCAAGGCGCGCCGCCATGCGCATCTGGATCGATCGCCAGGCCCTCGCCGCCCGCTCGCTCACCGTCGGCGACATCGAATCCGCGCTGCGTCGCGAGAATGTGCAGCTCCCTGCAGGACGAATCGAGTCTGAGCAGCGGGAATTTTCTTTGAGAACCGAGGTCGGCCTCGATACCGAGGAGGACTTCCGGAATCTCGCCATCGGGCGCAATGCCGACGGTCACCTCGTACGTCTCGGCGAAGTGGCCGACGTCCGCATCGCCGCGGAAAACGACCGTACGCTCATGCGCACGAACGGTCGTGCGGGAGTCGGGATCGGCATCGAGGCGAACTCGAAAGCCAACGTACTCGATGTAGTCCAAGGCGTACGCGCCGAAGTCGAGCGTCTGCAAAAATCCCTACCGAAGGGCGCGTCGCTCGTCGTCAACGTCGATAACGGCGTCGCGATCCAGGCCGCGCTACGCGAAGTACTGATCGCGGTCATCTTCGCCTTCGTCTCGGTACTCGTCGTCATCTACGGATTCTTGGGCACCTTGCGTGCGACCATCATTCCGGCGGTCACGATTCCGGTATCGGTGATCGCGGCGTTCATGTTCGTCTATGCGCTCGGTTACTCGCTCAACGTCATCACGTTACTCGGGGTCGTGCTTGCCATCGGTCTCGTAGTCGACGACTCCATCGTCGTCCTCGAAAACATTCATCGTCGCGCCGATCTCGATGAGCCTCCGATCGTCGCCGCCGTCCGCGGGAGCAGTGAAATCGGCTTCGCAGTCATCGCCACGACGCTGACACTCGTCGCAGTGTTCGTGCCCCTCTCCTTCCTGCCTGGCGACAACGGAAGATTGTTCCGCGAGTTCGGACTTACCGTCGCGGCATCGGTGCTGTTCTCTGCCGTCATCGCGCTGACTCTTACGCCGATGATGGCGTCGCGCCTGCCGCCCGAGCGCGAAATGAAACACGGGCGCTTCGCGATTCTCGTCGAGAGTTTTTTCAAGAAGCTCTCCGAGGAGTACGAGCGTCGCTTGCGACAGCTCATGCGTCGTCCGTGGCTGATCGTCGGCTCGGTGCTCGGGCTCGGATTCATCGGTGCGCTCAGCTTCCGCGCGCTGCCGTCGGAGTTCATGCCCGCGGCGGATGTCGGTCGAGTCTTCGTGATGCTTCAAGCGCCGGAAGGTGCGAGCTTCGAGTACACCGCCGAATATGGTCGCAAGCTCGAAGCGATCGCACAGAGCGAAGTGGACTCGGGGGACGTACGTCGTGTCACGCTGCGTGTACCGGCTGGCTTCGACGGTGCGGGCGGAGTGAACTCGGCTCGTGTCATTCTCGTGCTCAACGATTGGAGCGAGCGCGATCGTTCGGCGCAGGAGATCGCGGCTTCCATGCAACGCAAACTCGGAAGTCTTCCGGGCGTCCGCGCCAACACGATGGCCGGCGGCAACATGCGTGGTGGCTGGGGGAAGCCTCTTCAAGCCGTACTCGGGGGCCCCGATTACGAAACGCTCGCCACATGGTCCGACAAGCTCGTGCAACTCGCCGAGCAGAATCCGGGTCTTGCCGGCGTAGACAGCAGTTATCAGCCCCGCAAGCCGCAGATCCGTGTCGCAATCGATCGCGATCGAGCTGCAGATCTCGGTGTGTCGCTGCAGACCGTGGGCCGCACGCTCGAGACCATGCTTGGATCCCGTATCGTGACCACGTTCATCGATCGTGGTCGTGAATACAACGTGGTGCTGCAGGGTCGAGCGGATGAGCGTGCGACGACCACCGACCTGACCAACCTCATGGTGCGATCCGACCGATCTGGCGAGCTGATCCCGCTCGCGAGCGTGGTGCGACTCACGGAGACCGCCGGCGCGACTGAGCTCAGTCGCTTCAACCGGTTGCGCTCGGTCGAGATCAGCGCGGGACTCGCCGAGGACTACACCATGGGCGAGGCGATCCAGTGGTTCGAGGATACCGTGGCCAAGGAGCTGCCTGCCGGTGCCACGCTCATGTGGGACGGCGATTCGGGTGACTACGTGCGCAGCGGTGGCCAACTTTGGACGACGCTGCTGTTCGCCGTGATCATCGTGTTCTTGGTGTTGGCGGCACAGTTCGAAAGCTTCGTGCACCCCGCAATCATCATGGTGACCGTACCACTTGCACTGCTCGGCGCAGTGTTTGGGTTGCAGCTGCATGGCATGAGCGTGAACATCTTCAGTCAAATCGCCGTGATCATGCTCATCGGCATCGCTGCCAAGAATGGCGTACTCATCGTCGAATTCGCGAACCAACTTCGCGAACGCGGCGTAGAGTTCAAGGAAGCGGTGGTTCAAGCGGCGGCCGTTCGTCTGCGGCCCGTGTTGATGACCAGTCTCTGCACCGCCTTCGGGGCCATTCCGTTCCTTCTCGCCTCTGGCGCGGGTGCCGAACAGCGTGAGCCGATCGGAGTGGTCGTGTTCTACGGAACGCTGGTGTCGGTGTTCCTGACCTTGCTCGTCGTGCCTGCGGTGTACTCGCTCGTCGCGCGGCGTACGCGCTCCAGCAGCTACACCACTCGCCTCGTCGATCGCCTGATGGGAAATGCTCCGCAAGATCAAGATGCGAGCCCATCCCCGAACGCCGCGGGCTGACTCCAAAGAATTTGGAGGACGTGGCGGGCTGCTCCTGAGGGCAGGGAGGGGGTTCAGGAAAACAGCCCGCCAGTCACCGTTTCAAGCATTACGCAGAGCGCGATGGCGCCAATGCAGCGTGCGTCGGGGGAACGAGTGGAAGGCATTGTCGGAGGGAGCGACCTCGACAATCCAATCGATTGATGCGATGATTTCGATAGATGCCGTGTATCGGCGGGTCGGAGTCTTCCAATGGCCGACATCAAACTCAAAGATCTGCGTTACCTCGTAGCCATCGCCGACACCGGTCATTTCGGGCAAGCGGCGGAACGGTGCTTCGTCAGCCAGCCAACTCTTTCGGCTCAGCTGAAGAAACTCGAGGATTACCTCGGCGTCCCGCTCGTCGAGCGGCAGCCCCGCAAAGCCCTGCTGACGCCTGCGGGTGCCGAGATCGTCGCCCGGGCTCGACGTATCGTCGACGCCAGTGACGAAGTGGTCGCAATCGCCCAAGCTCACCGGGAGCCCCTCGCCGGTCGACTGAAAATCGCCTTCCTGCCGACCATCGGTCCGTATCTGCTTCCCGTCGTCGCACCGCGACTGCGCAAAGCATTGCCCCAACTCGAGCTCATGCTCTACGAATATCAAACCGCGACGATGCTCGAGCGTCTGAAGGCCGGCGACATCGACATGGGGGTGCTCGCACTACCGGTCGATCTCGACGGGCTCGCATCTCGGCCTCTGTACGATGAGCCTTTCGTCGTCGCCGCTCCGGCCGATCATCCTCTCGCCGCACGCAAGCAGCTCAAGGTCGACGACCTCAAAGGGGCGACGTTGCTGCTGCTCGAGGACGGACATTGCCTGCGCGATCAGGCGCTCGATGTCTGTAATCGTATCGACGTTCACGAGAAGCAGGACTTCCGCGCCACCAGCATCGAAACGCTCAGACAGATGGTCGCCTCAGGAGCAGGACTCACGCTCATGCCGGAATTCGCAACTCGCGGCAGTCACGCCGCGCCCAAGGGGCTGGTATTCAAGCCCTTCTCCAAACCCGTTCCCACGCGCAGCATCGGTGCGATCTGGCGCAAGAGCTCGCCACGTACCGTGGCGATCGACGCCATTGCACGAGTCATCGCCGATCATGCCGAATAATCCGATAGGCGCCACCCTCCTCTGGTTTCGACAAGATCTTCGTCTTGCCGATCACCCGGCCTTGCGCGCCGCCATCGCGCGCGAAAAACCCGTCATCCCCGTTTTTCTTTGGTGCCCTGAGGAAGAGGGGGAATGGGCACCGGGCGGAGCCTCGAGGTGGTGGCTGCATCAATCCCTGCTTTCGTTGACCAAGGATCTGGAGAAAGCGGGCTCGAAACTTTTGATCCGCCGGGTTGACGATTCGCTCGCGGCGATCCGGAAGTTGATTCGCGAGACGGGGGCGGATGCGGTGTACTGGAGCAGGCGATACGAGCCTCTCGTCCTCGAACGCGATCGGCGCATCAAAGAAACCTTGCGTACCGAAAACATCGAGGTACGCAGTTTCAACGCTGCGTTGCTCGTCGAGCCCTGGGACGTTCAAAACCTCAGCGGCAAACCTTTTCAGGTGTTTACGCCCTTCTGGCGCAAGGTCTCTGCAGGGCTAGAGCCGCCTGCGCCACTGCCTGCGCCGAAAAAGATCGCTGCCCCCGCCAAATGGCCATCGACCACCAAACTCGACGCTCTCGACTTGATGCCGGAGATTCCTTGGCACGAGGGCATGGCACGAACCTGGCGGCCGGGCGAGCGCGGGGCGGCGCAACACCTCGACGTGTTTCTGGATGGCCCCGTCAAAGATTACGGAGAGACCCGCAACCTCCCCGCCCAACCCGGAACCTCGCGGCTCTCGCCGCATCTCCATTTCGGCGAGCTTTCGCCCCGTCAGGTGTGGCATGCGGCGCCGAAGTGGCGAGGCAGCCAGTTCATGGCCGAGATCGGCTGGCGTGAGTTTGCCCATCATCTGCTCTATCACTTCCCGCGAATCACCAACGAACCGTTGCGCACGGATTTCACGCGCTTTCCCTGGCGGGAGAACGCACGTGAGCTCGTCGCATGGCAACGAGGGAAAACCGGCATCCCGCTGGTCGATGCCGGCATGCGCGAGCTTTGGGAAACCGGCTGGATGCACAACCGAGTGCGGATGGTGGTGGCGTCGTTCCTCGTGAAGAACTTGCGCATGCACTGGCTGCACGGTGCACGATGGTTCTGGGATACGCTGGTCGATGCCGATCTCGCGAGCAATACTTTGGGCTGGCAGTGGGCGGCCGGTTGCGGGGCCGATGCAGCGCCCTATTTCCGGGTGTTCAACCCCGAGAGCCAGGCGGAAAAATTCGATCCACAAAGCGACTACATCCGGCGCTGGATTCCGGAGCTCTCGGGCAAGGGCTCGAAAAGCTACCCTGCTCCCATCGTCGATCTCAAAACCTCGCGTGAGTCGGCGCTCGCCGCCTTCAAAACCCTGCGGAAGTGACTATGGTCAAACATATCGTGATGTGGCGTCTTCGTGAGAGCGACTCCAGAGCGGTCGATGCGGAGACGATCAAATCTTTGCTCGAGGGGCTTGCCGGAAAGGTTCCCGGGCTGCTCAAGATCGAAGTCGGGGTCAATTTCATCGAGGATGCCAACGCCTCGGATGTGGTGCTCTACAGCGAGTTCGTCGACCGGGCGGCTCTCGAGGCTTACCAGAGCCACCCGCTGCACTTGGCGGTAGTGCCCGAGGTCAAAGCCCGCGCCATCGAGCGCCGATCGGCGGACTATTTCGTTTCGAATTGATTCTTTCGTTGCTGGCGCCCCCCTAGTTCTAGGGACCCGCTCACGATCGGCGGGCCGGGCCCACCCGTACTTCACAGAAATGCCTCGTTTCGGCACACTGAAAGGTCAAGCAAAGGCTATTTTTTGAGGCATTCGTATGTTTGCCGCTCGACTTTTCTCTCTCATTTTGGCTTCCGCGGCTCTGGTCGCCGGCGGCGCGGGTCCGCTCGCGACCGCGCAGACGCCTGCGGCTGACGCTTCAAAGAAAGCGCTGCCCACCTGCAAGGGGACCTCGCGCGCCTCCTGGAACAACTGCGCAGGGACCTATACCTCCACCGATGGCGCCATCTATGTCGGCGAGTTTCGAGGGGGCAAATACAACGGTAGTGGCTCGGCAACGTGGCCCAACGGCGACCGTTACGTCGGGGAGTTCCTGAACGACAAGTTTCACGGACAGGGCGTCTACACGGGCGAGAAGAGCTTCGTCTACGTCGGCGAGTTTCGCGAAGGGAAGTTCAACGGCATCGGAACCTACACAAGTTCGAGCGGGATGAAGTACGTCGGCGAATGGCGCGACGACGAAAAGCATGGACAAGGCACGTATACGTGGCCGAGCGGTCGGGTGTACATCGGTCAGTTCCGCGAGGATGAGCGCGACGGACAAGGCTCGGAGACGATGCCCGACGGGACTAAATACGTCGGCGAATTCCGCGAGAGCAAGCGTTGGGGTGCCGGAACGTTGTACGACGCGTCGGGTAAACCGCTTCAATCGGGGATGTGGCGCGAAGATCGCTTCGACCCGAGTTCGGCGGTGCCCACGCCGAGCATGGTGGCGGCGGCAGCCCCTGCTGCAGCGGCTCCCGTATCAACCCCCGCACCCGTTGTCTCCGCAGTGTCGGTGCCGGCGTCAGAGTCGGTTCCGACGCACAGCGTTTTGGCGAACGCGGCTGCGCCGACGCCCACCAGCGTCACAAGCGAACCGACCGTCGCCTCGCCAGCCGTGGTCGCAGGATCGCGGTCGTCATCCGCCACGACGGCCGTCGCCGAGACGCCGCAATCCGTATCGACTCCGACGCCTATGGCAGCTCAACCGTCTGTGGCAGCTCAACCGGTCGTTGCCGCTCAGTCGTCCGTCGCAGCTCCGGCGGTTTCGCAACCGGCAGCGACCCCTGTCTCGTCGACAGATTCCGCAAGTGCTCAGCTTGCCGCGATCCCTCGACCGTCGACAGACGGACGGGCGCGCGTCGCACTCGTCATCGGCAATCAGACCTACACCACCGTGCCCTCGTTGCGAAACGCACGCGCCGACGCCGAGGCGATGGCCGCTGCGCTCGATGCGCTCGGATTCGAAGTCATCTTGCGTCTCGACCTCGATGATCGGGCGCTGCGCCAGGCAATGCGTGATTTCAAATCACGACTCGATGGCGGCAGCGAGGCGGTGTTCTATTTCGCCGGTCATGGCGTACAACTCGGCGCGGCCAATTATTTGCTTCCGACTAACATCAGACCGGAAAGCGAGGAGCAGGTCAAAGATGATGCCCTGATGCTGCAACGCGTCCTCGACGATCTGAGCGAACAGAAAGTCAGATTTTCAGTCGCGATCGTCGATGCATGTCGCGACAATCCGTTCCCGAAGACTGGCACCCGCAGCATCGGCAGTACTCGCGGCCTTGCACCAACCACCGCAGCGACGGGTCAGATGATTCTCTTCTCGGCGGGTGCGGGCCAGACGGCACTCGACAATCTCAGTCCGGAAGATTCGAATCCGAACGGCGTCTTCACCCGGGTACTGCTCAGAGAAATGACGCGCCCTGGCATTCCGGTTGATCAGGTGCTCAAACGCACGCGCCAGGAAGTGGTGTCGCTCGCCAAATCGATCGGTCACGAGCAAGTCCCTGCTCTGTACGACCAAACGGTCGGCGAGTTCTTTTTCATGCCTGCCGTGGCGGGTTCGCAGATGGCACGCCCTGTGGAGGTTGCGGCGCCGGTAGCCTTCGCCTCGATGCCGACCGACGACCGGGCTCTCTGGGAGTCCGTCCGCGACTCGAAGAATCCCGAAGAAATCCAGGCGTATCTCAACCAGTTTCCGCAGGGTTTGTTCGCAGGTGTTGCCAACGTCCGCCTCCGCGCACTCATGGGCGGTGGCCCGGCGACGCCCACCTCGATCGCACCGAGCACGGCCCGACCTGCCTCGGCGGGCACGGGCGGCGCGACGATGGCGGCGGCGGCCGGCGCCACCACTGCAGCGAACGCCGCAGTACTCCTCCCCGCGAGCGGGTAATCGATCGGAGATTTGCAGAAGCTCGCTGCGGGTTCGGTGTTCAAAGATTGCGTAGACTGTCCCGAGATGGTGGTGATTCCATCAGGCAAATTCGAAATGGGTCTGGCCGATTTCCGCAAAGCGCGTCGACCGACGGAAGGCCCCGCGCGTGAGGTGTCGATTCCCGGTACGTTTGCGATCGGCAAAACCGAAGTGACCTGGAGCGAATACGCTCGCTTTGTTCGCGAGACGAGTCGCACCGGCGGCATGGGCTGCGACACGTACAACGCCAAGCGCTTCAGAACGAACGCCCAAGCGGCCTGGAACAGCCCTGGCTTTCCGCAGACCGAGAATGATCCGGTGGTGTGCGTGAGCTGGGACGACGCGAAGGCTTACGCGGAATGGCTGGGCGTGAAGACGGGTCACAACTACCGCCTCATCACCGAAGCCGAGTGGGAATACGTCGCACGGGCCGGCACGAAGAGCGAACGCTTCTGGGGCGAGAACCCGGCCGACGCCTGTCGCTTCGCCAACGTGGCTGACGCAACCGGACGCGGATCGCTCGGCCTCGAATCCGTTTTCGATTGTCGTGATCGCTTCGCGGGAACCGCGCCCGCGGCGAGTTTTCAGTCCAATCCGTTCGGCGTGCACGATCTTTTCGGCAACGCCGAAGAGTGGCTGCTCGATTGCTGGAGTGACACCTATCGCAACGCGCCGAATAGCGGTATCGCCAATACCTCGGGCGATTGCGATCGACGAGTCGTTCGCGGGGGTTCGTGGTTCGACGGAGCGGAAACCATCCGCGCAACAGCGCGCGCCGCCGACGAGAAGACTGCGCGAACGAGCACGCGCGGCTTCCGCATCGCCCGAACGAATTGATTCGCCGCTAGGCGACCGCCTCGACGATCATCTGTCGCTGTCGCAAGTCGGGCAGGCGGCCTCGCGCGGCGCCGAGGTTGTCCTCGAGATTGCGCAACTTGCCCGTCGCCGGAATCACGCAGCTCACGGCTGGATGCGAAATGACGAACTTGAGCAACAGCTGCGCCCAGCTGCGGCAGTCGATGTCAGCCGCCCATGCAGGTAGCGGCCGATCTTTGAGCCGCACAAAGATTTTTCCATCGTCGAACGCGCGATTGACGATCACCGCGACGCCCTTGTCCGCACAGAGAGGCAAGAGGCGCTGCTCGGCTACCGTGGTCGTCGCCGAATAGTTGAACTGCACGAAATCGATGGGCTCACGCTCGATGATGTCCATCAGCTTCGGATAGGCATCGACGGTGTAGTGCGTGATGCCGATGTACCGGATGCGCCCCTCTTCTTTCCATCGACGAAGCGTCTTGAGATGCACTTCGAAGTCGAGCAAGTTGTGCACTTGCATGAGCTCAACTTTCTTGCGACGCAGCAACTCCATCGAGCGCGTCATCTGCACGAGCCCCTCGCGCTCGCCACGCGTCCAGACCTTGGTGGCGATGAAGGCCTTGGCTTGCATGTCGGTCGTGAGCAGATCGCCGAGTACCGTTTCGGCTGACGAGTACATCGGCGAGGTGTCGATCATCGTGGCGCCCGCTTCGAAGAAACTCGCGAGCACCGCTGCGAGCGGTTCGCGTTCTTTGGCATCGATGCCGACCTCGAACGGACCGGAGGTCCCGAGCCCGATGACGGGGATCGATTCGCCTGACGAAGGAATACGTCGATGAATCAACGCCCCGCCTTGCGGTGATGCCGAAGAAGCGCCGCTTGTCGCGCAAAGCACCGCGGCCGAGCCCGCTAGGAACTCGCGTCGGGAGACTCCTTGGGATTCGGGAGACACCGCGACGATTCTGTCAGAGGATGGCTGCATCGGCTTCGAGCACGCTCGACGCTCCTGCCATGACCACCTTGGCCAAGGCCTGCGCCTGCGGCAACACGTGGGCCGCATGGAAGCGCGCCGAGGCGATCTTGCCACGAAGGAAATCTTTGTCTCCGGCGCCTGCCGTCAACTTTCGAGCCGCGATGTCCGCCGACTTCGCAAGCAGCCAGCCACCCAGCACGTAACCGGTGAGTCGCAACATCGGTACCGAAACGGCCAGCGCCCGCTCGGGCCCCTGCGCGAATGCCTCGAGTACCGAGCGGGCCGCAGCCTCGAGTGCATCGACGGCTTCGAGCGCGGCAGTGCGTGCCGACTCCACCGCTACATCGCCGCCTTCGATTGCCGCGAGCTCTTGTCGCATGTCGGCAATGAGCGCCGCGATCGCTGCACCGCGATCGCGCGCGATCTTGCGTCCCACGAAATCGTTGGACTGGATCGCCGTCGTTCCTTCGTAAATGGTGGTGATGCGGACATCGCGATAGGCCTGTGCTGCACCGGTCTCTTCGATGAAGCCCATGCCGCCATGTACCTGTACGCCGAGTGATGCCAGCTCGATGCCTGCCTCGGTACTGCATCCCTTGATGACCGGAATGAGCAGATCTCCGCGGGCTTGTGCGGCACGACGCACGGTCTCGTCCGCATGCTTTCCGCCGAGGTCGAGCTGGTAAGCACCATACAACGCCACGGCCCGGAGGGCCTCGACCTGAGAACGCATCGTCAACAACATGCGCTTCACGTCGGGATGATGGACGATCGGTGCCGGTCCCGGCGGCAGCGCAACGGGGGGCTTGCCTTGCACTCGGGTGCGCGCCCATTCGGCGGCCTGCTGGAACGCGCGCTCGGCGACCGCATAACCCTCGAGACCCACCGAGAGTCGTGCCGCGTTCATCATGATGAACATGTACTCGAGTCCGCGATTCGGCTCGCCGACGAGATAACCGATCGCGCCTTCTTTCTGCCCGTAAGCCATGACGCAAGTCGGGCTGCCGTGGATGCCGAGCTTGTGTTCGATCGAAATGCACTGAACGTCGTTGCGTGCACCGAGCGAGCCATCGTCGTTCACGAGTACCTTCGGCACGATGAACATCGAAATGCCTTTCACGCCCGGCGGAGCGCCATCGATGCGTGCCAGCACCAGGTGAATGATGTTCGGAGTGAAATCATGTTCGCCGTAGGTGATGAAAATCTTTTGTCCGAATACGCGATAGTGGTCGCCCTCGGGCGTGGCACGCGTGCGGATGGCGGCGAGATCCGAACCGGCCTGAGGTTCGGTGAGGTTCATGGTTCCCGTCCACTCGCCACTCACCATCTTCGGCAGGAAGAGATTTTTTTGATGGTCGGTGCCGTAATGCTCAAGCGCCTCGACGGCGCCCTGCGTCAGCATCGGGCAAAGCTTGAATGACAAGTTGGAAGCGGCCCACATTTCTTCGACGGCCGTGCCGATCATCGTGGGTGCGCCCTGACCACCGCTCTCCTGCGAGGCACGCAGTCCGGCCCAGCCACCGTCGGCATACTGCTTGTAGGCCGCCTTGAAGCCCTTCGGCGTCACGACACCCTCGGGCGTCCAGCGCGCACCTTCCCGATCCGAACTCTTGTAGAGCGGATCGAGCACGTTCTCGGCGAACTTGCCGGCCTCCTCGAGGATGGCATCGGCAACTTCCGGCGAGTAATCGGCGAAGGCGGGGCAGCCTTGCAGCGCGCGCTCATCGAGCAACTCATGGATGACGAACTGCAGGTCTTTGAGCGGAGCACGGTACATCGTGGGCGTCCTTTTGCCCGGCACCGGCCGGGCAGGCTGAGAAACAGGGGGTGGTGAATTCTAACCCGCGAGGGCCGGGACGAGGTTGGCGGCGAGAAAATCGACGAACGCCTTCACCCGCTCGTCCTCGGCAAGCCGTCCGGGATAAACCGCACACAGCGGGGCCTGCTCGGGCGGGCGCCAATCGGGCAAAACCCGTTTGAGGCGCTGCGAAGCCAGCCCCTGACGGCACAGGAATTCCGGCAACAGACCGATCCCGAGTCCGGCGGCCACCGAAGCGTGAAGGAGCGCCGGATCGTTCACGGCCAACTTGGGGCTGACGCTGATCTCTTCCCGGCGCTTGCCGTGGGTGAGTCGAAGCACGAACTGGGAGCCGGTTGGGGTCTCCGGGGTCAGCATATCGAATCGCGCCAAGTCTGTCGGGGACCCGGGCTCACCGACCTTCTGCAAATAGGTCGGGGTGGCACACAAGATAGCCGGGGGGGCGCCGAGCACGCGCGATACCCGATCGCTCGAAGGATCCTCCCCGACCCGGATGACGAGGTCGTGCTCGACCGGAATTCCGGAGGAAAGGTCCCCCAACTCCACATCCAGAGGGATCTTGGGATAACGCTCCAGGAACCGGGGCACGAGCGGCGCGAGCAGTACCCGCCCGAAGGTCGGCTCGGCCAGAACTCGAAGCGGCCCACTTCGCAATTCGATGAGCTCGGCGGCAAGGCGACGGGCGTCGTCCGTCGCCTGCAGGATCGCACGACAGGCCGGCAGCAGACGCTCGCCAGCAGGGGTCAGCTTGAGCCGACGAGTCGTGCGGGTCATGAGCTTCACACCGAGCTCATCCTCCAGCTCGGCGATCGCGCGACTCACGGCCGCCTTGGGTACACCGAGCGCCCGCGCCGCCGCGGAAAATCCGTTCAGGTCGATGATCTTGGCGAAGGTCGCCATGTGGGCCGGAGACCAGAACTGCGACATAGGTGAGACTCCCAACGCCTTATTCCGCCTTATTGTTTCTCGTGAGAATCAAAATGGCAATGGTTGGCGAATACCCCCAAGCCCCTCGCTCGCGGTTACCATGCTGTTCGATCACAGAATAATTACCCCTCCACGGAGACCGACATGTCGCTCAGCGTTTACGCCTGCACGTCCGAACTATTCATCCCCATGCTCCAGAACCTCGCGCAGATCCTCGAAAAAGCGAAGGCTCATGCCGAGGCAAAAAAGCTGGAGCCGGGAGTGCTCGAGGGGCTTCGGTTGGCGCCCGACATGTTCCCGCTCAAGCGACAGGTGCAGTTGTCGACGGACTTCGCGAAGAACAGCACGGCACGATTGGCCGGCCTCGAGCCGCCCAAGTTTCCGGATGAGGAGCAGACGCTCCAAGAACTGATCGCGCGGGTCCACAAGACCCTCGACTGGATGAAAACCGTGAGCCCCTCCCAACTCGAGGGCGCCGAGACCCGGCACATCGTGGTGCCCCTGCGCACCCGAACTCTGGAGATGGACGGTCTCCCCTTCATCCAGCGCTGGGCGTTACCGAATTTCTATTTCCACGTCACCGCGACCTACTCCCTGCTCCGGCAAGCCGGGGTCGAGGTCGGCAAGCAAGACTTCCTCGGGGGGGTGTAACCGGCACGCCGCAGCGGCGCCTGGCCACCGCGGTCGGTGCGGAGTCAGGCTCGCTGGCGGTCGCCGCCCGCGCTTGGCGGCAGGGTTCGATCGATGACGGCGGGGGGATCCCCCGCAATGACCCGCAACGGCGAGCGACCCACGACACCCTGCGGCTGGTCGACGACCACGCCACCCTGGATGTAGATGCGCCGCTCACAGCGCTCGGCGAGCTCACGATCGTGGGTGGACAGCAGGAAGGTGGTCCCGGTCTCGCGCTGGATCTCGCTCATCAGGCCGAAGGCCTGGTCGGCGTTCTCGCGATCGAGGTTGCCGGTGGGTTCGTCCGCCAGCACCAATGCAGGCTGGTTCATGAGCGCACGCGCGATCGCCACGCGCTGCTTTTGTCCCCCGGACAAACGGGTAGCGCGGTAATTCATCCGGTCTTGGAGTCCCACGCGTTCGAGCAGCATGGCCGCTCGCTCACGCCCCGCACTCGTCTCGCGCCAGAGTCGGCCCGCATGCGGGAACATGACGTTCTCGAGCGCCGTGAAGTCGGGGAGCAGATGGTGATATTGGAAGATGAAGCCGATTTGCTGATTACGGAAATCGGAGAGCTCTTTTTCGGCGAGCGTCGTCAGCTCACGACCCAACATCCGGAAACTGCCTGAACTCGGGCGCATCAGCGTGCCGAGAATGGAGAGCAGGGTGCTCTTGCCGCTACCCGACGGTCCGAGCATGGCGACCATCTCACCGTGTTGCAGCGTGAAGTTCACGCCTTTGAGGACGGGCGTCTGGAAATCACGATCGACGAACACCTTGCGGATGTCGTGAACTTCGAGGAGAGGGGTCATGGCCGAGGTCATTGTGAGATCGCCTCCACGGGATCGATGCGCGATGCGGCACGCGCGGGCCAAAGTGCTGCCGCGATGCTCGCCGCTGCTGCGAGCAACAGTGCGACGTCGTACTGGCCGAGACTCGGATCGACGGGCAGACGGCGAGTCCCGTCTCCCGCGCTCGCGAGCAGCGTGCTGAAACCCCAACCGAGGAAGCAGCCGACGAGAGAACCGATGATGCCGATCAAGGCGCCTTGCAGCATGAACACCGACAGGACGAATCGCTGCGAGATGCCGAAGCTGCGCATGATGCCGATCTCCGGGCGTCGGCGGAACGTCGTGAGCAGCAGGGCGCTCGCCACACCGACGATGATGGTGATCAGCGTGAACATCTTGATGATGTTGCCGGAATTTCCTTGACCCTCGAGCGCTTCTCGCAGGCGCTGGTTGCGATCCATCCACGCAACCGCTTCGAGCCCAGTGGTGTCGGCGAGTTGTCGCGCGATGTTTCGAGCCGCGTAGATGTCTGCGAGTTTGAGTTCAATCTCCGTCAGGCCTTCCGGCAGATCGAACATCACCCGAGCCGTATCGAGGTTCACATACGCAAGACGTCCATCGAGACTATCGACACCCGTCGAGTACAAGCCACGCACCGTGAGCGTGCGCTCGCGACCCTGATTGCTCGTGATGAAGATGGGCTGTCCGACACCGATGCCGAGATCGAGGGCGAGTTTGCGTCCGATCAGGACGTCGTTGAGACCGAGACGCGCTTCACCTTCGACGAGAGTTCGATCGATCGGTGCAATGGCAGAGAGCCGCGCCGGCTCGACACCCTTGAGACTGACCGGCAACGTCTGCTCTCCACGCGTCACGAGCCCCGTACCGACGATGTTGTAGGACACACCGGTTACACCAGGAAGCGATTCGATGATGCGCTCGACGCTGCGCCACTGCTTGATTTGCTCGCGACGTTCGAGCGCGACTTGCGAGGCGACGAGCCGCTCTGTGCCTTCCGGAGCTGGAGCGATGGCAGGCCGCGGTGTCGCCGGTTCGATGGTGACATGCGACGAACTGCCGACGACTCGATCGATCTGGAACTCAGCGAGTCCATTGATGAGCGCTGCATTGAAGGTGAAGACCGTCACGGCGATCGCCACACCGCCGATGAGCAGCGCAGATTGCAAACGGTTCGATGTGAGGTAGCGCAGGGCGACCTTCAGATCGAAACGCATGGAGATTCCAATGGGCATGGTGGGTTGACTCCGTGGATCAAAGCGACTTGCGCGCTTCGGATCCTCGTGGGCGCTCGCCTACCGGAATGGTCGAAAAGTCCGTCGTCGGAATCACGCGCTCGCCGATGAGGTCGGGACGCGGACTCGCAAGCACCTGCTGACCGGGCTGCAATCCGGCGAGCACGATCACGCGTTCGCTCGGCCACTCCATGAAACTCACCGGCTGCGGAACGACGCGTCCGTCGGTCACCACGAGTACTCGCGCCTCACCCTCGCGGCCGAGGATGGCACTGCGCGATACCGTGACGGCGCTCTCTCGACGCTCGACGATGATGTTCACATCGGCAGTGAGACCCGAGCGCAAACCTTCGATCTGCTGATCGAGTTTGAGTTTCACGCGTGCACCGCCCGTTCGCGGGTCGACCTTGGGCGACACGTAATAGAGCGTGGCGCTGATCGGCTTCGGCTGTCCGGTGACGAGAATGTCGGCTTTGAGGCCTTCGCGAATTTCGGGGAGGTATCGTTCATCGACATCGGCCTGCACTTCGACATCGGAAAGCGGCGCGATTTCGTAGATGACCGTTGCGGCACCGACGACTTGGCCCGGATCGATCGGCCGTGACAGCACGACCCCGGAGACCGGCGAGACGATGGTGTTGTCGCGGAGACGACTGGCGACCTCTCTGCGAGTCGCCGCGAGACCTTCCAGTGAAACTTTGGCTTGGTCGAGTTCGAATTTCGCCGAGTCGAATTCTTTTACCGTGGCGAGGCCCTGGGCGCGCAGTTGCTCCAAGCGTCGGAAGTTCCGCTCGGCTTCGGCGACTGCCCGTTGCTGGAGCGTGATCTTCGACAAGACTTCGTCGACGGCGGCCCGTGGCGCTTCGGAATCGAGCTGCGCGATCACTTCACCCTCTTTGACGGAGTCGCCTTCCTCTTTGGTGAGGCGGACGATCTGACCGGGCGACTTCGGGACGATGTTGACCGTCACTTGAGGACGAGTGCGGCCGGAGATGGCGAGCACGCGCTCGGCGGGCCCTTGTCGCGCCTCGATGACGCCGACGGGGGTCGGTCGCGAATTACGGAAAAAGATGAACGCCACGAGGAAGATCGCCAGGGCGGCGATCACGGGCCATCGATAACGCGAGAAAAAGCCGGGCTGAGGTTCATCGAACGCCATGGAGAAACCGATCCTTGGTCCACCCGAAATCAGGGTTGAAATATATTAACTCATCTGGTCTAATTTATCCAACCTGATTTGGGGGCGCTGCCATGGCCAGACCTGCCGGAGCTCGAAACGTTCAATTCGACCAGCGTCGTAACGCCCTGATTTCAAAGGCTCAAGAGCGGCTTGCCCTGCAAACCGGGGAGCCTCCGAGCTTTCGTGAACTCGCTCTGGCGGCCGGGGTCAGCGTCGCCACCCTCCGCCACTATTTCGGGACTCGAGAGGCGCTCATCAAGTCTGTCTTCGCCCACCACGTGAAGGCCGGCGAACGCCACCTGCAGCGCACCCGCGAGATCGACGATGCCGAGGTCGACCTTGAGACCTCGCTCAAAGATTTCCTGAATCGCATCGTCCGGGGGTGGACCGAGGGCGTCATCGGATCACTGCATCGAATCGGGCTCGCAGAAGGCTTGAGACACCCCGGTACCGCCCTCGATTACCTGCAAGACGTTCTCGAGCCTACGCTCCAAGCCCTCGAGACCCGACTCACGTCCTACGTCTCGCGCGGTGTGATCCTCGAAGGTGACATGCGCCATGCCGCGCTCATGCTGCTTTCGCCTCTGCTGCTCGCGTTGCTTCACCAACACGATCTGAAGGGGGCTCGCTGTCGCCCGCTGTCTCTGCCAACGCTGATCGACGAGCACGTCAAAGTATTTCTGCGCGCCTATCGGCGCGATAGTCACCAGGTATAACGAACCCGGTAACGCACCACCGACTCACCGTCCTTCGGCAGTTTGGCCATGAACTGGATCTGTCTAGCATCCAGTTTGGTCGACTCCTGGCTTTGCTTGATGATATTCCACTGGGTGGTGCGAAACAAAGATTCGACGATCATCACCTCGGCGGCTTCGTTCTTGCGGTTCCGTACGGTGAGCTCGATTTCTTCCTCGAGCCATCGAGCGCGAGTGTCGATCGCGAAATCGACCTGACGTCGTTCGCCCACGATGTCGAATGCCGTGCCGAGCTTGATGCGTACCCGCTCGGCGCGCGGCGTGTGATCGATGCGATCTTCACCGATGAATTCGAGACTGCCGTCGGCCTCGTCGAGTTGAGACACTCGGATGCGCCCTGCCGGAAGCGGCACGCCGAGTCCGTTACTGCGATCGTTTCTGAATTCGAGAAACACATCGACTGAACGACTCGAGGGCGAGCTGAAATCACGGTCGAGAAAGAGCCCGCCGAATCCTGCGTCGGAACTTCGATAGACCAATAATTTCCTGGCGGGAATCTGCCGAACCTGCTCGAAGAGTTCGATCTGTCGGGTCGAGTTGTCGGGGAGGTCGGTCCGTCGACCCAACGTGTAGAGGTGATATTCGGAGAAAGACTTCTCGGAAAATCCGGCTTCGTCCGGCGCGCTCGTGACCATCGCCGCAGCCGCGACCGAGCGCAGACGATTTTGCGGCGCGGTACGCTGCACATCACCTGCGACGAGTTTCAATCGAGCATCACGATACGACGCCCCAGAGAGATTGACGATACTGACCCACGCGGACAAATCGAGCGTACCGCTGTTGGCATCACGACCCGGCTTGAAGACGAGGTTGTAGTCGGACCACCAGGTGATGCCGCCCGTTTCGTAGGAGACTCTCGTCCGATGTTTTCCTGCGCGGGGCGAACTGAGCGTCCACTCCAAAGTCGGCTGGGTGATCAACCCGCCTGGGAGTTCGGTGAAGCGGATCGCCGAGTGATCTCGGAGAGAGGAGATCGTTCCATCGACGGCGCGCAACACGAGACCGTCGCTCGCCGAAAGCAGTGTTCCCGAGGTCGTGCTGAGTTGACCGCCCTGCACGCGCTCCACCGTCACCGAGCGGCCGATGTGCTTTTCGATCAATTTTTTCGAGTTGACGAGATCGAATTGGAAGCTCTGTTCGAGAACCCGAGTCGAGGGATCGGTGAGGGAGACAAAATTGACCGTGGTCGGGTCGATGAACGCCGCCACATCCGAAAATCTTTGTTGCGAGCGCCCGGCGGGCAGATCGAGCTCGCGTTCGTCGCGAACGATGGCAAAACCGGGCACGGCACGTCCCATCATCGTGCTTGATCCGTTGACGGGTCGATACAACTCCGCCGGTACCGCACCTGGCTCGGCGGAGCTGTAAATGGTGAGGGCAGTGTCGGCGAGGCCGGTCGGAGCGATGACCGCCGCGATGCAAAGCGACATCAAAGGCCGGAACGAAGTCTTGCCACATCCGATTATCGCCATGATGGCCTCCCAAGTTTTTGCGATCAGCCGCCCCTCAAGGTGCTCGCAGGCGGTTGCTTCAAGACGCTGCGCGTGGCGAGCCAACCACTCGCCGCCACCAACGCACCGCCGCCCAGCAGACCGAATATCCAAAGCAACGGGTCGAAGGAGTAGGACACCTGCAATATCTGTTCGGCCAAAAAATAACCGGCGATCGATGCGCCCGTCGCAGCCAGCAGCCCCGACAGGAGCCCGAGCGCACTGAACTCGGCCAGGATGCCACGGGCGACCGTTCCACGACTCGCGCCCAGGGTGCGCAACATCGCACTTTCGTAACGTCGCTCGTCGCGCGAAGCCTGAACGGCTGCGAGCAATACGACGAGACCCGCGAACAGTGTGAAGACGAATACACTCTGCACGGCCATCGCAGCCTTATCGACTACCGAGCGAACCTGTGAAAGCAGATCGTCGAGATCGAAGACCGAGACACTCGGGAACTGGCGAACCAGATCGGAAATCACGCGTCCGTCACCCGGCTTGAAGTAGGCGCTCGTCATCCAGGTTCCTGCGAGTTCATCGAGGAGCCCTGGCGGAAACACGATGAAGAAGTTGGGCTGGAAGCTGTCCCACTTGATCTTGCGAACGCTCGAGACCTCGGCTTCGATCACTTCACCTGCGATATCGAAGGTCATGCGATCGCCGATCTTGAGCCCGAGACCTTGCTGATATTCATCGGAGATCGATACAAGCGGACGTCCGTGCTCCGTCTGGGTCCACCATCGACCCGCAACGATCTGATTGTCATCGCCGAGCTCAGCCTGCCAAGTGATGTTTTGATCGCGGCGCGAATACCCTTCGCCACGGGGATCGACGAACTGCAGGCTCTGTATCGGCTGCCCGTTGATCTGCGTGAGTCGCGCCCGAATCATCGGCAGTGCACGAGACCTCGAGGCGCCCCGCTCGTCGAGAAAGTCGAAAAACGCCATGCGCTCGTTAGGCGGAATATTGATGAAGAAAAAGTTCGGCAGATTTTCGGGAAGACTTCGACGCCAATCGGTCAGCAGGTCGTTGCGCACGACCGCAAGCAGCAGCAGCACCATGATGCCGAGACCGAAAGCCACGATCTGCACCACGCTCTCGGCGCGGCGACGACTCAAGTTCGCAATGCCGTAACGCCACGACACGCCGACCGTACCGCGCATCGAGCCGGCGAGTCGAACCATCGCCCAGCCCGCCACGGCGAGCACGGCGGTGAAAATCGTGAGCCCGATGGTGAAGCCGGCGAAGAGACGCGCATCACGCACGACCCACCAGACGAGAAATACGACGGCAGCGATCGCCGGGCCGAACGCGAGCCAGACCACAGGTGGTGGCGGTTCCATGTCTCGTCGCAGCACCCGAATGGCGGGCACACGAGACAACTGCAGCAAAGGTGGCAGCGCGAAACCTGCGAGTAATGCGATCGCCGTCAGGAAACCGAGACCGAGCGGAAGTAAGTCGGGTGGAGGTAGATTCGCGCGCAACAGCCCCTCGAGGGCGCGCAGCAACCACTCTTGCGCAAGGAACCCGATACCCGATCCGATGAGTGCGGCCACGACGGCGATGATGCAGAGCTGAACGAGGCTCATCGACAGCGTGAAAGCACGCGTCGCGCCCACGGTTTTGAGCAATGCCACCGAATCGAGGTGACGTTGTACATAGCGTCGCGCCGCCATGGCGACCGCGATGGCGCAAAGCAACACGGCGACGAGACTCGCCAGACTCAAGAACCGACCCGCGCGATCGATCGCGTTCTGGATTTGAGGACTCGCCTCACTGACATCGAGGAGACGCTGTCCACGCTGCTTGGCCTTGTCGAGCCAAGCCTTGAAACCGACGATGGCATCGCGCTCGCCGGCGAACAACAAAGCATGCGTCGCGCGCGAACCCGGCTGCAGCAGACGAGTCGAGGGCAGATCGTCGGCGTGCATGAGCATCGACGGGGCGAGCTCTCCGAACCCACCCCCCTGATCGGGTCGGGTGATGAGTACGCGTGTGATGCGGAACGTCGCGGCACCTACGGATACGGTGTCCCCCACGACGACGTCGAGCGCTGCAAGCAGCTTCGAGTCAGGCCAGACCTCACCACGCACAGGACCGCGGCCCACGGCGACCGGAACGCCGAACGCTTCGTTTGCAACGCCCACCGTGCCACGCAGTGGGTAGCCTTCGCTGACCGCGCGGACATTCGCAAGTTGGTTACGATCGTCGCGGAACACGACACTGAGCACGGACGTGCTGCGCGCCGTACGGAGTCCACGATTTTTTGCCTCGGCGACGTAGGTCTCTTCGGGGGCGGCCGACCCGGACTCGAGGCGCAGGTCTGCGGCAAGGACCTCGTTGGCCTGCAATGCAACCGACTGACTGATGCGATTGACGAGAAAACCCACGCCGGTGAGTGCGCCCACCGCCACGATGAGGGCGATCAATAAAATACCGAGCTCGCCCGACTTCCACTCGCGGCCGAGCAAACGTACTCCTAGGATGGCGGAACGACGCAGCATGTTCAGCCCGGGGCGAGACGCCCCGCCTCCATGACCCAGACCCGGTTACAGCGTGCGGCAAGGGCTCGATCGTGAGTGACCAACACCAGGGTGGTTCCCGAGCCGGTATTCAAATCGAAGAGCAAATCGGCAATTCGGCCACCGGTAACGGTGTCGAGATTTCCGGTGGGTTCGTCGGCGAAGAGCACAGCCGGTCGGACGACGAATGCGCGGGCAATGGCCACGCGCTGTTGTTCGCCGCCAGACAGCTGCCTTGGGTAGTGACCGACCCTCTCGCGCAGACCGACACGCTCGAGGGCTTCGAGCGCCCCTGTTTTTGCATCGGGGCGCCCCGCGAGCTCGAGCGGCAACATCACGTTTTCGAGCGCCGTGAGCGCTGGCACGAGATGAAAAGACTGGAAAACGAAGCCCACGCGCTCGGCGCGCAGGCGTGCACGGCCGTCCTCGTCGAGCGTGGTGAGGTCTTCCCCTGCGAGCAGCACCTTGCCCGACGTCGGCGTATCGAGACCGGCGAGCAATGCCAGCAGCGTCGATTTGCCCGCGCCAGATGCACCGACGATGGCTGCCGACTCACCCGAGTAAACCGAAAAGGAAACCTTCTGCACAATGGCGAGTCTGCCTTCAGGGCTGCTAACCTCTTTCGACAGTTCACGGGCTTCGAGGACGATATCTTTGGTCACGAAACGTTCCTTCGTCTTGGCGTTGCTGATGGCGATCGCACCAGCATGGTCCTATGGCAATACGGCGCGCAACGACAGCCCCACCATATTGGTTTTGGGGGATAGCGTCAGCGCGGGTTACGGTCTGGCCTCCAACGAGGGCTGGGTAGCCCTGCTTCAAAGCCGACTCAAGGCTCAAGGTTACGGATACCGCGTGATCAATGCCAGCGTCAGCGGAGAAACCACCACAGGCGGCCTGGCCCGCCTGCCGAGGGCGTTGTCGGTCCACCGTCCCCAGATCGTCATCGTCGAGCTCGGCGGCAACGACGGCCTGCGCGCCCTGCCCCTCGAAGCCTCGCGTCAAAATCTCGAGCGCATCATCGAAACCGCTCAATCCTCCGGGGCGCAGGTGCTACTCCTCGGAATGAAGATTCCGCCCAATTACGGACCGCGATATTCGCAAGGTTTCGAGAAGCTCTTCAGCAACCTCGCTCGGCGCTATCGCCTGCCCTTCGAACCTTTCTTTCTCGAAAAAATCGCGCTCGCACCCGGCATGATGCAGGCCGATGGCCTCCACCCCACAGCCAAAGCACAGCCCGTCATGCTCGACACGGTCTGGCCGGTGTTGAAACCGATGCTTCGTCGTTGAGCCCCACCCCGGGCAAAGGCTAAAGTCTCGCCATGTCTAAAATTTGGTTGTCTTCTTACCCCGTCGGCGTTCCCGCCGAAATAGATCCCACTCGCTACTCTTCGGTCACGCACATGGCCGAACAGTGCTTCACGGAATTCGCCGATCGATCGGCTTATATCCAGATGGGTCGGCAGATCACCTACGGCGATCTCGATCGAGAGTCGAAAGCGTTCGGAGCTTGGCTGCAGCATCGCACCGGCCTCAAGCGAGGCGATCGCGTCGCCATCATGATGCCGAACGTACTGCAGTATCCGATCGCCCTGTTCGGCGTCCTGCGTGCCGGCGGAACGGTCGTCAACACGAATCCGCTCTACACCGCGCGAGAGCTCGAACATCAACTCAAAGACTCGGGCGCCGAGACCATCGTCATCCTCGAAAATTTCGCCCACGTCTTGCAGGAAGTGATCGAACGAACGAGCGTTCGCACCGTCATTCTCACGAGCGTCGGCGAGCTCCTCGGTTTCCCGAAGGGCAACATCGTCGACTTCGTGGTACGTCGCGTACGCAAGGGTGTGCCGGCCTTCCAGCTTCCCGGCGCACTGCGCTTCTCCGACACGGTGCGCGAAGGGCGGGACCTCGAACTCGAGCGACACCCGCTGACGCACGATGATCTGGCATTCCTGCAATACACCGGCGGCACGACAGGCGTTTCGAAAGGCGCGATGTTGAGTCACGGCAACATGGTCGCCAACGTGCTTCAGTCTTCGGCTTGGACCGAAGCCGTGCTGCCGCGCGACGAAGTGGGTATCGCCATCACGGCGCTGCCGCTGTATCACATCTTCGCTCTCACGGCGAACTGCATCCTCTTCCTGAGGTTGGGGTGGACCAACGTGCTCATCACGAACCCGCGCGACTTTCCGGGTTTCGTGGCCGAGCTCAAAAAATACAAGTTCACCTACATGTCCGGCGTGAATACTTTGTTCAACGCCTTGCTTAATACGCCGGGCTTCGATCAGGTCGATTTCAGCAAGTTGCGCTGCACGCTGGGCGGTGGCATGGCTGTTCAGCGCGCCGTGGCCGAACGCTGGAAGCAAGTTACCGGTTGCATTCTCACGCAGGCCTGGGGCCTCACCGAGACTTCGCCTGCAGCCTGCATCAATCCGATCGACGTCGACTTCAACGACTCCATCGGTCTGCCGATCTCTTCCACCGAAATCGGCATCGCCGATGACGACGGCAAAATGCTTCCCGTCGGAGAGGTCGGCGAAATCTGCGTCCGCGGTCCTCAGGTGATGAAGGGCTATTACAACCGACCGGAAGAAACCGCCAAAGTCATGTTGCCCGACGGCTGGTTGAGAACCGGTGATGTTGGCCGCATCGATCAGCGTGGCTTCGTCTATATCGAAGATCGCAAGAAGGACATGATCAACGTGTCCGGCTTCAACGTTTATCCGAACGAGGTCGAGAGCGTCGCCGTGACACACCCGGGTGTGCTCGAGGCCGCCGCCGTCGCCAAGAACGATGAACGCTCGGGTGAGGCCGTTGCGCTATTCGTCGTTCGCAAAGATCCCAAGCTCACTGAGGAGCAGATCATCGAGCACTGCCGCGGGGCACTTACCGGATACAAGGTGCCACGGTACGTCTACTTCCGCAGCGAACTGCCGAAAACCAACGTCGGAAAAATCCTGCGTCGTGCCTTGCGCGACGAAGCGCAAACGCTCTGACGCGATCGCTCAGAACGGGTCTGCGGGCGTAAAGAGTCGTCGGTGCTCGCCGATCGCATAGCGATCGGTCATGCCCGCGACGTAATCGGCCACGACCCGCGCGCGACCCGCTTTGCCGCCCGATTGTTCGGCCGCGGCAGCGGCATCCCGATGCTCGCGCGGCAACAGGTCGATGTCGCCCATCATCGCCTCGAACAATTCGCGCAATACCTTTCGCGCCTTGTCCGTCATGCCAAGCACGCGATGATGTCGGTAGAGATTGGCATTCAAGAACCGCTTGAGTTCGATGTGCTCGGCGCGTACCGCATCGCTAAGCGTGATGAGCGGATCCGCCCGAGTACGCACCTCGTCGATCGAACGAACGCCGGAGTCGAGAAGGCGGCTGCGGCTGGACTCGACGACATCTCGCACCACGCGATTGATCATGCGCCGAATGGTCTCGTGAATGACGCGACGGCCGGCAAGTTCGGGATATCGAGCCATAACAGCCGAATGCTCCCGACCGAAGAGCGTCACTTCGCGCAAGGCATCGATTTCGACGAGCCCGGCCCGGAGCCCATCGTCGACATCGTGGTTGTTGTACGCGATGGCATCGGCAAGATTCGCGAGCTGCGCCTCGAGACTCGGCTGGCCGCGACGCAAAAAACGCTCGCCCAACTCGCCGAGTTGCCGCGCATTGTTGAGCGAACAATGTTTGAGAATGCCCTCACGCGTTTCGTAAGTGAGATTGAGCCCCGGAAAATCTGCATAGCGCTCCTCGAGCAGATCGACGACGCGCAACGACTGCAGGTTATGTTCGAATCCGCCGTACTCGCGCATGCACTCGTTGAGTGCGCCCTGTCCGGCGTGTCCGAACGGTGTATGCCCAAGGTCGTGGGCAAGACAAATGGCTTCGGTGAGCGTCTCGTGCAATCCGAGCACACCGGCAATGGTGCGTCCGATCTGCGCGACTTCCATGGAGTGCGTCAGTCGCGTTCGGTAAAGATCGCCCTCGTGGTTGACGAAAACCTGCGTTTTGTAGACGAGGCGTCGAAAGGCGTTCGAGTGCACGATGCGATCACGGTCGCGTTGAAACTCGCCGCGCATCTCCGGCGACGGCTCGGGATAGACCCGACCTCTCGAGCTTGCATCGTGGGCGGCCCAAGGCGCGAGAGCGCCGAGGCTCGTCTGCGGCAGCACCGCACCAGTCATGGACGTACCAGTCACGAGAGATGTGCCTCGAGCGTCGCGGTCAACGCGTCGCCGGGATAATCATCGCTCACGAACGCCTTGCCGATGCCGCGCAACAAAATCAGCCGGATACGGCCGTTTTGCACTTTCTTGTCCACGCTCATGGCGAGGCGGGCGGCATCGGCCGTCAGCTCACCGCGAGCATCGGTACGCAAACCCAAACGTTGAAACAGGCGAGCGATTCGGGCGACATCGCTTGCCGCGAGGTATCCGCAGCGCTCGGAAAGCGACGCCGCCATCAGCATGCCGGCCGCGACGGCTTCACCGTGCAACCAACTCGAATAGCCGGTCACGCTCTCGATGGCGTGCCCGAAGGTATGCCCGAAATTGAGAAGTGCGCGCTCACCCTGCTCGCGCTCGTCGCGGCCCACGATGGCCGCCTTCGTTTGGCAAGAGTGATGAATCGCATACGCCAAGGTCTCCGCATCGCGAGCCAGGAGTTTTTCGGCATTCGACTCCAGCCACTCGAAGAATGACGCGTCGCAGATCAGTCCGTACTTCACGACTTCGGCGAGCCCTGCGCGTAACTCGCGCGAAGACAAGCTGCGCAGAGTCGCAATGTCGATGACGACCGCGCGGGGCTGATGGAAGGCGCCGATCATGTTCTTGCCGAGCGGATGGTTGACGCCCGTCTTGCCACCGACGGAGGAGTCGACCTGAGAGAGCAGCGTGGTCGGAATCTGCACGAAACCGATGCCGCGCTGATAACACGCTGCCGCGAATCCGGCCATGTCGCCGATTACGCCACCGCCGAGGGCGACGATGAGATCATCGCGGGAAAATCGATGCTCGATGAGCCGGTCAAATATTTTCGAGGTCGTGACAAGTGTCTTGTGCGACTCGCCGTCCGGCAAGACGATGTCGTGCGTCTCGGCGCCCGAACGCGCAGCATGGACGCTCGCGGCAAAAAGCGGCGCGACCACCTCGTTCGTGACGATGGCAGCCTTGCGGGCCTTCAAAAGTTCGCCGAGCCACGTGGGATCGCGCAACAAGCCGTCGCCGATGTAGATCGGATAAGACCGCTCGCCGAGCGATACCGTCATGGAGTGGAGCAGCGTCATGCCGAGCAAAGTATACGCGGGGCCACGCCGAGTCAGTCCGACGGCAACCGTCTCAGAATTTGATCCACGACCTCACGCACCCGATGTCCGTCGGTGCGCACCGTCAGAGTCGCGATCTCCGTATAGAGCGGTGCACGCCGCGCCATGAGTTCGGCAAGTCGGCCGGGTAGATCAGCGGCGCCTGCGAGGAGCGGCCGTCGTTCGCCTTGGCGGACTCTGACGAGTTGTTGCTCGATCGACGTCTCGAGGTAGATGACGACCCCCCCTTCGCGCAGCTGTCGACGATTCTCATCCAGAAGGACTGCGCCGCCGCCCGTCGACAGGACGATGCCCTGGCGAGCCACCAGCTCGGCGATGAGATCGCGTTCGCGTACTCGAAACCCTGCCTCGCCCTCTTTCTCGAAAATGAGCGGGATATCGACCCCTGTGAGCTTTTCGAGTTCCGTATCGCAGTCGACAAACGGACGCCGGAGCGCGCGGGCGAGTTGGCGACCCACCGCGGACTTTCCGGAACCCATCGGTCCGACCAGAATTAGATTTCGTGTTTCGTGCATCTTCAGCGAGAAATCGCCCTGACGAGCCAAGCCTAACCGAAGGATGGGGGTCTCGGTGATGGGGTACCAGAGCTCGGCATTCCGGTAACATGCCGGGGTCGTGAAGCGTTACCTGCCGAAAATCGCGTTTCTGGCTGCAGCGGGGCTCGCGATCAGCGCTCTCGCAATCGCCGCGCTCATCTCTGGCGCCTATCTCTACCTGCAGCCCTCTCTGCCCACCGTCGAGGCCATGCGACAAATCGAGTTGCAGGTTCCGCTACGGGTGTACTCGCGAGACGGCCAAGTCATCGCGCAGATCGGCGAACAGCGGCGTATCCCGGTGACCTTCGACGACATCCCGCCCATGGTGCGTCAGGCCTTCATCGCGGCGGAGGACGATCGTTTCTTCGAGCATTCGGGTTTCGATTACCAGGGAATCCTGCGCTCCCTTGCGGTCAACCTGCTGCCGGGCTCGCGACTGCAGGGTGCCAGCACCATCACACAACAAACCGCGCGCAATCTTTTTCTGACCCAAGATCGCACTTGGCGGCGAAAGGCGCAGGAGATGTTCCTCACTTATCGCATCGAAGAGGAATTCACCAAAGAAGAAATCTTTGGCCTTTATCTCAACGTCATACATTTCGGAAAGCGGACCTATGGCATCGCCGCCGCAGCCGATCTGTATTTCGGGAAGACGCTGGACCAACTGACGCTCGCCGAGGCCGCAACCCTGGCGCGCGTGCCGCAGGCACCGTCTCGTTACAACCCCATCAACAACCCGGAAGCTGCAGCGCAACGCCGCGGCTACGTGCTGCGACGCATGCGCGAACTCGGCTACATCGATCGGGATACCGAGGAACGCGCGGCCGTCGAAAAGGTGTCCGCCCGCGAGCATGTCCAAGTGTTCGAGGTCGAGGCGCCCTACATCGCCGAAATGGCCAGACTCGAACTCGTGCAGCGCCTCGGCGCCTCGGCGCAAAACGAGGGCTACAAGATCTACACCACCATCGATCCGCGCATGCAGACCGCAGCGAACACTGCGGTCCGACAAGGGCTCCTCGACTACGATCGTCGGCAGGGCTGGCGGGGTCCGAAGACTCGAGTCGAGCTCCCGGCAAACAACGACGCAAGCGAACTCGAGGCGCTGATCTCCGACCAGGATGCCAGCGGCTCCGTCTTGCCGGCCGTCGTACTCGACGTTCAGGAAAAATCGGTACGCGTTTACGTACGCGATGCCGGTATCGTCACGGTGCCCTGGGAAGGCCTGTCTTGGGCACGACCCAGAATCAACGGCCGTCCCGGCAAGGCGCCGAAGACCGCCGGGGAATTGCTGACTCGTGGAGACGTCATCCACGTCACGCTGCTGCCCGCACCGCAGCTTGCACAGATTCCCGAAGCAGCTGCCGCCTTGGTGGCGCTCTCGCCCGCCGACGGGGCGATCACTGCTCTCGTGGGAGGGTTCGATTATTTTGATCCGAACGCGGGCAAGTTCAATCGCGCCATTCAAGCCAAGCGACAGCCAGGCTCAGGGTTCAAGCCTTTTCTGTATTCGGCTGCGCTCGACAACGGTTTCACTCCCGCCTCCGTGGTGCTCGACGCGCCATTCGTGATCGACGATCCGAACATGGAAGAAGCCTGGCGCCCCGAAAACTCGAGCGGTGACTTCGGAGGACCGACTCGACTGCGCGAGGCACTCGTCAAATCGCGCAATCTGGTGTCGATCCGGGTTCTGCAAGCCATCGGCATGGGCCCGGCCATCGCCTACACCGAACGTTTCGGTTTCGAGCGTGCGAGTTTGCCGCGCAATCTCACGCTCTCGCTCGGCACCATGAGCGCCACGCCGCTTCAGGTCGCCTCGGGCTATGCGGTCTTCGCCAATGGCGGTCACCGGATCCAGCCGTGGTTCATCGAACGCATCGAGGATCCCTCCGGAGAGGTGGTGTTCCAGGCAGCGCCGAGACGCGTCGCGCTCGAATGTGATCCGCCCGATCCGTCATCGATGGCGGCGTCGGACGAAGCGAGTACACCAGAGCCTTCGAACGAACCCGATGCAGCGGAGACAGAAGGCCCGACTGTCGTACCCCGTGGCTGCTCCTTGCCGGCGACCGAAATCGCTCCCCGCGTGATCAGCGCACAAAACGCCTGGCTCATGACCGACATGCTGCGCGAGGTCATCACCCGCGGTACCGGACGTCGAGCATTGGCACTCGGTCGCAGTGACATCGCGGGCAAGACCGGCACCACCAACGAGGCGCGCGATACCTGGTTCAACGGTTACAACGCATCGCTCGTGGCAACCGTGTGGGTAGGATTCGATCAATCGCGACCTCTCGGTGAAGGTGAGGAAGGCAGTCGTACGGCCGTGCCCATTTGGGTCGATTTCATGGCTGAGGCGCTGAAGGGCGTTCCGGATCGCCCGTGGTACATGCCGGGCGGGCTGATGCAGGTTCGCGTGTCGCCAGTCACCGGAGAACTTGCCGGAGCAGACGATCCGGATGCCGTATTCGAAACCTTCATGGTCGATCGACTGCCCACGGGCAGTTCGTCGGGCACCCCCTCTGCAGACCCGCGGCGCCCGAACGAACAACCGGCCGAACCCATTTTTTGATCCGTCGTCATGAAAAAGCTTCCGCCTCGGGCCGAAAACCTCAGACGAGCACTCGCTCAAGAGGCGGCTCGAGTGATGGCCGAACACGGCATCCGCGATTTTCTATTCGCCAAGCGTAAAGCCGCCGAACGATTCGGCGTGGTCGATGGCTCGGTATTGCCTCGCAATACCGAAATCGAAGAGGCACTGCAGGAATATCAACGTCTGTTCGGGGGCGAGGCGCATCTCGAGTCGCTGCAGGCGCAGCGCGAGGTGGCGCTCGATGTCATGCAGCGCCTCAAAGAATTTCAGCCACGGCTCGTGGGTTCGGTGTTGCAGGGTACGGCGACCGACCACGACGACGTCTTGCTCCACGTCTTCGCAGATCGCGCGGAGTCGGTGACGTTTCGACTGATGGATCAGGGCGTGCCGTTCGAAGTTGGCGAGCGGCGGACACGCCTCAATGCCGAACGCATCGTCCAGCAACCGGCGCTGCGGCTCGAGGTCGATGGTCAGCCGGTGGAGATCGTCGTGTTCACGGTCGATGGAATCCGGCAGGCGCCGATCAGTCCGGTCGACGGCAAACCGATGCGGCGTGCGGACTTGAACGAAGTCTCCTCTCTCGTGGCCGCAGGTTACGGCGGAGAGACGAGCGCTCGCTGAATCTCAGGAGCGCTTGGCGATCGGCGTGTAGTCGCGCTTGACCGGACCTGTGTAGAGCTGACGCGGGCGACCGATCTTGTAGGCCGGGTCGCTGATCATCTCCTGCCAATGTGCCACCCACCCCGCCGTGCGCGCGATCGCGAACATGACGGTGAACATCGAGCGTGGGATGCCGAGAGCGCTGTAGATGATGCCGGAGTAGAAGTCGACGTTCGGGTAGAGCTTGCGCGAAATGAAGTAATCGTCCTTGAGGGCGATTTCTTCGAGACGCTGAGCCAGCTCGAGCAACGGATTGTCGGCACGCCCCATCTTCGCGAGCACTTTGTGACACATCTCGCGGATGATCTTCGCGCGCGGGTCGAAATTCTTGTAGACGCGGTGACCAAAGCCCATGAGGCGCACGTTGCTCGATTTGTCTTTGACCTGCGCCAGGAACTTCGGAATGTTGTCGACGCTGCCGATTTCTTCGAGCATTTCGAGAACGGCTTCGTTCGCGCCACCATGCGCCGGCCCCCAGAGGGCTGAGACACCCGCAGAGATGGCGGCATAGGGATTCGCGCCCGTCGAGCCCGCAAGGCGCACCGTCGAGGTGCTCGCGTTTTGCTCGTGGTCGGCGTGAAGGATGAGCAGCAGGTCGAGCGCCTGCGAAGCCAGCGGATCGACGTGATACGGCTCGCAGGGCACGGCATAGAACATGTGCAGCAGATTGCTGCAGTAGTCGAGATCGTTGCGCGGATAGACGAACGGCTGACCCACCGAACGCTTGTACGCTGCCGCGGAAATCGTCGGCAGCTTCGCGATGATGCGATGCATGAAGATTTCGCGGTGACGCGGGTTATTGATGTCCATCGAGTCGTGGTAGAACGCGGACATCGAGGCCACGATCGCGCTGACCATGGCCATGGGATGCGCATCGTAATGAAACCCGTTGTACATGCGCAGCAACGATTCGTTGATCATCGTGTGGCGCTGGATGCTCACGCTGAAATCGGCAAGCTGCTTTTGATCGGGAAGCTCGCCGTTGTTGAGGAGATAAGCCACCTCGACGAAAGAACTCTGTGCCGCCAGCTGCTCGATGGGATAGCCGCGATACAACAAGACGCCCTGATCGCCATCGATGTATGTGATACGGCTTTCGGTACTGGCCGTCGCCATGAAACCCGGATCGAAAGTGAAAACACCGTGGTCTTTGTTGAGAGCGCCAATGTCTACGACGTCCGGGCCGATGGTCCCGGAGCGCACCGGCAAGGCGCTCGTTTTGCCCGAGGAGAGATCTTTAAGTTCGAAGTTCTTGGTAGTCATGGCGTGAAGATCGTCGTATTGAAGCTCGTCGCAGAAACGCGGCGAATCGCCACGAAATTGACACGGCGGACGCTCATAATCAAGGCGCCGCGAATGATTTTTTTATTCGCTCGTGGTCATTCGACCACCTTGTAGAGGGTTCCCGGCTGCAGCTTCCGGTCGGGATACAAACCGTTGATGAGCAAGAGCTCTTCCCGCGGATACTTCTCGACCGGCATGTCGTCGGCGTAGTCCTCGAGTCGAGTGTCTGCCGTGGCCGTCAGGATTCGCAGGCGGTAAGGCTCGGCCAGCGGAAACTCGGAGGGCTTCAACGGACGAAGGGTTTCGGCGACCGACAAAAACAATCCGTCGGCCTCGGGAACGGCCCCTCGCGACGAGCGACTTGCACCCGCGAACAAATAGGCGCTCTTGTCGCGATAAAGCACGGTCCACCGAACGGGCCCCGCTCCGTTGTCGAGCGGAGAACCGGAGGTCGTACGCACCGTGTACCCCTCCATGCCGTTGATCTGTACCGGCTTGCCACCCGACAGCGTGGCACCGCGCAGCTGGGAGAACAGGAACTCGCGCGGCCCCATCGTCGGCGGATAACTGCGCAAGGTGATGTGCATCAACGTGTCTTTGTTCGGGGTGTAGGCGACGAGCGCATCGCGCTGGTTTTCCACTGTCCAGGCGCGAGGAAAAGCGACCGTGACGCCAAGTTCGGCGTGATACAGACGGTTCCCGCGAACGATGCCCTGCGCCCGACTCGAACCGAAGGTGAGTCCGTCGATGGCCTTCATGTATCGCTCGCGGTTGTCGATCCAACCGCCCTCAGGACCCGACTCGAGGTTGGCCGAGGCCTTCGCCGCTTGCACGGCGCGCGCGTCGGGCGCCGGATGCGACGAGAACATGCCGTGATACACGCGCGGCTCGCGACCTTCGGCGCGGGCCCGATCGATTTCGAAGCGCTCACCGCGCTTGAACATGTCGAAGACCTCGCCCATGGCTTCGGGGCGGTATCCGGCGCGAACGGCATACTTCAGACCGATGCGATCGGCCTCCAACTCATTCTCTCGACCATAGCCACGCATCCAAGCCGTTGCGCCGAGATTCGCGAGATCGGCGACGGCACCCGAGCCGGTGTAGATCGCGGCAGCGGTCGCTGCGAGCGTCGCCAGCACACCGCGGGTCATCCTTTTCTGAGGGTGCTTTGCCGTGACGTGCGCAATCTCATGCCCAAGTACCGAAGCGAGTTCCGCCTCGGAGTTGAGTTGGATCAGCAAGCCGCGGTGGATGTAGACGTAGCAACATCCGGTCGTGAACGCATTGATGGAGTCGTCGTCCAGAACGACGAATTTCCATTCCTCGTCGGCCAGGCTGCTTTGTCGGGCCACGCGCTGCCCGATCTCGCTGACGTAGTCTTGGAGCGCCTGATTCTCATAGACCCCGTAAGCCTTGAGGATCTGCTCGTGTGCTTTGCGGGAGCTCGAACTCTCCTGCGACTTTCGTTCGGTCGGCTTGCGCGACGACGTCTGGGCATCGAGCTGCGGCGCCAAGGCGACCGCCATCGCAAACAAAAGGGTGACGAGAATTTTGGACGTCTTCATGTCGCGATCCGAGGCTCCACGAAATATCGACGATCAGACGCTAGCAGAAGTTCCGGTCGATCCGGATAAGGTCGACCCAGAAATGACAAAGCGCCCGTCCGGGCGCTTGGTCTCGATCGTTTGCGAGGACCGCGTGACGCGACCCCTGCGGCTTCAGCGCGTGGCGGTGGAAGCGTACTTCTTGCGGAACTTGTCGACGCGGCCCGCGGTGTCGAGGATCTTCTGCTTGCCCGTGTAGAACGGGTGGCAGTTCGAGCAGACTTCGAGCGAGAGGTCCTGACCGAGGGTCGAGCGCGTCTGGAAGGTGTTGCCACAAGAGCAGGACACCTTGATCTCGTTGTATTCCGGGTGAATCGAGGGCTTCATGACCGACCTTCCAAATTAGCGGGCAGGACGAAAAAGGGCGCGCAGTCTAAGCGCGGCAACCCGGTTTCGACAAGGGCCGAGAGGTCCGGATGGGGTACAGGAGTCGATTTGGCGGCCCAAGTTGCTGAAAACTGTGGATAAGTCTGTGGAACAGCGGGTCTCGGGCTGGGGCTTTCTTTGCCGTTTTGGCCTTTTTAGGGCCTTCTTCAAAAAATTAAGACGAAGATTTAATTATAAAAATCATGGAGTTACAGATCACTTTTTGTAGCAAAACTGAAAAAATCACGTAATTCGCGAGTTCGACGGGGTTTTTTGTCCGCTGTGCATACTTTTCGACCCCTCGTCGGGCAGAAATTCCAGTAACACCTCATTGAGAAACCGAAATCCGACCGCGGTCGCGAGCACCCGTCCCTGGCCGGGTGACGAATCGGCGAGAGCCAACAGCCCGCGATCCCGAAGGCGCTGCACCACCGAATGCACAGCATCCCAAGGCAATCCTGTGCGGGATTCGAACGTCTCGATATCGAAACCTGCCGTCAATCGCAGGGCATTCAGCATGAACTCGAAGGGTCGCTGATCATCCTCGACGTCATGCCATACGAGGCCGCCCTCCGGATCGCGCTGATAACGTCGCGGCTCCCGAGGTTGTGTGCTTCTCGACACGCTGATGCCACCCTCGGCGCGGACTCTCGACAACTTGCCGTGCGCACCTGCGCCGATACCGAGATAGTCGCCGAAGGTCCAATAGACGAGGTTATGCGCGCAGTCGAAACCTTCGCGCGCATAAGCGGATACCTCGTACCGGCGATAACTCTCCCCTTCAAGTCGTGCGCTCGCGATCTCCAGCATGCGCGACACTTGATCGTCGACAGGCAGCCCTGAAGGCGGGCGCGCCGCGAAAGGCGTACCCGGCTCGAGTGTCAGGCTGTAATGCGAAATTTGCGCCGGCGCGAGCGCGAGCGCAGCTTCGACGTCTCGAAGGGCGCCAGTTTCGTCTTGCTCGGGCAAGCCGTACATCAGATCGATGTTGAAATTGGACAGCCCCGAAGCGTGCAATTCTGCGGCGGCGGCCCGTGTTTCGTCGGACGAGTGAATCCGCCCGAGCCTGCGCAGCGCCCGTTCATCAAAACTTTGAGCACCGAGCGAGACACGATTGACGCCCGCCGCGGCGTACTCTGCGAATCGCCCGCGTTCGATCGTGCCGGGGTTCGCCTCGAGCGTGATCTCCGCATCGGCCGCGAGACCGGGCCCCGCTCGAACCGCATCGATCACGCGCCCGATGGCGCCCGGTGAAAACAAACTCGGTGTGCCGCCACCCATGAAGATGGTGGAAACGCGACGATCGCCGATCGACGCGGCCTGAGATTCGCATTGATGGGCGAGATCGCGAAGGAGGGTCGCCACATACGACTCCTCCGGCACTCGCTCTCGACCTGGAACGTCTTCGCGCAACGCATGCGAGTTGAAATCGCAGTAGGGGCACTTGCTGACACACCACGGAAAGTGGATGTACAGACTGAGAGGCGTCTCGCGGTTCATGGCTCCGCGCAGTTCAGGTTCTACGCAGTCGTGCGTGCAGATCGCGCAGCGCCGAGCCACGATGACTCTGCGCGTGTTTCTCCGCCGCGACGAACTCGGCGACGCTGCGGCTCTCCCCTCGAGGTGCGAACACCGGGTCGTAACCGAAGCCGCCACTGCCCCGAGGCGAGCGCAGGATGACCCCGTCCCAGACGCCGCGACCGAACACCGGCGCCGGATCGTCGGCGCTGCGGACCAAGGCGATCACGCAACGAAAGCGCGCCGTTCGTGATCCGTCCGGCACCGACTGCATGGCCTCGAGCAGTTTTCCCAGATTGGCGAGATCACCGGCGCCCTCGCCGGCATAGCGCGCGGAGCGCACGCCCGGCGCGCCACCGAGCGCATCGACCTCGAGCCCCGAGTCGTCGGCCATCGCAGGCAGACCACTGCGGGCCGAAGCGTAGCGGGCTTTCAGCAAAGCATTGTCTTCAAAGGTTTCACCGGTCTCGTCGGGAGGTTCGATGCCGAACTCGGACTGCGGCAAAAACTCGAAGCCGAGCGGACCGAGCATGTCGGAGAACTCGCGGATTTTCCCGACATTGCCGGTGGCGAGCACGATCCGCATCGCTCAGGGCTTGCCCGTCTTGAGCGCTTCGCGCTGCAGTTCGTGCAATCGCGAGATACCGCCAGAGGCCAAGGCCAACATGGCGTCGAGTTCCTCGCGACGGAATGCGTGTCCTTCGGCCGTCCCCTGAATCTCGACGAACGTACCGCCATCTTTCATGACGACGTTCATGTCGGTCTCCGCTTGGGAGTCCTCGGCATAATCGAGATCGAGTACGGGTGCGCCGCCGCAGATACCCACCGATATGGCGGCCACTTGCCCATGCAGGGGCGATCGCGAAAGTGAGCCGCGGGCGATCAGGGTCTGACAGGCGTCGACCAAAGCCACATAGCTTCCCGTGATGGCAGCGGTACGCGTACCACCATCGGCCTGCAAGACATCGCAATCGAGCGTCACGGTGCGCTCTCCGAGCGCAGCCATGTCGATGACTGCACGCAAGCTGCGGCCGATCAATCGCTGAATCTCCTGAGTACGCCCGGATTGCTTACCCTTTGCCGCTTCACGAGCCGATCGGGTATGCGTCGCGCGCGGCAGCATGCCGTACTCGGCTGTCACCCATCCCTGACCTCGCCCACGCAGGAATCCCGGGACCCCCTCTTCGATGCTGGCCGTGCACAGCACGCGTGTCCCGCCGAACTCGACCAATACCGACCCCTCGGCATGTCGGGTGTAGTGACGATGGAAGCTCACGGGACGAAGTTGGTCGGGACTGCGACCGCTCGGGCGTTGAAACATCTTTGATTTCCGTGTCGGATAGATCAGTGGGATAAACTGCGCGCTTTATACACCCCGGCCGACTTGGACGCACGACAGCGGCGGCCGTGAGCAGAGGACTCTCGATGATCAGCAGCATGACGGGCTTCGCGCGACGCGAGGTGAGCGGCCCTTTCGGCGAACTCACCTGCGAGCTGCGCAGCGTCAACCATCGATATCTAGAGCCAGGGTTCCGGCTACCGGAGGAGTTGCGCTCTCTGGAAGGCGAGTTGCGGCAATTGCTGGCCAAGGAGCTCCGACGCGGCAAGCTCGATTGCACGATCCATCTTCGTGGCTCCCACCAAGCCGAGCGGGAATTGAGCATCGATGAAGCAGCGCTGCAACGCCTGCTCACCCGCACGGGCGAGATCGCCTCGCGACTTTCGATCGGCACCGCCGCGCGGGTCGACCCCCTCGATGTACTGCGATGGCCTGGCGTTCTCAAAGACGATGCCCCCGACGCCGAGAGCTTGCATGGCGCTTGCCGGGCTTTGTTTCAAGACACCGTACGCGACATGGCCGCGGCGCGTCGTCGCGAGGGTCAAAGATTGCGCGAACTCATCGAGCAGCGCTGCAGCGCGCTCGCTGAGCTCTTGACCGGCTTGCGATCGCGCATGCCCGAGTTGCAGGCGCGATTGCGTACCCGTCTGCAAGATCGACTCGCCGAACTCGGTACCACAGTAGATGCCGGTCGTTTCGAACAAGAGGTCGCGTTGCTGCTGCAGCGCGCCGACGTCGACGAGGAACTCGATCGTCTCGACGGACACATCGCCGAAATCCGACGCGTGATCGAAGGTGACGAAGCCGCCGGTCGCCGGCTCGACTTTTTGATGCAGGAGCTCAATCGCGAAGCGAATACCTTGTCATCGAAATCCCAGGAAATCGACGTCACGCGTATCGCGGTCGACATGAAGGTCTTGATCGAACAGATGCGCGAGCAGGTGCAAAACATCGAATGAGTGGTCGGCTTTTCGTGATCGCCGCGCCCTCGGGCGCGGGCAAGACCAGCCTCGTCAAGGCGGCGCTCGCGCGCGAGCCGAATCTCCGCGTATGCGTATCGCACACGACCCGTACCCGACGTGCCAACGAAGTCGACGGTCGCGATTACCACTTCGTCACCGTCGACCAATTCAAAGAAATGATCGCGGCAGACGGTTTCCTCGAATATGCGCCGGTGTTCGACAACTTCTACGGCACCAGCCGAAAGGCGCTCGAGGAAGCTTTCGGTCGCGGGCATGACGTGATCCTCGAAATCGACTGGCAGGGTGCGCAGCAGGTGCGCGAGCGGACACGCAATCCGACGACAGGCGAGCCAGGCTGCATCAGCCTCTTCGTGCTCCCCCCTTCGAGGGTGGAACTCGAACGGCGACTGCGCGGCCGCGGGACCGACAGCGAATCGGTGATCGCCCGTCGATTGCGCGATGCCGTCGCCGACATGAGGCATCACGACGAGTTCGACTACGTCATCGTGAACCAGGATTTCGATCAGGCCGTGTCCGACTTGCTGCGCATCGTGGCCGGAGACGCCGAGGACCTTGCCGGGAATCGGGCCTCGCTCGCACCCCTGTTAAGCGACCTGCTCGCTTAACGCCGCCCCACGCGCCCCACCCGCCCACCTCGGCGGCTTCAGAAGGCGTCGCCGATGTAGAGGACCCGACGCCTTCGGGGCGTCGCTGCTGGCGGTGAACCCCCGCACTGGCCTATACTTGCCGGCCAATTTCAGGGTATTCCGGGTTCATCCCGAGGGCTTCTCCACATGGCGCGAATCACCGTCGAAGACTGTCTCCAGAACGTCGACAACATCTTCCAGCTCGTGATCCTCGCTTCGCAGCGTGCGCGTCGGCTGGCCAATGGTGCCGAGTCGACCGTGCCCTGGGAAAACGACAAGCCCACCGTTGTCGCGCTGCGCGAAATCGCTGCGGGCAACATCACCCCCGAAATGCTGCTCGAGCCCGAGCCGGAACCGGAGCCGGAACCGAGCCTTCTGCCCGACATCATGGAGCCCGATCCGGGCTTCCGGGCCCCCCAGTTCGGTCTCGGAGACTGATCGCGCGGCCCTGACGGGGCGGAGGCACTTTGGATTATGCGCAGACACTGCTCGGCTTCCTGCCCGGCGGTTCACGCAGGACCCCCGGCCTCAAGGAGCTGCTGAGCGCTGCCAGCGCCTACCTGCCCCCCGAGCACGTCGAGCGTATTCGCGAGGCGGCGGAGTTCGGCGCCGAAGCCCATCGAGGTCAAAAGCGCAAAACGGGTGAGCCGTACATCGCGCATCCCGTCGCTGCAGCCGAAGTCCTCGCGAACCTGCGGCTCGATGCCGACACCATCGTTGCGGCCATCCTTCACGACGTCATCGAAGACACGCCGATCGCCAAAGAAGATCTGGCCAGTCGTTTCGGCCAGACCGTCGCGGACATCGTCGACGGGGTCACCAAACTCGACCAGATCCAGTTCAAGAGCCGCGAAGAGGCGCAGGCCGAGTCGTTCCGCAAGATGCTGCTCGCGATGGTTCGTGATCTGCGGGTCATCCTGGTCAAGCTCGCCGATCGTCTGCACAACATGCGGACGATCGAGGGGATGGCCCTGCCGCGCCGGCGCGCGGTGGCGCGCGAAACCCTCGATATCTATGCGCCTCTCGCCGAACGTCTCGGTCTCTATTCCATGAAGCTCGAGCTCGAGGACCTCGGCTTCCGCGCACTTTATCCGCGCCGATACAAGGTCATCGAAAAGGCGCTCAAGCGGGCTCGGGGCAACCAGAAAGAATTTCTCACCCGCATTTCGGAGAACATCGGGGCTGCACTCACCAAGGCCGGCATAGAAGCCGAGGTCGAAGCGCGGGAAAAACATCTCTACAGCATCTACCGGAAGATGCATCGCAAGCGCACGTCGCTGTCGGAGATCGTCGATGTGTACGGACTGCGCGTGATCGTGGAATCCGTCGATCACTGCTATCGCGCCCTCGGCGTCGTGCACGGTGCGTATCGTCCGATGCCGGGTCGATTCAAAGATTACATCGCGATCCCGCGCGTCAACGGCTATCAATCGCTGCACACCACCCTGTTCGGGCCCAACGGCCAGCCCATCGAGGCGCAGATTCGAACTCGCGACATGCATCGGGTTTCGGAGTCGGGCATCGCTGCGCACTGGAAGTACAAATCGGGTGAAGCCTCGGCCGGACACGAGCAAGCGCGCGCCCGCGAGTGGTTATCGAACCTGATCTCGATGCAGGAGGCGGGATCTTCCGAAGAATTCCTGGAGAGCGTTCGCCTCGATCTCTTTCCAGACAAGGTTTACGTGTTCACGCCCAAGGGCAAGATTCTTCGGCTGCCTCGCGGCGCGACGGTGGTGGACTTCGCCTATGCCGTGCATACCGACGTCGGAAATCGTTGTGTCGCCGCCAAGGTCGATCGCAGGCTCGCGCCGCTGCGCACGCAATTGCGAAATGGGCAGACGGTCGAAATCGTCACGGCTCCGGGCGCCATACCGAATCCTTCTTGGGTCAATTTCGTCGTCACGGCCAAAGCTCGTGCCGCCATCAGGCAATACCTGAAAGGACTACGACGATCGGAGGCGATCGAGCTCGGACAGCGGCTCGTCAATCAATCGCTTGCGGAGTTCGATCTCTCACTCACCGATATCAGCGAAACCGCCCTCGCTGCCACGGCCGGCGAACTCGGCATGACGGACACCGACGAGCTTTTCGAAAAGGTGGGGCTGGGCGAGCGCCTCGCACCGCTCATCGCCCGCCGACTCGGACCTGCAGCGCCGTCGGCCTCCACGACGGACGGCGGCGAAGCCGGCGAGAGCGCTCCCGCACCGCTTGCGATCGCAGGAACGGAAGGACTGCTCGTCAGTTACGCACGATGCTGCTTCCCGGTGCCGGGAGATCCGATCCTCGCTTATCTCTCGAGTGGACGAGGGATCATCGTGCATCGCGAAGACTGTGCGAACGTCGACGACTATCGCAAGCACCCGGAAAAATGGATTTCTGTCGCCTGGGCCGAACAGCCGGGGCGGATGTTCGGCTGCGAACTGCGCGTCGAAGTGCAAAATCGCATGGGCGTTCTCGCTGCCGTGGCCTCGGCCATCGCCGGTACCGAAACGAATATCGATCACGTCGAATTGGAAGAGCGCGATACCGACACGTCAGTACTCATCTTCGAAGTGCGCGTTCGAGACCGTCAGCATCTCGCGAGCGTCATTAGGGTGATCCGCCGGATGCCCGACGTGCTGCGGCTCTCGCGTACACTTGCAGTCAAGACCCGCGACGAGTAATCCGCGGCCGAAAATTCCGAGAGGTTCACGACATGACGCGACAAATCATCCATACACCCGATGCACCTCAAGCCATCGGCACCTACTCGCAAGCTGTGAGAGTCGGTCCGACCGTCTACATCTCAGGCCAGATTCCGCTCGATCCCGCGACCGGCGAACTGGTCAGCGGTGACATCGAAGCCGAAATCCGCCGAGTCTTCGACAACTTGTCTGCCGTCGCCAAGGCCGCAGGCGGGTCGCTCAAGCACGCGGTGAGGGTCACCGTGTTTCTCACCGACCTCTCGAACTTCGCGAAGGTCAATGAAATCATGGCGACCTACTTCCCGCAGCCCTGGCCGGCACGCGCGGCCTTGGGTGTCTCGCAGTTGCCGAAGGGAGCGAGAGTCGAGGTCGATTGCATCCTGCACCTTGACTGAACCCCGAGAACAACGTCCGGTCACGGCGCTGCGCGGCGTAGGGGACGCGCTGGCGGCTCGACTCGCCGTGCTTGGCGTGACGACCGTACAAGATCTGCTCTTCGTTCTGCCCACGCGGTACGAAGACCGTACCCGTGTTCAGCCTGTCGGCTCGCTGCTCGCCGGTCATCGCGCGGTCGTCGAAGGCGAGGTGCAATTGACGGAGGTCGTCTATCGACGACGCCGGCAGATGTTGTGCCGCATCGCCGACGGTTCGGGCTTTCTCACTCTGCGCTTCTTCTACTTTTCAGGTGCGCAACAGGAAGGTCTCGCACGCGGCACGCGTATCCGGTGCTTCGGTGAGGTGCGACGCGGTCCGCTCGGTCTCGAGATGGTCCACCCGGAATACCGAAGAATCTTCGACGACCGTGCCCCGCTCGAAGACTCTCTGACACCGGTCTACCCGGCGACCGAGGGCGTGAGCCAAGGCCGGCTGCGAATGCTCATCAACTTGGCGCTTCGGGAACTCGACACCGCCGGCGTACGCGACTGGTTGCCGAGTTCGATCATCGCGCCGCTCGGCTTGCCTCCTCTTCGCGATGCATTGCGCTACGTGCATCGGCCGCCGGTCGACGCCGCGCTCGATGAGCTCGAGGCTGGAAAACATCCGGCGCAACGGCGCTTGGCCTTCGAGGAGTTGCTCACGCATCAAACGGTGATGCGTCGCCTGCGAGAATCCTCGAGGACCGATCCGGCGTGGGCGCTCGACGATGCGGGTGAGCTCGAGTCGCGATTCATCGCTGCGCTGCCCTATTCATTGACGAACGCCCAACAACGCGCGCTCGATGAAGTCGATGCCGATCTGGCCCGCGAGCGGCCAATGGTGCGACTCGTCCAAGGCGATGTGGGCTGCGGCAAGACCGTCGTCGCTGCAGCAGCGGCGGCGCGCGCCGTGGGGAGCGGACGGCAAGCGGCGCTCATGGCCCCAACGGAGCTGCTCGCCGAGCAGCATCAAAGAAATCTGGACGCCTGGTTCAGACCTCTCGGCGTGACGGTGGGCATGGTATCGGGCTCGCAACCGGCGCGTACGCGGCGGAGCGCGCTCGAGGCGGTGGCATCAGGTGACGTGCAGATCGTGGTCGGCACCCACGCGCTCTTTCAGGAAGGAATGCAATTCCGCGACCTCGCGCTCGTTATCGTCGACGAACAACATCGTTTCGGCGTGCAGCAAAGACTGCGTCTCGCAGAGAAAGGACAGGCGAGCGGGCGCCACCCTCATCAACTCATCATGACGGCGACGCCCATCCCGAGAACGCTGGCCATGACCGCTTATGCAGATCTCGACGTCTCGGTAATCGATGCATTGCCGCCGGGGCGAACCCCAGTCAAAACAGTGGTTGCTGCGGAAACTCGACGGGATGAGGTCGTCGCAAGAATCGACGCAGCCTGTCGCGAAGGCAGTCAGGCTTATTGGGTCTGTCCGCTCATCGAGGAGTCCGAAGAGTTGCAATGCCAGGCGGCTGAAGAAACTGCAGCCGTACTGGCCGAGGCTTTGCCTCATCTGGTCGTCCGGCTTGTCCATGGACGGATGAAGCCGCGCGAAAAAGACGCCACCATGATGGCGTTCAAAGCCGGAAAAATTCATCTACTCGTCGCCACGACCGTGATCGAGGTCGGCGTGGACGTCCCCAACGCTACGCTCATGGTGATCGAGAACGCGGAGCGCATGGGTCTCGCCCAGCTGCATCAATTACGTGGACGCGTGGGTCGCGGTTCGCGTGAAAGCGGCTGCGTTCTGCTCTACCGCGCGCCGCTCGGTCCGCTCGCACGGGCGCGACTCAATGCCATACGCGAAAGCAACGACGGCTTCGAAATTGCGCGACGTGATCTCGAGTTGCGCGGGCCCGGTGAATTGCTGGGGACGAAACAGACGGGTCTCGCGCGAATGCGGGTTGCGGACCTCATTCGCGATGCCGATCTGTTGCCGAAAGTGCAGGAGGCCGCCGAGATCCTGCTGTCGTCGCATCAAGATAGAATCGCGCCCCTGACCCAAAGATGGATCGGAACGGATGAACGATATGGCCGCATCGGCTGACTCCACTTCGCTGCCGCCTGCGGTGCCCGCCACGGCGATGTGGCTGCCGGCCAGTGCGCTCAATTGCTATGTCGGCGATCCTGCTCTGCGCTCTTGGCTACTCACCCCGGGATTGCTCACCCAGCGCATTCGCGACGCGGCAGGCGACGGTTTCGCCATGCAATGCCTGCATGAGGGTTTGCTCGAAGGGGAACACGTTCGCGAAATCGACATGTCGTGCGACGGTGTCGTCTGGATGTTTGCGCATACGCGCGTTCCCATCGCAACGCTGAAAGCACAGCCATGGCTCGGACAAATCGGCGCTCGGACCCTCGGGGAAGCGCTCGCAGGTCGTCAAAACCTCACGCGAGAGGATTTTCGCTACACACAGCTTTACCCCGACAGCTGGCTCGCCGATCGCGCGCTTCGACACGCACGACTTCCGCCACAGCCTCTGTGGGTGCGTCACTCCGGGTTCACCATCGATGGATCGTCCTTCGATCTTTACGAGGCGTTCATGCCGACCATCGGACGGCGCAGCGTTGACGCGAGCCCGCCGTGAGCCCAGCTCTCAAACGACGTCTGCACGAATATGTGTTGCTGACGAGGTTCAATCGTCCGATCGGAACCCTGCTGCTGCTTTGGCCTGCGCTCTGGGCGCTCTGGATCGGCGCTGGCGGCATACCGGATCCCGTGATCCTGATCGTGTTCGTGCTCGGTACGCTGCTCACGCGCTCGGCCGGATGCATCATCAATGATTTCGCCGACCGGAATTTCGATCCGGATGTCGAGCGTACCCGTGATCGGCCACTCGCGGCGCGGCGCGTGTCACCCTACGACGCCATCGCGCTCTTCGTGGTGCTGATGCTGCTTGCGTTCATCCTGGTCCTGCAACTCGACACGAAGACCGTGTTGTTCTCGCTCGTCGCCGCAGGTCTGCTGGCCACCTACCCGCTATTCAAAAGATTTTTCCCGGCACCGCAGCTCTACCTCGGTCTCGCCTTCGGTTGGGCAGTACCGATGGCCTTCATGGCGACGCAGGGGGAGGTGCCGCGGGTCGCTTGGCTCGTGTTCGCCGCCACCGTGATCTGGGCTGGCATCTACGACACGTTTTACGCCATGGTGGATCGTGACGACGATCGGCGCATCGGAATCAAATCGACCGCCCTGCTATTCGGTCGCCACGATTTGCTGGTTATTTCTTTGTTGCAGACGTCGATGCTCGCGATACTCGCGCTGGTCGGCGTGCTCGCCGACCTGGGATGGATTTATTTCCTGAGTGTCGCGGCGGCTGCAGGGCTTTTCGTCTCGCAGACTTGGTCTGCCAGAGGCCGGGGCCGCGAGGCCTGCTTCCGCGCCTTCCTCGACAACCACTATGTCGGCATGGTGCTCTTTGCGGGTATCGCTCTGGCGACGGCCCAGCGCTGAACATCGGTTACACCCGTCTCGAGTAGCGCATTCCGGGCGGCATCGAGCGTCGCGCCTGTGGTGACGACATCGTCGATGAGCGCCACCCGGCGCACACCCGATGCTTCGAACTCTTGCTGGAGACCAGGCGCCACGATGAACGCATCTTCGACGTTACGCCGCCGCTCGGCGGCGTGCAGACCCGTCTGCGACGGCGTGGCGCGAGTACGCAACACCCCATCGAGGCGCACGGGGCGATGAAGCCACTCTCCGACGCATGTCGCGATGAGCGAAGATTGATTGAACCCACGGCTGCAGACGCGCTCGGGATGTAAGGGCACGGGAATCAGGACATCGGGCCTTTCCGCTTCGCGAGCCGCCGCCGCGAGCAGCCCGCCGAAAAGCCGGGCGGCGCACCGGTCGCCACCATACTTGAGCGCCTTCAAGGCTTGATCCACGGGATCGCGATAATCCAAAGCGGAGAGACTCGACGCTCCGATCTCGTTTTCCGAGCACCAGGGCAGTTCGGAACAGCACTTGGAACATAAATCGATGGGGCCAAGATCCCCCTCGGCTTGGCAGAAATAACATCGTGGCGGCAGACCCATGAAGGTCCAGCGCGCTCGCCACGGTAGACGAGCGCCGTGCTCGCCGAGCCAATGTTGCAGCGTATTGATTGTCGACCCGATGGGCTCTTTCAAGTTGACAGCCTCCCCCGCCCTTGAGGAACATCCGGGCGGCAGTGCCGAAGGCTGCCCTCGGGCCACCCCCTCTGGCAGCTCGCGAAACTCGTCATCGCATCGGGAAACACCATGAGCGAATACGCCATCCGCCACGATTGGGCCCTCGAAGAAGTCGAGGCGCTGTATGCGCTGCCTTTCCAGGATCTTTTGTTCCGGGCGCAGTCGGCGCACCGTGAGCATCAACCAACCAATACGGTGCAGATGAGCACGCTCTTGTCGGTCAAGACGGGGGCATGCCCCGAAGACTGCGCCTACTGCCCTCAAAGCATCCGGTACGACACGGGTCTCGACCGTGAAGCCCTGATGGCCGTCGCCGACGTCGCGGAACGCGCAAGGACCGCCAAAGAGGCGGGCGCCACGCGTTTCTGCATGGGCGCCGCATGGCGATCGCCAAAGAAAAAAGACATCGACGTGATGACCGCGATGATTCGCGAAGTCAAGGCGCTTGGCCTCGAAAGCTGCGCCACGCTCGGCATGCTCAATCGCGAGCAGGCCAAAGAATTACGCGAGGCGGGTCTCGATTACTACAACCACAATATCGACACCTCTCCGGAGTTCTACGACAAGATCATCACGACACGCGATTTCCAGGATCGACTCGACACGCTCGAAGCCGTTCGCGAGGTCGGCATGAATGTCTGTTGCGGTGGCATCGTCGGCATGGGCGAGACGACAAAAGATCGAGCGCGCATGCTGCAGGTACTCGCAAACCTCCCCCAGCATCCCGAGAGCGTGCCGATCAACCAACTCGTCGCCGTCCCCGGTACGCCGCTCGCGAATCAGGCGCCGATCGATCCGTTCGATTTCGTTCGTACCATCGCCGTGGCGCGCATCCTCATGCCGAAATCCGCGGTGCGACTGTCCGCAGGCCGCGAGCAGATGTCGGATGAACTCCAGGCGCTCGCTTTCTTCGCGGGCGCCAATTCCATTTTTTACGGAGAGAAGTTGCTCACCACGGGCAACCCCGACGTCGAGCACGATCGCGAGTTGCTCCAACGCCTCGGCATGCGTACCGCGACCGGAGCACCCGGTGCGCTGCACGCCTGAGGCCATCGCCGCCGCGCTCGGCGACATCGACTCCCGAAATCTCCGTCGTCGTCGCGAAATCGCCCCGGACGGCCGCGTCAACTTTTGCAGCAACGACTATCTCGGCCTCGCGGCCGACGAGCGGGTCGCGAGCGCCATGGCGGACGCCGCGCAGCAACTCGGCGCAGGCGCGGGCGCGTCTCACCTCGTCAGCGGTCATACCGAAGAGCACGACGCGCTGGAGCGGGAGCTTGCGGAATTCACCGGGCGTGAGCGAGCACTGGTGTTCTCCACCGGCTACATGGCCAACCTCGGTGCGCTCTCTGCACTCGCCGACCGCCGTGACTTGCTGATCGCCGACGAACTCAACCACGCTTCGTTGATCGACGCCGCACGACTCGTGCGCAGTTCATCCAACCTCAGATATACGCATGGCGATGCGGCAGCGGCAGCGGCGCTGCTCGATGCTCAAGCGCCAAGCGTCGCAGCCGCGGGCGGCGGCGCATTCGTCATCACGGACGGCGTATTCAGCATGGACGGCGATTTTGCGCCTCTGCCGGAACTCGCTGCGAGCGCCGCGAAACATCGAGGATGGCTTGTCGTCGACGATGCGCATGGTCTCGGCGTGGTTGGCGCCACAGGACGAGGCAGTTGCGAGCTCCATGGTTTGAGCGCGAGGCAAGTTCCCGTGCTCATCGGCACCTTCGGCAAAGCATTCGGCACTTTCGGCGCTTTCGTCGCCGGAGATTCGGACGTCATTGAGTTGCTGATCCAACGCGCGAGGACATACATCTACACCACCGCGCTTCCGCCAGCCGTCGCCGCCGCGACCCGAATGTCGATCGCCATCGTTCGAGAAGAAATCTGGCGGCGCGAACACCTGAATTCTTTGATAGGAAGGTTTCGCGAAGGGGCGAAGGCGCGGGGACTTCGGCTGTTGGATTCGACGACGCCGATACAGCCGATGATCCTCGGCTCGGCCGAGGCGGCGTTGACGGCGAGCGCCAAGCTTTCGGATGCGGGATTCCGCGTCACGGCAATCAGACCACCGACCGTTCCGGAGGGTACCGCGAGACTTCGCATCACGCTCTCGGCGTCCCACAGCGAGACCCAAGTCGATGACTTGCTCGCCGCTTTGGAGTCGGCGGCATGACGTCGGACATTCGCGACGAGTTGATGAATCGACTGGACCATTTTAAGTTGACACCAAAAGTGGTCGTCGACATCGATGGAAAGGCCGACGGGTCGCAGGGCGTACTCAGCCAAAGATTTCCGAAATCCAGACTGATCTCGACGGGCTCATCGAGCGGATCCCCGGCCGGGGGCGAGTCGATCATCCGGCGCTGGTTCCGTGGTGGGCCCCGTATCGAGCATCTCGATTGCGCGGTGCATGAGCTTCCCCTCCCGGACGGCAGCGTCGATTTGGTCATCGCCCACGATTGGTCACCGGGTGTCGACTCACTCGATGCGGCGCTTTCGGAAATCCATCGTGTGCTGATGGCAGGCGGCCTTTTTCTTTGTTCCTCGCCGAGCGCAATGACGGCTCCGAGCCAACCCGAGATCCACGACTTCGGAAGTGCATTGATGCGGGCCGGATTCGTCGAACCCGTTCTCGATATCGACCGGTTTTCGGATGAGGGCGGTGAAATCATTCATGTGGCGGCGTTTGCCGGCTCCGCGCGCGGCCCGGCGAACGACGGAGAAGTCGTCGTGCCGTTCCCGAAGAGCGCCCGGCGATGAGTCATCTCTCCAACGGTGTATTCGTCACCGGCACGGACACCGAAATCGGCAAGACCTTCGTGTCGACCGCGTTGGCAACCGCCGCGCGCAGTCGGGGTTTGAACGTTGGCGTGATGAAACCCGTGGCTTCGGGCGCGCACCCCACTTCGGACGGCCTGCGTAACGACGACGCACTCGCCCTCATGGCCGCCGCGGGCGAAACGGACTACGCGTCCGCGAACCCGTACTGTTTCGAACCGGCGATCTCGCCGCACCTCGCGGCGGGCGATGCAGGCGTGACGATCGATCTCAGGCACCTGGCCACGCTGGCGCGGGCTCGCGCACAGGAGTGCGACTGGCTGGTGGTCGAGGGTGCGGGAGGGTGGCGAGCACCCCTCGGGGCGGGCAGCAGCATGGCAGACCTCGCCCATGCACTCGGCTTGCCAGTGGTTCTGGTCGTCGGTTTGCGTTTGGGGTGCCTCAACCACGCCGTGCTCAGTGCCGAATCCATCCGGCTTTCCGGGCTGACGCTCGCGGGCTGGATCGGTAACCGCATCGATCCGTTGATGTCTCGTTGGGAAGACAACCTCTCGACCCTCGAGTCGCTCCTCGGTACAGCCCCGCTTGCCCTCTTTCCTTTCGGCGCGAACGAAACCGAACGTTTGGCACTGGGTGGGCAGGCGATTGACCGCCTGTCGGTCACCTCGAGGAACTCTCTTCGATCTCCTAAGTGATTGTATTGGTTGAGTTTTGGGTGCCGGGTAGCATCCGTCCGGCATACCGGAAACCGGCCCCATGCCACCACCCGAAGCCCGCATCGAAATTGCCCCGCATTGCTCGCTGTCGCCCCGCGGAGCGCGCTGGTTCTTCGTCAGCGTTTGTGTGGCCTCCCTGTCGATCGCGCTGCCGATTTCCCTGATGGGTTTCTGGCTCGTCTTGCCGTTTGCCGGGCTGGAAATCGCGCTCGTCGGATGGGCTCTCAAAGTCAGCATGGCTCGCCGGCATCAACGACAGACGATCGTGGTGTCCGAGGAGCTCGTCACCATCGAGGATGTGTCGCCACCCAAACATGAACGTGTCGAGTTCCCGCGACACTGGGCGCAAGTTAGAATTCGCGCCGGGGGTTCACCGCTGCATCCGAGTCGACTGACCGTCGAGTCGCATGGCCGCGGCCTCGAGGTTGGGCATTTCCTGAACGAACAGGAACGGCTCAGCCTCGCCAAGCGGCTCAGACGCTTGATCGGCCGCGTAGCAGAATCCCCGCCTTTGCCCGCCCAGGGTGGTCCGGCTTGACCGGCTTGTTTTGGGCAGGCGCGTTTTTTGATGTTTTGATCGACCAACCGGATAAGCCATGACCAGACACGCTCGCACTGCCCTGTCCGCCTATGCCTTCGCGCTCCTGGGCAGTCTCGCCCCCCTCGCTGCCCATGCCGAATGGGGCAACCTGAACATGCCGGTCGGTGTCACCGAGCTGTCCAAAGAAATTCACTCCTTGCACATGACCATCTTCTGGTGGTGCGTGGCGATCGGCGTGTTCGTGTTCGGCTGGATGATTTGGTCGCTCGTTGCGTTCCGCAAGTCGCAGGGCGCCAAGCCGGACACCACCATGGTGCACAGCACGAAGGCCGAGATCATCTGGACGGTGATTCCGGTGGTCATCCTCGTGATCATGGCCATCCCCGCCGCTCGCACGCTCATCGCGATCGAAGACACGCGCAACACCGAGATCAGCATCAAGGTGACCGGTTATCAGTGGAAGTGGCATTACGATTATCTGGGCGAGGACGTAAAGTTCTTTTCCTCGCTTGCCCGTGCGAGCGACGAAGCGCGTCAGCTCAACTCCGGCGTCGACCCCGAGTCCGTCGAGAACTATCTCCTCGACGTCGATAACCCGCTCGTCGTTCCCGAAGACACCAAGGTCCGCGTACTGCTGACTGCGCAAGACGTCATCCATGCGTGGTGGGTTCCGGCCTTCGGCATGAAGAAGGACGCGATCCCGGGCAACGTCAACGAACTGTGGTTCAAAGTCGACAAAGGCAAGACCGGTCTTTACCGCGGGCAGTGCGCCGAGCTCTGCGGCCGTGATCACGGCTTCATGCCGATCGTCGTGAAGGTCGTCACCAAGGACGAATACCGCACTTGGCTCGCCGGCCAGAAGGCCGGGGGTTCGGCTCCCGCTGACGCATCGAGCGAACCCGCCGCGGACTCTGCGCCCACGGTCGCGGCCCTTCTCGCTGCGCCCAAGGGCTGATCCGATCCCCGCTGATCAAAGAATTCAACGCAAGACTTAAATCGAGAGAGCACGAACATCATGGCCAACACCGCGACCCACGATCACGCGCACGATCACCACGATCACAAGCCGCATGGCCTCAAGCGATGGCTCTACGCCACCAACCACAAGGACATCGGCACGATGTACCTCGTGTTCGCTTGCGTGATGTTCTTCCTCGGCGGCGCCATGGCGCTCGTCATTCGCGCTGAACTCTTCCAGCCCGGGTTGCAGTTCGTCGATCCGGGTTTCTTCAACTCCATGACGACCATGCACGCGCTGCTCATGATCTTCGGCGCCGTCATGCCCGCCTGGACGGGTCTCGCCAACTGGATGGTGCCCATGCAAGTGGGCGCCCCGGACATGGCGCTGCCCCGGCTCAACAATTTCAGCTTCTGGTTGCTGCCGTTCGCCTTCACGCTGCTGCTGCTCACGCTGTTCGTTCCGGGCGGAGCGCCTGCGGGCGGTTGGACGCTTTATCCGCCGCTCTCCCTGCAGGCTGGTGACAGCTTCCCGCTCACGATCTTCGCGATCCACCTCATGGGTATCTCGTCGATCCTCGGCGCCATCAATGTCGTCGTCACCATCCTCAACATGCGCGCGCCGGGCATGGGTCTGCTCAACATGCCGCTCTTCTGTTGGACGTGGCTCATCACGGCGTACCTGCTGATCGCGGTCATGCCGGTGCTCGCGGGCGCGGTAACGATGCTGCTCACGGACTATTTCTTCGGCACGAGTTTCTTCGCTGCCGCAGGTGGTGGTGACCCGGTGATGTTCCAGCACATCTTCTGGTTCTTCGGACACCCGGAAGTCTACATCCTCATCCTGCCGGCCTTCGGCGTCGTATCGGAAATCATCCCGACATTCTCGCGCAAGCCGCTGTTCGGCTATGAGTCGATGGTTTATGCGACCGCGTCGATCGCGTTCCTGTCATTCATCGTCTGGGCGCATCACATGTTCACGGTCGGCATGCCGCTCGCGGGACAACTTTTCTTCATGCTGTCGACCATGCTCATCGCCGTGCCCACCGGCGTGAAAGTGTTCAACTGGTGCGCGACGATGTGGAAAGGCTCCATCAGCTTCGAGACACCGATGCTGTTCGCGATCGCCTTCCTGTTCCTGTTCACGCTCGGTGGCTTCTCGGGTTTGATGCTCGCCATCGTCCCGGCGGACTTCCAGTACCACGACAGCTACTTCGTCGTGGCGCACTTCCACTACGTGCTCGTTCCGGGCGCCGTATTCGCCATCATGGCGGGCGTGTACTACTGGCTGCCGAAGTGGACGGGCCGCATGTACAACGAAAAAGTCGGCAAGCTGCACTTCTGGCTGTCGACGATCGGCGTGAACGTGCTGTTCTTCCCGCAGCACTTCCTGGGGCTCGCTGGCATGCCGCGTCGCATCCCCGACTACTCGACCCAATTCGCCGACTGGAACATGGTGTCATCTGTCGGTGCGTTCATCTTCGGCTTCTCGCAGCTGCTCTTCGTCTACGTCATCTGGAGCGCCGTACGCTCGGGTGAGAAAGCGGCCGATCGCCCGTGGGAAGGTGCCCATGGTCTCGAATGGGAACTGCCGACGCCCGCGCCGTACCACAGCTGGGAGACGCCACCGTCTCGTGCCGTGATCTCGCAAGGCTCGATGCACTGAGCATCGACTGAGGACGCCGAAACGTGGATCCCAACAACACCGAAGCCGAACGCGCTCGACGAGTGAAACGCTCGGCGATCCTGCTCGGTCTCGTGGCCTTCGGGTTCTACCTCGCGTTCATCCTCATGTCGGTCCTGGGCTTTCGCCAATGAGCGAGGCTCGCGAAGAGAACAACCGGCGTCTCACGCTGCGCTTGCTCGGATTCGCGGCAGGCGCGTTCGCTTTCGGTTTTGCGTTGGTTCCGCTCTACGACGTGATCTGCGACATCACGGGGGTCGGTAATCCCAAAGATTTGCTGCGCGCCTCCAACGTGCAGGCCATCGAGAAAGATGAATCGCGCCTCGTCACCGTGGAGTTCGTGGCCGACTTGCCGACGGTCGGCAGTTGGGAGTTCCGCCCGGTCATCGCCGAAATGAAGGTGAACCCGGGTCGGCTTTACGAAATCGACTATGTCGCCCGGAACCTCACGGGGCGCGATACCGTCGCCCAGGCGATTCCGAATGTCGCGCCGGGCAAGGCCACCGCGTTCTTCCGCAAGACGGAGTGCTTCTGTTTCGTGCCGCAAAACTTTGCGAAGGACGAAGAGCGCGTCATGCCGGTTCGTTTCGTGATCGATCCCAACCTGCCGAAGAGCATCGATCGGGTCACCTTGTCTTACGTTTTTTACGATAACTCGACGCGGGTCGCCGCGCTGAACTAGGAAGTACAACATGGCCAACGCCACAGAACACGCCGCCGACAAGTATTACGTCCCTCACGAGAGCCCGTGGCCGATTTACGGCTCTTTGACGCTCTTCGTGTTCATGATCGGTCTCTGCGGCTGGCTCAACCAGTGGTACGGACCTTGGGTGTTCGCGATCGGCGTCATCATGCTGGTCGCGTTGTTCGTTGGCTGGTTCGCCGTGGTCATCAATGAACATCAGCGCGGCATGTACAACATGCAGGTCGACAAATCGTTCCGAATGGGGATGTTGTGGTTCATCTTCTCCGAGGTGATGTTCTTCGCGGCATTCTTCGGCGCACTCTTCTATGCGCGTCAACTCTCGGTCCCTTGGATCGGTGGCGAGGGTGTGAAGATCTTCAACAAACTGTTGCTGTTCCAGGACTACAACGCTGCTTGGCCGACGAACGGCCCTGCTGCGCTCGGTCCGCGCGACGATGGTTCTTTCGAAACCATCCCGGCTTTCGGTCTGCCTGCAATCAACACGGCGATCCTGCTTCTGTCGGGTGTGACGATCACGATCGCGCACCATGCGCTCCAGGAAGGCAATCGCAAGATCCTCAATATTTTCCTCGCGGCGACCTTCTTGTTGGGCTTCTTGTTCGTGGGCCTGCAGGCTTACGAGTACATCCATGCCTACACGGAGCTCGGGCTGACGCTGTCCACCGGCATCTACGGTTCGACGTTCTTCATGCTGACGGGCTTCCACGGCGTGCACGTGACGCTCGGTGCCATCATGTTGCTCGTCATCTGGTTCCGGACCATGAAGGGGCACTTCACACCGCAACGACACTTCGGCTTCGAAGCCGTCGCGTGGTACTGGCACTTCGTCGACGTGGTCTGGCTAGGTCTCTTCGTATTCGTCTACTGGGTGTGACGACGACGGTGGCGATCGCCACGCTTTGATATGACGCGACGGGCCGGGAAACCGGCCCGTTTGCGTTTCAGCGGCCTACGCCAAGCGGCTGGATGAGGCCGGCGGCCCAAGCCACCATGAGTAGCAGGAACAGGCCCACCGACAAACCCACCCGAACGGTGAGCGCTCGGACCATCTTCTTGGAATCGCCTTTGTCGGTCATGAGGTGGAACAGCGCCGAGCCCAGGCTGAATACGATGCCGAGCATCACGAGGCCAACTAAAAGCCGAAAGAGTTCCACACCCGTTATTATAGGCGCGTGCCTTTCAAAATCGCCGTCGGCCGCAGGGTTTTTTCTCCCTCGTGGCTGATGACCGTCATCACCTTGATGTTGCTCGTTCTCTTCATCGCACTCGGCCGTTGGCAGTGGGGGCGCGCGGAGTTCAAGCAGCGCTTGGGTGCAGAGTTTGCGTCCGGCGCGGGTGAAATCGTTGCACTGGGTTCCAAAACCGCAGTCGAGTTACCGCGCTACGCCCACGTCGAGGTGAGCGGAGGGTGGGACGACGCTCGGCAGTTTCTGCTCGACAACCGCACACGCGACGGCCGAGCGGGATATGAAGTGCTGACGCCCTTGCAGCTCGAGAACGGGCGTTGGTTGTTGGTGAATCGAGGCTGGGTGCCGTTCGAGGGTTATCGCGATCGACTGCCCGATGTGGGTTTGTCATCGAGCGATGGCGCAGTGACGATCGCCGGGCGGCTCGATGAATTACCTGCGGCCGGACTTGCAGGTGGGCGTGCCGCGCCTGCGATCTCCGGCGGATGGCCACGTGTGACGGCCTATCCGCGCCCGGAGGAACTCGCTCGATCGCTGGGAGTCGATCCAGAGCGGCTTGAGTCGCGAGTGCTGTTGCTCGATGCTTCGGCGCCCGAGGGTTATCGGCGCGACTGGAAACCCTACGCAAAGGGTCCGGAGCAGAACTGGTCTTATGCAATCCAGTGGTGGAGTTTTGCGGTGCTGCTGCTGGTGTTGTTCGTGGTCATGAACCTTAAAAAAAGAGATGCGGAATGACGACTGAGACTCGAAAAGTTCATATCCCGGCCTCGGGTCGCGGAGCCTTGATCGGACTTGCGGCGCTTTTTTTCCTCCCACTGCTCGGCGCTTTCTGGTTGTACTACGCCGGCGGCTGGCGCCCTGCAGGCAGCACGAATCACGGCGAACTGATTTCGCCTGCGACTCCGCTCGCCGAAACCCGTTTCGTCAATCTCGATGGCTCGACCGCTGATCCGGAAGTTTTTCGCAGCAAGTGGACGTTGCTCTACATCGACGACGGCGCGTGCGATGCCGCCTGTCGCCAGACACTGTGGACGATCCGACAGACTCGTCTTCTGCTCGCCGAGGATATGGACCGCGTTCAGCGGGTATTCGTCGCCGAAGCGAACTGTTGCGATGCAGCATTTTTGTCCGGCGAGCATCCGGGCCTCGTGACGCTCCAGTTCTCCGGTGAAGGAGATCAAGCCTGGCTTGGTCAGTTCCCGCGTGATGCGTCGGGTTCCACGCCGTATATCTTTGTCGTAGATCCTCTCGGCAATCTCATGATGCGATTCGATGCCACGCAGAATCCGAAGGGTCTGCTGCAGGATCTCGAAAAACTTCTCAAGCTCTCACACATCGGCTGATCACCCATGTCCACTCAATCTTCCATCCCGCAGGGCGCAGTGGCTATACGTCGGCTGGCGTTGCTCGGCGTTTTGCTGTGTCTCGTCGTCATCGTTCTCGGTGCCTGGGTGAGACTGACCGATGCGGGGCTCGGTTGCCCCGATTGGCCTGGCTGCTACGGTCATGTGACCCCCGCTGGCGCAGAACGCAACGAAGGAAAGATCGAGTCCTACTCGCCGGGATGGGAATACGACTCGGGCAAAGCCTGGCGCGAGATGATCCATCGCTATGCTGCGACCAGTCTCGGATTCATCATCGTACTCATCACGGCGATCGCCCTCGCTTATCGGCGAGAACGCCCTGCAAATATTCCTCTTGCGATTTCACTGCTCGTCGTCGTAGTGCTACAGGGTGCCTTGGGTGCTTTCACGGTGTGGTGGTTGGTGAAACCGCTCGTCGTCGTACTCCACCTCATCGGCGGACTCACGACGCTGTCGCTGCTCATGTGGATGTGGCTCGACATGCGCCGCAGAACTCGAGTCGTCGAGCCGACACCGCGCGCCACGCAGATCGCTGCGCTCGACGGCGCTCGGCGGATGGCTGTAGTGGCAACGGTGGTGGTCGCGTTCCAGATCATGCTCGGGGGTTGGACGAGCAGCAACTATGCGGCCGTCGCTTGTCCGGATCTTCCGAAGTGTCAGCAACAGTGGTGGCCGGAAGGCATGGATTTCAGCGAAGCCTTTGTCCTGTGGCGAGGTCTCGACATCAACTACACCGGTGGTGTGCTCGAACATCCCGCTCGAGTGGCCATCCATTTCACTCACCGACTCGGGGCCGTCGTCGCCACCCTCGCCGTGCTGTTCGCGGCGTGGCTCGCCATTCGTCGTGCACCGACCGTGCTCGTGAGTCGAGCGGGTTACTGGGCGATCGGGGCTTTGGGCTTACAGCTGCTCATCGCATTGATGATGATCCTGAAAGCGTTCCCTCTATCGCTCGCAGCCGGACACAACGCCGGTGCGGCTCTGTTGCTGATGTCCATGATTCTCCTCAACCGGCGTCTGCGTGAGGCCTGACATGTCGACTCCCGCCACCGCCGTTGCAGCAACGCCGACATGGAAGCTCTACCTCGAGCTCACAAAGCCCAAGGTCGTCGCACTCATCGTCTTCACGGCCATCGTCGGCACCTTGCTGGCGAGCCCGGGCATGCCACCCCTCGATGCATTGCTATGGGGCAATCTCGGCATCGCGCTCGCCTCGGGATGTGCTGCGGCAATCAACCACATCCTCGACCAAAAAATAGATGAGCAGATGGCGCGCACGCAGCGTCGTCCGCTCGCGACCGGTACGCTGAAAACTTCTCAGGCGCTGACGTTCGCGTTTTCACTCGGTGTGCTGTCGATGCTCATCCTGTGGTTTCTCGTGAATCCGCTCACGGCCGTGCTCACCTTCGCTTCGCTGATTGGTTACGCCGTGATCTATACCGTGTTCCTCAAGCGGGCGACTTCACAAAACATCGTGATCGGTGGTGCGGCGGGAGCCGCTCCGCCCGTACTCGGTTGGGCGGCCGTCACCAACTCGATCGAGCCAAACGCGCTTTTGCTGTTCCTCATCATCTTCATCTGGACGCCGCCACACTTTTGGGCGCTCGCCATCGCTCGACGAGACGAGTATGCAAAGGCCGGTATTCCGATGCTCCCCGTGACCCACGGCATCCCATATACGCGCCTTCAGGTATTGCTCTACACCGTACTGCTGGTGCTGGTGACACTCATGCCGTGGATCTCCGGCATGAGCGGTCTCATTTATCTCGCCGCCGTACTCGTACTGAATGCGCGTTTTCTTTATTACGCTTTCGCGCTGAAGCTGACCGATCGCGCCGAGCTGCCGATGAAGATCTTCAAGTTTTCGATTTCGTACCTGATGTGGCTCTTCGTCGCACTGCTGGTCGATCACTACTTGCCGACCACCCAACTACACGCGATCTGAGAACAATCGGTCTGCGACGAACGGATTGCTGCGACGTTCTGCACCGAAGGTGGACGTCGGCCCGTGACCGGGTAGAAAGGTCACGTCGTCGCCGAGCGGAAACAAGTTCTCGCGAATCGAGCGCAATAACTGATCGTGGTTGCCGCGCGGAAAGTCGGTACGACCGATGGATCCGGCAAAGATCACGTCGCCGACGATCGCGAACCGTGAATCTCGCTGAAAAAACACGACGTGCCCCGGCGTATGCCCGGGGCAATGAAACACCTCGAACTCGACCTCACCGACCGTGACCCGATCGCCCTGCGCGAGCCAACGACTGGGCGTGAAGTGTTCCGACGGCGGGAAGCCGAACATCTTGGCTTGAGCGGGCATCTGATCGATCCAGAACTGATCGTCGGTCTGCGGACCCTCGATCGGTAGCGAGAATCGTCGAGCGAGCTCTGCCGTTGCGCCCGCATGATCGAGATGAGCGTGCGTGATGAGAATCTTTTCGAGCGTCAAGCCGTGACGCTCGACGACCGCCAGCACGCGATCGAGATCACCGCCGGGGTCGATGACCGCCGCGCGTCGCGTCTTTTCGCACCATACGATGCTGCAGTTCTGCTGAAAGGCAGTGACCGGGACGACCTCGATCTTCATACCGTGATCGCGAGTCCTCGATAGATTCGAGCTCGATACCGGCTTTCCTGCGCCTCGACGATGGGCGCGGCAGCCAACAACACGGCGTGCGCGTAGCGTTGATATTCCTCGGCTTGCTCCGCCGCGTCTCTCGGCTCTTCGCTGCGCATGCGGCGCGTGAGATTCACCTGGTTCACGGGCACTGCCGTCGGCAGTCGCTCATTTTCCACACCGAGTGTCGCCGTGAATGCATGCAGCGTGGTCTTCACGAAGTTCGCCATCGCGAATTGCGCCAGAGTGCCGCCCGCCGGAACGTCCGGCGAAGTGAGAATGAGTCGAGCTCCCCTGAACAAGGACACCTTGCGCGCCACGCGGAAATGATGCGTGAGATTCATCTCGATGAGCTCGGAGAACTCCGGCGCAGCCAGATGATCCTTGCCTTCGATGCCGAACAGAGCACGCGGAATCGGTGCGAACGGGGTCGAGACCACTGCAGCCGGCGTACCGTGGTTGGCGAACGCCGTGTCCATACCTTCCTCGAGTGCGTCGCCGACAGTGAGATAGGAGATTCGATCATGGCCGAGCGCACGACCCAGTGCGAAACGGATCGCATCGCCCGCCTCCGCGGTGCGCGTCAGCATCACGATGCTCCCGACGTGTCCTTCTGCCAGGAACAGCTTCGCGGCGGCGGCGAGCGGCTCGGACATGTGCTCGCCGATGAGCCAGATCGTCTCGCCCTCCATGCGCCGCACACGCTCCGGCTTGGCACGACCGAAAAGCTCGCGCTCGGTGATGGTGCGCTCTTGCTGCAATCCACCGGAAGGTTCGAAGGTTTCGCCCGAGATCGCGCGGTCCGCCATGAAAAACACCGTGGCCAGCGCGACGTCGGTTTCGGTAGGCATGCGATTGAGATGCAACATCCCGATCACGCCAGTTCGGATTTTCTCGGCTTCGATTTCGATGCGCGCAGGATCGATGAACGGTTCGGGTGGAACGGGCAGATCGAGTATCCAGCGTTCCGCAAGATCATGGTGAATGAGCTGCGGCATCAGACAGCCGTTTCGCAGACGCGCGATGAGGCGCGTCGCCATGGGCCGCGTCATCAAAAAATGCAATGACGAGTACGTCGGCTCGTCGGAGCCGCCGGGTTCGGATTTCAACTTGACGCTGAGATCGCGCAACGCGGCGGGAACTTCCGGGGAGTTCAACAAACCGATGTCGTTGGAGCACATCGCGCCGAGAACGGCATCGAGTGTCGCGCCGTCGGCGAGCGCCTTGAGTACCGCGCCATGCAGCTGATTCAAACGCTTGTTCTCGAGGATCAGCTTTGCACGACGGTCGAAGAGCCCGGCCTTACCGTCTTTGCCCTTGAGGCGCTGTCCTTCGACAGGACCCGGCGCGATCGCGTTGATCTGGATCTCGGGCCCTACGAATCGCGCGAGGTTCTCTACGAGGGCACGCTGTCCCGCCTTGGAGACGGCGTAGTCGGAGCGGTTCGGATACGGCACGGCGATGTATTTCTCACCGCCGAAATACGAGCTGACGTTCAGGATATAACCGGATCCTTGCTGCTTCATCATCGGCACGACTTTCTCGATGAGCGAGTAATTCGACACCAGATTGGCATGCAAGGTGTTACGCCAGTCTTCCGGCAACAGATCGACGGCCATCTGCTCGGCACCCGCGACACCGGCGTTGTTGATCAGATAATCGATGCGACCAAACGCCTTCAGCGTGGCGGCGACCGATTTGACGAGCGCCGACTCGTCGGCGACGTCGATGTCCGCGAGGATGCGTACCCGCTCGTGAGGACGGTTGTAACCGATTTCTTCGAGCTCTCGCACGATGTCGTCGCGCAAGTCGATCAACTGATTTTCGCGCCGTGCCGTGAGCATGACTCGGGCGCCGGATATCGCGAGCAAGCGACCAAGCTGGCCTCCGATGCCGGCGGATCCGCCCGTGATCAGCACGCACTTGCCGAGATGCAAGCCCATGAGCGACTCGATCCATCCGAAGTTCGGACGCGTGGAGCCTGTCGCATCCACGATCGCGGCGGGCATGTAGAGATTGACCTGGGGCACGCGTCGTTTGGTGTAAAGCAGACGCGCCGCCTGAGCGCCGGCGAAGAGCAGACCATTTTCTTCGGTGTTCGACCATCGAAGAATTTGGTTCGACCACTCTATCGCTGCGCGATCACCGGATTTGACTTGCGTTTCACTCTCGTCACGCCAGACTCGTACCAACTGCTCGATCCCGGCGCGCAAGATATCGGCGTAGGTATCGCCCGCCTCGTCACTGCCGTTCGACATGAAGATGATCCGCGGGCTGACGCCAGCCGGCGCAAGACGGTGCCAAAGACGCGAGAGTTCTCTCGCGATACCGATGGCCCCGGCAAGCTCGCCTTTGAGAAACGCTTCGACGTCGGCATCACTGGCTTCCGAAAGTGGCGCCTTGAAACGCCAACTCCCGAACGCCGGAAGTACCACGGCGCCGTGCAGCGCCTGAGCAGGATCGACCGACGCGAGCGAAGCCGCCAAGGTGTCGGGGCGGTGGCGATCGAAGAGCACAGGTCGGATGCGTCGATCGGCATCGCTGTCTTGCAGAGCCGCTGCCGCAGCCTGTACCGCCTCCTCGGTGCCGAGGCCCAGAAGCACGCGAGCGCCACATCCTGATTGAATTCGTGCGATGGTGAGCGCATCAGCCACTTGATCTCCGGCTGCGACCAACACCGTCGACCCGGTGCCGTCCACCGTTCGAAGTTCGGGGCGCGACACCCAGGTCGATCGCGACTCCTGCATGACCTGCATGCCATTCGTGACTTCGAAGCCTTGGGCGCTGAAAGCCTGGGACTCATCGCTGCCGAGGAAGACGATGGTATTGGCGACGTCTTCCACACTCGGAAAACTGTGCGTCGCACCGGTTTCGGGTGTGGCCCGCGACAGCGCCATCGTCGAGATGAAATCATTGGCGGTCGTCCCATCGGGCGCCTTGCGCAAATGGTCCATCGCCTTGAATACGGTTCGAATGCGCTGACTCTCGATGGGACCGGGATACACCGTGTTGACTCGGATGCCTCGCTGACCGAGTTGCATGGCAAGCTGCTTCGAGAAGGCATTGAGCGCCGACTTCGGCACAACATAAGCCGCGCGACCAAAATATTTGGTGCGGGAGAAAATGGTCGAGACGTTGATGATCGAAGCACCGGCCTGCAAATAGGGCGCCGTCGCTCGGACCATGTTCCAACTGAGGCCGAGCAGATTGCCCGCAGCATCGGCTACGGTTTCCGTGTCGGTCGCACCGCCGGCGCGCATGGCGTCAAGCTCGTCGCGCGACAGAGGAAGTTTCTCGATCGGCGCTTTCGGGCCGGCAGACCCGGCATTGTTGACGACGATGTCGATGCGACCAAAATGACGCATCGTCGTTTCGACGCCATATCGCGCCTGCCCGGAGTCCGAGGCGTCGAAATCGAGAACGTACGCATGGCTCGCCGGTGCACCCGTTATGGCCAGCAGCTTCTCTCGTGCGGCTTCGAGCTTCGCTCGATTTCGCCCGACCATCACGACGCGCGCACCTTCTTCCAGGTAACGCCGTACGATCACCTCGCCGATGTTTCCGGCAGCACCCGAGACGAGCGCGACTTTTCCTGCGAGGCGCATCGGACGCGCGCGACTCGGTCTTGCCACCGGCGTCGCGACTTTCTTCACGGCGCGCTTGGTCTTCGCTTTGGCGACAACGACTTTTGATGCGGCAGGCTTGGCGACCGCTTTTTTCGGCGCCGAGGTCTTGATCGCCGATTTCCTGGTTTTCGTTTTTTTGGCTTTTTTGGCCTTGGTCGTCCTGACGATCATCGAGCCGCTCCCCATTCCTGGAAAAGTTCATCGCGCGAGCGCAGCCCGATCCTTGGCAGCGCATGGTTGACTACGTAATTCGCCCCGGCGTGGGTGTTGTCCCACATCGACTGGTGAGCGGCCGCCAGCTCGCCCCAGGGAACGATGGTCGGCGGGCTGACTTCGAGCTGCCCCGCCGCGATCATGTCGTTCATCCGGGCGACTTCGAAGGCATTGCAGAGGTGCGTTCCTGCGATGGTGGCGGTCGGCATGATGATTCGCCGCTGACGCATCCAGACTTGGGGTGCGTAGAACGTATAGCGACGGCCAGCCATGGATTCGCAATACACGACGCGTCCCGTAAAAGGTTTGACGAGAGACGTCGACGCCGCGAGGGCATCGTGTCCTGCACGCTCGATGATCAGATCCGGATAGCCGCGCGGATTGTCGGCCGAGCGTAGCCAGCGCCCGATCGCACCGCCGAAAGGCTTCATCGTGCGATCCTGGAATTGTCTGACGGCTTCCTTGAACCGCACCGTATCTTTCTTAGAGTCGGGCATGACGGGAAGCGCCGAGGGCCAGTCGAAATCTTCACCTTCTTTCCGCCGGATTTCTTCGATCGACACGACACCGCGAACGGCATCGCCATAACCGAGCGACTGCACGAACTCTCGCTGGGCGTCGGTGGCGGTAGCGACCACCAATCGACCTCCCCCCTTGCGAACCGCCTCGATCGCCTCGAGACCGACCGGATCGAGCAAGTCCTGAGCGCCGACTCCGTAGTACAGCAATACGGCCTCACCGGCTCGCAATCGTGCGCGACGGAGCATGTCCTCGGGTGTCGCGGAACCTTTTTTGCCGACGAAAGAAAACCAATAGCCGCTCGTCGCGCCGTAGAAGGTCAACATGCCGTTCTCAGCCAGCAGTTGGAACGATCTCGGGAAGGACTCCTGACCCGCATGCGACACCACATAATCTGCGAGTCGACCGCCGGCTTGCTGGCGCATTTCATTGAGAATCGGTTCGCCGGCCTGCTCCCACGCCGCAATGTCGGCTTCACTCTCGGGAACGACCGTGAACGCTTTCGCCCACCGTGGGTCGCGTCGATTGATGGCGCCGGCAGCACCATGGTCGGCGATGAACGTCGCCCGCTCCGGGCTCGAGACCAATCCGACACTCGTGAGGCCATTTCGAGCCGCGCTTTTGAGCGCTTCGAATCCGGTGCCAGTCGCTGCACCTTCGACGAACAACGTCTTGCCACTCTCGATCTGCAGCGTGGTGAAGAGCGCTCTGACTACGGTGCCGAGATTGAGCACGTAGGATCCCGCGGCCTCGAGCGTGAGATCGGGAGGCAGCGGATGCAGCTGTGGTCCTTGCACGAGCAAGAACTGTTGATGGCTGCCGGTGTCGGTTTCGTATCCCTGAATCGAAAAACCCGTATACATCGGATCTCGTGCGGCAAGCGGAGAGAGCAAGTCGCTTTGCCCCGAATACACCGTGACGAGATCGCCGACTTTCAATCGGCCCTCGCGTTTGACCTCACTGCCGACGGCCGCAACCAGGGCAACGCCGCCCGAGCCCGTGACTTGATAGTCGAGATCGTGATTGTCGAATGGCGAAACCGGGATTCCAGTGATCGCCCAGATATCATTGAAGTTGACCTCGGACGCCAACACATACACGAGTGCTTCATTCGGGCCCGGTGCCGGGACCGGAACGATGATCTCCCGCTCGGCATTCTTCGGAAGACCGTGCGCGGGCGCGCCCGTTCGTTCGTCTTTGACGACGGCATGACCGTATTGCCATTTCGGCAGCGGAGTCAGCCCCGGGAAGAATGCAGCGCCCACCGGCAGCAAGTCACCTCGTTTCACGAGGTCTGCCACCTGCTCCGTCGCGGGTGTTGCGGCACGTCGTGTCGGCAACGGTGCGCTCTGCTTGTCGAAGAATGCGCGAATGCCCGCCTTGCCACCTTGCGGGTCGACGATTGCCTCGGCGAACAACTGTGCCTCGCGAGCGAGCCCCGCACCGATGCCTTGATGCCAACCCGTCCTCACGGCGTCGAAAATCCGCTCCGCCGTGGGACCACGACCAACCGTGCGCGCCTGCGCAAGCAATCGTTGCACTTCAGGATCGGCGAGCGCGATATCGAAATCGTCCCGACCGGCCGATTGCCACGCCGAATTGGCTGCCCTGCGCGCGGCAAAGGTCTTTGCGACGAGATTGCGTCCCGCTGGCGCCGCGACGTACTCGCGCGCGAGTCGTGTCGCGAGCGCCAACACGTCTTCGTTGTCGTCCGACAAGGCGTGCAGCAATCCATCGGCATGTACTTCTGCCGCCTCGAGCGTTCGACCACCCATGATGATCTCGAGCGAACGCACGAGCGGCGCGCGATGTCCGGCCTGCTCGAGCAGTCGCGGAAGCCGCTGCGTGCCGCCATAACCCGGTAAAAGATTGAGACGAACTTCCGGCTGTCCGAATGTGGCGAGAGGCTCGGCCACGCGTACGTGACACGCCATCGCAAACTCCATTCCACCCCCGAGCGCGACACCGTTGATCGCCGCGATCGCAGGCTTGTCCATCGCCTCGATTTTTCGAAACGCAAGGTGTGCGTTGTTCGGCAGCGGAAGCGCTTCGTCGAGCGTGTGGACGTCTTCGTGGAGTTGACGAATGTCCGCGCCGGCGACGAACGCCGACGTACCTTGCCCGGTGAACACCACGGCTTTGACGTCTTCCCGTCTCGCCACGTGGTCGATCACGATATTGAGTTCGTCGAGAGCGCGCTCGTTGAGCGCATTCACCGGCGGGTTATTGATGGTGACCACCGCAATGCGCGGTGCCGTTTTTCTGGAACGGCGCTTGCCGACCGAGGGCGCTGCAAGCGAGTGATAGTGAATTCTGAAATAGCGGAAGTCCTCGAAGAGCTGCTGCTCGTCGGCCACCCGCTGCCGTGACTGCCACTCGGCGATCGCGCGACGCAACTCACCGATGGACTCGGGGTTACGCAGCGTCGAGGTATCACCGACTTCCTGACCTTCGACGAGCGCGCGCACCATGCGTCGCATGTACTTCCCGCTACGCGTCTCGGGAAACTGCGTGACCTCGACGAAGTCCTCCGGGATGGCAACCTGGCCTTTTTCCTGTCGAACGGTCTCGATCAGTCGACGACGATCTTCGGCGGTGATCTTGCGTCCGGGCGCAGGGCGCACGAAGGCGAGCGGCGTCAGGCCTTTTTGTGCGTGCGGCGCACCGACTACGATGACGTTGCCGACGGGCGAATCCGGATTCACCTGCTTGTCACGCAGGATCGCACCTTCGATTTCTTCGGTACCGAGTCGGTGACCCGACACGTTGATGACATCGTCGGATCGTCCATGCAGCGAGAAGCCGCCATCGGCGTATTTCACCGCGAAGTCGCCCTGCGTGTACGCGAGGCGATCCTTCCAGCGAGTCCAATACGTTTTTCGATACCGCTCGAAATCGCCACGCCATTGACGAACGACGCGGCGACCCTCGACTTTGAAGTCGCCCTCCGCACCCCAAATGGTGCGGCAGAGATACGGGAATGGCGCGGCGATGACGATCTCGCCTTTCTCGCCAGCGTCTGCGGCGCGCGCGACCACCGTACCCGATTGGTCGGGCTCGCTGTCGGCGAGCCACACATCGCCCATGATCCACGGCAACGGATAGGTATGAGCATCGGCGCGCAACGGGAAATCGGCGTTGCCGAACATGTGCGTCCAGACGATGCCGCCGTGCTCGGTCGCCCAATACGAATTGGTGTACCAGGACGTGACGAGTTCCATGCCGAACTGTTGAACGACCGGTGAGGTCGGCTCGGCGCAGAACGTCGCCACGCGCAGGCTCGCACGCGAATATGCGCGCACGTCTTCGACGTTCTGCGGATCGGTCATCACGGTTTTCAGGAAGGTGACGCCCGCTTTGAATATATTGACCTTCAGACGTTCGATGATGCTTGCGAAACGTCCGGCACTCGGGAAAACAGGCGCGCCTTCGGCGATCACCGTCGTGACGCGCGTCGTGAGCGCGCCGCAAATCATGTAACTCTGACCGGTGATCCAACCCGGATCGGCGACCACGTACATCACGTCTCCGGCGCGGGCGTCGAACGCGACGCGCAAGGTGTAGGCGACGCCACTGACGTAACCACCGTGGACATGCACGACGCCTTTGGGTTTTCCCGTCGATCCCGAGGTATAGATGAAGAACATCGGGAATTCGGCATCGAGGGGCTCGGGAGGTACCGACGCCCAGATCGCCGCGACGAATGCGCGATCATCGAGGGCCAATAGCTGAGCCTCGTCAGCGACGGCATGACCCGCTTTGCGCGCGGCCTCCAGCAACGTCTGCATTGCAGCATCGGTGAGCGAGTGGGCCCAACGATCTCGCTCCGGGCGCCACACGAGGTCGGCTTGTCCCGCGTGTTTGACGACGATGACGGTGTCGACTCTCGGCGGAGTCGTCACGAGAGCACTCGCGATCGCCGTACGAATTCGGCTCGCGGCCGAAGGCGACAGGCCTGCTATTCCCTCGAGTGCGCGCCCGACCCCACGCATGACGTCGGAACGTTCGAGGGTGATTTCATTGGCCACGGCCTTCCGAGCGCCCTCGAGGATCGCTTGGGCATGCAGCGGATCGAGGCCGAGAGACTCGATCGCCTCGGTCACCGCCGTGATGGCCGTCTCGGCCGGCACATAACCATCGAGAGCCGGATCGGTATAGGCCTCTTTGAATGCGACGATTTGTGCGTTGCGATAGCCGCCATCGGCCGTGATGACGATGCGGGCGCCGGCGTTGTGGATGCGGTCAGACAGCGTTTTGTCGCTGAATCCGCCGAACACGGGCGTGTAGACGATGCCGAGGCGCTTGCATGCCTCGGTCCAGTAGATCTGCTCAGGAATGTTCGGCATGTTGATCGCGATGCGATCACCTGCCTTGAGGCCGAGGCTGCGCAAAGCGAGGGCACACCGTGCGACGTCGAGCAGCAGTTGCTTTCGCGAAACGCTGTACGAAACGACGGGTGCACCGCGCCCGCCATCCTGCGACTGGTCCCAACGATCTCCCTCGAACCACAACGCCGCTTCGGCGCCATGTCCGGCGAGGACATGTCGGTCAACTTCGTTGAAGCAGGCGTTCGTCAGCGCATCGCTGAACCAACGATAGAACGGGGCCTCGGAGTCATCGAGTCCGCGGCTCCACGGCAGATAACTTTGGGGCAGCGAAGGGTCGATCGCTTCGCCGGTTCGGGCATCGAAGCCTCGCCAGCGACCGTCGACGTCACGCGTGATCCACGCGCCTTGCGGACCAGCCTTGGGTTCGAACCAATGAATTTCGCGACTGGCGATATCGCCATGAAACTTGCCTGGATCCGCCAGACACGCATCGCGTGCAGACTGCCAGGCAGCGCGGTGGACGAAGGGGTTTACGGAAGCCGACGGTGGCGTGATCGCCACGGGCGTCGGGGCCGCGTCCATGGACCCGTTGAAACTCGACATTGATGCCGTACTCCGCCCCCAAACCCAGACTAACACGGCGGTATGTGAAAAGATGCGTGTTAAAATTCACTGTCAAAATATGATCATCGAACGCCTATGGCCGGGAAATGCGTGGCGGAACTACCACTATCTCATCGCTTGCGCTGAGACCGGGGAAGCGCTCGCCGTCGACCCCCTCGACTGGCAGTTGTGTGCTGCGACCGCCCGAGCCCGTGGTTGGACGATCACGCAGATCCTCAATACCCACGAGCACGGCGACCATATTGGTGGCAACGAGGGGCTCCGGGCGGTGACGGGCGCCCGAGTTCTGGCGCATGCCGAAGCCGGTGGTCGTATTCCGGGTCTCGATCAGGGGCTTGCCCATGGGGACGCGATACGGGTCGGGCGCAGCGTGGAACTCGAGTGTCTCGACACCCCGGGTCATACGCGCTCGCATCTTTGTCTGCTCCTGCGGGGGCGATCCTCCACCACCCCGCCGGAACTCCTGTGTGGCGACACCTTGTTCAATGCAGGGGCGGGCAACTGCCACAACGGCGGCGACCCGGAACTGCTCTACCATACGTTCGTGCAGCGTCTCGCGCCGCTGCCGGATGCCACGCGCATCCATCCCGGGCACGACTATCTCGCACGCAACCTCGCCTTCACCCTCGATCGAGAGTCCGACAACCGCGATGCCGCAGCGCTGCTGGCGAGCGTACAAGGCTCGGATGGCGCCGAAGCGCCCGTGACGACGCTCGGCGACGAGCGCCGCATCAATACGTTTTTCAGACTGCAGAATCCCGCCGTGATCGAGGGATTGCGCAAAACGTTCCCGGATCTGCCCGACAGCCCCGACCCTCGAACGATTTTTTTGAAGCTGCGCGAGCTGCGCAACCGCTGGTAGGGCCTCAGTCTTTCGGCTGCTCGAGGAGCAGCACCACGAGACCCGCGGGCGATACCAGAGTCGCCATGCGAGACCGCCCGAAAATCGTCTCGACCACGCCATGATCACGCGGCGGCGTACGCATGGCCTCCGTCCCTCGTGATTGCTGCAGAGAAGCAGCCCGCCGAAGTGCCTCGCCGATATCTTTGACAAAGAATGTCACGGACAAGAACCCTCGCGCAGGGGGCGTTGCACGCGGGTAAAGATCGGTACTCCTCACGCCTTCGTACTGCACGATCTCGAGGCGGCCGTAATCGAAGTCTGCATCGCCGAAAATACGCACATCGAGCGCTCCACCCGGCGGCAACCCGATGGTGCGCTCGACCTCCGGTCCCGCGAAACGATGGTATGAGGTTTCATCGAGCCCCAAGACCAGCTCGAAAAACGCTTTCTCGCCGAGGTTGTCCGGAGTAGTCGCGATGACCTGCGGTGCGACGCCGTAACCTTTGACGCTCACATGCTCGGGCTTGCCCTGCATCTCGAGGAACACGATGTTCACCGACTCCGGGCCGTTCATGTGGACTTCGTGCACGACGATACCGTCGGTCTCGAAACGCCCGATCTTGGAGCGGAACTTGAATCCTGCAGCCTCGAGTTCCGCAAACCTGCTCTGGATATCGTGTACGGCGATGTCGATGCTCTTGGGCACGAGATCGGTCGGCGCTGCGCCCTCGCGCACGGCCGGCCCCGGCTGGCGAAAACGCACGAGATGGATACCGCCCTGGCTTCGCCCCGGTGTCACCAGTAGTGCCTGGTCGACGATGTCGTGCTCTGCGAGGCCCCACAGACGAGAGAGGCCGGGGTCATCGCCTCGTCGTCGCACGACGACGTCCATGCCAAAACGCGTCGCCCAAAGATCAAGTGCCTGATCCATGTCGTCTACGCTGATGAGTGCGAACGCAAACGCTTTGGGGTTGACGTTGAGGGACAGCACGGGCGAAACCTCCAGGATGTGTTATTTGAGTATAGTGATGTGCATGTCAGAGTTTTACCGACGAAGCGTTCTCGTCCTGAGTGCGGCCATTCTCGGATTTGCCGTATGGCTGGTGCTCGCGCCCTTCTGGGGTGCGCTCGCCTGGTCCATCGTTTTGGCCGTCTTGCTTGCGCCGCTCCAAGATCGACTGCTCGAGCGACTCGGAAACCGCCCCTCGCTCGCCGCGGCACTACTGACGGTGCTCACGCCGTTGGTCGTCATTCTGCCGCTGTTCCTACTCGGAGCCGAATTCATTGAGCAAGGTCGCGCCCTTATCGACGGCATGCAGCACAGCAACTGGCGAATCGACGGATCACTCGTCGATCGTCTCGACGGCTACCCGGTCCTGGGCGGTGCCGTAGCCTGGCTCACCGAAACACTCGATGTCGACCCGACGGAGGTCACCGGATTCCTCGTCAGCATCGGTCAGACCTTGCTGCGCTACGCGGCGAGTCTCGGTAGCCAGATGGTGCTCGGCGCGCTCAACACGACCTTGGCCTTCTTGCTGATGTTATTCCTGCTCTTTTTCATGTTGCGCGACGGTCGTCATTTTCTCGCTCGCGTCACCCATCTACTGCCGATCGATCACGGGCGACGGGAGCAACTGTTCACGCTGATCGCCAACACGACCCGTGCCGTGGTGTACGGGTCTGGCCTCACCGCGATCTTTCAAGGCGCACTCACCGGAATCGGCTTCGCCCTGACCGGACTCCCCTCTCCCGTCGTGTTCGGCGTACTCGCGGCGTTGTTCTCGTTGCTGCCTGCAGGCGGAACGGCATTCGTCTGGGCGCCTGCCGCACTGGCGCTCCTCGGCATGGGCCAAACGGGCGCAGCGCTGTTCATGCTCGGCTGGGGTGCGTTGATCGCCATTTCCGACAACATCCTGCGTCCCTTGCTGGTTTCGAAACATGCTCATGTCTCGACGCTCGCGGTATTCATGGGCGTGATCGGCGGGGCGGCGGCCTTTGGTGGCATCGGACTCATCATCGGTCCCGTGCTATTGACGCTGGTGTCGGCGCTGCTCGGATTCGTCGAAGAGATGCGCACGCAGGACTCCGGCAAAAATCCTTAAGCTGATCCGGCGATTCGCTCTAGAATCGCGTCCCTCTTTTCGATCATCGCCACCATTCCATCGCCATGGACGTTTCGCCCATTCTCAATCCGCTCAACGACGCGCAGCGCGAGGCTGTGACGGCGCCGATCGGACCTGTCCTCGTGCTCGCCGGTGCGGGCAGCGGCAAGACGCGCGTGCTGACACATCGGGTCGCGTGGCTCATCGAAGCGGAAGGCGCGTCGGCCCACAGCGTGCTCGCGGTCACATTCACCAACAAAGCCGCAGGCGAGATGCGTGCGCGTATCGAGGCTTTGCTCGGGATGCCGGGCGCAGCGCTTTGGATCGGCACGTTTCACGGGATCGCCCATCGTTTGTTGCGCCTGCACTGGCGGGAAGCCAGTCTTCCCCAGACCTTCCAGATCCTCGATGGCGATGATCAACTCAGACTGATCAAGAAAATCCTCAAGGCGCAAGCGCTCGACGAAACGCGCTGGGTGCCGCGCGATATTCAATACTTCATCAACCAGAACAAGGACGAGGGGATGCGCCCGAAGGCGCTGAAGGACGGCAACGATCCGACTCGTCGGCAATTCATCAAGCTGTATCAAGATTATGAAGATGCGTGTCAGCGAGCGGGGGTCGTCGACTTCGCCGAGCTGTTGTTGCGCGCATTCGAGCTCTGGCGTGACAACCCGGAGATGCTCGGGCACTACCGTCGTCGCTTCAAACATGTGCTGATCGACGAGTTCCAGGATACGAACACCATCCAATATGCGTGGATGAAATTGCTGGTCGGTTCGGAGGGAGCGCCTTTCGCCGTCGGTGACGACGATCAGTCGATTTATCGCTGGCGCGGCGCACGAGTCGAGAACCTGCAGACATTCCGACGCGACTTTCCCCACGCGCGCCTCGTCAAGCTCGAGCAGAATTATCGCTCTACCGGGACGATTCTCGATGCCGCAAACGCGCTCATCGCGCATAACAGCGGACGCCTCGGTAAAAATCTTTGGACCAGCGGCACGCGTGGTGAGCCGATTCGGTTGTATGCCGCATTCAACGAGCGCGACGAAGCCGAATTCGTCCTGCAGCGCATCAAGGAATGGACCTCGCGCGGAGGAAATCGGCGCGACATCGCAATCCTTTATCGCTCGAACGCGCAATCGCGCGTATTCGAAGAGGTGTTTTTGTCCGCCCGAATTCCCTATCGGGTTTACGGCGGACTTCGCTTCTTCGAACGAGCCGAAATCAAGGATGCGCTCGCTTATCTGCGCCTCGTCTCCAACCGGCACGATGACACCTCTTTTGAGCGTGTCGTCAATCTGCCGACGCGGGGTATCGGTGCCAAAAGCCTCGACGCGCTGCGCGAACAGGCGCGAGCCGCGGGCAGCTCCCTCTGGAGCGCAGCCACGACGACCTCGGGAGCGCTCGGTGCCAAAGCCAGCGCCGCGGTTCACGGCTTCCTTCAGCTGATCGATCGGCTCGCCGAAGACACTCGGGGTCTTGCGCTGCACGAAATCGTCGACCAGGTCATCAATTCGAGCGGACTGCTCGAGCATCACCGCAAAGAAAAAGCGGAGCGTGGCGAGGCCCGGGCCGAGAACTTGCTCGAACTCGTCTCTGCAGCCCGCGGCTTCGAGCCCGAGAGAGTCGACGGCGAAGAGCTCCCCCCGCTCGAGGCGTTCCTCGCGCATGCAGTGCTCGAGTCGGGTGAGGGCCAGGCCGAGGCCTGGGAAGACTGCATCCAGATGATGACTCTGCATACCGCCAAGGGGCTGGAATTCCCGCTCGTATTCCTCGCGGGACTCGAGGACGGTCTTTTCCCGCATCAGCGATCGCTCAACGATCTCGACTCCCTCGAAGAGGAGCGTCGGCTGGCTTACGTGGGTACGACACGAGCCATGACCCAGCTCTTTCTGACCTACGCCGAGCAGCGTCGCCTTCACGGCATAGACAGTTACGGACAGCCCTCGAGATTCATCAAGGAAATCCCGGAAGAATTGCTCGAAGAAGTACGTCCTCGTGTTCAGGCGAACCATGGCTACTCTGCCGGGGTTGCCAGAGCCCACTCTGCGCCACGAACGACGGGACCGTCGGCACTGCGCAACGAACCCGTGGCGCCAGGACTTCGACTCGGTGCGCGAGTCCGCCACGCGAAATTCGGCATGGGTGTCGTGCTCAACATCGAAGGTCAGGGCCCGCATGCGCGCGTTCAGGTCAATTTCGAAGGAGCCGGCAGCAAATGGCTGATGCTGCAATACGCCAACCTCGAGCCCGTCTGAGTCGAACGCCCCCGCGAGCGGCGGCTGCGGTTAAACTGCCGTCCCATCATGAGCGCACCTACGTTTCTTCAACGGCTCGATGCGGCGATGACGTCCACGCAGTCCCTGGTCTGCGTCGGACTCGATCCTGAAATCGACCGATTTCCCGCGCATCTTCGACAGCGGCCACAGGCCATCCTGGAGTTCAATCGCGCCATCGTCGATGCGACGGCAGATTTGGCCTGCGCATACAAGCCGCAGATCGCCCACTACGCCGCCGTCGGCGCTGAAGACCAATTACTCGAAACCATTCGCTATATCCGTCACAAAGCGCCGGGGATCCAGGTCATCCTCGATTCCAAGCGGGGTGACATCGGCAGTACGGCAGAGAAATATGCGCGCGAGGCGTTCGAGCGCTACGGTGCGGATGCGGTCACGATCAACCCTTATTTGGGCCGAGACTCCGCCGAGCCCTTCCTGGAATATGCCGACAAAGGTGTCGTGGTGCTGTGCCGTACCTCCAATGCCGGCGCGCGCGAACTGCAAGATCTCGCCGTGGGGGGGCGAAAGCTCTACCAACTCGTTGCCGAGAAAGTGGCCAAAGAATGGAACTCTCGCGGCAATTGCCTGCTCGTCGTCGGTGCCACCTACCCCGACGAGCTCGCTGATATTCGAAGGATCACGGGCGACATGACCTTTCTCGTGCCGGGCATCGGGGCGCAGGGTGGCGACATCGAGAAAGCCGTTCGTAGCGGTCGGCGCGCCGATGGTCGCGGTCTTGTGATCAACTCTTCGCGGGGCATCCTCTATGCCAGTCAGGGTGAGGACTTCGCGGTCGCAGCCCGACGTGCGACACTCGAGCTGCGCGATGCGGTCAACGCCGTACGCCGCTGAACCAAGGCTCGAGAGGGGGCTCCGATGCTGCGCTTGACCCGCTACCAGTGGATCGTGCTCTTTGCCGCCTGGCTCGGCTGGGGCTTCGATATCTTTGACGGGTTGTTGTTCAACTACGTCGCGCCCAATGCCATTCCGACGCTCCTTGGGCTCGAGATCGGCTCGCCTGAGGCCCGCTCTGCGACGCTTTACTGGACGGGTCTCATCACGGCCATCTTCCTCGTCGGCTGGGCGGTCGGTGGCGTGCTGTTCGGACCAATCTCCGATCGTTATGGAAGAAAACGCGTGCTGCTCATCACCATGGTGCTCTATGCCGTGGGCACCGCACTGTGTGCCTTCGTGACCAGCATCGAGCAATTGATCGTCTGTCGAGTGATCGCAAGCTTGGGGATAGGCGGTGAATGGGCCGCAGGTTGCGCGCTCGTCGCAGAGGTCGTTCCGGAGGACCAGCGCGTCGAAGCGGGTGCGGTTCTCTATACGGCCGCGCCGTTCGGCCTCTTCTTGGCAACGGGCGTGAATGCGCTCGTCGCAGGTCATTTCTTTGCCGATGTGCCCGAAGTGTCTTGGCGTTATGTGCTCATCTTCGGACTGTTGCCGGCTGCATTCGCGATCTGGGTGCGCACGTTCGTCAAGGAACCCGAGCGCTGGGAAGCGGCGGCCGCCAAGGCACCACCGCCACGGCTTCGCGAGTTATTCACTCCGGAGATCTGGCCGCGCACGCGCAGCGCGCTGCTGGTTGCGCTCATTGCGCTACTGACTTGGTGGAGCTGCAATGCGTTCATTCCCGTCGTGGTGGCCGGACTCGCGCAAGCCGAAGCGCTGCAACTCGGTCTCGACCGGACGGCAACGAGCATCCTCACCGAGTCCTGGAAGACGCAGGCAACCACCATCTTCAATTTGGGCGGCCTGATCGGCACCTTGCTCACCATACCGCTTGCCAAGCGCTGGGGTCGCAAGCCGATGTTCGCGGTCTACCTCGGATGCTCGGCGATCTCGTTGCTCGCAACCTTCGGTCTGGACTTGCCGCCGCAGGTTCGCTTGTACATGTATTTCTTCATCGGTCTCACGGTATTCGGCATCTTCGGCAGCTTCACGTTCTATCTGCCGGAGCTGTTCCCGACGCGGTTGCGTGCGACGGGTTCCGGATTCACCTACAACATCGGTCGTGTGGTCGCTGCTGCTGGCCCGTTCTTCGTCGGATCGGTTGCTGCGGCGGGTTCTGGCGATCCGAGCGTCGTGCTCAACACGCTCTTCATGGTGGGATTCATCCCGCTCATCGGCCTACTCGGGATGGGCTGGGTCATCGAGACCCGCGGTCAAAGAATACCGGACTGACATGGCTGACTGGATCGTCGACGTCATCATCGGCCTCGTCGAGGGCCTGACCGAATTCCTGCCGATCTCGAGCACGGGACATCTCGTCATCACCCGAGCACTGCTCGATCCGGAAGGCGAGATCGGATTTCGTCAGCTGATCGTGGTTCAAGGCGCGGCGATTTTAGCCGTGTGCTGGGAATACCGCCGCCGTCTTTGGACCATCGGCACCACCCTGATGAGCGATCGACAATCACGCTTGTTCGCGCTCAATCTGTTCCTCGCCTTTTTGCCCGCAGCCGTGGCAGGACTCGCGTTCGAGGACACGATCCGCAGCGTGCTGTTCGCACCGATTCCGGTCGCACTCGCGCTCGTCGTCGGCGGAGTGCTCATTCTTTGGGCAGAGCGCCGAACGCATGTCGAGCGCGTGACCTCGGTCGAGCAGCTTCGACCCCTCGATGCTTTCAAGGTCGGTCTTTTCCAGATGCTGGCTTTGGTCCCCGGAACCAGCCGCTCGGCCGCCACCATTTTGGGTGGCTTGCTGACCGGCCTCTCCCGCAAAACGGCGGCGGAGTTTTCGTTCTTCGTGGCGATCCCGGTGATGCTGGCCGCAACCGGCTACAAGTTGCTCGATGCACGCGAGCCCATCACGGCGGACGAGGCCCGGTCAATTTTGTCGAGTAGCGTCGTCGCGTTCTTTGCAGCATTGATCGCGATCCGCTTCCTGATCCGCTACGTCAGCCAGCATTCCTTCGCGATCTTCGCGTGGTACCGAATCGTGTTCGGTGGGTTCATCCTTCTGAGTTGGCAGTTCGGTTGGGTGTCGTGGGGTTCTGGCTGAAATCGGGATAAGGCCCGAGCAACAGCAACAGGAACGCGCCGACGAGGAACATGATCGCCGCCGCGAGCAGCATCGGATCGAAGCTTCCGGTGGTATCCCGAACCCAGCCATAAAGCGTCGGGGACAACGCAGCCATCAGGCCGAAGGCCATGTACTGCACACCGTAGATTTGTCCGTAGCTTTTCATCCCGAAATATCGACCCGCCAGATAGGCCACGAGGTCGGTTTCGGCGCCCGAGGCGAATCCCATCATGAATGCCGCGAGAACAGCCATGGTGAAGCCGAGCGGCGCGTCGCCCATCAACAGCCAGCACGACACTGCGGGTAGACAAAGAATGGGTAACGTGACGAGTGGCGCCCAAAACCGATCGAGCAGCAGGCCCGTGATGATGCGACCGGCGAAGATCGAGAGCCCGAAGACGCTGAGAACCGTCGCGACGCTGGTCGGATCGAATTCGCGCTGCTTGAGCATGGAGGGCAGGAACACCAGCGCGCCCGCATAGGCGAGCGTGATCAGCGCGACCGAGGCCCACAAAATCCAGAATCGGCCCTCGCCCATCGCTTCTTTGAGCGTGCGTCCGGGCAGCGCAGAGGGGTCCGATGCCGTACCGACCCCCGGGGGACGCTCTTCGGGCCGTGGCTCGCGAAACCAGAAAATGCCGAGAGGCAGTGCGACGGCGAGTGGTAGCAACGCGAGCAACGCGTAGGCCATGCGCCAGCCGAATTGAGTGATGAAATAGGTGGTGAGGAACGGCAAGACGATCGCCGAGATGCTGGTACCGACCAACATGAGCCCCAGTGCCAGGCCGCGTTGCTTGAAAAACCAGAGATTCACGGCACGGGACCATGTGACCGGCGTCGATCCGATCCCGAACAAACCGATCATCAACCAGACGAGATAGAAGGCCCACAATTCGCCGGGCACCACGGCGAATGCGGCGAACGTCAGGCCGAAGATCGCGAGTGACCCGAGCGCGACCGGCCTCACGCCATGACGATCCGCGAGTCCCCCGAAGACCGGAGCGAGCAAGGCCGCGAGGATGCCGTAGATCGTGACCCCGAGACTAATCTCGGTTCGGCTCCAGCCGAACTCTTGTTGCAGTGGGTCGATGAAAAACCCGATGGTGATGAACGGTAGCGGCGAAGCGCCACACGCGACCCCGACCATGGAAGCCGAAAGCACTTTCCAGGCGCGCCCGAACTCGGAAGTGGTGTTCATGGCGCCCAAGCATACGCCCTCGCCTCTGTTACGTGGGCAGCGTTGGGAGTACCCTATCGACTCTTATGAAGATCGTGATCCTCGGCGCCGGACAAGTCGGGCGCACGGCGGCCTACCAACTCGCTCGTGAAGAGGCCAACGAAGTCACGGTCGTCGACACCAACGAAGAACTGTTGCGCGATCTTCAAGACCGCCTCGACATCCGTACGGTCGTCGGCAACGCAGCCTTCCCCTCGATCCTCGAAGCCGCCGGCGCGGAGTCCGCGGATATCCTCGTCGCACTCACGAGTTCTGACGAGGTCAACATGATGGCCTGCGAGGTCGCCTACACCCTCTATCGCACGCCCACCAAGATCGCCCGCATCCGCTCCGCCGAATACACCCGCCATCCCGAACTCTTCAGCGCCGAAGCCTTGTCGGTCGATGTGTGGATCAGTCCTGAGCAACTCGTGACCGATTACATCGAGCGGCTCATCCGGTATCCCGGTGCGCTGCAAGTGCTCGACTTCGCCGACGGCAAAGTGCGCCTCGTGGGTCTCTCGGCACGCAAAGGCGGATTGCTCGTCGGACAGGCTCTGCGCAGTCTCAAAGATCACATTCCCAATACCGAAGCGAGGGTTGTCGCGATCTATCGCAACGGCCGAAGCGTGCAGGCCGACGGGGATACGGTCATCGAGGATGGCGACGAGGTTTTTTTCCTTGCAGCCAAACAAGACATCCGTCAATTCATGGCCGAGATGCGCAAAGAAGAAAAACCCGTGCGCCGAGTGGTCATCGCTGGCGGCGGACATATTGGTTTCGCACTCGCCAAGCGTCTCGAAGAAAATAATCAAGTGAAGCTCATCGAGCGCGATCCGAAACAAGCGCGTCGCATCGCAGAGCGGCTCGATAGCGCCATCGTGCTCGGAGGTAATGCCGCGGACGAAGAGCTGCTCGTCGAAGAAAACATCGACAGCTGCGATGTCTTCGTGGCACTCACCAACTCAGAGGAAGCGAACATTCTCTCGGCGATGCTCGCCAAGCGACTCGGCGCAGCCAAAGTGATGGCGCTCATCAACAAGCCGTCGTATGCCGAGCTGATGCAAAGCGGCAGTATCGACGTCGCGATCTCTCCACAAACCGTCACCATTGGTTCTCTGCTGACCCATGTGCGTCGTGGCGACGTGGTCCAAGTGCATTCGCTGCGACGCGGTGCGGCTGAGGCGCTTGAGACGATCATCCATGGTGACCACCGCAGCTCCCGCGTCGTCGGGAAGCGCGTCGAGGACATTGCGTTGCCCGAAGGCGCAAAGATCGGCTGCATCGTCCGCGGTGACGACGTCATCATGGCCCATCACGACACGATCGTGCAGGCCGACGATCACGTCGTGCTGTTCATCACGGATCGCCGCCACGTCGATCAGGTCGAGCGTCTGTTTCTCGGCGAAACCGCCGGCAGGCGCTGAGCGAGGCGCCCGCCGATGCTGGCCGTCGCTCACGTTCTAGGCTTGATGATGGCGTTCTTCGCCACGACGTTCATCATGCCCATGATCTGCTCCATCATCGTGCAAGATGGCATGTTGATCGATTTCGTTGTCGCAGCAGGCATCAACGTCGTGCTCGGTCTCCTCATCGCTGCGCTCACGCGACATCACAAGCGAGAGCTGAAAGCCCGCGACGGATTCCTGCTGGTGACACTCGCGTGGGTCCTGATGTCTGCGTCGGCTTCGATTCCGTTTTTGATTGCACTGCCTCATCTCAGTTTCACGGACGCGTATTTCGAAGCGGTCTCCGGACTCACAACCTCGGGCGGAACGGTGCTCACCGGTCTCGATAACCTTCCGCCGTCCATCAATTTTTGGCGACATGCGCTGCATTGGTTCGGTGGTATCGGCATCATCGTTCTGGCCGTTGCCGTGCTGCCGCTGCTCGGCGTTGGCGGCATGGCGCTTTATCGTGCAGAGACGCCGGGACCGATCAAAGACGAGAAACTCACGCCGCGCATCACCGAAACGGCCAAAGCACTTTGGATTACCTACACTGGCATGACATTGATCGGCATCGTCGCGCTTCGGCTTGCCGGGATGAGTTGGTTCGATGCCATCTGTCATGCGTTCTCGGCGATGGCTTTAGGTGGTTTTTCGACCTATGACGCCAGCGTCGGACATTTCGACTCGGCGCTCATCGAGTTCGTGATGATCGTGTTGATGCTCACTGCGGCGCTCAATTTCGCGCGTCATTTCACCGCGATCCGTACTCGCTCGTTCCTGCCCTACCGCAAGGACCCCGAGGTCAAAGCAGTGTTGACGATCGTCGGTGCGAGCGTGGTGGGAATCGCCCTGTTGCTCATGTTCCACGGCGAGTACGACAGTCTGACCGAATCACTGCGTCATGCTGCGTTTGCGGTCGTGTCCGTCGCCACGACGAGCGGCTTTGCGGGCGAGGCCTACGACAGTTGGCCGCTATTCGCGCCGGTGTGGATGCTGTTCCTATCTTGCATCGTCTGCAGCACCGGCTCCACGGGTGGCGGCATGAAAATGTTCCGCACGCTGATGCTCGTGCAGCAGGCTCGACGCGAAATGAAACAGATCGTCCATCCCTCGGCAGTCATTCCCATTCGGGTCGGCGGTCAGGTCATTCCGGAGCGCATCGCCGCATCGGTGCTGGCGTTCATCTTTCTCTACTTCCAGACGATCGCCGTGCTGACGTTCTTGATGTTGCTGTCGGGGATGGATTTCATCTCTGCATTCTCGGCGATCGTCGCGAGCGTCAATAACCTCGGCCCGGGCCTCGGCCCGGTCGGGCCGATGGGAAATTTTCAGGGGCTCACCGATTTCCAGACCTGGATCTGCACGATCGCGATGATTTTGGGACGACTCGAGATCTTGAGCGTGCTCGTGCTGTTCTCGTCGGCGTTCTGGCGGAAGTAATTCGCTCGTCAGTAACGCCAGCTGCGCAGGTCGGCACCCGGCGGTGCGGTTTTGAGCATTCGCTCCGCGGCCCAAGGCAACACCATCTGCGGATAACGCAAACGTGAATAGGCGTTGGTGCGAGTGTGGTCGCCATTCCAACAGTGCTCTGCCCGATCGCCGTAATCGATGACGGCATCCGCGGCGGGCTGCGCCGTGCGTAGAAATTCTTCGACTGCGTACACCGCGTTGTTCAGGTAGTAGTTGTCCATGTTGCCGACATAGAGGCGCAACTTGCCGCGCAGCTTGGGGCCGAGCGTGGCCCAGTCGCGGCGCAGGATGTGTCCAAGGTCGTAGTTTTCGCGCCAATGCGCGGCGGTGATGGGATCGATGTCGCCGGTCAGGCGGTCGAAGATACGGCGCGGGTAGCCGTCAGAACCTATGGGCGAGAACACGGACTCCCAGGCGTCCCACTGATCACCGCTGCGACCTTTCGTGCCGAGAGCGAGCTCCCAAAGATTGTTTTCTTCGATCGTGGTGTCGATGTGACCCAGCCAGTTTCGATGCGCCGGGCGCGGCGTTCGCTTGAACCGGTTCGGCATGAGGTAGGCGCTTTTGTCCTCGTAAATGTTGACGGTCATGTAGTGACGGAAGTCGATGGGGTCCGGGCACGCGATCCAGGCGCCGTTGTATTCATCGGGATAGAACATCTGCGCGGCCATTGCGATCCAGCCACCGGTGCTGCCGCCGAACACGAATCGAGCCCAGCCCTGCCCGATGCCGCGAAAGCGTCGCTCGATTTCGGGGATGAGTTCGTACTGGATGGCATCGCCGTAGGGGCCGTTGTTCGCCGAGTTGACGCCGTACGAGTCGTCATAGAACGGCGTCGGATGCTGGATTTCGACGAGGAGCACACGAGGGAACCCGGGGCCGGTCCAGGCTTGGAAAAAATCCCAGGCGTGTTGCTGCTGAATGCGGTTGTAACCCTCGAGCTTGAAACGCGCGCTGGAGTCGGGCTGGAGGTTCGGATCAGGCGGCGTTTCGCGCCAGTTGGACGGGGCGGACGGAAAATGTCCGTGGTTGATCACGAGCGGATAGCGTGCATCGGGGCGCTCGTTGAAACCGAGCGGCAGGGTGACGAAGGCGCCGAGATGCACATCGCGGCCCCAAAACTTGGACAGTCGTTCACTGCGGAGGCGCACGTATTTGACCCAAGCCGTCTCCCGGAAGGGCTCGACGGATGGAATTTTCTCGCTCAACATCAGCCTTGGCAGCGAGGAGGCGGTCAGCGGGCCACGCCAGCGCAGCAGCGTCGGTCTTGAGTAGAGGTTGCCGGGCTTTTCTCGCCACTGCTGCCCCTCTCCCCGATCGGGCGGCAATTTGAGCACCCGCCCGTCGGCGAGCCGGAAGGTCTCGTAGCGATTCAGGACAGCCTGCACCCGGTAGTCGCCCGGGGGCAGGCTCGAGAGTGCCCGTATCGGAAACCCGAAGGCGCTGTCGTCGACACTTCGGCTGGTGCCCGGCTTCCAGCCTTCGACGTCGAGCCCAAAAAACGGGATGGCTCCCCCGTCCCAGTTGACCAGGAACCGGGGCTCTCGATCGGGAGACTGGTCGACCGGCGCCAAGATGATCAGCAGCCGACCGTCCTCGGGACCCTCCCGAAGATTGGCCGGGAGCTGAACCTCGATGCTGGCGGCCGATGCCCAGAGGGGCAGCAGCAACATCCCAACCAGTGTGGCGAGAAGGTATCGTGTGGCGGGTCGTGATTGAGCGGTCATGACCCCGATCCTACGCCGGGCGCCGGGGTCCCGAACGGACTTGCTCTTCACCGCCTACGTTATCTCAACGATTCACATAGAATCGCGCCGACCATGGGTTACGCAGAAACATTCGAAGTCATCGTCATCGGGGGCGGTCATGCCGGCACCGAGGCCGCGCTCGCCTCCGCGCGGATGGGTCGACGGACCCTGCTGCTGACCCAGAGCATCGAGACCCTCGGACAGATGAGTTGCAACCCCGCCTTCGGGGGTATCGGCAAGGGTCACCTCGTTCGCGAAATCGATGCCATGGGAGGTGCGATGGCGCGCGCCGTCGACTTAGCCGGCATCCAGTTTCGGACCCTCAACGCGAGCAAAGGTCCGGCGGTCCGAGCGACCCGTGCGCAGGCTGATCGGCTGCTCTACCGGAAGGCGATTCGGACCCTCCTCGAGAACCAACCGAACCTCTCGATCTTCCAACAAGAGGCGGCCGATCTCGTGGTCGAAAACGGGCGAGTTCGGGGCGTCGTCACGGTCACCGGAATTCGCTTCGGAGCGCCCGCCGTCGTGCTCACGGTCGGCACCTTTTTGGGGGGCCGAATCCACGTCGGTCTCGACCAGTATTCGGGGGGTCGTGCGGGTGATCCGCCGTCGAATGCGCTCGCTGCCCGACTGCGCGAATTGCCCCTTCGAGTCGGCCGTCTCAAGACCGGTACGCCGCCCCGAATCGATGGCCGCAGCCTCGACTACAGCGTCATGGCCCCCCAGTACTCGGATGACCCGCGTCCCGTGTTTTCATTCCTCGGGCGCATCAATGAACATCCTAAACATGTCCCTTGTTTCATAACCGCGACAAATGAGCGTACACACGAGCTGATTCGTTCGGGCTGCGATCGCTCGCCGATGTTCACCGGAAAGATCGAAGGCGTCGGTCCGCGCTACTGTCCGTCGGTCGAAGACAAGGTCCATCGCTTCGCCGACAAGAGCTCTCATCAGGTGTTCGTCGAGCCCGAAGGACTGTCGACTCACGAGGTCTATCCGAACGGAATTTCGACCAGTCTTCCGTACGATGTTCAGGTCGAATTCGTGCGCTCGATTCGGGGCTTCGAACGGGCTCATATCACCCGTCCCGGCTATGCCATCGAGTACGACTTTTTCGACCCCCGCGACCTCCACGGTTGGCTCGAGACCAAGGTCATTGGCGGGCTCTTCTTCGCGGGTCAAATCAACGGCACGACGGGCTACGAAGAGGCCGGTGCTCAGGGTCTGGTGGCGGGCATCAACGCCGCGCGTCAGGTTCGTGACGAGACCCTTTGGACCCCCTCCCGAGCGGAGGCGTACCTCGGTGTCTTGGTGGACGATCTCATCACCCGCGGAGCCCCCGAACCCTACCGGATGTTCACGAGTCGGGCCGAGCATCGGCTGCTCCTTCGGGAGGACAACGCGGACCTCCGGCTGACCGAAATCGGTCGCTCGATGGGACTCGTCGATGACGAGCGCTGGACGTTCTTCTGCCGAAAACGGGAGGCGGCCGAGACCGAAATTCGGCGGCTGTCGACCACCCGCTTCAAGGGGGTCTCGGCCTTCGATCTGCTCCGCCGACCCGAGGTGGACTACGCCGAGCTCCCCGCCCTCGCCGCCGCCGCGGGTGAAGACATCGGCACGACCTTCTCTGCGGCCGACCCGATGCCCGCCCTCGCCGCCCTCGACGACCGGCTCCCCGAGGCGGTCCGCCTCCAGGTCGAGGTCAGGGCCAAGTACTCCGGGTACATCGAACGCCAGCAGGACGAAATCGAGCGACAACGCAAAAGCGAGGAGACCCCCCTGCCCGGGGACCTCGACTACAGCTCGGTCGCGGGGCTGTCGAATGAGGTCCGGCAGCGCCTGGCGGCGGCGCGACCGGATACCCTCGGCCAGGCCTCGCGCTTGCCGGGCGTGACCCCCGCCGCGGTGTCCGTCCTGCTCGTGCACCTGAAACGCCGAACGGCCTGAACGCCCCAAGGAGACCGACCATGACCGACCGCACGCCTCCCGAGATGGTTCGTGCCGATGGTACCTACCCCGTCGTCGACCTGCGACAAGAGGCCATCACGGCCGCCGTCGTGCAGACCCGGGTGAACGGGGTCGATGGCGCCAACCCGGGCCCGGATCTTCGCCGCAACCTCGATTACTTCTTGGAATCCATCGACATTGCGCAAGGGTTCGGCGGTCGCTGCGATCTGCTGGTGTTTCATGAGTTTCCGATCACGGGCTTCAGCAACTGGACGCGCGATCAGCATTACGCGCTCTCGATCGAAGTGCCGGGGCCGGAGGTCGAGGAGGTCGCCAAGAAAGCCAAACAGTACAACTGCTACATCGTTTTCGGCACGTACGCCAAAGACCCGGTGAACTGGCCGGGCCACATTCTTCATCTGATGGTGATGTGCAAGCCCGACGGCAGCGTGGTCTCGCACTGGAAGCAGCGCAACGTTCGCGGGATGTTTCCCTTCGCCGAGCAGTACACCTCGGTGATCTACGACGTGTACGACCGGTTCGTCGAAATGTACGGCCTCGATGCGGTGATCCCCGTCGAGCGTACCGATATCGGCAATATCGCGATGTCAGCCGTGCAGTTCGAACCTGAGCTCTTCCGCTGCATGGCCTTCAAAGGCGCGGAGATCATCTGCCGCGTCGCGACCGGCGGATTCGAGTGGGACGACATGCGCCTCACGTCGTATCACAACAGCGTCTACACCCTGATCGCCAACAATTCCGTGGCCACTCAGGGACGGAACCCCGGTTTCTTCGAAGACGCCAATTACGGCGGGCCGGGGCGATCTTCGATATTCGGACCGCGTGGCGTGGTGCTCGCGAAAGCAGGGCCGTTCGAGACTCGCGAGTCGGCGAGAATTCCCATCGCGGAGTTTCGATCCAAACACCGAATTCCCGATTTGCATCTGCATCTCTACCGGCCGGTGCTCGACCAATATGTCGAGCGCTACGCACCTAACGGTTATCTCGATTGCCAGCCCAAAGACAAACGCGACGCGTTCCAGCATTTCGTGAAGCGCGCCAAGTGGCAGCATTACTGGTAATCGTTGCGCCATGACGGATAACACGATCAATCGAACCGCGGCTTGGCTTCTTGCTGTTTTCGGATGGGCCGCGCTTGGCACGCAACTCGTGCTCAGCGTGCAGCACCAGATGAGCCTCGGGCACAGCCCGGGCTACGGTGTGTTCATGTACACCGGCTACTACACGATCCTCACGAATCTGTTTTGTACGATCGTCGCCACCGCGTTCAGCGTTCAACGAGCGCCAGAATCTCGTTGGTCCGCCTGGCGCGAGCCTTGGGTCGTGACTGCGGCGGCGGTGTCGATCGTGATGGTCGGGCTGATCTTCCACGTGTTGCTGCGCGCGCAGTACCAGCCGACCGGGATCGCTGCGGTCACCAATCTGATTCATCACTACATCGTTCCGGTCGTCTTCGCGATTTTCTGGTGGCGCGTGGTGCCACGCGGTTCGCTGGCGTGGGGCGATGTGTGGCGCGTGTTCGCTTATCCGGCTGCCTATCTCGTCTACGTATTGATGCGAGGAGAGATCGGCGGGGTGTATCCGTATTTCTTCATCGACGTTCGAAATCTCGGATATGTCCAGGTGCTCATCAACGCGTCCGCCATCTCCGCGTTGTTCGTCGGGGCAGGGGTGGCGTTCATCGCAGCGAAGCGCTAACCCCTCACGCGCTGCGTCGGGTCACTTGCCGATGCAGAAACTGCCAAAAATCCGACCGAGTAAATCGTCGGCGTGAAACGTACCCGTGATTTCTCCGAGCGCCGCTTGTGCCGCACGCAACTCTTCGGCCACCAACTCGCCAGCTTTCGATTCTTTGAGTTGTCGGACGGCTTCTTCGGCGTGGCGTTCCGCGCGCTGCAACGCCTCGATGTGACGAGCTCGGGCGCTCACGGTTCCGACCTGGCTGGCATCGTAGCCCATGCAGATCTTCAAGTGCTCACGGAGCTCAGCCAATCCCGCGCCCGTCTTCGCAGAGATCGGTAGCGCGGTGTCGGCACCAGATTCGGTGTGGTGAGTGTCGATGTCTCCCACGGCGGCATCGATTTTATTGAAGAGCAGGGTGATCGGAACACCCGTTGGCAACCGCGCTTTCTCTTCGGCAAGTGACTCCGCGCGCGGATCGGTCGTGGCATCCACCACGAACAGAACGCGATCAGCCTGTTGCATCGCAAGGCGCGCGCGCCGGATGCCTTCTGCTTCGACGAGGTCTCCGGCTTCGCGTAGCCCCGCGGTATCCACGATGTGAAGCGGCATGCCATCGATGGAGATCAACTCTCGTAATACGTCGCGGGTGGTTCCCGCGATCGGTGTGACGATCGCGGCCTCGTGACCTGCGAGCGTGTTGAGCAAGCTCGACTTGCCGGCATTCGGGCGTCCCGCGATGACCACCGTCATGCCATCGCGCAGCACTCGTCCTTGACGAGCCGCATTCAGCACCGATGCGAAGCGCTCACGCAAAGCGGAGAGGCGATTGGTGAGCGCGCGATCGGCCAAAAAATCGATTTCCTCTTCGGGAAAATCGATTGCCGCCTCGACCCAAATACGTAGCTCGATGATCGCCTCGGTGAGCTCATGCACCTGAGTCGAAAACGCTCCCTGAAGAGATCGCGTCGCAGCGCGCGCCGCAGCGAGGGAACCCGCATCGATCAAATCGGCGACCGCCTCGGCTTGGGCCAAATCCAGCTTGTCGTTGAGAAATGCACGCTGAGTGAATTCGCCGGGCGTTGCGCGGCGAGCGCCGTACGATATGGCTTGCTCGACGAGCGCCTCGAGCACCACAGGCCCGCCGTGTCCTTGCAGTTCGAGAACGTCCTCGCCGGTGTAGCTATGCGGGCCGACAAAGAAAAGCGCGAGTCCTTCATCGAGGACGGCGCCGTCACTATCGTGAAATTTCGTGAGCGTCGCGACCCGAGGCTTCGGCAGTGAGATCGACAGTATTCGTTCGCCGATGCGACGCGCGGCGGACCCCGAGATCCGGATAATTCCTACGCCGCCGCGGCCGGGCGCAGTCGCGACGGCGACGATCGTCTCGGTCGAAGGCTCCGCCCTCAACCCGACCTCGACTTCTTCGCCTCCGCTTCGATGCGGCGGTTGATGTTCCACTGCTGTGCGATGGTCAACAACGTGTTGGCGACCCAGTACAGCACGAGTCCGGCGGGGAAAAATGCGAACGTGATGCTCATCACGAACGGCAGGATCATGAACACCTTGGCCTGGATCGGATCGGGCGGCGTGGGGTTGAGCTTGTATTGCACATACATCGCACCCGCCATGATGACCGGCAGTACGAAGAAGGGATCGCGCGAGGAGAGGTCCTGAATCCAGAACATGAACGGTGCCTGACGCATCTCCACGCTCTCGAGCAACACCCAGTAGAACGCGAAGAACACCGGCATTTGAATGAGGATGGGGAGACAGCCCGCCGCTGGGTTGATCTTCTCGCGCTTGTAAAGATCCATCATCGCGCGACCGAGTTTCTCCCGATCGTCCTTGTAGGTTTCCTGCAGGTTCTTCATGCGCGGCGTCAGAAGACGCATCTTCGCCATGGAGCGGCCCGAGGATTCGGAGAGCGGATAGAACACGAGCTTCAACAAGAAAGTGACGATGATGATCGCCCAGCCCCAATTGCCGACGATGTTGTGCGCCTGTTCGAGCAACCAAAACAGTGGTTCTGCAAGCAACGTCAGCACGCCGTAATCTGCGACGAGATCGAGCCTAGGCCCTGAAGTCTTCAGCTGTGACTGAAGCTTGGGTCCGACGAATAGCGTTTCTTTGAATGTCGTGCCGCTTTGCGGCGCCACCGTTACCGAAGGGCCGGTGGTCGACAACAAGTACTGATTGCCTTCGGTACGCAGTGCATAAGCGTAGTTCAGGCCTTCGGTCGGCACGACTGCGGTAACGAAATGGTGTTGCATGCCGGCGATCCAGCCGGTGGCCACTTCGCGCGGCAACTCGCTCTCGGGGATGCTCGTGCGATCGATCTTGAAATATTTGGTGCCGTTGTAATACGCCGGCCCCTGGAACGCATAGCTCTCGACGCTGAACATCGAGCGCTCGACCGGCGGATCATCGCGAAGAATTTGCGCGTAAGACGCTGCACGCCAAGGTTCGGCACCACGGTTGTCGACGCGGTACTCGAGGTCGATTCGATATGAGCCGCGGCGCAAGATGTAGGTTTTCGTCACCGTGACGCCGGCGACGTCGTTGCGCCAAGTCAGCGGAATGCGAAGTTCGTCTTGGCCGTCGACGAGTGTGTAGTTCGATTGCGATGCTTCGAACGGCGCCAAGTGCGTGGGATGGGCACTGCCGTCCGCATCGGTGAGGCCGGTTTGGATAACGTAGAACCCTGCCTGACCGCTGTTGAGCAATCGGACTCGGGCGTCCTGTCCTTTCACTTGCGGATAATTCAGCAAGTCGGCGCGTACGAGATCGCCACCACGCAAGCTGATATCGAGATCGAGCACGTCTGTCGTGACGCGTATCGGTCGAGCCGGCACCGGTGTCTCGGTTGGCGTGGCGTCTGCAGCCGGAGCGACGGCCGATGCTGGTTCGGTCGTCGGCGCCACGGTTGCGGCCGAAGGAACAGCGCCGGAGAGTGCCGAGGGCGCATTGGTCGGCGCGGTGGGCGGAGGCGCCGTAGGGGGTACGGCCTTCGGGACGCTCGAGCCGAGACCGCTGGTGGGTGTCGAACTCGGGGCGGCTGTCGTCGGATCGGTGAACGGCTGAGCGTAGTCTCGTTGCCAAGTCTCGAAGTTGATCCACAGTACGAGAACCAGGCCGAGCCACAAAAACATGCGTGCGTTGGTCGAAGTCACGATTAGCCTTGTCGAAATATCAAAGAAATGGAACGGGATCAGTCAGCCGTGCGTGGCGGCACGGGGTCGAATCCGCCCTCGCGAAAAGGATGGCAGCGCCCGATGCGCTTGACGGCCAACCATGATCCGCGGAGCGTGCCGTGCATCTCAAGCGCTTCCATCGCGTAGTGTGAGCACGACGGATGATAGCGGCATGTCGGCCCGCGCCATGGGCTGATGACCAATTGATAAACCCTGATCAGGGCCCTGAAGACGGCGCGCATGTCGTTGCTACCTTTTGCCAGAGCGCTTCGAGGCTCTCGCGAATCCGTGTGGCCGGCGCGTCACGAGCCGCTGCGCGCGCACCGACGATGAGATCGACGGCGGGCAGGCGGTGCTGAGCGTGCCGGAATGACTCGCGAATTATGCGACGAAGTCTGTTACGGGCGACTGCATTTCCGATCACCCGTGCGCCGATGGACAGACCGAGGCGAGGGCAGTGGCCGCTGCTCGGGCAGACAATGAGGGAAAAACACGCGTTGCCGAGACGACGTCCTTCACGGTAAGCGGTTTCGAAATCGGTTTTGCGCAATACCCGCCGCGATGGCGGGAAACCCGACCGCGGAGGCCGGGTGTCAGCATCCCGAATCAGGGGATCAGCTTCTTTCGGCCTTTGGCACGGCGCCGGGCGAGAACTTTGCGTCCATTGGCCGTGGCCATGCGCGCCCGAAACCCATGGGTGCGGGCTCGACGGACTTTGCTGGGCTGATAGGTGCGTTTCATGGTGTCGTCACCGGAAAAAGGTCGCAGAGGGTAAGCAGGGGGTCGGTTGGTGTCAAGCCAAAAAGATATCCACAGGCCTCGGGGCCGGTATATTCTCTCCATCCCCTTGGTGAAACCCATCCCCCGTGCTCTCAGGGAGGCCGGCAGTCGCGTGGACGTGTCGATTTGGAATCGTTGCTCGGAGCTACTCGAGTCGGAGTTGCCCGATACCCAGTTCAATACTTGGGTGAGACCCCTTCAGGCGATCGAAACCGGTGGGGCGTTGCGGCTGCTCGCCCCGAATCGGTTCGTCGTCGAGTGGATCAATGCCAATTTGATTGGGCGGATCAACGATTTCGTGCGTACCCAGCATGGCGAACACGCGGTTCGGGTGACGATCGAGGTCGGCGAAAAGACGGAGCCCGTTGCCGCGCCCGCCGAAAGCCCGGTGGTCCGGGAGTTAGGCCGAGTCGCGCGCCGACCGAATGTCGAAATCGTGGGCGGTCGCCTCAATCCAGACTCGAAGTTCGATACTTTCGTCGTCGGCAAAAGCAACCAGCTCGCAAAGGCCGCTGCGCAGCAAGTGGCTGAAAATCCAGGGAAAGCGTACAACCCCTTGTTCATCTATGGCGGTGTCGGTCTGGGTAAAACCCATCTGATGCACGCCGTCGGTCACGCGATCATCGAAAAAAACCCCCAGGCGCGCATCGCGTATGTGCACTCCGAGCGCTTCGTCAGCGATATGGTCAAAGCGCTGCAGCACAACCAAATGAACGACTTCAAGGCGGCCTATCGATCGCTCGATGCGCTGCTCATCGACGACATCCAATTTTTCGCCGGCAAAGAACGTTCTCAGGAAGAGTTTTTCCATACGTTCAACGCACTGTTGGAGGGCCAACAGCAGGTGATCCTCACCTGCGATCGGTACCCCAAAGAGGTCGAAGGCCTCGAAGAGCGCCTCAAATCACGCTTTGGTTGGGGTCTTACCGTGGCCATCGAGCCGCCAGAGCTCGAAACTTGCGCCGCGATCCTCATCAGCAAAGGGGAGGCAGCCGGCGTCACGCTGGGCCAGGACGTCGCACTCTTCATCGCCAAGCGAATTCGTTCCAATGTCCGCGAACTCGAGGGCGCATTGCGTCGGGTCATCGCCAATTCGCGCTTCACCGGGCAGCCAATCACACTCGATTTCACCAAAGAAGCACTGCGAGACCTGTTGAGCCTTCAAGCGAGACTCATCACCATCGAGAACATCCAGAAGACGGTGGCCGATTACTTCAAGGTTCGGGTCGCTGATTTGCTTTCTGAACGCCGAAGCCGTTCGGTGGCGCGCCCGCGCCAGATCGCCATGGCGCTCTCGAAAGAACTCACGAGCCACAGCCTCCCAGAAATCGGCGATGCGTTTGGTGGACGAGACCATACAACGGTGTTGCACGCGTGCCGGCGCATCAAGGCGCTGCGGGACGAGGAGCAGCGAATCGCGGAAGATTATTCGAATCTGTTGAGAACTCTGACGAATTGATGTTTGTATCCTGTGGATGTTTTCTAACGCGAAAATCATTCACAATCGACACACAGGAAACGGGCGGGTTTTCCCGTCTTCGGTACACAGTGGCAAGTGGCACAAGATACTGAAAACACCGGCAATTCCAGAGTTTTCCAGTTATCCACCGTGCCAATAATCTCTACAGTCTTTCTTAAGATCTAAATAAAGAATTTATGAAACTCACAGCAACCCGTGAAGAGATCCTCGGTCCGGTTCAACACGTGATCGGTGTCGTCGAGCGTCGACAGACGATGCCGGTCCTGTCGAACGTGTTGCTCAGCGCGCGAAACAACCGGCTCAGCGTCACCGGCACCGACCTCGAAGTCGAGCTCGTCAGCTCCGTTGCGCTCAAGGTCCAAACCGCCGGAGACATCACCGTCCCAGGCCGAAAGTTCCTGGACATCCTGAGATCGCTTGCTGAGGGATCCAACGTCACGCTCGCGGTAGAAGGCGACAGACTCGTCATCCGAGCTGGTCGCAGCCGCTTCACGCTCTCCACGCTTGCTGCGGCGGAGTTCCCGGTAGTCGAAGACGTCAACGCACAACAGGTGCTCAAACTCCCGCAGGCCGAGTTCCGCAAGCTCATCGACAAAGTCCATTTCTCGATGGCTCAGCAAGACGTTCGCTACTACCTCAACGGAATGTTGCTCGAGTCGGAAGGCGGCAAAGTGAGAGCGGTAGCCACCGACGGCCACCGACTCGCGCTGTGCGAAGCCACACTGAAAGAGCGAGTCACGGGCAAACAACAAGTCATCCTGCCTCGAAAGGGTGTGATGGAGCTTCAGCGCATGCTCGGTGGTGACGGTGAAGTTGCCCTAGAGATTGGTGTCAATCACGTTCGCTGCGAGATCGGCGACGTTCGCTTCACTTCGAAGCTTATTGACGGCAGATTCCCTGAATACAGCCGGGTCATTCCGGCGAATGCTCATCGCATAATCGACGCAGATCGCGGATTTTTGAAGCAAAGTCTGACTAGAACGGCGATTTTGTCCAACGAGAAGTACCGCGGCATCCGGCTCAACATCAAACCGAACCTCTTGACGCTCCAGGCGCATAACCCCGAGCAAGAAGAAGCAGAAGATCAGATCGAAGTCGTCTATGCGGGTGAGGAAATCGAAATCGGCTTCAACGTCACGTACTTGCTCGATGCGTTGTCGGCGATCGAAACCGATCGCGTCAATATCGCGCTGACCGACTCCAACAGCAGCTGCTTGATCACCGCAGCGTCGCCGGACGGCACCAAGTACGTGGTCATGCCGATGCGACTCTGAGGTCCGACGTGTTTCTAGCGGAGCTCACCCTAGAGAATCTCCGCTGCATCGACCAAGCCGAAATGGCCTTCGGACCCGGAACCAACTTGGTTTTCGGTGCGAATGGTGCAGGGAAGACCACTGTCCTCGAGGCGATCTTTCTGCTCGGGAGGGGCCGGTCGTTCCGAACCCGCCTCAACGAGCGCCTCATCCAGCACGGAAAACCCCTGGCTCGAGTCATCGGTCATCTGAAATCGGATCCTGTCCCAAGGCGACTCGGCATCGAGATCCAGCGCGGGGCCGAGTCCAAGACCGGGACCATAGGCCGACTGGACGGCGCAGATCTACGCAGTTTCGCTGATCTGGCGCTGGCGTTCCCGGTCCAGGCGATGGATCCCGACGCCCACAAGCTCATCGAGGAGGGGTCCGCACGCCGGCGACGCTGGCTGGACTGGGCGGTGTTCCACGTGGAACCTGGTTTTGCGGCGAGCTGGGGGCGGTACCAAAAAGCGCTGCAGCAACGCAACGCAGCGCTACGAACGGGCCGGAGCGAGTTCACCGTCTGGGACCCAGAGCTCGCGCGCGAAGGTGAGGCGCTCTCCGGGGCCCGCGAACGGGTCGCGGTTGCGATGGCGCCCTATTGGGCGGAGATCGCAGCCGAGCTGACTGGGTTGGACATCACGCTCGACTTCCAGGCAGGCTGGGACCGGACCAACCCCTTACTCGACGTTTTGGCGGCATCAGCGAGCCGCGACCGGGAGCGGCGGTCGACCTTGGTCGGAGCGCATCGCGCCGATCTGATTCTGAGGATCAAGGGTAGGGCTGCACGAGAAGTACTATCGCGGGGGCAGCAGAAACTTGCGGCGGTCGCCCTGAATCTCTGCCAACTCGAATTCCTGAAGCGCGAACACGGAATGAGTCCGACCGTGCTGCTGGACGATCCATCAGCCGAATTGGACCGCGAAAGATTGGCGCGATTCATCGCCCGAGTGGAGGCGCTGAAGACCCAATTGATCGTTACTGCGTTGGATCGGGATACCCCACTTTTCGGCGCGCCGGAAACCGTGTTTCACGTGGAACAGGGCAGGGTATTTCGGGTATGATTTCGCATCACATCACCGAGCCAAAGCATGTCTGAAGCAGACGTCTACGATTCCAGTAAAATCAAGGTCTTAAAGGGGCTCGACGCCGTTCGAAAACGGCCTGGAATGTACATCGGCGACACCGATGACGGAACCGGTCTGCACCACATGGTTTTCGAGGTCGTCGACAACTCCATCGACGAGGCTTTGGCGGGTCACTGTGACCGCATAGTGGTCACTATTCATGCCGATGAATCCGTTACCGTCGAGGATAACGGCCGCGGCATTCCGGTCGACATCCACGCCGAAGAAGGCCGCTCCGCAGCCGAAGTCATCATGACCGTGCTGCACGCCGGCGGAAAATTCGACGACAGTTCGTACAAAGTGTCCGGCGGTTTGCACGGCGTCGGTGTGTCGGTCGTGAACGCGCTGTCCGACGTACTGCATCTGACCATCCATCGCGACGGAAAGCTGCACACACAGGAATATCACCTCGGCGAGCCCGTCGCCCCGCTCGCAGTCGTCGGAACCACCGACAAAACCGGCACGAGCGTGCGTTTCAAACCCAGCCCGACCATTTTCACGAACATCCAGTTCAATTACGACATCCTCGTGAAGCGACTACGAGAGTTGTCGTTCCTCAACTCCGGCGTGCGCATCGATCTGATCGACGAGCGCGAGGACAAGCGCGACGTATTCGAGCACGAAGGTGGTTTGCAGGCGTTCGTGGGACACCTCAATCGCTCGCGCCAACCCATACACGAGCAAGTGTTCTGGTTCCGCACGCAAGAAGGCCCCATCGGTGTCGAAGTGGCGATGCAGTGGAACGACTCTTATCAAGAGTCGATGTTCTGCTACACCAACAACATTCCGCAAAAAGATGGCGGTACCCACCTCGCGGGTTTCCGCGCTGCGCTCACGCGTACGCTCAATGATTACATCGAAAAAGAAGGCATCGCCAAGCGCGAGAAAGTCCCGACGACCGGCGATGATTCGCGTGAAGGGCTGACGGCCATTCTTTCGGTCAAGCTGCCGGATCCGAAGTTTTCATCGCAGACGAAAGACAAACTCGTGTCGTCCGAAGTGAAGGGCGTCGTCGAGACGGCCGTCGCTCAAAAATTTTCCGAGTTCCTGCTGGAAAAACCGCAAGAAGCGAAAGCGATCGCCGGAAAAATCATCGAGGCGGCGCGCGCGCGTGAGGCAGCGCGAAAAGCCCGCGAACTCACCCGACGAAAAGGTGCTCTCGATATCGCAGGGCTGCCGGGCAAGTTGGCCGACTGTCAGGAAAAAGACCCCGCGCTCTCCGAACTTTTCATCGTCGAGGGCGACTCCGCAGGCGGCTCGGCCAAACAGGGCCGGGATCGGCGAAGCCAGGCGATCTTGCCGCTGAAGGGGAAGATCCTGAACGTCGAAAAAGCCCGTTTCGACAAAATGATCTCGTCCGCCGAAGTGGGCACCCTGATCACCGCGCTCGGATGCGGAATCGGGCGCGACGAGTTCGACATCGAGAAGTTGCGCTATCACCGCATCATCATCATGACGGACGCGGACGTCGACGGAAGCCATATCCGCACGCTGTTGCTCACGTTCTTCTATCGACAGTTGCCGCTGCTCATCGAGCGCGGTCACATCTACATCGCACAACCACCTCTCTACAAAGTGAAGCGTGGCAAGCAGGAGATGTACGTCAAAGACGATGTCGAACTGAACGCCATGCTGCTCAATGCCGCGCTCGAAGAATCCGAGTTGCACCTGAATTCATCGGCGCCGCCTCTTCGCGGCGCGGGGCTCGAATCGCTCGCTCGGCAGTACGTCGAAGTGCAGGGCATCATCGAGCGCTTGGCTCGCCGATACGACGCGCGGGTACTCGAACAGCTGCTATACGTTCCGGTCGTGTCGCGCAGCGACTTCGATCGCCCGGACTGGCTGACGGCGTGGGCCGACGACTTGGCCACCCGCCTCAACGTGATGGCCGATGGCAATGCGGTATACAAGCTCGAGTTCCAGCCGGCCTCGGGTAGCCAGGCGATCGCGCGCATTCATGTCTCGAAAGCCGAGCATGGCAGCCGCTTCGACAAATACCTCACGCGCGATTTCTTCGATTCGTCGGAGTATCAGCGCATCGCCGCGCTCGCAAAAACACTCGCCGGCATGATCGGCGACGGTGCCTTCGTCCGACGTGGAGAAGCGCGCCGCGACGTCACGTCGTTCAAGCAGGCCATCGATTGGTTGTTCGAACACGCCAAGCGCGGGCAATCCATCCAGCGCTACAAGGGCCTCGGCGAAATGAACCCCGAGCAACTCTGGGATACCACCATCAACCCCGAGACGCGTCGCCTCATGCAGGTCCGCATCGAAGATGCCGTGGCAGCCGACGAAGTCTTCACGACGCTGATGGGAGACGAAGTCGAGCCGCGCCGCGAGTTCATCGAGAAGAACGCGCTCGCGGTATCCAACCTCGACGTATAAGGGTCACCAAAACGCCGACCGAGCGTCGGACTCATGAGCGCCAACCAAACCATCCTCCAATCTTTGCCGGTCGGCGAGCGAGTGGGGATCGCGTTTTCCGGCGGTCTCGATACGAGCGCTGCGGTCCACTGGATGCGCGCTCATGGCGCACGACCCTGCGCGTATACGGCGAACCTCGGCCAGCCCGACGAGACCGATTACGACGCGATTCCGCTCAAAGCGTTGTCGCTAGGCGCGGAGCATGCGCGGCTCATCGATTGTCGTCATCCGCTGGTCGCCGCAGGACTCGCTGCCATCCAAAGCGGTGCGTTCCACATTTCGACGGCCGGAACCACGTACTTCAACACCACGCCCCTCGGTCGTGCGGTGACGGGTACCTCGCTCGTCCTCGCCATGCGCGAAGATGGCGTGGATATCTGGGGTGACGGCAGTACCCACAAGGGCAACGACATCGAGCGTTTCTACCGTTACGGCTTGCTCGCCAACCCCGCGCTGCGCATCTACAAACCCTGGCTCGACTCGCGCTTCATCGCCGAACTCGGCGGTCGTCGCGAGATGTCGGCCTATCTCGCAGCAGCCGGGCTCGGCTACCACATGAGCGCGGAGAAGGCTTACTCGACCGATTCCAACCTCCTCGGCGCGACCCACGAAGCGAAGGATCTCGAACTGCTGAGTCGGGGTATTCACATCGTCGAACCCATCATGGGCGTCGCCTTCTGGCGTGATGACGTCGTCGTTCAACGCGAAACCGTGAGTGTGCGCTTCGAGGCTGGACGGCCGGTGACGATCAACGGTCAAAGTTTTCCGGACGACTTGGCGCTGTTCGAGGAAGCCAATCGCATCGGCGGACGACACGGCCTCGGAATGAGCGATCAAATCGAGAATCGCATCATCGAGGCGAAAAGTCGGGGCATCTACGAGGCGCCGGGCATGGCGCTGCTGTTCATCGCCTACGAGCGCCTCGTCACCGCCATCCACAACGAAGACACGATCGAGCAGTACCGAAACAACGGGCGGCGCATCGGTCGACTGCTGTACCAAGGGCGTTGGTTCGACCCGCAGTGCCTGATGTTGCGCGAGAGCGCCCAAAGCTGGATCGCACGCGCGATCACGGGCGAGGTCACGATCGAATTACGCCGGGGCAACGACTGGTCGATTCTCGATACGACGGGTCCGCATCTCAGTTATCACCCCGAGCGGCTCACCATGGAAAAAGGCGAGGGGATGTTCACGCCGAACGACCGCATCGGACAGCTCACTTTGCGCAACATGGACATCGTCGACACCCGCGAGAAGTTGCAGATCTACGGTGAAGCCGGACTGCTCGATCGCGATCCCACACGATTGCCCTGATCTCATTCGTGCATCGGCTGCAACGCCTCAGCCAAACGTTGCTGCAAGGCCAATGATGGCAGTCCCACCAAGTCTCGAGGAACTTCGCGCACGATATGCTGCTGGGCGGATTTCGGCAGATGACTGCGGACTTCGGCGAGGAACCGCGGTGCAGCGACGAGCACAAGACCCCGACCATCATTGTCGCGGGCGGCGACCGTGATGCGCTCAGCGAGTTGCCGCGCAAATTGTTCGACGGCGTGCTGCTTGTGAGTGCGTCGAGGTTGCAGGCCGGTTCGGCGAGAACCCGCGCCACCGCCACCACGACTCGATCGCATGACGACCGTTCCTGGCGCATCCGCTCCGAGATCGCGATCGTGTCGCGCCGTGAACGGGTTTTCGAGTGTCTCGAGGGCGCGCGGTGGTGCGCCGGGTTGGCTCAACTCGAATACGGTGGCGTGACGCGTGTCTGCGACGAAAACGGTATAGCCGCTCACCGGCGTGGACTCCGACGGGAGATGTTCTGAATCATGACGGACAAACTTTTCATTTCTGCGGACTCCTTGTTGGCCGACTCATTCGAGCTGGCGGCAAAAGTGATGGCGAGCGGCTATCGTCCCTCCTTCCTCGTGGCGCTCTGGCGTGGTGGCGCACCCATCGGCATCGCCGTGCAGGAGTGGTTGGAGCATCGTGGTCTGCGAACAGACCACATCACCGTGAGGACCTCGAGCTACACGGGCATCGATCAAGCCGACAAGACGGTGCGCGTGCACGCGATGGACTATCTCGTCTCGAAGGTCACCACCGAGGATCGACTGCTGCTCGTCGATGACGTGTTCGATTCGGGGCGGAGTATCGAGGCAGTGCTCAGCGAGTTGCGGCGACGCTGTCCGCACAATCATCCGAAAGAGATCAAGATCGCGACGGTCTATTTCAAACCATCACGCAATCGCAGTGCACTCATGCCCGATTGGTACGTTCACGCCACCGAACGCTGGCTGGTATTTCCCCACGAACTCGTCGGACTGACCGACGAAGAAATCGCAGCGCACAAACCGCCCAGCGCGAGGCGCTAGCGTCCGAACGGCATCGTGAATCAGGCCGGCGGAGTCTTTGGCGGGACTCGAAGTTTTCCGGTGCGTTCGAACAGCGCCGCGATTTCGAGCAGTCGATCGTCGTCGAAACGCCTTGCTACCACCGTCATGCCAACAGGCATGCCGCGGACGAGTCCGATGGGCAGAGTGATGCTCGGGTAGCCCGCGACGGCCGCCGCAGAACCGAGGACGGAACCTCCGAGATCGTCACGGTCCCCGAGCACGTGATCGATCAGACCGCTTGGACCGGAGCCCGGAGCGATGATGACGTCGACGTTCAAATCACCGAACAACTTTTCGAGACCCTCGATCTCGACGAGCTGCCGCAACTGACGTAGCGATTCGAGATATTCAGGCTCGCCGAGAGATCCTTTCGCTTGGGCCAGTTCGAAAATTTCCTGACCGAAAAACGGCATCTCTCGATCTTTGTTACCACGATTGAATTCGATCAGGCTCTCGAGAGAGCGCATTTCGGTCAGCCCGACCGGAAGCGCCCGCAGATAACCATTGATCGAGTCTTTGAATTCGAAGAGGAGCGCGGTGTACTCGGCTTGTCCCGCCTGCCGCAAGCTGCCTGGGAGCGGGGCATCGATCATCGAGCTCGTGCAGCGTCGCCACACATCGATGGCCTGCCCGTAGAGTGCAGCAACCTCCGCGCGCATCGAGCTCGCGGCCGGAACGATTCCCACGCGCCATCCGCCGGGACGCATTACGTCACTCGCGGGCGCGCGACGAGGTGAATCGAAAATGACCTCGGCGAGCAGGCGCGCATCGTCGACCGTTCGCGCCATTGGGCCGGCGACATCCTGACGGGGCGATAACGGCACGATTCCCCGCCCGCTTACCGTGCCGACAGAAGGCTTGAATCCCACCAAGCCGCCCACGGATGAGGGGGAGAGAATCGACCCGTCCGTCTCTGTGCCGATGGTGGCTGCGGCGAAAGACAATGCGGCAGCGGTCGCCGATCCCGAGCTGGACCCTGAGGGATTACGCTTGGGATCGTAAGCATTGCCTGTTTGTCCGCCGATCGCGCTCCAGCCACTGCTCGAGAACGTGGAACGAAAGTTCGCCCACTCGCTGAGATTGGTTTTTCCGAGAATGATGGCGCCTGCGGCCCGGAGTCGGGCGACCAGAGGGGCATCCTGAGCATGGAATGCGTTGGCGAGCGCCAGTGATCCAGCTGTCGTCGGCACCCGGTCGGACGTTTCGATGTTGTCTTTGATGAGTACGGGGATACCGTGCAGAGGGCCGCGCACCCGATCACTGCGACGCTCACCATCGAGCGCCCGAGCGATATCGATCGCATCGGGATTCACGGCGATGACCGAGCGATACGTCGGTCCTCGCTGATCCAAGTTGGAGATGCGACGCAGGTACGCCGTCACGAGAGCCGCCGAGGTCAACCCGGAATTCAAATGGCGCTGAAGTTGCGCGATGCTGACTTCAACGGGATCGAAGTCGTTCGCCCGGGCGTGATCATCGGCGCTCGCCAAAGATATTGCCGGAGCCATGCTTGTCATGACTGAGCCCGCCGTGGCCGAAACGAGGAACTGCCGACGCTTCATGAAGGATCTCCTTTACGAATCCGCGCGATCGTCGACTCGATCCACGCCTGAGCCTCTTCGTTGATTTCGCGCGGGTCGCGACCGGCTGCTTCGATCGGTGGCCCGACGACGACCTGGATGGTGCCCCGTTTTTTCATGAGGCCACGGCGAGGCCAGTAATAACCGGCATCGTGCGCGACGGGCACAACCTTGCACCCCGTCCGACTCGCGAGCAACGCGCCGCTTACGCCATAGCGACGGGTTTCGCCCGCCGCGACGCGAGTGCCTTCCGGAAAAATGAGGATGGACAACCCTTCGGCAAGGCGGCTGCGGCCCTGACTGACGACTTGATTGACGGCTGAAGTACCCGCGCCCCGTCGGACATCGATCGAGCGCAAGAGCCAGAGCCCGAAACCTACGAAAGGGATGTACATCAACTCGTGTTTGAGCACGATGACCTTGGACGGGCCGACCAGAAACTGGCCAAAGGTTTCCCACGCCGAGGAGTGTTTCCAGTAGGCCACGTGGGGTTCGTCAGGAATGTTCTCGAGGCCCTCGACTCGGTGGTCCAGTTTGCAGGTGACCCGCAGCACGTCGAAGATTCGTTCGGCGTACCACTCGATGAGCGCAAAACGCCGTCGGTGCGACACAAACCCGCCCACGAGAACGAAAAATGCCGCGTAGCCGATCGTCCAGAGAAACAGGAAAGTCGTGAAGACGATGGAGCCCAGCGCCTGCACGGGGCGCCTCAGCCGGGCAATCTCGAAAAATCGGCGACGCCGGCGAACAAATTTCGAACGCGTGACACCAGTGCGAGCCGATTCGCCCGCAACGCCGCATCGGGGTCGTTCACCATGACGTCGTTGAAGAACGCATCGATCGATGGTCGCAAGCCGGCGAGTTTGGCGAGCGCTTCGTCGTAGCGACGGGCGGAGATATCGGCGGTCACGGCGGCGGAGACGGCCTCGATGGCTTCGTGCAGGCTCTTTTCGGCCTCCGCGCGCAGCAGTGATGCGTCGATTCCGGTGGGCACTTCGCCCGCCGCGGATTTTCGTAGGATATTGGCGATGCGTTTGTTCGCCGCGGCGAGACTTTCGGCTTCCGGCCGCTCTCGGAACTTGGCCAGTGCTTGCATACGCTGGTCAAAATCGAGCGCCCGCGTCGTTCCCGTGGCGAGTACGGCTTCGAAAGCTTCGGCCGCGTAGCCTGCCTCGAGGTAATGAGAGCGCATGCGCTCCTGCAAATAGCCGAGGACCTCCGCAGCCGTTTCTTTGGTGGTTACCGGTTGCGCCGAAACCGCCTTGCCGACGAGGTTGGTCACATCGAGATCGAGACGGCCTTCGAGAACGATACGAAACACGCCGATCGCCGCTCGGCGCAACGCGAACGGGTCTTTCGTCCCGCTCGGCTTTTGTCCGATTCCGAAAATTCCGGCGAGCGTATCGAGTTTGTCTGCCAGCGCGACGGCGATGCTCACGGGATCGACGGGCAAGGCATCACCGCCACCGCGCGGCAGGTAATGGTCACGGATCGCTGCGGCAACGCGCGGATCTTCTCCGTCGCCCGCGGCGTAATAGGCGCCCATCACGCCCTGCAGTTCCGGAAACTCGCCCACCATCGCGGAGAGCAAATCACACTTCGACAAGTCGGCGGCGCGCGCAGCAAGCTCCGCATCCGCGCTCACCAACGGCGCGATTTCGCGGGCGAGAGAGGCGACCCGCCGGACTTTATCGCCGATCGATCCCAGCTTCGCCTGGAAGGTCACGCTATCGAGCCCTTGGCGCCAGGCATGCAGGGAATGTCGCCGATCTTGTTCGTGAAAGAACGCGGCATCGGCGAGTCGTGGCCGAACGACGCGTTCGTTGCCCGCTCGAACGCGCGTCGGATCGCGGCTTTCGATATTGCTCACGGTGATGAAATGATTCGTCAATTCGCCGTTCGCGTTTTCAACGGCGAAGTAGCGCTGATGTTCCTGGAGCGTCGAGATGAGGACTTCGCGGGGCAAGGCGAGGAATCGCTCGTCGAATCGACCTTCGATCGCGACGGGCCACTCCACGAGCGCCGTGACCTCGTCGAGTAGCGCGCCATCGAGCACGGCGTTACCGCCCAGCGCTTTGGCGCAGGCGAGAACTTGCTCGCGAATCCGGTCGCGACGTTCGGCGAAGTTCGCGAGGACGAAGCCTTTGCCGCGCAAGATATCGGCGTAATCCGCCGGCGCAGCGATCGCAAGCTCTTGCGGCGCATGGAAGCGATGTCCGCGTGTCGAGGCACCGGCTTCGGTGTCGAGCAGACGAACAGGCAGCGTGTCGTGACCGAAGCGCATTACGATCCAATGGACGGGTCTGACGAACTCCGCTTCGCTGCTGCCCCAGCGCATGCGTTTCGGAATCGGGAGCGCCTCGAGGCTGGCTTGGACGATTCCGGGCAACAGGCCCGCGGTGGCTGCGCCCGGCTTGCTGCCTTCAAAGAAAAGGAACTCGCCCTTGCCTTCGGTGATGCGACCGAGTTGCTCGATCGCCACGCCACAGCTTTCGGCGAAAGCCGTTGCCGCGCGGGTCGGCGCGCCGGATTTGTCGAAAGCCGCCGACACCGGTGGACCTCGCCGCTTGATCTGTTGTTCGGGCTGAAGCTCGGCGAGCGTCCGTACCAATACGGCGAGGCGACGCGGCGCGGCAAAAGACTCGATGTCGCCGTGACTCAGACCTGCGCTCTCGAGACCCGCGCGAATGCCGTCCGTCAGGGCGCGCTCGAGTTCGGGCAATGCGAGAGGCGGAAGCTCTTCTGTGCCGAGCTCGAAAAGAAAATCGCGAGCGCTCATGACGAACGCACCATCGGGAAGCCGAGAGCTTCGCGACTATCGTAATACGCTTGTGCGACGCCGCGAGCGAGCGCGCGCACCCGCAAGATGAATCGTTGACGTTCCGTCACGGAAATCGCCCGCCGCGCATCGAGCAGGTTGAACGTGTGCGAGGCTTTGAGCACCTGCTCGTAAGCGGGCAATGCGAGCTTCGCCTCGAGCAACCGGACACACGCAGCCTCATGCTCGTCGAAATGACGGAACAGCACGGCTGTATCGGCGTGTTCGAAGTTGTAGGTGGATTGCTCGACTTCGTTCTGGTGGTAGACGTCGCGATAAGTGACGCGACCCATCGGACCGTCGGTCCAGACGATGTCGTAGACGCTATCGACCCCTTGCAGATACATCGCGAGTCGTTCGAGACCATAAGTGATCTCGCCGGTGACCGGTCGACAGTCGAGTCCGCCCACTTGCTGGAAATACGTGAATTGCGTGACTTCCATGCCGTTGAGCCACACTTCCCAACCGAGCCCCCAGGCGCCGAGCGTCGGAGATTCCCAGTTGTCTTCGACGAAGCGGATGTCGTGAGTCAGCGGATCGAAACCCAGCATCTTCAGTGAGCCCACATAACGATCGAGAATGTCGAGCGGCGAGGGCTTCATCACCACCTGAAATTGGTAGTAGCGCTGCAGACGAAAAGGATTGTCGCCATATCGACCGTCGGTCGGGCGCCGCGAAGGCTGCACATAGGCTGCGCTCCAAGGTTCCGGGCCGATCGAGCGCAGAAAAGTTGCGGTATGAAAGGTCCCCGCACCCATCTCCATGTCGTAGGGCTGCAGAATGACGCAACCCTGGTCCGACCAGTATTTCTGAAGGGCGAAAACCAGTTCCTGAAACGTGCGAGCCATGGATCCCGGCGAGCGGCCATCGCCGCAGTCGATCAAAGGGTGGTCAGTATACCGGGTGCGCTACTGCGCTCGATCCTCTAGCATCGTTCCACAACGAGGGGGGGCACACATAATGACGACGGAACGCGCTCGCGACGACGGCGCAGTGAAGGTCGGGATCTGGGAGCTCGCCCCCGGAGTCCAGCGCTCCAATTTCTACGCCCTGCTTGGCGTGGCCTTTTTCTCGATCGGGCTGCTCACCCTCGTCGGCAATCTGCGGCCCTACCTCTTCAACTCGATGCTCGGCATCCCCGATGACATCCAGGGGCGTGTCAGCGGCGTGATGGACGTCATCAGCGAGATTCCTGCTCTGCTGCTGTCGGGCGTGATCGGCGCCGCATCGGATCGCCTCGGCCGGCGCGTGATCTACGGCATGGGTTTCGCCATTCTCGGTGTGGGGTACTTGCTCTTTCCGTTGGCACAGTTCGATTGGACCCTCTACGCGATGGTCTTCATCACGGCCTGCGGATCCTGTCTGATCTCGGCAATGCTCGCGGCCGTGATTGCGGACTACCCGCGCGAAACATCTCGCGGAAAACTCGTCGGAATCTGCTTTTTCCTCAACGGCTTGGGTGTCGCGACGCTAGTGGGGCTCGCCGCCCAACTACCGAAGTTCTACCTCTCGCAGGGGATGGATGCCATCGAAGCGGGGCGCGCTGCGTATTGGACCGTCTCGGCGATCTGCGTCATTCCTTTCGTGCTGGTATTGCGGGGTCTCGCCCGGCAGCCCCCGGGACAAATCACCGAAAGAGAACCGGTTTTGGCCACGCTGCGTATCGGCATCGCCGCAGCGCGCGACATGCGTGTCCGCTTGGCTTACGCCTCCGCTGCGGTATCTCGGGCCTCGCTGTCGATCATCAGTGCATTCTTTTTCCTGTGGATGGTGCAGGCGGGCAAGCAGCAGGGGATGACGCCCGCGGAGGCGCTCTCGGCGAGCAGCGGGATCTTCGTGGTCATCCAGATCACCGCGACGATTTGGGCGGTGACGGTGATCAGCTTCATCGATCGCGTCGATCGGGTGCTGTTCATGGCGGTAGCGTCCGCGCTCGCTTGTGGCAGTTACGTTTGGTTCGGCCTGCAGGACAATCCGTTCCAGCCAGCGATGTATGTCGCCGCCGTGTTTCTCGGGGTCGGTGAGATGAGCGGCATCCTGGCTTCACAGGCACTCATCGGGCAGGTTGCGCCTGAGCGCGGTCGAGGCGCCGTCATCGGCGTGTTTACCTTGTGCGGATCCGTCGGGATTTTCCTGGCGGCGGTCGTGGGTGGGACTTTGTTCGACTCGTGGCGACCGTCGGCCCCGTACGTGGTGATGGGCTGTACCAGTGGGCTGCTTTGCGCGCTCGCAACCTACACCTGGGTACAGACTCGAATTCGGTCGCCTGCTTTGTAACAAGGCAACGACGAGTTATTTTGCACTAAAATAGTGCATAAATAGTCAATCGGGCCTTTCCCACGGCCTTTAAATCCTTGATTTTCCGAAAATCCGGGGCATCGGCACGTTAGATGCATCATACTTGGGCGTCTTAACCCTACGGAGCGAACATGAGCAGCGCGAGTGACGTCATCAAGATGATCAAGGACGGAGAAGTGAAGTGGGCCGACCTGCGCTTCACCGACACCCGAGGCAAGGAACAACACGTCACGATCCCGGCCAAGCTCGTCGACGAAGGTCTGTTCCGCGACGGAAAGATGTTCGACGGCTCCTCGATTGCCGGCTGGAAGGGCATCAACGAGTCCGACATGATCCTCATGCCCGAGGCAGCTACGGCGGTACTCGATCCTTTCTTCGAAGAGGCCACGGTCAATATCCGTTGTGACGTCATCGAGCCTGCGACCATGCAAGGCTACGAGCGCGATCCGCGCTCCATCGGCAAGCGCGCCGAGGCGTACTTGAAGAGCACTGGCATCGCCGACGGCGCAATGTTCGGTCCCGAAAACGAATTCTTCATCTTCGACAGCGTGCGTTGGAAGAACGAAATGCACGGCTGTTCGTACGACATCGACTCCGTTCAAGGTGCGTGGAACAGCAATACGCAGCTCGAGGGTGGCAACAAGGGACATCGCCCGGGCGTCAAGGGCGGTTACTTCCCGGTCCCGCCGGTCGATGCATATCAGGATATCCGCAACGCCATGTGCGGTGCCTGTGAAGAGCTCGGTCTCGTCGTCGAGGTGCATCACCACGAAGTCGCCACCGGCGGTCAATGCGAAATCGGCATCGGTGCGGGCGGCCTCGTCAAGAAAGCCGACGAAGTTCAAATATTGAAATACGCCGTGCACAACGTCGCACACGCGTATGGCAAAACCGCCACGTTCATGCCGAAGCCGCTCGTGGGTGACAACGGTTCGGGCATGCACGTCCACCAGTCGTTGCAGAAAGATGGCAAGGCACTCTTCGCGGGCGACAAGTACGGCGGTCTCTCCGAAACGGCTCTGTACTACATCGGCGGCATCATCAAACACGCCAAGGCGCTCAACGCGTTCACGAACGCCGGAACCAACAGTTACAAGCGCCTCGTTCCGGGCTTCGAAGCGCCGGTGATGCTCGCGTATTCCGCGCGCAATCGATCCGCCTCGATCCGCATTCCGTTCGTCTCGAATCCCAAAGCGCGCCGCATCGAAGTGCGCTTCCCGGATTCTTCGGCCAATCCGTACTTCGCGTTTGCTGCGATGATGATGGCCGGTCTAGATGGCATCCAGAACAAGATCCACCCCGGCGATCCGGCCGACAAAGATCTGTACGATCTCGAGCCCGAGGAGGCGAAGCACATCCCGACGGTGTGCCATTCGCTCGACATGGCGCTCGAAAGCCTCGACAAGGATCGCGAGTTCCTCACCCGCGGTGGAGTGTTCACCAACGACGTGATCGACGCCTACATCAATCTCAAGATGCAGGAAGTCACGCGTTATCGAATGAGCACGCACCCGGTCGAACTCGACCTTTACTACAGCTGCTGATTCGACGGCACCCGAGCCCGAGGCGGCGTGATGCGCGGCAACGACCATGGCGGTTGAGCGACTCTTCGAGAGTTTTGCTGCGCATCACGACCCCGCGGACTTGCTCGACGCCCTCTCCACGGGCGTCGTGCTTCTCGATCCCGCCCTCGTCGTTCTGCATGCAAATGTCGCGGCTCAGGGGCTGATGGCCGTCGGCCTCAATCAGGCCCGCGGCCGCGGGTTTTGCGACCTGTTCACCGATGTCGGCAACTTGCAGCTCACGCTGCTGCGCGCGCGGGATACCGGAGAAGTCGTCACCGAATGCGACCTTGCGTTGCGTCCGATCGGCACTCCCAAAGATTTCCGCGTGGTCGACATGACGGTAACGCCGATCGACAGTCCCTCGGGGGCCCGTCGCGTACTGCTCGAGCTCGCCGATGCCGAGCCTCGGAATAGACTGAATCGGGACAACGCCTTGCGCGCACGTCTCGAGAGCAGTCGAATGATGACTCGGCAACTCGCCCACGAGATCAAAAATCCTCTCGGTGGCGTGCGCGGCGCGGCGCAATTGCTGGCCCGTCAGCTTCCGGCCCCGGAGATGCGCGAATACACCTCGGTGATCATCAACGAGGTCGATCGGCTCACGGCACTCGTGGACACCATGTTGAGCCCCGCGAGGCCACCACAAAAAGTTGCGCTCAACATCCATGAAGTCTGCGAGCACGTGCATCGACTGTTGGTGGCCGAAGCGCCTGCCGGCGTAGTTGTCGAGCGCGATTACGATCCCAGCGCGCCGGAAGGTCGATTCGATCGAAATCAGCTGGTGCAGGCGCTGCTCAATTTGTCTCGCAACGCCATGCAAGCGATCGGCGAGTCGGGCCGAATCGTTCTGAGGACACGTGCGCTGACCCAGACGCACATCGGCATCGTTCGTCATCGCCTCGCCGTACGGATCGACATCATCGACAATGGTCCGGGTGTGCCCGAAGAAATCCGAGGAACCTTGTTTTATCCGCTCGTGACGGCTCGTCCGAACGGCACCGGTCTCGGACTGGCGGTGGCCCAGGAGCTCGTCAATCGGAACGGCGGCATCATCGAATTTCAGAGCGAACCGGGAAACACCGTTTTCTCGATGATCCTTCCCCTGCTGCCTGGCGAGACGCCGCCGATCGGGGACGGAACATGAATTCCAGGCCGTTGCGGGTGTGGCTCGTCGATGACGACGCATCGATTCGCTGGGTGCTCGAAAAGGCTCTGAAGGGCGGCGGCATGCTCACGCGTGCATTCGAATCCGCCGAGCCTGCGCTCGAGGCCCTTCGTACGGAGTCGCCCGACGTGTTGCTGACGGATATCCGGATGCCCGGACTCTCCGGCCTCGAGCTCGTTCGCAAACTACACGGCACACGCCCGCAGCTCCCCATCATCGTGATGACGGCGCATGCCGACCTCGACAACGCCGTGTCCGCTTATGAAAGCGGCGCGTTCGAGTATTTGCCCAAGCCTTTCGACATCGACCAAGTCATCGATTTGGTTCGTCGGGCTGCGCAAAGCACTCAGCGTAGCGCCGCGGGGACCGAAGCAGATGGACGCATGCCCGAGCTGCTGGGCAAGGCGCCCGCGATGCAGCAAGTATTTCGCGCCATCGGCCGTCTGTCGCGTTCGGCGGTTACCGTGCTCATCACCGGCGAGTCGGGCACCGGCAAAGAATTGGTCGCTCGCGCACTACACGAGCACAGCCCTCGCGCGGCCAAGCCGTTCATCGCGCTCAATACCTCGGCGATTCCCTCCGAGCTGCTCGAATCCGAGCTGTTCGGTCACGAGAAGGGCGCATTTACGGGGGCGGATGCTCTTCGGCGCGGTCGGTTCGAACAAGCAGACGGTGGAACGCTGTTTCTCGACGAAATAGGCGACATGCCCACGCCGTTGCAAACCCGGCTGTTACGTGTGCTCGCCGAGGGTGAGTACTACCGCGTCGGTGGTCAGTCCCCGATCCGGGTCGATGTGCGAGTCATCGCGGCGACGCACCAGAATTTGGAAGATCGGGTCGCTCGCGGGCTGTTCCGTGAAGATCTCTTCCATCGACTCAACGTCATCCGCATGGAGTTGCCACCCCTGCGCGCGCGTCGCGAGGACGTCGGCGATCTTCTCGAGCACTATCTGCGCGGGGCGGCGACGGAGCTCGGGGTCGAATCGAAATCTTTGGCTGCAGACGCCAAGTCGGCTCTCGAGGCATATGGATGGCCCGGCAACGTGCGGGAGCTCGTCAATCTTTGCCGCCGTCTGACCGTGCTCGCACCCGGCACCGAAATCCATATCGAAGATCTACCGACCGAGATCGCAGGTGCAAGCCTGTCACGGGTGGGCGGAGAGGGCTGGTCGGCAGCCTTGACGCGTTGGGCGGAGCTGGAGTCTTTGCGTAGCGAGGCCCCGCCGTTACTCGATACGGCCCTCCCCGAATTCGAGCGCACCCTCATTCGCGTGGCGCTCGCCCATACGGACGGGCACCGCCAGGATGCCGCCAAACTTTTGGGCTGGGGGCGCAACACCTTGACCCGGAAGCTCAAGGAATTGGGCATGGAAGAGGGTGACGTCGAGGCCGGAGACGAAGCGGCCGCCTGAGTTGGGACATCCCTGAGTTGGGACATAATAGGGTCGATGGAAATGCTCGACCACCTCTACTTCGGTAATCCGCTCAGCCACTGGCTTCTCGCTGCCGGGGCGTTCCTCGTCTGCTTTTTCGTGCTGCCGGCGATCCGACTGTTCGTCGTCGCGCGCTCGCGTGCACGGGCGGACCGCGAGACGCCGACCTGGATCAGCCTCGTTCTGCTGCTCATCACCCGTACGCGCCGACTCTTCCTGGCGGTCGTGGCGTTCTATGTTGCCGAGCGCTTCCTCGTGCTTCCGCAGCGCATCGAAGGTCTGTCGACGGCGCTCATCGTCCTGACGTTCTGGATTCAAGCGGCGCTGTGGGGCGTCGCGGCCGTCGAGTTCGCCCTGAAACAGCGGCAAGACCGCATGATCGCCGCAGGCGAGCTGAAGCAGTCAGGCTCGATGAGCGTGTTGCTCTTCGTGGCAAGGGTGACGATTTTCGCGCTCGCAGTCCTGCTTGCGCTCGACAACCTCGGCGTCAACATCACGGCGCTCGTCGCCGGCCTCGGTATCGGCGGCATCGCGATCGCTCTTGCCGTCCAGACGGTGCTTGGCGATCTTCTCGCTTCACTGTCGATCACGCTCGATAAACCGTTTCGGGTGGGTGACCTGTTGAGGTTCGACGACATCGAGGGTGTCGTCGAGTTCATTGGCGTTCGCAGCACTCGTCTGCGCAGCATCAGTGGCGAGCAAGTGATCATCGCCAACGCGGATCTGCTGAAAACCCGAATCCGGAATCTCGGTCGGATGCCGGAGCGTCGAATGTTGTTCCAGCTCGGGGTCGTCTACGAAACGCCTCCGGAGCGGCTCGCCATCGTGTCGGATATCGTCCAGCGCGCGGTCGAATCGGTTGACGGTACTCGTTTCGAATACTGCGCTTTCCGGACCTTCGGCGACTCCTCGCTCAATTTCGAGGTGATGTATTTCGTTCCGAACTGGGATCAGGCGCGATTTCGATTCATCCAGATCAACGATCAGGTGAATCGCGCAATACACGCGGCATTCGCGGCCGAAGGCATCGGTTTCGCTTACCCGACGCGGAGCGTGATCGTCAGGCAGTGAGTCGCAGCGAACCGATGAGGTCGGTGATGTGGCTCATCCCGTTGTCTGCGAGATATTTCGCGATGCCTGCGTTGATCTTCTTGCAAGTCATGGGGTCGTAGAACAGCGACGTGCCGATTCCGACGGCACTAGCACCCGCGATGATGAACTCGATCGCATCGGTCGCCGTCGTGATCCCGCCTTGTCCGATGATCGGCACATCATGACGCCGGGCGACATCGTAAACCTGATGAACCTTGAGTAGAGCGATCGGCTTGATCGCGGGGCCCGAGAGCCCGCCCTGCACATTGCCGATCACGGGCCGACGCGTTTTGGCGTCGATGGCCATGCCCATGATGGTATTGATGACGGAGAGCCCGTCGCTACCAGCTTCGATGCAGAGCCTGGCGTTTTCTTTGATGTCCGTCTGGTTCGGAGACAGCTTGGTGATGATGGGTTTCTTCGTGACAGCGCGACAGGCAGCGACGACGCGCGCCGACATCTCCGGATAGTTGCCGAAAGCGACACCGCCTTCCTTGACGTTCGGACACGAGATGTTGATCTCGATCGCGTCGATGGGCGAATCGTCGAAACGCCGAGTGACTTCGGCGTACTCCTCGATGGTCGATCCCGACACGTTCGCGATGAATCGAGTCTCGCTGAAGTCGAGCGTCGGCAGGATGTTGCGGACGACGTGGTCCGTGCCCGGGTTCTGCAGCCCGATCGCGTTCAGCATGCCCATCGGGGTTTCGTAGACTCGATGCGGTGGATTGCCGAGCCTTGGCTCGAGCGTCGTGCCCTTGAGTACGACGGCGCCGCAGTCGGCATTCGAGAACCCTTCGACCCGGGTGTATTCCTCTCCGAAACCCACGCACCCCGACAGCAGCACGATAGGCGAGGAGAAATCCATGCCCAGAAAGCGATAGCGAAGGGATTCGGGGACAGCATCGGACATGGAGCGATTATAGACGGCACCGGCATTGCTACCATGCGCAGCATGTTCCGCATCGTATTATTCGAGCCGGAGATCCCGCCCAACACAGGCAATGTGATCCGGCTATGTGCCAATACCGGTGCCGAGCTGCATCTCGTCAAACCTTTGGGTTTCGATCTCGATCGCAGTTCGGTACGCCGAGCCGGCCTCGATTACCGGTGGATGGCGGCCGTGCAGGTACACGAGAATTTTCAGGCCTGCCGACATGCGCTCGGGCCGGCCGTACGCTGGTTTGCCGTCGAGACGGGCGGGGCTCGGCGTTACGATGAAGTGGACTGGAAGCCGGGCGATGCGCTGCTGTTCGGATCGGAGCGTCGGGGTTTGCCGCAAGACATCATCGACTCGTTACGCCGGGAGTCGGGTGACGCTGCAATCGTCAGCATTCCGATGCGCGAGGGCAATCGCAGTCTCAACCTCTCGAACGCCGTGACTCTCGTGACCTATGAAGCGTGGCGGCAGAACGGCTTCGGCAACCCCGACCCTACTCGCTGAATTCGGCTTTGATCGGCCGAGTCATCAAGGCTTTGACGACTTCGCGTGCCGGCACGTCTTCGTAGAGCAACTTGTAGATACCCTCGCAGATCGGCATATCGACTTTTTCGCGGGCCGCTACCCGATGCACGGCACGAGCTGCCAGATAGCCTTCGACGACCTGCCCGATTTCTTTGAGAGCCTCTTCGGCACTCTTGCCGCTTGCGAGCAACAAGCCGAAACGCCGATTGCGTGACTGATCGTCGGTACAGGTGAGCACGAGGTCGCCGAGACCAGCGAGACCCATGAAGGTTTCGCGTTTTGCACCGAGTGCGACGCCGAGTCGAGTCATCTCGACAAGCCCGCGGGTGATCAGGGCGACACGGGTATTCGCACCAAAGCCAAGACCATCGGCGAGGCCCGCTCCCACTGCGAGAACGTTTTTGGTGGCCCCACCGACCTCGACTCCGACGATGTCGGTCGAGGTGTACGCGCGGAAGTTGGACGCAGAAAGACTCCGTGCAAGGGCGTTCACGAAGCTCTCGTCGGGGGATGCGATCGTCATGGCTGTCGGCAGGCCCGCACCGACCTCACGAGCGAAAGTCGGTCCGGAGAGCACCGCGAATGATCTCGAGCCTCCAAGCACTTGCCGTGCGACCTGATGCGGCAGAAGTCCGGTTTCGAGCTCGAAGCCTTTCGTCGCCCAAGCCAGTCGGGTGTCGTCACCCAGCAGGGGAGCGATTTCTTCGAGCAGCTCGCGCAAGGCATGGCTCGGCACGGCGATCAAAATTTCGCTGACGCCATCCAGCCCTTCTTCCAGATCACGTACGACCGAAAGGTTCTCCGGGAAAGGCGCCTCGGGGAGATATCGCTGGTTGCAACGCGCCTCGGCCATGGCGGATTGTTGAGCCGGGTCGCGGCCCCATAGCCGCGTCGGATGGCCCGCTCGAGCGAACTGGATGGCGAGCGCCGTTCCCCAGGATCCGGCGCCGAGTACGGCCAACGGTGCGGCCGCGTCGCTCATCGTCGTCAGCTGTTGAGGTTCGCAGGCGGCGTCTGCGCTTGCTGCTTGGCGGCGGCCTCGGCGAGCGATCGAGCGTAGAGCGCATCGAAGTTCACGGGTGGCAGCAGCAGTTGCGGGAATCCACCCTGCGACACGAGATTGGCGATGATCGCTCGCGCATACGGAAACAACACGGAAGGCGCGATGGCCGCGATCGCGCGGCGGTGCTCTTCTTCGTCGAGATTACGCACACCGAAGAGTCCGGCTTGTTTCACTTCGACGAGGAATGCGGTCACTTCGCCAAGCTTGGCGGTGATGCTGACCGTCAGCACGACTTCGCGAAGCTCTGGCGAAATGGCTTCGGAGGACGTATTGAGATCGAGGCCGATCTGCGGGTTCCACGCGCCTTCGATACGCGGACCTTTCGGCGCCTCGAAGGAGCAGTCCTTCAGGTAAACCGACTGCAGCGAAAATTCCGGAGCATTCGCTTCGGCGCCCGGAGGAGTGGCGCCGTCGGCGCGCGGATCTGGATCAGCCATGTGGTGAAGCCTCTGTGATGATTTCTTTCAAAAATAAAACGATTGCGGTCAGCCAGCGAGTATCGGATCGAGACCGCCTTTTGCATGGAGTGCATACAGGTCGTCGCATCCGCCGACATGCACGTCGCCGACGAAAATCTGCGGAACCGTGTGACGCCCACTGCGCGCCATCATCTGCTGGCGCAGCCCGGGGTCACGATCGACGTCGATGATCTCGAGATCCGCTTGCTTGCTCTCGAGCAATTCTCGAGCACGAGCGCAGTAGGGGCACCATGCGGTGGCGTACATCACGACCTTCGCCGACACTGGATCAGCCCTTTCCCTTGCCGGTGGCAAGCGGAAGGTTCTCGTTGCGCCATCCCTCGACGCCACCCTTCAGGTTGAACACCTGCTTGAAGCCTTGACGGATGAGTACACGCGCCGCGGCCGCCCCGGTCGAACCGGACTCGCAATAGACGACGACGTTCTTCTCTTTGAACTTCTTGAGTGAGTCGCCTGCGGTGAGCATCTCGGCAGAATCCATGCGGCGAGCGCCACCGATATGTCCCGCGCCGAAGGCTTCGGGATTACGCAGATCGATGATCAGGGCGCCCTGGTTCTGAAGGCGGATCAGGTCTTGCGGGGAGATGCCGGCGAAGGCGTCGCGACGCGCGCGGATTTCGAACACGATCACGAGCACCGCGGCGACGACCGCCAGAGAGACGAGCCACGGGTGGTTTGCGATGTATTCGGGCAACTTTTCCATTGCCGGGATTATACAATTTGGTCCGATGCGCGGTCGGATAACTCGTTGGATTCCCGTTTTGGTCTCGGCAGTACTGCTGTCATCGGCCGTGGCGCAGGATGCTGCCCGCGCCGAGGCCGAGCTGCGACAACTTCGCGCCGAAATCGAGCGGATCCGGGGTCAGGTCGCCAAGGATTCCGCGGAGCGGGACCGCCTCACCCGGGCGCTGCGTGCCGCAGAGACCGCCGCGAATCGTGCCCGAGGCGAACTCGATCGACTGCGCGGAGAGCGCCGGACTCGAGAACAGCGTCGCGCCGACCTAGCGGAACAAAAACGACAGCGTGAGCAGGATCTCTCCCGAGAACGCGCAGAGCTCGCTGCGCAGATTCGTGCCGCGTATCTCATCGGGCGCGATGAGCCGCTGAAGATGTTCCTCAACCAGGAAGACCCGAGTCGAGCGGAACGCATGTTCTCGTACTACGGTTATTTCGGTCGGGCGAGGGCGGGACAGCTGGCAGTGATCGAGGAGAACCTCCGTGAGATCGCCGCTCTCGACGCCAGCCTCGAAACCGAGCGCGAGCGCATTCTTCGTCTCGAACAGGAACAAAAAGACGAAGTCTCGAGGCTGGACAAAGCGCGTGCCGAACGTGGTCAGGTCCTAGCCAGTTTGACGGCCGAAGCGCGTGCACGGAACGCAAGCTTGCAGCGACTGCAGAGAGAGCAGGCGGCTCTCGAAAAGCTGCTTCGCGACTTGCGTCGTGTCGTACCGCAGTTTCCCTCGGACAGTCGTAGTCCGTTCGCGGGCATGCGCGGCAAACTGACGTGGCCGACGACGGGGCGTCTCGAAGCGCGGTTCGGTCAGTCGAGAGCCGGTACCGTCAAATGGGATGGCGTGGTGATCGCTGCACCGCGGGGCACGCCCGTGCGAGCCATCTATCGCGGTCGTGTGGTCTATGCCGACTGGCTCGCCGGTCTCGGTCTCCTCATGATCATCGACCATGGCGGCGGGTTCCTCAGCCTCTACGGACATAACGAACAACTGTTCCGTGCGGTGGGTGACCAGGTGGCCGCCGGCGATACCGTCGCCGGTGTCGGCGACTCGGGCGGACGGGCTCAACCCGGACTTTATTTTGAGATCCGACAGGGCGCTCGCCCACTCGATCCCGCGCCTTGGTTCAAAGACAGGCAGCCCTGAGCGGCAAGCCTGTAAAATCTTCGTCAATGAACTCCCCCCGCGTTTTGGTTGTTTCGGGCGTCGTCGTCGGTCTTATGACCGGCGTTGCGTTGGCGCGCTGGGTGTTCGTTGCGGACGAAGGCGTTCCGGCGGCAGCGACCCCGATCACTGCGCCGCCACCGAGTGCCGCTGCGAACGGCCCCGCATCGATGTTGTCGAAGCAGCTCTCCACCGACGAAGCGCGCCGACTCGCCGAGGTCCTCTCTCAGGTGCGCCGCGAGTACGTCGATGAAGTGCCGGACGACAAGCTCGTCGACAGCGCCGTGCGCGGCATGCTCTCGGGGCTCGATGCGCATTCGGCATATCTCGATCGGCGCGAGTTCGAAGAAATCCGCCGAGGTGCGGCTGGCCACTACCCGGGAATCGGTATCGAGGTCTCCGCCGAAAACGGTTTCATCAAAGTTCAGCGGCCTCTCGAAGACTCGCCTGCTGCGCGTGCCGGCATACGAGCCGGTGACCTCATTTTGCGCATAGACGGCGAGCCCGTAGGCCTCAATGTCGCCGAGGCCATCGAGCAAATGCGCGGGCCCGCCGGTTCACTGGTTCGTTTGACCGTACGCCGGGCGGTGCGCGATGAGCTCGTCGACGTCGTGCTCGAGCGGGCGCGCGTCGAAGTGCACAGCGTGTCGAGTTCCCGCCTCGACTCGCGGTACGGCTATCTGCGCATCGCTTCCTTCAGCGACACGACACCGGCCGACTTCGCCGAAGCGATACAGCGGCTGCGGGGCGAACAGCCGGAATTGAGAGGAGTCGTCATCGATCTTCGCAACAACCCCGGCGGCGTTCTCGAGAGCGCGGTTGCAGTCGCCGACGCGATGCTCGATCAGGGAAACATCGTCATGGCACGTGGCCGCGCAGCCGACGCTCGGTTCCGAATGGATGCCGAGCCAGGCCAGTTGCTGACGGGACTCGACATCGCAGTGCTCGTCAACGGCGCGTCTGCCTCGGCAGCAGAGATCCTCGCCGGCGCACTCAAAGATAATCAACGCGCCCTGCTCGTCGGGCGTAAAACCTACGGGAAAGGTTCGGTTCAAAGCGTCATTCCGCTCAGCAACGGGCACGCGATCAAGCTGACCACCTCCCGCTACGCGACGCCTTCCGGTACTTTCATAAACGAACGGGGGATCGAACCCGACGTCACATTGTCCGGTCCCGATTCGGCGCCGACCGATCCGGTCGTGGACGACGAGGTGCGCGCAGCGCTTCGTGAGCTTCAACGTCGCGCCCCGCGCGGTACCCGTACAGCCGAGGCCAAGCCTCCCCGAATCTCATGATCGAACTGTTTCAGTTTTTCATCGATTTCATCCTCAACCTCGACAGCCACCTCGTCGAGTTGCTGCAGCAGTACGGGCTGTGGATCTATGCGATCTTGTTCGCCATCGTGTTCGCGGAGACGGGCCTCGTCGTGACGCCGTGGTTACCCGGTGACTCGCTGCTCTTCGCGGTCGGCACACTTGCAGCGATCGATACCAGCGGCACCTTGCATGCACCGACGGTAGGCGTGTTGTTGATCGTTGCGGCCATCCTCGGCAACAGCTGCAACTACGCCATCGGCAAAGCGATCGGGCCGCCCGCGTTCAGCGGGCGTTATCGATTGCTCAAGGTCGACTACCTTCGGCAGACCGAGGCGTACTTTGTGAAACACGGAGGCAAGACCGTGGTGCTGTCGCGCTTCCTGCCGTTGTTGAGAACCTTCGCGCCATTCGTCGCCGGGATCGCGCGCATGCAGTACTCGCGATTCCAGATGTACAACGTGCTCGGCGCGTTATCCTGGGTGACGGTCTTCTTGGGCGGCGGTTATCTGTTCGGCAATATCCCGATCGTGCGAGAGAACTTCGGGCTCGTCACGCTGACGATCATCTTTGGCTCCTTGATTCCTGTCGCCATCATCGCGCTGCGGCGGCGGCGCGGCTGAGGGGCGGTTTTCCGCCCCATCAGAGGGCGCGAATTGCGCCGACGATGCCGCCGATCAAGAGCGCGAGCATGGGGACGGACGACAAGGCAAAACCCAGGCCGCGTTTGTCAGCGGCCTTGACGTAGCCTATGAAGAAGACCAATCGACCGACGATGAAAAGCGCGCCGAGGCCGGTCGCCCACATCGGATCGACCAAGATCGCAAACGACCACAGGGCCGGAATGAAAATGATGAGCACCTCGAGGGTATTCATCTGTACCCGGTAGTAGCGTTCGAAGTCGGGGTTGCCACTCGTGGCGGGTGCTTTGACGCCGAATCGATGTCGGGCACGACCGACGGCGGCAGCGAAGCCGAAGTACTCGACGAGAGCGATCAGCATGACCAGGAAGACCGGTACGTAGTCGGCAGACATGGGAACCCCCTTGATGAACGAAGGTCAAGCATAGCGCGGTGGCAGAATGCTGCATAAGGAGAAGAGCACATGACCGGATTTCTACTGCGGGCAGTGATCGCCGCGTTCGGGCTGTGGTTGGCGACCCGTTGGGTCGATGGATTTGCCATCGACGAGCCTGTGACCTTGCTGATCGCTGCCGTGGTGTTGGGCCTCGTCAATGCCGTAGTCCGTCCCGTGATCATCGTGCTGACGCTTCCCATCAGCGTGGTGACCCTCGGATTGTTTCTGCTGGTCGTCAACGCCGGCATGATCTTGCTCGTGGCCGCGATCGTTCCCGGTTTCGATATCTCGAGTTTCTGGGATGCGCTGTGGGGCGCACTACTCGTGAGCCTGACCGGCTGGATCGGTTCGTGGTTCATCGGTTCACGCGGACTCGATTTGCTGAGGCGCCGATGAGTATCGTGACGCAGCAATCTTTGCTCCTCGCCGCGTTCGTGGCGCTTGCCGCAGTCGCCTCGCTACCCGCCGCAGCCGTCGATCAACAGTTCACGGGCTACGCGCGTTCGCGGGACGATGGTCGATTGCTCTACGTCGAGTCTCATCACGTGCGCCGGGCGGGAGAGGTCGGTGAATCGCGGATCGTGATGTACCGTTGTTCTGCCGAGGGTCCGGCATTCGCACGAAAGGAGCTCACTTACGGCGCCTCGCGGGAAACACCTGAATTCACCTTTACCGATGCGCGCAGTGGATACACAGAAGGACTCCGTCGCACCGCGCAGGGCCCGCGAGTCTTTCAGCAAGAGAATCCGAAAGCGCCGCGACGCGAGGCCAAGGTGTCGACCGACGTTGCCCTGGTATCGGATGCCGGTTTCGATGAGTTCGTGCGCAAGCACTGGACGGAGCTCGAAGCAGGTAAAACAGTGAGATTTCCTTTTCTCATCCCGAGTCGACTCGACTACCTCACCTTCAAGGTCAAAAAAAATCGCGAGACGCAGATCGAAGGCGCAACGACAAGCGTGATTCGGCTGAATCTCTCGGGGGTGTTCGGTTGGTTTTTGCCCTACATCGAGGTGTCGTATCGCAAAAACGATCGCGCTCTCAAACGCTATGAGGGGCTGACCAACATAAGAGGCGCAGACGGGCAGAACCTCATCGCCATCATCGAATTCCCTGCACGCGAGCGTCGGAGTGGCGCAGAGAGTGATTTCGTCAAGCTCCGGGCGGAGCCTCTGGTTCCGCGCTGCTGACGCGCGATTCGACCGATGGCGAGCGACGGGGCCAGTTCACCAACAACGTGCCGCCGAGAATGATGACGGTGCCTGCGATCTGCAGCGGCCCGAGACCCTCTTCGAGAATCCACCACCCGAGCATGAGGGCGATCGCAGGGTTGACGAAGGCATAGGTCGACAACTGAGCAGGCGTCACGTTCACCGACAACCACGCGAAAGCGGTGTAAGCGACGCATGAACTCACGATCGTCATGTAGGCGAGCGCGGCAAGTCCGCCGATATCCCAACTCCACTGCGACAACTCGCCTGCGATCAATGCCGGGACGATCAGCAGGACTCCTCCGCAGAGCATCTGCAGTGCAGTGAAGGTCATAAGGTCCAGCGATGTGCCGGAGTTGCGAATGTAAAACGCGCCGAGTGACCAACCGAAGCATCCGACGAGCACGATGAGTGTCGGCCAAGCCAGTGCAGCGGCCGCCGTTTCACCGCCGGGCCATGCGACCAACAGGGTCCCCGCGAATCCCGTGATCAGTCCCGTTGCGACGCGTCCGCTGATCGGCTGGGCTCTCGCACCGAACATGCCAAGAATCGGGATCCAGAACGATGAGGTGACGTTGAGCAAGGCGGCGAGGTTCGAAGGGATGTGCTGCAAGCCCCATACGGCTGCACCGTTCGACACGAACACCGCACAAAAACCGACGACGAACAGACCCCGCCATTCCTGCCTCGGGATGGTCGGCATCATCGGCTGACCGCGGCTGCGAGCAAGAAGCCTCGCGACGAACCACAACAAGGTTCCACCGATCAAGAAACGCACGGCGGCGAAAGAGAACGGCGGCAACCGATCGACTCCGATCTTGGTCACGACGTAGGTCGATCCCCAGACGAGATAGACGATCGCGAACGAGACGAAAACTTTCGTCCTTCGGGATCTCGCGAGCTCGTCGGTCACGCCGTGGGGGTATCCGCTCGAGTTGCCGTCCGATACATCATCCAGCCCAACACGGCGAGCACGATCAGACCCAACCACTCACCGAAGTGCATCGATGCGGGAAGCGCGAGGACATCGGCACTACCGGAGGTGACGATCGGCACGGCGATGGCGATACCCATCAACGCTTCACCCGTGATCATGCCCGCGGCGAACAGCAAACCCTTTCGACCACGACGTTCGAGATCCGCCTCGGCACAGCCCGACCTGCGCATGCTGCGTTCGGCGAGGAAGCCGATCAATCCACCGAGGAAGATGGGTGTCATCAGTTCGATCGGAAGATAGATGCCGACCGCGACGGCGAGCACCGGCGTTCGGAACGTGGATCCGCGTGCTTTGAGGATTTCGTCGACGACGATGATGCCGACGCCGATTACCGCACCTATGGCGATCATTCCCCACGGTAACTGACCGCCGAAGAGGCCTTTGGACACCGATGCCATCAGCGTGGCTTGCGGAGCAAGCAAGGGGTTCGGATGTTCCGCGGTCGGAACGCCGATGCCGTAGGCCTGTGCGAGCAGATTGAGTACCGGCGCCATCACGAGGGCGCTGCTCACGGCGCCGATGCCGAGCATCACCTGCTGACGCCACGGTGTTGCACCGACGATGTAGCCGCACTTCAAATCTTGCAGGTTGTCGCCTGCGATGCAGGCTGCGCAGCAGACGACGGCGCCAATCATGATGGCAGCCACTGGTCCGATTTCGCTGTCGCGTCCCATGAGCATCAGCAGCACCACGGCCGAGAACAGAATCGTCGCGATCGTGATACCCGATACGGGATTGTTGGATGAACCGACGAGACCCGCCATGTAGGCAGACACCGAGCAAAAGAGAAAACCGGTGACGATCATGATGACGGTCATCGGCAGACTGACGCCAAGCGATCCGACGATGGTTTCGTAGAGCGCCCACAGCGGCAGCGTGAAGAGCAAGATGCCTATCAGCACCGACTTCATCGGCAAGTCTTGTTCGGTGTGTGCGATCACCTGACCGGCGGCACTCGCGCGCGCCGCGGCAAGACCGCTGCGTACGCCCGACACGAGCGAATGCCGCAACGAAATCAGCGCCCACACACCACCGACCAGCATGGCGCCCACGCCGAGATAACGAATCTGCTTCGACCAGATGAGTCCGGCGAGATCCTCCGCCGGCAAGTCCGCGGCAACCTGAGCGAGTTCGACATTGCTCGGCAGAACGTTCGCGACGTAATAGGGAATCGCGATGTTCCAGGAAATCATCGCGCCAGCGAGCGCGACGATGCCCACGTTCAGGCCGACGATGTAACCCACGGCAAGAAGTGCCGGCGAAAGATTCGTACCAACGAAGCCGAGATACTTTCCAAAGAATCCGGCGCTCGCTGCGGTATCCGGAATGAGCTTGAGACCACTACCGGCTGCGAGTTTGGCGAAGGCGCCACCGAGTGCTGCAATACCCAAAATGCGAATGCCCTGCGCCGGGTTCTCACCCGCCTTGAGCACCTCTGCCGCCGCTTGGCCCTCCGGGAATGCGAGCTTTTGCTCGACAATCAGCGCGCGACGCAGTGGCACCGAAAAGAGCACACCGAGTATGCCGCCGAGTCCCGCGATCGCGAGCACCCAGGAGTATTGGAAGTCTTGCCAAAACCCGAGGATGACGAGCGCCGGAATCGTGAAGATCACGCCCGAGGCGATCGACGATCCAGCCGATGCCCCGGTCTGCACGATGTTGTTCTCGAGAATGCCGCCGCCTCCGAAGAGGCGGAGCACGGCCATCGAGACCACGGCTGCAGGAATTGCCGAAGCGATGGTCATTCCGGCGAACAGACCGAGGTAGGTGTTCGCTGCCGCGAGGATCATCGCGAGCACGATCGCGAGGACCACCGCTCGCAGCGTCAGCTGCGGCGGCAGAGCTGACGCCGGCGTCACGAGACGCCACCCATCCAACGGCGGACCACCGGACTGATCACGAGCAGCACCAGAGCGGCGATCATGCCGAACCAGAAGATGTCGAGATACTGGCCAGGCATCGCAGAGACGTTTTCGGCATCGAACTCACCTGCGATTCGACCGGCGATGAGATTGCCGAGCGATGCGGCGAGGAACCAGATGCCGAGACTTTGGCCGACGAATCGTTGCGGCACGAGCTTGGTCACCGAAGAGAGTCCGACCGGTGAGAGGCAAAGCTCGCCGAAGGTGTGCAGCAGATAAGTGAGCACGAGCCAGTACGCCGCTGCCGGGAGGCCATCCGCGACGATGCGGGCCGCGACGAACATGGCGAGGAAGCCGAGCGCCATGCCCACGAGACCCAACGCGAACTTCACCGGCGTCGAGGGATCGAGATTGCGACGCGCGAGCGACACCCACATCGCGGAGAACACCGGCGCGAACACGACGATGAAAATCGCATTGAGAGACTGGAACCAGCCCGCCGGCACGGTGAATGCTCCGACGACACGATCGGTATAGCGCTCTGCAAAAAGGTTCAATGACGAACCGGCCTGCTCGAAACCCGACCAGAACAGCGCGCAGGCTACGAAGAGAACGATGAGAACGAGCACACGCTTCTTTTCGACGGCGTCGAGTCCCGCGAGGAAGAGCAGATAAAGGAAAAACAGTACTGCCATTCCGATGATGACCACGATGCCGTAGTCCGACAGCTGTACCGGTGACACTTGCACGACACCGAGAAATGGCAGGGCGACCAACACGGCGGTGATCGCCGTACCGATCCAGAGACTGCGCCACGCGATAGCCGAATCCGTACCGGCGGCCGTATGGGGACGCGCGCCCGCTGCGCCGAGGTGGTGGCGCGTCATCACGAACTGCGCCACACCGAGAGCCATGCCGACGCCGGCCGCCATGAAGCCGACGCGCCAGCCGTAGACCTGGGCGAGCCAAGCCGTGATCAACGGTCCGATGAACGCACCGATGTTGATGCCCATGTAGAAGATGGTGAAACCCGCGTCGCGTCGGCCACCGCCTTCAGGGTAGAGATCGGCGACGAGCGCGGAGATATTGGGCTTCAGCAGACCTACGCCCAGGATGATGACGATCAGTCCGAGGTAGAACATCTGAGCGGTTTGCGACAACCACAATCCGAAGCTGCCGAGGGAGATCAGGATGCCTCCGTACAACACCGCTTTCTGTGCCCCGATCAGTCGATCGGCGATCCAACCGCCAGGCAAGGCCACGACGTAGACGGCCGCGGTGTAGAGGCCGTAGATCGCGGTAGCCGTCTTGTCGTCTAGCCCGAGGCCCCCGCGCGCGATGGCGTCGACGAGGAACAGCACGAGCAGGGCGCGCATGCCGTAATAGCTGAAGCGCTCCCACATCTCAGTGAAAAACAGCGTGGCGAGACCACGCGGATGGCCGAGAAAAGTCTTGTTGTTGTCCATGTCTTCCCCCCTCTGATCTTTGATATTGATCGTCATGCGGGCGTCCGCATCCGATTCATGAGTCGCGCCATCGCTAGACCCCCTTCGTACAAAAGGTACATCGGGACCGCCATGATGGTCTGTGAAATGGCATCCGGCGGAGTGAGCACCGCTGCCACGACGAAAATTCCGATGAGTACATAGCCGCGGATCTCGGCGAGCTTGTCTACCTTGACGAGACCCGTCAGCACGAGCAATACCACGACGACCGGCACTTCGAAGGCGAGACCGAAGCACAGGAACATCGTCAGCACGAAATCCATGTAGCTCGTGATGTCGGTCATCATCGTCACGCCCGCCGGCGTCGTATTGGCGAAAAACTGGAACATCACCGGGAACACGACGAAGTATGCGAATGCGATGCCGACGTAAAAAAGCAGAATCGACGAGACGAGCAGTGGCAGCGCGAATTTCTTCTCATGCCGATACAGGCCGGGCGCAACGAATGCCCACACCTGATAAAGCACGAAGGGCATCGCGGCGAACAGCGCGACGAAGAACGCCAACTTGAATGGCGTCATGAAAGGCGAGATCACGCTCGTGGCGATGAGCGAGGCGCCTTTGGGCAGTTGGTCGATGAGTGGCTGGGCGACGAAGGTGAAGACCTCGTTCGCAAAGAAAGCGATCGGCACGAACACGATGATCACGGCGAGGAAGGCGCGCAGCAGTCGATCGCGCAACTCGAGCAAGTGCGAGATCAGCGTACCTTCGGCGAGCTGCTCAGGTTCTTGAGTCATTCGACGTCGGGGCAGTGTTCGGATCGGCCGGAGGCGCGATCGGGGATTCGGACGACGTCGGCACGTCGGTGTGCGTGGTGTCGCGGACGTCGGTGGTGCCGGGGACGCTGGAGGTCTCGGGGACGGTCGTCGCGGCCGGTGTCGGCGGCGGCGTGCTGCGCTGTCGGCTGATCTCCGCGGTCTCGTCCTCGAGTTGTTCGCGGAACTGACGTGCCATGGCGCGAGCACGACCCATCCATCGCCCGATCTGGCCGACCACTTTGGGGAGCTTTTCCGGACCGAGCACGAGTAGTGCGAGGCCCATGATCAACAGCAATTCGCTGAAGCCGACTTCGAACATGGTTCGTCAGGCCCGCGACCGGCGGGCTCGCTCAGCCGTTACGGTCTGAGGGTTTTGTATCGGTAGAGGGCGTCTTGGCCGACTCGGGAAAATCGGCATCGGTAGCCTCCTGCTTGATTTGCTTGAGGCTTTCTTCGGCATCGCCCTCGTTCATGCCTTTTTTGAAGCCTTTGATCGCTGCGCCGAGGTCGGAGCCGATCGTGCGCAACTTCTTGGCGCCGAACACCAGCAGGACCACCAGCAGGATGATGATCAACTCGCGCATTCCGATTCCCATGACGACCTCTGCAGCCTGCGTTCTTGGCTGATGATTTGGACAAGCCAGATGTTAGACGGTTTCCGGGGTTTGCAGCCAGAACGTCACGGGACCGTCATTGATGAGGGCCACTTTCATGTCTGCACCGAATCGACCGGTCGCGACCTTGGGATGGGCTTGGCGTGCGAGTGCACACAAATGGTCGAAAAGGCGTTCTGCCTGATCGGGGGGCGCTGCTGTGCTGAATCCGGGCCGGTTGCCTTTTCGGGTGTCGGCGGCGAGCGTGAACTGCGGCACGAGGAGCAAGCCGCCGCCAGTATCGGTGAGCGAAAGATTCATTCTTCCCTGCTCGTCTCCGAATACTCGGTACGCGAGTAGGCGCTCGAGCAACCGCTGGGCGGTCTCGTCATCGTCGTTCGGCCGGACACCGACCAAGGCCAGTAATCCCGGGCCGATTTCGCCGAGACGCTCGCCGTCGACGGTGACGCTGGCCTCGGTGACGCGTTGGATGAGAGCGATCATGCGACCCACGTGGTGGCAATTCGGGCGGCGAAACCTTAACATCGCGGCCTGTTTTTCGCATGAATCGAAGGGTTTCGGGGGTTACGGTGTCGAAGTTTCTCGTGGCGCTTTTCTGGATCGTGGCGTGTTCTCTTCCCTCTGCGTACGCGCAATCGGCGGGCAATGCCGAGCGGGGCGCGAAACTCGCGTACACGTGCCTCGGTTGCCACGGCATTCCGAACTACCGCAATCCCAACCCGCAGTACCGGGTTCCCAAGCTGCGCGGTCAGCATCCCGAATATCTCGTTCTGGCCCTGCAGGCCTATCAAAGTGGCGAGCGTAGCCACACCACCATGCACGCCAACGCCTCGGGCTGGAAGGATCAGGACCTCGCCGATATGGCCGCCTTCCTCGCCGGCCCGGCGGTCGCGCCCGCTGCCGGGTCGAAGCCGGTCGGTAAAGCGCCGGAAGCAGCTCAGACCTGTGTCGCCTGCCACGGGGTCGATGGTATCGGCATCACGCCGCAATACCCGACGCTCGCCGGTCAGCACGCCGACTACCTCGAGCGCGCATTGACCGACTACAAAAAAGGCGGTCGCAAGAACGCGATCATGGCGGGCTTCGCCGGTGCGCTCTCCGCGGCAGACATTCGTGCCCTGGCGGCGTACTACTCGGCGCAGCGTCCGGGTCTCGAAACCTCCAAGCGCCCAAGCGCCGCCAAGCGCTGAGAGCTGCTCGTCTTCACGGAGCGGAGAGCCGCTCCAGGAAGGTCACGGCGGTCTTGAGATAAAAGTCGCGATTGGCTTTCTTCCGAAAGCCGTGCCCTTCGTCTTTGGCTGCGAGGTACCACACCTCGCCACCCTGCTCGCGAATCTTCGCCACAAGTTGCTCGCTCTCGGACGCGGGGACGCGCGGATCGTTGAGCCCCTGCACCACGAGCAGCGGCCGTCGAATCATCGATGCTTTCTCGAGCGGAGAGATGCGTCGCAGGAACGCGCGCATCGAAGGATCGCGCTCGTCACCGTATTCCACTCGACGCAGATCACGGCGATAGCCTGAGGTGTTGGTGAGGAAGGTGACGAAGTTGCTGATGCCGACGACGTTGATACCGCCCTTGAGTCGGTCGCCGTAGGCGATGAGCGAGGCCAGCACCATGTATCCACCGTAAGAGCCGCCCATCACGACGACGCGATCCGCATCGAGATCGGGTTGCGCGGCGATCCATACGAGCAGCGCGCCGATGTCTCTGACCGAATCTTCACGAAGCCGGCCGTTGTCCAGCATCGTGAAACTGCGGCCGTAACCGGTAGATCCGCGAACGTTCGGTTGAATGACTGCGTAGCCCAATTCATTGACGAGGTACTGGGCGAACGGACTATAGCCGGGGCGTGACTGCCCCTCGGGTCCGCCGTGGATGTCGATGACGACCGGATGGCGACCGGATTTCGCCGGCTTGTGGATCAGTGCAGGAATCTGTCGTTGAGCGCGACCGACGCGATCCCAGGTCGGATAGCGAAACACCGCTGCTGCGACGAGTTTGGTCGGATCGATGAGTCCCGTCTCGCTCCGCGTCCAGCGCGTGGCCTCGGCTCTTTCGATGTCATAGGTCCATGCGTCGCGCGGCGACTGCGACGATTCGATACTCATTCCGAGAGTCTTTCCCTGCCGGTCGAAACGCAGGTTCGAAATGAGGCCGGCCGGCAGCCCCGACGGGCGCAGCGTCAGTCCGGCGCCGAGATCGGCGATGAGGAGTTCGCTGAAGCCGTCGACGTTCGCGACGTAGGCGAGCCATCGACCGTCTGCGCTGATTTCGAAGTCGTCGACATCCCAGGGCAGGTTTGCCGTAAGAGTTCGCAGGCTGCCGCTCGCAAGATCGACATAGCGGATTTGACGAAACTCGCCGCCGAGGTCGGCCGTGAGCCACACGCCTTGTCCGTCTGCAGAGAAGCGGGCGCTGCCGATACCGCTTTGCGGCGAGGGCTTTGCAGGGTCGCCCGAGAGTGGCACTCGAGTGAATGCACCCGTTGCGATCTCTGCGACGTACAGCGATGCATCGGTGACCGAGGAATAATCGAGCAGCAGCAATCTTTGACCATCGGTCGACCAATCGAGCGGAGTCCAAGTCTGGCCCTGCGATGCAACGACGAGGCGCGCACCGCTGCTGCCATCGATGTCCGCGATATAGACGTCCTGATTGATGCCGTTGCGCGCGTTGCTTTGAAACGCGAGACGTTTGCCATCACGCGACCATAGCGCGCCGCCGTGTCGGGAACGACCGTCCGTCATCCGCTTGGTTTCGCGGGTATCGAGATTTTGCAGGTAGAGCTGGGCGTTCTCGTTTCCGCCTCGATCTCGAGCGAAGAGGAACATCCGGGATCCGGAGGCAGGATTCGCGCTCGCACCGCCCGCAGGATCGATGTCGAAGGTCAACTGCGTACGGGCGGCACCCGGTCGCGCAACATGATGGACCTGATCGGCGTCGCCGAAACGCGTGGTGATCAGAATGCTTCCGTCCGCCATGAAATCCTGGAAGTTGGCGCCGCGTCCGGCGAGCCATCCGTCGAGCGTCTCGATTGCGCGTGTCGAATGCGGCGGAATGCCTTCGAGCACGAGGTTGCCGCGGGTTTCGCGAGCGGGAGACTGTGCGGTCGCCGCTCCGGCGAATAGCACGAGAACGGTGGTGATCAGGGTGAGGGGAACGGCGCGGCGTTCGGTGTAAGGTTTGGTCATGTCTGATATGTTGCCCGAGCTTTCTCACGACTCCAATGCCGCCGCGGAGGGCGGACGATGATCACCCACCGTTACGATCACGGCATCCATGCCATCGATGCCGAATATTTGATGCCCCTCTTCGATGCCGTCCATCTCGTCGTGGATGCGGGTCGGGCCGCTTTCGTCGATTGTGGCACCGCCCATTCCGTGCCCGCGATGCTCGCCGCGCTCGACGAACTCGGCGTGAATCGTGAGGATGTCGATTGGCTGCTGCTTACGCATGTCCATCTCGATCATGCCGGCGGCGCCGGGCAGCTGATGCGGGAGTTGCCGAACGCCAGAGTCGTCGTGCACCCGCGCGGCGCCCCTCACATGGTCGATCCCCGAAAGCTCATCGACGCCTCGATCGCCGTCTACGGACCGGAACTCTACGATCGTTTGTATGGCGAGCTCCTGCCTATCGACAGCTCGCGGGTGATCGCTACGACCGAGGGTCAACGTTTCGCACTTGGCGGACGGGAGTTCGAGATTCTCCATACGCCTGGCCACGCGTTACATCATCAGACTTTCCTTGATCATGGCAGTGAGTCGGTATTCACGGGAGATACCTTCGGTCTCTCTTACCGCGTGTTCGACGTCGACGAGCGGGCCTTCGGGGTTCCGACGACCAGCCCGTCCCAGTTCGATCCGGCGCAGCTCATCGACTCGATACGCCGCATCCTCGCGCGTCGCCCCAAGGCGGCTTTCCTCACCCACTATGCGCGCATCGACGATCTCGAACGGATAGGCGTCGATCTCATCCGGATGATCGAGGCGCACGTTGCGACGGCGTTGTCTCGCGAAAGCGAGGCTGCCGAAACCGCGCGGCCCGCCATCCGCGCTGCACTCAAAGAAATCTTCGTTCGCGAACTACGTCAATTCGGCAGCGCCGCAAACGACGACACGATAGAACTTTGGCTGGGCGGTGATCTCGACCTCAACACCGACGGCTTGCTGGCCTGGCTCGCTCGCCGAAATCGTGCCTAAGCAGAGAAACACTCTCATGGAAAAAACCTTCAAGGCGTTTCGCATCCACGAAATCGACAAAAAAATCGTCGCGAGATTCGATCAACTCACGATCGACGATCTCGGGCCGGGCGATGTCGTCGTTCGCGTGCTCTACTCCGACATCAACTACAAAGACGCGCTCGCGGCGACGGGCGCCGGAAAAATCCTCAGAAAATACCCGCTCGTCGGCGGCATCGATTTGGCTGGCGTCGTCGAATCATCGAGCGACGCGCGGTACAAGCCGGGTGATCATGTGCTCGTGACGGGTTGTGGTCTTTCCGAGATACACGATGGGGGCTACGCGGAATACGCCCGACTCAACGGCGAGTGGGTGATCCCGATGCCATCGGGCTTCGGCGCGTTCAAGGCCATGTCGCTCGGCACGGCGGGGTTCACGGCGGCGCTCGCCATTCATCGCATGGAACACAATGGTCAGACTCCGGCGAAAGGCCCCATCGTCGTGACGGGCGCAACTGGGGGTGTCGGCAGCATCGCCATCGACATGCTTGCCGCGCGCGGCTACGAGGTCATCGCCGTGAGCGGCAAAGCCGACTCTGTCGACTACCTCAAGTCCTTGGGGGCATCGCAGGTTTGGCTTCGCAAAGATATCGATTACGGCAAGCGACCCATGGAGACGGCGCGTTTCGGTGGTGCCATCGACAACGTGGGCGGAGAGATGCTGACGTGGCTGACACGGACGGTCGACAACTGGGGAAATATCGCCAGCATCGGACTTGCCGGTAGCGCAGAGCTTCACACCACGGTGATTCCGTTCATAATCCGCGGCGTCAATCTCCTCGGCATCAATTCTTCGGCGACCCTGCGCGACATGCGGCTCATCGTCTGGAATCGCATCGCGACCGACTTGAAGCCGCGTCACCTCGATCAAATCGCCACGCGCACCATCGCCTTCGACGATCTTCCCGGCGCATTCGACGCGTACATGAAGGGCACGGTGACCGGGCGAACAATCGTCAAGATCGGCGGTTGATCGCAGAGCGACGAAGCGATGTCGACGACTTCTCCTTTGCCTGCCTCCGAGATCGATTCGGAGCGCGCGGCGCTCATCAAAGATTCGGCATCTCTTGGTGTCACGCTCGATGATCGTGCGGCGCGTCAGTTGCTGATACTGCTCGATGAATTGTCGCGATGGAACAAAACCTACAACCTCACCGCCATCGGTGAGCGGCGCGACATGGTCGTTCGGCATCTGCTCGACAGCCTTGCCGTCTGGCCCTTGCTCGAAGGATTGCGAGTCATCGACGTGGGGACGGGAGCCGGATTTCCCGGGCTGCCGCTTGCCATCGTCGATCGCCATCGGCAGTTCACCTTGCTCGACTCCAACGGAAAGAAAGTGCGCTTCGTGGCGCATGCGGCGCGGACGCTCGAACTCGGTAACGTGCAGGCCCTGCATGCCCGCGCCGAGACTCACACGCCCTCGACGGCGTACGACACGGTCGTCACGCGCGCTTTTGCGCCCTTGCCGGAGTTGCTCGACAAGGTGACCGGCCTGTGTGGACCGCACACCCTCGTGCTGGCGATGAAGGGCCGGCGTCAAAGCGCGGAGCGCGAGGGACTGCCCGCCGGGTGGCGCATCGAGGCGGATCGCGATCTGACCATCCCGGGTCTCGCCGAGGCGCGACACGTTGTTGCGCTGCGCCGGATGGCCTGACGACGCTTGCGCTAGACTCCGCGGATGGCCCGCATCATCGCCGTCGCCAACCAGAAAGGCGGCGTCGGCAAGACCACCACTGCAGTCAACCTCGCCGCGTCGCTCGCCGTCACGCGCCGTCGAGTGCTGCTCGTCGACCTCGATCCACAGGGCAACGCGACGATGGGTTGCGGTGTCGAGAAAACTTCGATCGTGAGAGGTGTCGGCGATGTGCTGACGGGCGATTGCTCGGCACGCGATGCGCTCCTCATGCTCGAGTCCCCGGTGATGGCGCTTTTGCCGGCCAATCAAGATCTGACCGCCGCCGAGGTCCAGTTGCTATCGATGCCCGTCGGTCGCGAGATCCGACTGCGCAATGCGCTGAAGACCCTGCGCGACGAGTTCGATGTCATCCTCATCGACTGCCCGCCCTCGCTCAACATGCTGACCGTCAATGCGCTCGTTGCCGCCGATGGCGTACTCGTGCCGATGCAGTGCGAGTACTACGCGCTCGAGGGTTTGACGGCACTGCTCTCCACCATCGAGCAGATCCGAGAAGCCGTGAACCCCAAGCTTGAGGTCGAGGGCGTGCTGCGCACCATGTTCGATCCGCGCAATAACCTCGCGAACGAGGTGAGCGCACAATTGATCGAGCATTTCGGCGACAAGGTGTTCAGCACCATCGTGCCACGCAATGTTCGGCTCGCCGAGGCACCGTCTTTCGGCAAGCCGGCGTTGTTGCACGACAAAGATTCGCGCGGGGCCCTCGCCTATCTCGCACTCGCTGGCGAAATGATCGGACGCGGCGGGGTGCCGGCGGCGCCCTCCGCTGCGATGGGCGCAGCGCGCCCTGCCGGCTGAGCCATGCTGATCGAGCCGCGCAGTGCAGCGCCGGGCGCGGTGCTGCGCTGGTCTCGGCAAGCCTTCGATCTGCTGCGTCGCGGTCTCGGCTTCTGGTCCGCACTCTCCCTTTTGATGTGTCTTTGGATGTTCGTTGGGCATCGGTTGCCGCTCGTCAGCGGCATCCTCGCGCTCGTCGCGCTGCTCTCTTGCATGCTGATCGCGTCCCACCTCGATCGCAGCGGCCGTATCACCCTCGCCGAGGCGCTCGAGATGCTGCGGGCGAAGCTCCGGGTGATTCTCGTGTTCGCGGCCATCGTCGCGCTTGCAGGGGCGCTCGTCTGGGTATTGCTGCTATCCAAGCCCGGCGTCGCGTGGTGGAACATCCTCTACACCGAACGCAACTCGGTCGACGTGCTTTCGGCCGACGGGTTCGTCGCCTTGCGACAAATCTTCGTCTACTCGGCTTTCGCTTTGGGTCTCTGTTATTTCGGACTCAACATTCCCGGGCTCACATCGTTCTTCCAGTTTCTCTGCATGACTTTATTGGACTTGCCGTTCCGCGACGCTTGGCGACTCGGCGCGTCGGGGCAGATCCGTAACATCGGCCCCATGCTCGGGGTCGCGCTGCTGTTCATGGTGCTGCCGGCCGTCTTCGCCTTGTTGCTGCCGCCGATCGTTCCCGTGCTTTATTGTTTCCTCGGCGCCCTTGGCTACGTCGCCTTCCGGGAGATCTTCCTCGGCATCGGCGAAAACCAGCCCCGAGAGGTAGCGGCGATCACGCGGGCGACTCCGCTATCATCCCGGGCATGAATCAGAAAAAGCCCGTCCTCGGCCGCGGACTCGATGCGCTACTCGGACAGATGAGCGCGAGCCGCGCCACGACCGGCGCGCCGGCCCTACCGAGCGATGAGCTCGCGAAGTTGCCGCTCGATCAGTTGCAACGGGGTCGTTACCAACCTCGCGTCGACATGCGAGAAGAAGCCCTCGAGGACCTCGCAAGTTCGATACGGGCTCAAGGCGTGGTGCAACCCATCGTCGTGCGGCCTCTCGAGATGCCGGGGGCGGCTCCCGGTACCGCGCCAACGCGATACGAAATCATCGCCGGCGAGCGTCGCTGGCGAGCCGCCCAGATGGCCGGTCTCGAGACGATCCCGGCGGTCATCCGCCGAGTGCCGGACGAGAGCGCCATCGCCATGGCTCTGATCGAAAACATCCAGCGCGAGAATCTGAACCCCCTCGAAGAGGCTCGGGCGCTCGATCGGTTGATCCGCGAGTTCGAGGTAACCCATCAACAAGCGGCCGACGCCGTGGGCCGATCTCGCGCCGCGGTGAGCAACCTGCTGCGCCTGCTGGAGCTGCCCGCTGAGGTCGCCGAACTGGTCGATCGTCGCGAGATCGAGATGGGCCATGCCCGTGCCTTACTTGGTCTGACGCAAAAGCGCCAGCAGGTCGAAGTCGGGCAATTGGTATCGAAAAAAGGCTTATCAGTTCGAGAAACTGAGGCATTGGTTCGCAGACTGAACAATCCGCCAAAAAAAGATTCAGGATTCGATCGCGATTTCAGTGCCGCAACATCGGGCGATGCAACGGACGCCAATGTTCGCGAGCTCGAAAATCGGCTCTCCGAAACCTTGGGTGCCGACGTCAAAATCGAATCGCTCGGCAAAGGTGGCAAAGGTCGGCTCGTAATTGCGTACCACTCGCTCGACGAGCTCGACGGTATCCTGTCTCACATTCATTGACGATTGCTGCGCTGGGGTCACACCTCTATAATCCGCGCGCCTTCGGAGTGGGTGTCGTGACATCACGACCGCCGCTCGAGACTCAGCGAAGTCACTTGCCGTCTGTACAGATCGCGACGAGTGGTTTCGCTGTTGACCACAGGACCGCCTGCCCATGACCGTTTCGAGCGATCCGCAGACGCGCAGACTCGCCGTTCGGATCCTTCTCTGGCAGGGAGCTGTGACGATCGTCCTCGGTGCGCTGGTCGCGCTGGGGTCGAGTCCGAAGGCCGGCTTGTCGGCAACCACCGGGGGGCTGATCGGGCTGATCGCGAATCTGTACATGACTGTGGCGGCGTTGCGCCCTGCGCGCTCCGCCGGCTTCGCGTTCGGTCGACTACTCGTCGGCCAGTTCGTGAAGGTGCTGCTGACGGTGGGAATGTTTCTCGCGGTCGCGCAGCGGGGGGACGTGGTGTGGCCTGCGGTGCTTGCAGGGTACGTCGCGACGTTGGTGGTGTTCTGGCTGGTTCCGGCGCTCGCTGCGCCGAATTTGCCCCCGCGGTCCAAGGCCCGGGAATGATCACCGCCGGATGGGGTGAAAACTAGAACTGTCGGACCAGGTAGATCAATCAACATGGCCAGTCAGAACGGCGCAAGCGAGACGCCCACCGAATACATCGTTCACCACCTGACCCATCTCAAGGTCGGGCAGGGGTTCTGGACCTTTCACGTCGATACGCTTTTGATGTCCTCATTGCTGGCCGCCGCGGTGGCCGCGTTCCTTTATGTCGGAGTGCGCGCGGGTACCGCCGCTGGTGCGCCCTCGGGGCTGCGCAACTTCGTCGAGATGATCTACGAATTCATCGACGGGCAAGTCTCCGACATCTATCACGGTAATCGCGCATTCCTCGTGGCGCTCAGCCTCTCCCTCTTCACTTGGGTCGTGGCGATGAACTCCATGGACCTCCTGCCGCTCGATTTGCCGGGTAGCGTCGCGGCGCTCTTCGGAGCGGAGTATTTCCGCGTGCTGCCGACGGCCGACCTCAACGGCACGGTCGCCATGGCGATCGTCGTGCTCTTCCTCATCATCATCTACGCCATTCGCGCCAAAGGCGTCGGCGGCTATTTGCATGAATGGATCGCTGCACCTTTCGGTAACCATCCGCTGCTCTGGATCCCGAACTTCGCGCTCAACGTGGTCGAGCTGCTGGCGAAGCCGGTGTCATTGTCGATGCGACTGTTCGGCAACATGTACGCCGGCGAGTTGCTTTTCATGCTGATCGCGTTGCTCGGCATGGCGTTCGCCGTTTCGATCGGCGGCATCTCCCTATTCTTTGGGCAGATCATCGCGGGCACGGCCTGGGCGATCTTCCACATCCTGATCGTGCTGCTTCAGGCCTACATCTTCATGGTTCTTCCCGTCGTATACATCTCGATGGCGGAAGAACATCATTGATCGTCAAAGTTTCTAGTTCGTTATCCACGCGTTTGTTTGATTTGAGGAGTCTCTGAAAATGGAAGCGATTGCAAACGTCCAGGCGTTCACCGCCCTCGGAATCGGCATCATCATCGGTCTCGGCGCCATCGGTGCCTGTATCGGTATCGGCATCATGGGCGCCAAGTTCCTTGAGTCGGCTGCTCGCCAGCCCGAACTCACCCCGATGCTGCAGGGCCGCATGTTCCTGCTCGCGGGCCTGATCGACGCGGCGTTCCTCATCGGTGTCGGTCTCGCGATGCTCTTCGCGTTCGCCAACCCGCTGCTCGCCAGCCTTGCCGGCTAAAACGACTCCCGGAGGGCTCCCGCGAGGGAGACACAGGCCATGACGATCAACGCCACATTTATCGGCCAGATCATCGTCTTCCTGATCCTCTTGTGGTTCGTCGGGAAGTTCGTCACGCCCGTATTGGCTGAAGAACTGAACGCTCGCAACCGCAAGATTGCCGACGGCCTCGCGGCCGCCGACAAAGGTCAGAAAGACCTTGCCGAAGCCACGAACCGTGCCGATGCGATCATTCGCGAGGCTCGCGAGCGTGCCCGGCAGATCGAGGACCAGGCTTCGCGTCGTTCGAACGAAGCGATCGAAGCCGCCAAGCAGACGGCGCAAGGCGAAGGCGCCCGCATCGTCGCCGCTGCGCGCGACGAAGCCGCCTCCGAGAGCAACCGCGCCCGCGAACAACTCCGCAAGGAGTTCGGTTCGATGGTGGTGGTGGGCGCTTCGCGACTTCTGGAACGTGAAGTCGACGCGAAGACGCACGCTCAGTTGCTCGACAAACTCGCTGACGAGATTGCACGTGGCTGACGAGGCAACCATCGCCAGGCCCTACGCCCGCGCGGCGTTCGCGCATGCGCATGCCGCAGGGCAACTCGCCGCGTGGGGCGAGATGCTCGAACGCGCGAGCGTGGTGATCGGCGATGCCCGCGTGGGCGCGCTCGTCGGCAACCCGCACGTGCAGCGTGCAGAGCTCGTGAGTTTCGTTGCGGAGCTTGTCGGCGCATCAGGCAACGAGAAGGCGCTCAACTATTTGCGTCTGCTTGCGGACAACGGCCGCCTCGTGCTGTTGCCACAGATTGCCGTGCAGTACGCCGCATTGCGCGCGGAGGTCGAGAACACGGTGGACGTCACCGTCACCTCGGCATTGCCGCTCACGGCAGAACAGACCGACAAATTGACGCAGGCACTCACCCGCCGCTTGCGCCGCACGGTTCGTCTATCTTCGACGGTCGATCCGTCGCTGATCGGTGGCGCCGTGGTTCGCGCGGGCGATTTCGTCGTCGACGGCTCGCTTCGCGGGCGAGTCGAGCGACTCGGTAACACGATGGCCGGCGCCTAATGCGCCGTCCGCACCAGGTTTTTTAGAGGACCAGACATGTCCATCAAGGCATCCGAGATTTCCGATCTCATCAAGCAGCGTATCGATCGCTTCCAGTCGGCCGCCGAGGCCCGCAACGTCGGCACGATCGTGTCGGTCACGGACGGCATCTGCCGCATCCATGGCCTCGCCGACGTGCGCTACGGTGAAATGATCGAGTTCCCGGGAAACCTTTTCGGGCTCGCACTCAACCTCGAGCAAGACTCGGTAGGTGCGGTCGTGCTCGGCGACTACAAATCTTTGAAGGAAGGCGATACCGTCAAAACGACGGGCCGCATCCTCGAAGTGCCGGTCGGTCCGGAGCTGCTCGGTCGTGTGGTCGATGCGCTCGGTAATCCGATCGACGGCAAGGGCCCGCTCAAAACGTCGCGCACGGCGCCGATCGAGCGCGTCGCGCCCGGCGTCATCTACCGCAAGTCGGTGAGCCAGCCGGTACAGACCGGGTACAAGGCTATCGACTCGATGGTGCCGGTGGGTCGCGGACAGCGCGAACTCATCATCGGCGACCGTCAGACCGGCAAGACGGCGCTCGCCGTCGACACCATCATCAACCAGAAGTCCTCCGGCATTAAGTGCATCTACGTCGCAATCGGACAAAAGCAGTCCTCGATCGCGAATGTGGTCGCCAAGCTCGAGGAGAACGGCGCGCTGGATCACACCATCGTCGTCGCAGCCTCCGCCTCGACGCCTGCCGCGATGCAGTACCTCGCCGCGTACTCGGGCGTGACGATGGGCGAGTACTTCATGGACAACGGGCAAGACGCCCTCATCATCTACGACGATCTGTCCAAGCAGGCCGTCGCCTATCGCCAGATTTCCTTGCTGCTGCGACGCCCGCCGGGTCGCGAAGCATTCCCTGGCGACGTGTTCTATCTCCACTCCCGTCTGCTCGAGCGTAGTGCTCGCGTGAACGAGGAGTATGTCGAGATGGTCACGAAGGGCGCGGTCAAGGGAAAGACCGGGTCACTCACGGGTCTGCCCATCATCGAAACCCAGGCGGGTGACGTGACGGCGTTCGTGCCGACCAACGTCATCTCCATCACCGACGGTCAGATCTTCCTCGAAACCGATCTCTTCAACGCGGGCATCCGTCCTGCGATGAACGCCGGTATCTCGGTGTCGCGCGTCGGTGGTGCTGCACAGACGGACATCATCAAGAAGCTCGGCGGCGGCATCCGCCTCGCGCTCGCTCAGTACCGCGAGCTCGCGGCATTCGCGCAGTTCGCGTCCGATCTCGACGACGCGACGCGCAAGCAGCTCGAGCGTGGTGTGCGCGTGACCGAGGTCATGAAGCAGAAGCAGTACGCTCCGATGTCGGTGGCCGAGATGGCGTTGACGATTTACGCCGTCAACAACGGCTACATGGACAAGGCTGATCGCAAAAAGGTCGTCGATCTCGAAGCGGCTCTCCAGACGTTCGCCAAGTCGGCATACAAGGACGCGCTCGACGCCATCAATGCCGAGCCCGTCCTGAAGAAGCACGAAGAGACTCTCAAGAAGATCTGCGACGACTTCGCGGCGACTGGCACTTACTAAGGTCTTCGACTGACATGCCCGGCACAAAGGAAATACGCACCAAGATCACGAGTGTCAAAAGCACTCAGAAGATCACCAAGGCCATGGAGATGGTCGCGGCGAGCAAGATGCGCCGCGCTCAAGATCGCATGCGCTTGTCGCGTCCCTATGCCGAAAAGATCCGCGTCGTGATCGGGCATCTCAACAAGGCGAACCCCGACTATCGCCATCCGTTTCTGACCGAACGCGAAGCCAAATCGATCGGCATCATCGTCGTGTCGAGCGACCGCGGTCTTTGCGGCGCGCTCAATACGAACGTGTTCAAGAGCACGCTCATGCTGATGCGCGAGTGGCAGGGGAAGGGCGCCAACGTCAACCTCTGTTTGCTCGGCAACAAGGCGGCCGGATTCTTCCGACGTTTGGGTCTTCCGATCCTCGCGAGTGTGGGCGGTCTCGGCGATCGTCCGCACGTCAAAGATCTGCTCGGTTCGGTCAAGGTCATGCTCGACGCCTACAAGGACGGCTCCATCGACCGACTCTTCGTCGTCAATGCCCAGTTCGTGAACACGATGACGCAGAAACCCGTCGTCACCCAACTGCTCCCCGTCGAAACCCTAGACGCGGGCGACCTGCAAGAGCACTGGGACTACATCTACGAGCCGAACGCTGCCGAAATTCTCGATGCAGTGTTCATGCGCTACATCGAGTCACAGGTGTATCGAGCGGCCGTCGAGAGCGTGGCCTGCGAGATGTCCGCGCGAATGGTCGCGATGAAAGCGGCCTCGGACAACGCGGGCAAACTCATCGGTGATTTGCAGCTCATGTACAACAAGGCACGTCAGGCGGCGATCACCAAGGAACTCGCCGAGATCGTCGGCGGCGCGGCAGCGGTTTAATTTCAAAGAATTCAACGCATCAAGGCACAGGATATCGACATGGCAACCGGCAAGATTACCCAGATCATCGGCGCGGTCATCGACGTGGAGTTTCCGCGCGAATCGATCCCGAAGATCTACGAAGCGCTGAAACTCAAGGAAGCGGATCTCACCCTCGAGGTTCAGCAGCAGCTCGGGGACGGAATCGTCCGCACGATCGCGATGGGCGCCTCGGAAGGCCTCAAGCGTGGTCTCGAGGTCGAGTCGACCAACGCGCCGATCTCGGTTCCCGTCGGCAAAGCGACGCTCGGTCGCATCATGGACGTGCTCGGCACGCCGCAGGACAATCGCGGCCCCGTTGCCTCCAAAGAAAAGTGGTCCATCCATCGCCCCGCGCCGTCGTACGACGAGCAGGCGGGCGGGCAAGATCTGCTCGTGACGGGTATCAAGGTCATCGACCTGCTCGTGCCGTTCGCGAAGGGCGGCAAGATCGGTCTCTTCGGCGGTGCGGGCGTCGGCAAGACCGTCAACATGCTCGAGCTCATCAACAACATCGCCAAGCAATACAGCGGTTTGTCCGTATTCGCCGGTGTCGGTGAGCGTACCCGTGAAGGCAACGACTTTTACCACGAGATGGCGGAGTCGGGCGTCATCGATCTCGAGAATCTCGAGAACTCGAAAGTGGCGATGGTGTACGGTCAGATGAACGAGCCGCCGGGCAACCGCCTGCGCGTCGCGCTCACGGGCCTCACCATGGCCGAATACTTCCGTGACGAAGTGCGTGAGGACGGCGTCAAGGGCCGTGACGTGCTGTTCTTCGTCGACAACATCTATCGCTACACGCTCGCCGGTACCGAAGTGTCGGCGTTGCTCGGACGCATGCCGTCGGCGGTGGGATACCAGCCGACGCTGGCCGAAGAAATGGGCGTGCTCCAGGAGCGCATCACCTCGACCAAAACGGGCTCGATCACCTCGATCCAGGCTGTGTATGTGCCTGCGGACGACCTTACCGACCCGTCGCCGGCCACGACCTTCGCTCACCTCGACGCCACCGTCGTGTTGTCGCGTCAGATCGCTGCGCTCGGCATTTACCCGGCGGTCGATCCCCTCGATTCGACAAGCCGTCAGCTCGATCCGCTCGTGATCGGAGAAGAGCACTACAACACCGCTCGCGGTGTCCAGGCTGTGCTGCAACGCTACAAAGAATTGCAGGACATCATCGCGATCCTCGGCATGGACGAGCTTTCCGAAGAAGACAAGCTCACCGTGTTCCGCGCGCGCAAGATCCAGCGCTTCCTCTCGCAGCCCTTCAATGTGGCGAAGGTGTTTACGGGCCAGGACGGCGCGATCGTTCCGCTCAAGGAAACCATTCGCGGATTCAAGGGCATCCTTTCCGGCGAGTACGATCACCTTCCCGAACAGGCCTTCTACATGGTCGGCTCGATCGAGGAAGTGGTCGAGAAGGCGAAGAAGCTGCAGTAACGGAACGCATCCATGGCCGCCGACAGCACCATTCACTGCGATATCGTCAGCGCCGAGGGAGAAATCTTCTCCGGACCGGCCAAGATGGTATTCGTCCCTGCCGCCCAGGGCGAGATCGGCATCGCGCCGCGTCACGCCCCGCTGCTTACGCTCATCAAGGCGGGTGAGGTGCGTGTCCAGACCCCCGATGGTCAGGAGCAGTTTTTCTTTGTCGGCGGCGGCGCGCTCGAGGTTCAGCCCAAGAAAGTGACGGTCCTCGCCGACACGGCGATTCGAGCCAAGAACATGGACGAAGCTGCAGCGCTCGAAGCGAAGCAACGCGCCGAGGAAATCCTCAAGGGCAACATCGACAAGCTCGAGCAGGCCGAGGCGCTCGCCGAACTTGTACGTGCCGTAGCGCAGATCAAGATGATCCAGAAGCTGCGCAAGATCAGAGCCTGAGGCGCAGTGATGTCGGCGCGTCGCGCGAGTACGACGTGAACATTGCGGTCGTCATACTCGCAGCGGGGCAGGGCAAGCGGATGAAATCCGACTTGCCCAAAGTATTGCAGCCCTTGGCGGGCAAGCCGCTCCTCAAACACGTCATCGACACCGCTGTCACGCTCGATCCTCGATCACTCCACGTCGTCTACGGGCACGGCGGTGACCGCGTTCGCGAAGTGCTCGCTGATGCGCCGGTGACGAATTGGGTATTGCAGGCCGAACAGCTCGGCACCGGTCACGCAGTTCAGCAGGCTTTACCGTCGCTGCACGATGACCAAATTGCGCTGGTGCTCTACGGCGACGTGCCTTTGGTGAGAGGCGAGACGCTCGCCACCTTGCTGTCGCTTGCAAGCGAGAAATCGATGGGTCTGCTGACGGTCATGCTTGACGATCCGACGGGCTATGGCCGAGTACTTCGAGACGATACGGGACGGGTGCTCGGCATCGTCGAGCAGAAAGATGCAACCGACGCACAAAGAAATATCCGCGAGGGAAATACCGGAGTGATGGCCATTCCGGTCCACCATCTACGCAGGTGGCTCGGGCGATTACGCAACGAGAACGCCCAAGGCGAGTACTATCTCACCGACATCATCGCCATGGCGGTCGCCGATGGCGTCACGGTGACACCTTTGGTCGCGCCGAGTGTCGCGGAGGTTTTGGGCGTGAACGACAAACTGCAGCTTGCCGAGCTCGAGGCCGAGAATCGCAAGACCCGCGCGCGCGAACTCATGATCGCCGGTGTGACCCTCGCCGATCCCGCACGCATCGACGTCCGCGGCTCGCTCGTCACGGGTCGCGATGTATTCATAGACATCAATGTGGTATTCGAGGGCAAGGTCACGCTCGGCGATCGGGTGCATATCGGCCCGAACTGCGTCCTGCGCGACTGCAACATCGCAGCGGACGTCCGCATCAATCCGAACTGCGTCATCGAAGACGCCAGTGTCGGTGCGGGCTCCATCATCGGGCCGTTCGCACGACTGCGCCCGGGAGCGAAGCTTTCGAGCGACGTGCACATCGGCAACTTCGTCGAAGTGAAGAATTCCTCGATGGACACGGGTGCGAAGGCCAACCACCTCGCCTATGTCGGCGATGCCACGGTCGGCGCGCGCGTCAACATCGGTGCCGGAACCATCATCGCCAACTACGATGGGGTCAATAAACACCACACGGTGATCGGGGCCGACGCCCATACCGGATCGAACTCTGTCCTCGTCGCGCCGATCACGGTGGGCGAGGGCGCAACGGTGGGTGCAGGATCGACGGTCACCAAGGCCGTTCCCGCCGGAAAATTGACCGTGGCGCGTGCCAAGCAAGTCACGCTCGAAGGCTGGAAGCGCCCGCAAAAAAAGCGCTGATGCGAGGCCCTTGAGGGCGCTGTTTCCACCCCTCAAAAGGTGCAAAATACTCGGGGCTGCAGTCTCGAGCGGTCATCAGGGAGGCTTTTCAATCCATGTGCGGAATCGTCGGTGCCATCGCTCAACGTGACATCGTCCCGGTCCTGGTCGAGGGCCTGCGACGACTCGAGTACCGTGGCTACGACTCGGCCGGCGTCGCCGTACTCAATGGATCCGGCGCGCTGAAGCGTGTCCGCACCGTCGGCAAGGTGCAGATCCTTCAAGATGCCATCGATGCCTCGCCGACCCACGGCCCGATCGGCATCGCCCACACGCGCTGGGCTACCCATGGTGTGCCCTCCGAGCGCAATGCGCATCCGCATATCTCCGATGACGGTCTCGCCATCGTCCACAACGGAATCATCGAAAATCACGAGGCCTTGCGGGCCGAGTTGAGCGCCTCGGGTTACGCATTCACTTCCGATACCGACACCGAGGTGATCGCGCATCGCATCCATCACCATCTCAAAAAAGGCGGAACGCTGCTCGAAGCCGTGGGTCGCACGGTCGCCGAGCTCGAAGGTGCATATGCGCTTGCTGTCGTCAGCGAGTCGGATCCCGAGCGGATCATCCTCGCGCGAGAGGGTTGTCCGGTCGTCATCGGTCTCGGCAAGAACGAGAATTTCGTGGCGTCCGACATTGCAGCGCTTTTGCCGCAAACGCGCACCTTCGTCTTTCTGGAAGAGGGCGATGTCGCTGAGGTCACGCGCACATCCGTCCAGATCACCGACCGTAGCGGCAAGCCGGTAGAGCGAAAGATCCATGAGAGCGAGTTGTCTGCCGATGCTGCAGACAAGGGCCAATACGCGCACTTCATGCTCAAGGAAATCCACGAACAGCCCCGTGCAGTCGCCGATACTCTGCAAGAGCGTGTCGCCAATGGCCGGCTGCTCGAGGCTGCGTTTGGTCCTGCCGCGACCGAGGTCTTCGGCAAGACCGAGGCCGTGCACATCGTCGCCTGCGGCACGAGCTATCACGCCGGATTTGTCGCGCGCTATCTCATCGAGCAGCTCGCCAACATTCCCTGTAGCGTCGAGATTGCGAGCGAGTTCCGTTACCGCAGCCCGGTCGTACCGCGAAACACGCTCTTCGTGACCATTTCGCAGTCGGGCGAGACTGCCGATACCCTCGCGGCGCTGCGGCTCGCGAAGCAGGGGGGTTATCTGTCTTCGCTCGCGATCTGCAACGTGCCCGAAAGTTCTTTGGTCCGCGAGTCGGAGCTCGTCATGCTCACGCGTGCCGGCCCCGAGATCGGCGTCGCTTCGACTAAGGCCTTCACGACGCAGATCGCTGCGCTCGGCTTGTTGGTGGTGGCGCTCGCCAAGTCGCATGGTGCGACGCCCGAGCAGGAGCGTACGCTCGTCACGCGACTCGTCGAGCTTCCAGGCATGATCGAAAAAACCTTGGCCCTCGATCCCGTCATCCAGGATCTCGCCAAACGCTTCGTCGACAAACACCATGCGCTATTCCTGGGCCGCGGCACCATGTATCCGATCGCTATGGAAGGGTCGCTCAAACTCAAGGAAATCTCGTATATCCACGCCGAGGCGTACGCTGCGGGCGAACTCAAGCACGGCCCGCTCGCGCTGGTGGACGACGACATGCCGGTCATCGCCGTGGCGCCGAACACCGACCTTCTCGAAAAGCTGAAGTCGAACCTCATGGAGGTCAAGGCGCGCGGAGGTGAGCTCATCGTATTTGCCGACCCGGAGTCGGGTATGAAATCTTCGGAGGGCGTCACAGTGATCACGATGCCGAAGCATGTGAGCTACATTCAGGCGCCTGTGGTGTATACGATCCCGCTACAGATGCTGTCGTATCACGTTGCGACGGCGCGCGGCACCGACGTCGACAAGCCGCGCAACCTCGCAAAGTCCGTCACGGTGGAGTGACGGTCAAAGCGGCACGGCTTCGAGGTCGTATTCGTCCGAGGCGGTGATCTTCACGCGAGCGAATTCGCCCACGGTGAGTTTCCCGCCGCGCTTCACCCGCACCAAGCCGTCGATGTCCGGAGCGTCGCCACGCGAGCGCGCCACTGCAACATTGCCCTCGATGCCATCGACGATCACTTGCTCTTCGCGACCGACTCGTGCCGCAAGCCGCGATGCACTGATACGTTGAGCCACTTCCATGAAGCGCGCTAACCGTTCTTCCTGAATATCGGGCGCGACATGTGGCGCGACGTCGTTGGCGCGCGCACCTTCTACGGGCGAATACTTGAAGGCTCCCACGCGATCGAGCTGTGCCTCCTCCAGCCACGCCAGCAACTCCGAAAACTCGGCCTCGGTTTCTCCCGGGAAGCCCACGATGAACGTGCTACGCAGCGTGAGGTCGGGGCAAGTCGTCCGCCATTTCTTGATGCGAGCGAGAGCATTTTCCGCATGCGCGGGCCGCTTCATCCGCTTGAGGACTGTCGGACTGCCGTGCTGGAAGGGGATATCGAGATAAGGCAGCACTTGTCCTGCCGCCATGAGCTCGATGACGCTATCGACATGAGGATAGGGATACACGTAGTGCATGCGCACCCACACGCCGAGGCTGCCCAAGCCTCGAGCAAGATCGACGAAACGAGATTCATAGTCTTGGCCGTTCCAGCTCCCCTGCGCATAGCGCAGATCGGAACCGTAGGCGCTCGTGTCTTGAGAGATGACGAGCAATTCCCGAACGCCTGCTTTGACGAGTCTTTCTGCTTCGCGCAACACGTCGTCGATGCGACGGCTCGCCAGCTTGCCCCGCAGGTCGGGGATGATGCAGAAGCTGCAGGTGTTGTTGCAGCCTTCGGAAATCTTGAGATAGGCGTAGTGACGCGGCGTCAGGCGAATGCCTTGGGGCGGGACGAGATCGACGAAGGGATCGTGTTTCGGCGGAAGGTGTTGGTGGACTGCCGACATGACGTCGTCGTACGCGTGCGGCCCGGTCACTTTGAGCACGCGAGGATGTCGATCGAGGATGCGTTGCGGACTCGCCCCAAGGCAACCGGTGACGATCACTTTGCCGTTTTGCTCGAGCGCTTCGCCAATCGCATCGAGGGATTCGTCGATCGCGGAGTCGATGAATCCGCAGGTGTTGACGACCACGAGATCTGCGGAATCGTAGTCGCCGGCGACGGCATAACCCTCAGCCCTCAATTGAGTGAGGATACGTTCCGAATCGACGAGCGCTTTGGGGCAGCCTAGGCTGACGAAACCGACTTTTGGGTTCTTGCGAGACACGCGTCATTTTACCGCTGCGTGGGCGCCCTTGTCCGCAGTCTGGACGAGGTATCTGCGGTTCTTCTGATGGCATCGAAAGCTGGGGCTGAATACCGCTAGTGAAAGACCTGAACATCGCAATCGTGGGTGGGGGCATCGGCGGATTGTCTGCGGCGCTTGCTTTGCAGCGAGCGGGATTCCGTCCCGTGGTGCTCGAGCAAGCACCCGTACTCGCCGAAGTCGGCGCAGGTCTCTCGTTGAGTCCTACGGCTGCACATGCCCTGAATCATCTTGGACTCAGCGAGGCGTTGCGCACCAAGGCCTATCACCCGGAAGATCAATGCGTTCGCCATTACAAAGATGGACGACCGCTCAACTGGATCAATCGCGGTCGCGCGCTCATCGAAAAATATGGTGAACGCTACTACCTCATCCATCGAGCGGATTTGCACGACGCGCTCGCCGATGCCGTGCGGGCCAACGACCCCGATGCCATCAAACTCGATCGACGGTGCCGAACGGTTTCGCAGGACGACACGGGCGCGACGGTCGTCCTGACCGACGGACGCGAACGCCGATTCGATGCACTCATCGGCGCCGATGGATCGCGGTCCGTGGTGAGGCATGAAATTTTTGGACCGATCGAACCTCAGTACACGGGCTACATCGCATGGCGCGGCGTGGTTCCCATGGAGCTCGTGCCTCCCGAGATCTTGCAGCCGCCGTCCGGGATTTTCCTGGGTCCCGGCCACCTCGTTAACCGATACCCGATTCGTGGTGGCAAGTTGCTCAATTTCGTGGCGTTCGCCGAGCGAAAGGATTGGACCGAAGAAGGCTGGTCCATTCGATCCACGGTCGATGAGCTTCTCCAAGAATTCGAGGGCTGGACGCCGATGGTGCGTCGCATCATGGAGCTCGTGCCGCCCGATCTGCTTTTCAAATGGGGCCTGTTCGATCGCGAGCCTCTCAAGACCTGGACGAAGGGTCGGATCACGTTGCTCGGCGACGCGGCCCATCCGATCTTGCCGTTCCTCGGTCACGGCGCGGTGCTCGCCATCGAGGATGCGGTAGTCCTCGCTCGCGCAATCGCAGCAGCGGATCGACTCGATGAGGCTTTCGAGCGGTATGAACGCGCCCGCATCGAGCGCGCGTCCTTCGTTGTCCTCGAATCGCGAAAGGCCGGGAAAGTCTTCCACGCACCCGACCCTGAGAAATATACGGAGCGCACCAAGGGTCAAGCTGCGGACGAGGGAATAGGCCTCTTCTCCTACAACCCCGTCACCCAAGCGGTTTAGATTCGATCACCCTGGAAAGCTGTCGATTCCCGAAGCGGATTTGCGGATTCCGGTTTGTGCACGAGCCGTCAGTGCCCCGCTCGCCAAATCGAGACAAGCGACTTCACCCGAGAAGAAATTGCTGAGGTATACGTAACCGCTTCGGGGCGTGCCGAGTGGCGCCCAGCCGAAGGAGCCGAACGTATAACTTCGGATGAGGCGACCGGAATCATCGAGGGCGTCGACCCCGCGACCATTCACGACGAGTAATCGACCGGCTTCGTCGAATCGCAGATCGAAGAACATGCGCCCGGATTTCTCCGTGGCGATGGTGAGGTCAGGCAAGGACTTCTGCGCGAGCAGGTCCCAGCGCATGATGCGGGGCCCCGACTCCGAGGTATAAAAAAGCGTCCGTCCGTCGGGCGCGATGGCGCTCGAGGTGAGGCCCTGAAAGCCACCCATTCCCCCGTCGACAGGCGTCCGATGCTCACGCAGCAGTTTTCCCGCTCGGGAGAATTCGAATAAATGACCATCGCCGAAACGACGCGTGCCCGGCATGAAGGGCAGTGTGGTCCCGAGTGGAACCCGAGACTTTTCTCCGACAAAGTTTTCACCTAGGAAAAATCGACCATCTTCGGCGAAGGTGATATGCGCGAAAGAACGTGCGGGTGCTTTGAAATCAGCCAGCCGTCCCCCTTCCGCACTGAACCGCGCGATCTTGTAGGCAAAAGAGTCGAACGCCCAAAGCGTTCGGTCCGGCGCAAACTTCAGCCCCTGGACGATATGGGTCGTGTCGTCGAGCCACAGAGTGTTTTTGAGCCGCAAATCGGCGTCATAGTGAAGAATGCGACCGCGACCTCGATGGTCGTCCTTTGGATCATTGAGCAACGTACAGCCGACGACGACGTCCCCTCGGGCGAAGGGCATTTTGGCCACGTTCGTCTCGGTGGTCGGTGCTTCGCGGATGAGCGCGCCGAAGGGCAACGCACCGAGACCTGCAAGAACATGACGGCGCTGCATGGGCGGCGATTTATTTTTTGACGTTTTCCCAGGTGGACTTCGCGCTCGACGACGGCGGGAGTCTTCCGCAGTGCAGGCCGGCATCGACCATCAGCACCTCCCCTGTGACGACGCTGGCGCCCTCGAGGAACCATACGAGGGTTTCGGCGATCTGCTCTGCGGTGGGCACCACCTGCAGCGGCACCATGGCGGCTGCGTTGACGAGAAAGGCCTGATACTGCTCGGGAGTCATGCCGCCCTGCAGCCATCGTGTCTGGATGGCGCCCGGTGCCACGGCGTTGATCCGGATCTCCGGACCGAGTACGAGTGACAGCGACTGCGTCAGCATGTTGAGCGCAGCCTTGCTGGCGGCATACGCCATCGAGGAGGCAATGCCGGTGATGCCTCCGATCGAAGAATTGTTGACGATGGCACCGCGCCCCTGTTGTTTCATGTACGGCGCGACAGCGCGAACCATCTGATACGCACCGACGACGTTGACCTTGTAGATCGCGAGAAAATCGTCACCGGTGAGACCGTCGAGATTTTCATAGGGGTTGAATTTCGTCTTGGCAGCATTGTTGATCAGATAATCGATACGACCCCACTTATCGATGGCGGCCTTGGCCATCGCCTGACACGCCGACTCTTCGGCGACGTCGCCTTGGAAGACCAGAGTCTCCGCACCTTTCGCCTCACATTGTCTTGCTGTCTCGTGGGCCTCGGTTTCGCTACGTGTGTAGTTGATGACGACGTGGCAGCCTCGATCGGCCAGCATGAGTGCGGCAGCGGCGCCGACGCCGGTGGCCGAGCCGGTGATGATGGCGACCTTGCGTGAAGAGGACATGGTGACTCCGAAGTGGTCCGGGGATACCGGCTCGATCATGCCGATTCGCAGGCTGCGGGGGGAACCACTCGGGGCTGGCTGTCCGATGTAAGGTCAGTGGTTTCCACCAAGGGCCTCGCCTATGGCCCCGGCCGGGCCAGGGCGGTTAGGCTGTGGCATCGTCAGGGCCGACAGGCCGAACGGGGGCAATCATGGCATTCAAGGATATGCGCGAGTTCCTCGCGATGCTCGAGCGCGAAGGACAACTGAAGAACATCGATGTACCGCTCAACGGCCGTCGGGAAACCAACGAGCTGCAGGCTCTGATGCACTATGTCTGTAGTCAAGATGGTCCGGCGCTGATGCTGAACAACGTCGATGCCATCAACACGAAGGACGTGCCCATCCTCTTCAATCCTTTTGGCACTCGCGAGCGTACGGCGATGACCATCGGTTTTCGCGATTGGCGCGAAGCCAAGTTGCACCACTCCGAAGTACTTGCCGATCCCGCTCGCTGGCATGCTCCCAAGGTCATCGACAAGTCCAAAGCGCCTTGCAAAGAGGTGATCATCAAGGGCGACGACGTATCGCTCGACAAGCAAATCCCCCACGTGTGGTTCGGCAAAGAGGGCCCGGCGTACATCACGAACGCCATGACGTTTTCCAAAGATCCTGAGACGGGCGGGCGCAACTGCGGCTGGTATCGATTCACCCAATTCCTCGATGCCACTCATCCGCAAGGGGGTAGCTACAAGCCCGAACGTGCAAAAACCGATCTGGCTGCATTTTATTGGTGGAACCCGCCGTTCTCCGATATCGGGCGACACACCTTCAAAGCCTCTCAGATGGGCAAGCGTCTCGAGGTTGCGATCGCCGGCGTATGCGACCCGGCGTTGCATCTCGCATCCGCCACGGGTGTGCCCTTCAATGTCGATGAAACGGCGTTCGCTGGCGGTCTGCGCGGCTCACCGGTCGAAATGGTGCGTTGTGAAACCGTCGATCTCGAAGTGCCCGCCAGCGCCGAGTGGGTACTCGAGGGTGAGGTCATCACGGACGAGCTCGAAGCAATCGGTTGGCACTCGAACCCTGTCGGCTATTACGACCGAGTGCAGGTATTTCCGATCGTGCGCATCAAATGCATCACGCACCGGAAGAATCCCATCTGGCACGCCACGATGGAGATGGTGCCCCCGTTCGATCACAACTACATCGCGTTGTTGCCGGTCGAGGGCGAAGTGCTCTCCGATTTGCGCAAAAAGATTCCGGAAGTGCATGACGTCGCGGTCACGCCGAACATGTGTTACGTCGTACAGCTGTCCGTCGACGGTTGGCGCAAACCGCATCCCAACTTCGGCAAATACGTCATCCATGCGGTGTGGGGATCGGCGGGTCGCTGGGGAAGAACCGCCAAGCTCGTCATCGTCGTCGGGCCGGACGTCGACCCTTACGATCTCAAGCAGGTCGAGTGGGCCATGATGACCCGCTGGCAGCCGGTCAAGGATTCGATCATCCAAGCCGACGGCATCCCGATGATCCTCGATCCGTCTTGCGAGAAGTCCCCGCAGTTCGGCGCTTTCCGCTCCGATCAGATGGGCATCGACGCGACGATCAAAATTCCGGAGCGGTTCACCGAGTATCCGGAGGTTTCGAAAGCCGATCCAGCACAGGTGGCGGAGATCGCGAAGAAACTCGCTGGCATCATTTGACCTCGTCGAGCGAACGTTTCGGGAGGGATTACTACCGGCGCTTCTACCGCGACGGTCGGACCTCCGTGACCTCACGCGCCGAGATGGTGGCACGCGCCAATTTGATCGCGGCGTACACGCGGCATATCGGTTGTCCGGTGTCGAGCATCCTCGATGCGGGTTGCGGACTCGGTCTGATGCGCGAGCCTTTGCTGCGCGCATTGCCTGGCGCCACATACGTCGGGCTCGAGTACAGCGAATATCTTTGTGACCGTTACGGTTGGGTGCAGGGCAGTCTCGCCTCCTACCGCCCTCGAAAACCCTTCGATCTCGTCGTCTGTTTCGACGTTCTGCAGTATCTCGATGACGAGTCGGCCGAGAAAGCGATGCGAAACTTTGCGAGGCTTTGTCGGGGCGTGCTATTTTTCAGCGCGCTGACGCGACGGGATTGGCGCGAAAACGCCGATCAGTCACGTACCGATCGTGATGTGACCATGCGTACTGGAGCGTGGTATCGAAAGCGGCTCTCCAGAAACTTCCGCCCGGTCGGCGCGGGGTTCTGGATTCGCCGCAGCGCGCCGCTCGTGACTTGGGAGCTGGAGTCGGCGTGATCATCCGTCCGCGAGGCAGCGCTCAGAGCAGCGCGCCTGAGGACTCCGGCTGATTGCCGCGGGCGATGTTCTTCGGCTCGTGACCCTCTGGCGGAATCAACTTGTACACCACGGGTGTGACGAGTCGCGCGAGCAGTGTCGAGGTGATGAGACCTCCGATGATCACCCAAGCCATGGGTGAATAAAGACCGCTGTTCTGCGCAGCGAGCGGCAACAACCCGCCGATGGCCGTGGCCGAGGTCAGCAAGATCGGCAAGAAACGGATTTCGCCAGCTTGTTCGATGGCTTCATCGAGTGGCACGCCTTCTTCACGCAACTGGTTGGTGAAGTCGACGAGCAAGATCGAGTTCTTGATTTCGATTCCGATCAGGGCGATGAAACCAATGGCCGCCGTGAAAGAAATATCGTTCTTGGTCAGCAACAACATCAACATGCCACCGAAGATTCCGAGCGGAACGACGGTGAGTACGATCAAGGTCGAGCGGAAGCTGCCGAATTCGAGCACCAGCACGGCGAAGATGCCGAACAGCGCCACGATGATGGCCGTGCCGATACCGCCGAAGGCATCCGCACCCGCCTCGGCGTCACCGCCAAGGACATATCGATAACCCCGCGGCCATTCCATGTCATCCAGTCGACTCACGACGGCCGCCGTCACTTTCCCGGTATTTTCGCCTCGCTGTACGTCGGAGTTGATGGTGACCGCACGCTGTCGGTCGTATCGCGAGATCAAAACCGGGGCAGGTTCGAACTCGATCGACGCCACCTGCGACAAGGGCAAGGATTCGCCGGTGACGCTGATCACACGCGCCGCTTCGATGGCCTCGAGTGACGGTCTGCCTTCGAGCGGTGTACGCACGACGATCGGATACTGCTCACCATCGATATCTTTGTATGTCCCGGCGGGTAATCCGGAAATAGCCAGACGCATGGCACGATCGATCTCCACGGCAGGCACGCCGAGCAGTGCCGCCTTCGCCGTGTCCGCTTCGATCTTGATATTGGTTCGCGGGAACTTGAGCGGATTACGAACGTCTCGAGTACCGGGCGTGTCTTCGATCAAGCGCTCGATCTGGCCAGCGAGCCGATCGAGCACCTCGATGTCGGGCCCGACGATTCGGACCGCGATCGGAGCCGATACCGGCGGACCATTAACGAACTCGCGCACCGAGATCCGAGCACCCGGATACCCGTCGAGCCGAGAACGAAGCTCATCGATCTGCTTCGGCGTGCGACGGGTGTCGTATTTATCGAGCACCACGAAGACCTCGGCGTAAGACGACGTCTCGCTTCGCTGGATGTGGTTGTAATACACCTGCGGGTTGCCGCGCCCGATATTCGTGAACACCGAACGCACGCCCGGCATTTTTCGAATTTCGGTTTCAACGAATTGCGCCGCTTTGTCGGTCGCGGAAAAGCTCGTTCCCGTCGGCGTCTCGACCTGAACCAGAAAAATCGGTGTATCCGCTTTCGGAAAGAGGCTGGAGCCAAGCACGGGGACGAGCAGTGCCGACAACAGCAACGAACCGCCGATCGCCGCCACCACGGTCGCTTTTGGACGCGCCAGGCAGTAGTGCAGCGCCGGGCGGTAATATCGATGGATGCCATCCATGATTCGCTGAAGCAAGCGGTTCGAGTGTCCGACATCGTCGGCCGGCAACATGCGGCTCGCGAGAAACGGAATGATGAACAGGGCGATCAACAGCGAACCGACGATCGTGGCCACGACCGTCGTCGGTAGCACACGGATGAACTTTCCGGAGTTGCCGGGAAGCGCCATGAGCGGAAGGAAAGCGAAGATCAGGGTAGCCGTGCACCCGAGGATCGCCACGAAAATTTGACGGGTTCCGGCCACCGCGGCGCGGACTCGGTCGTAGCCCATACGCAGATGGCGAGAGATGTTCTCCACGGCGACGATCGAGTCGTCGACCAACAGCCCGAGCGCCACCACGAATCCTGCGATCGATAACTGATTGAGCGAATAGCCCAAAAAATAGAGCACGGTCAGACCGAAGGCGAGCGATAGCGGAATCGAGATCATGACGATGCTCGCCGCACGCAGACCGAGCGGCAGCAGCGTGATCAGCACCAAGCCGATCGCGATCATGAAATCGATATAAAGCCGATCGAGACGCTTTTTCACATTCTTGGATTGGTCGAAACCGAGCTCAAGCGTCACGCGCTTCGGCAGTCCCGCCTGATAACGCTCGACCACCTGATCGATGGCCTTGCGTACCTCGAGGATGTTCTGGCCCTCTTTCATGTTCGCGGTGACGAACACCGCGCGTCGATCGTTGTATCGACCGATATGACCCCACTGGCCTTCATCCCAGCGGATCTCGGCGATATCGCGCAGTCGAAGGGTACGACCGTCCGCGGCATTCACCACGGTGTCACCGATCTGCTCGAGATCCTGGTAGGACCCGGTGGCCTTCACCGAAAAGCTGCGCGGCCCGATGTCCACCACGCCCGCGGGAATATTCGCGTTCTCGCTTTCGATCGCCTGAATGATTCGCGTAGGAGTGATGCGCAGATCGGCGAGTCGTCGCGTGTCGATTTCGATGCGTAACTCTCGTGGCGGATAGGCCCAACTCTCCGAAGACCGCACCCCTGGAACGCCCTTGAGCGCATCTTTGAGGGTCCGCGCATGGCTCTGCAGTTCTCTATAAGGCGCGTCTTCCGATATCAAGGCGTACTGGACGATGTTGACGAGGCCTGGACTGAACTTCCTGATGCGGATCTCGCGTACTTCGGCAGGAAACCCAGGCCTCAAGGAATTGAGCTCCCGGATGATCTCTTCGTACTTCCGGTCAGGGTCGGTGAATGCCTGAAACTCGATGATGGTGAACGCGATACCGTCGGCGACGATGCTCTCCAGTTGCCTGACGTCATCCAGCTCGGCGAGTCGATCCTCGAGTGGTTTGGCCACGAGACGCTCGAGATCCTTCGGATCTCCGCCCGGCATGATCGTCGAGATTTCGAAGCCCGAAATTTTGAACGACGGATCTTCCTCCCGAGGAACCGAGAGGAAGCTGTAGAAACCAAGGACCACCAGACAGAAAAACACGACCAGCGTGAACTGGTAGCGCTTGATCGGAAATTCGAGAATCGGAGTGGCCATGAGGACTCAGCGAGCGACGGCAGCGGCCGCCGCTGCACCCGACGTACCGTCGACGACCCGAATGCGCTCGCCATCCACGAGGTACAGCGAACCTTCTGTCACCACTCGCTCGCCGGGTTTGAGCCCCTCTGAGAGAGCGACGTTTTCATCCTTGATAAAACCCACTCGAACCAAACGCTTGCGCGCCGTCGTCCCATCGACGACGAAGACGCTGGCGGTCCGCCCTTCGCCCTCGACGATGGCGCTCACCGGTACATACGTGAACGGTGTGGAGTCCGTTTGCGCAGGCTCGATCGTCACGTTCGCGACGAGACCGCTGGCGAGACGAATATCGGCCACGGGATCGAGTCGAACCTGAGCCGGAAACAGACCGGTACGCGGATCGGCAGCCGAGGAGACTTCGCTGACTGCGCCTTTGATTTCGATGCCCGGATAAGCATCGAGACGGATGCGCGCGGCATCACCAGTCTTGATCCGAACGATATCGCGGTCGGCGAGCGCAAACCTCAGCACGTAGCCGCGGTCTGCACTCCCGAGAATCACGACAGGCTGGCCCGGAGGCACGAGCTCTCGCTCTTCGACCAACTTGCGCAACACGACTCCGTCACGTGGTGCGGTGATCCGCGAGTAGCCGAGGTTGAAGCGTGCGGCATCGCGGCCGGCACGCGCGACCGCCGCTTGTGTGCGCAGGTTCTGCAAGGCCTCGAGACTGATGACTTGATCGGCGTACAGGCGCTCACCACGTTCGAGGTCGCGCTCCGCTTTCTGCGCCATCTGCAGGGCCTGCTCGGCTTGCGCCTGAATCTCCGTGAGCTCGAGCTCTGCGAGCAGCGCACCCTTGCGAACGATCGCACCTTCCTGGACGGCGATGCGACGAACGATTCCGCCTGTCTTGAACGACAAACGCATTTCGTCTTGTGCGCCGATGAGTCCATTCGATTCGATCGGCGCCGACGCCGAACCGGCAGTCGCTGCGGCCGCCCGCACGGGTGTTTCGATGACCGCATCGTTATCCGATCCTTTGCTGCAGCCGACCATCAATGACGTGACCATCAGCAACAACGGGAGCGCGGTCTTCATGTCGTAGGTCTTCACGGTAGGGTCGCTCCAGTGGAGTAATCGAGTTCTGCCTGGCGCGCGAGCAATTCGAAGCGCACGGCGTTGAGATTGAGTTCTGCGGCGGTCAGCGTGGTGCGAGAGTCGAGAAACTCCACTTGGCTGATCACGCCTTCGTCACGCTTTCGACCGGCGATACGGAATGCTGCGCGCGCAGCCTCTGCTCGTGCTTCAGCCGTTCTCAGCGAGGCCTCGCTTGCTTGCAGTCGATCCAAGGCTTGCTGCACTTCGAGACGAATTTGCTGTGCGGCTTGTTCGCGCTGAAGTTCGGCCTGGCGTTGCGCGACGCGTGCTTGGCGCACTTCGGCGCGCCGGCTGCCGCCATCGAAGAGCGTCCAATTGAGCAATACCGAAACAGTCGCGAAATTCCGACCTCGGCCGAAAGCGTACTCCTCGCCTTGGGAACCGCCGTCGATACCAAGCGCAATCGAAGGTTTTCTCGCCGCCTTGGCCGCATCGACTTGAGCGTTGGCTGCGCGAACGGTGCGTTCGAGCTGTGCGAACTCGGGGCGGCGCGCCACGGCTGCATCACGCAACACGGACAGATCCGCCACGGCGCTCGAGATCTCGCTGGAGGCATCGGCCAATTCGAGCGTCGAGTCGAGGGGTCGGTTCAACAAAAAATTGACGTAACTCGCGGCTTGATCCCGGACATTTCGCGCTTCGGTGAGTTGCTGTTCGACCGCCAGCAACTCGGCCTGCGCCCGAAGTACCTGGTCTTGCGTGATCTTCCCGTTGCGGAACAGCGATTCGTTGATACGAAGATTTTCAGCGAGCAGGCTGCGACTCGCCTCGATCAGTCGGGCGCCGCGACTTGCACGAAGCCAATCGACGTACCCCACCGTGATATCGCGACGCAGCCGGCCGATGAGGGCCTGACGCGCAAACTCGCTGGCTTCGAGCAACGAGCGTCTCGCGCGGACTGCAGCGGGAATCGCTGGCACATAGAGGGGCTGCCGAATACTGAGTCGAGTCTCCTGCTCCTCTTCGCGCTGCAACAAAAATCGGGGGTCCTCGATGGTGCCGAATCTCGGTGCTTTGCCATCCGCAATCAATAATTCATTGAGCGTCAGGTAGACCGGATTCAGAGCGGCACCGGTGGGCAGGGTGATTTCACGCCCGCCCTCTGCACGCGTGTAGCGTGTGCCGATTGTGGCCTCGGGAAAGAACTTCCCGCGAGCCGCATCGAGAGCCGCCTGGCTACGCTCGACTTCCAGCGTCGCCGATTGCAACGCAAGGTTCGAGGCGATACCGGCGCGAACATATTCCTCGATGACGGCCGTTACGGGACGAGCATTCGCCGTGTCCATGAGCGTGCCAGCGTCTCGGGTGGGACCGCTCTGCGCCGAAGCGACGACCATCGCGCCGAAAGCAAAGGCTGCGAACCCGATCAGAACGGTGGGGGCCACTCTTTGCATGGCTTCAGGCTCGGGCCGACTGACCGAGCGACATCGCATCGAGCGCCAGTCGGAAGCCGTGCTCGATCAAAGATTCTGCCGACACGCCGGCGCGCTGCAGTCCGCCGATCTTGTGCATGGTCAATTGGATGATGCCGTGCATGAGACCCCACAGCGTGAAGCTCAGCAGTGCCGGGTTGCCGAGGTCGTTGCGGATCGAGCCATCTTTGAGCCCGTTCTCGATCGCGCGCGTGAGTGAGGCATGCGGGCGCTCGCCGAACTTCAGAAATTCCTCGTAAGCGGGATCGAAGTCCCCGGTCGGTGAATGCGCTTCGAAATGCGCCAACACCTCGAAGCGCACCGGAAACTCGCGAGCAAAATTCACGTAGGCACGGCCACAGGCTTCGACCTGCTCGAGCCCTTTGGTCGGCTGCGAGAGCACGTCGACGAATCGATCGTTCAATTGCTCGAGTGCCCGGATGGACACGGCGATCAGCAGATCGGCCTTGTCGCGAAAATAGACGTACACCAGCGCGCGAGAGAGGCGAGCCTTGCGGGCGACCTGATCCATGGTCATCGCCTCGATCCCCACGACACTCGCGATGGCCTCGGCGGCATCGAGAATCTCGAGGCGTCGTCGTTCCTTTTCTTCCAGGCGGCGTTCGGCGAGGTAACTCATGACCCGGACAGTGCCGAATCGATTGACAAAATGTCAATTACTGGACATTTGTTTTTCTATTAGACGTCTGTCATCCCACAAACCAGGCTTTGAGTAGCCAAAAAACTGCCATTCCGACGCTAATTGTCGCGATCATGCTGCGACTTGTCGCGAAAACGACGGCAGCGACGATTCCGGCAACCCATCTTGGGTTCTCTAGCGTGAGATTCAGGGTATTTCCGACGAATACGAGGTCTGGCGCGATGATCGCGGCGAGCGCACAGGCGGGGGCGAACCGCAGTGCCGCATCGAAAGACGGTGGGATCTGCAGCTTGGCTCCGAGCAGGTGGGGACCCGAGCGAGTCACCAGGGTGGCCGCAGTGATACCCAAGATGACCCACCAGACATAGGGCTCGATCATGCGGCACCTCGGCGTCGCTCGACGAAGAACGCAGTGACGACCCCGAACACAATGCCAAGGGGCAGCCCCAACCGGAGCGGCAGGTTGTGAGCCATCACGGAGGTGACTGCGGCCACGACCGCCCCGACAAGCACAGGCCAATGACGACAGAGCGGCACGAGCAGCGCAACGAGCGTCAGCGTGCCCGCGAGTTCGAGGCCCCAAGACATGGGTATCCCGGTGGCAGCGACGATGCCGATGATCGACGACACCTGCCACCACATCCAGTTGCAGCACGCGCCGCCGAAGTAATAGGCGGCACGCTGCGGATAGTGGGGCTCGCGCTCGAGCAGGGCCGAAAACCGCGCGAACATGATGTCCCCGACCAGGAATCCCAGTCCTATCCGCTTGCCCATCGAGAGTCCCGCCAGATGCGAGCGCATCATCACGCTGTAGACGACGAAGCGGAGATTTACGATCACGGCGGTGACGAAGATGAGCCAGATCGGTGCGAAAGAGGCCATCAGGGGGAGCGCTGCAAGCTGCGCGCTACCGGCATAGGCGATGAGGCTGAGCGCGATCGCCTCCGGCACGTTCAGACCGGATTTCACCATCGCGACACCGGTCACGAGGCCCCATGCGAATACGCCGGGAGCGGCGGGCATCAACTCGCGAACGCCCTGACGGAACGCTGCGCGCGGCGAGATCGCCGCAGCACCGATGGCGGAGGGGTCAGACAAGATCGATCGCGTGGGTTTTGAGATCGGCGAGGGCCACGACCTGCAGCGCTCGACGATGGGTCGCCTTGAGGCTGACCTTGGGCGCGCAGCCCGCCTCGAAGGCCTCCTGCCAGCGAGCGGCGCAGAGGCACCAACGGTCACCTGGCTGGAGCCCGGGGAAACCGAATTCCGGCCTCGGCGTCGACAGGTCGTTGCCGCGCGATCGCGAGAACTCGAGGAACTCCGCAGTCATCACGGCGCAGACGGTGTGGGAACCCGTATCCGACGCATCGGTCTCGCAGCAGCCGCTGCGGAACCAGCCCGTCTTGGGCGAATGGCTGCAGTCGGCGAGGGGGTCGCCGAACACGTTGACTTGCCTGTTTTGACCGTCGCCGCTGCCGTCCATGGTGGGACGAAGGGTACCTGAAACCCATCGGGCAAATGAGAATGATCCGCAATTGCATACAGAGGGTGGGCTGTCGGATACTTTGCCCATGGGCGATTCGATCCACCCCCCGAGGACCCTTTCCGGCCTGAAGGCTGGGCAGTCGGCCGTGGTCGATCGCATCGATGCCGACGATCTCTTGGCTCGGCGGTTGCTCGAGATCGGTTTTTTCCCTGGTGCGAGTGTCGAGTTGGTGGCTGCCATGTGGCCTGCTCAGGATCCGCTCGCCGTCCGGGTGGGTGGCGCCACCTTCGCGTTGCGCCGACAGGAAGCCGAGCGGGTGAAGCTCCGATGACCACCACCGACCTGCGTATCGCCCTCGTCGGCTTGCCCAATTGTGGCAAGACCGCGCTCTTCAATCGGATGACGGGCAGCCGCCAAAAGGTCGCGAACTATCCCGGCGTCACCGTCGAAAGAAAGGAGGGGTATTACAAATCCGCTTCGGGTCGCCGCTATCGACTGCTCGATCTACCGGGAACCTATAGCCTCACGCCGACCACGCTCGATGAAGCCATCACCCGCGATATCGCACTCGGTCGACTCGCATCCGAGCCGCGACCCGAGACGATCGTGTTGGTCGCCGATGCGACTCATCTTCCGCTTTCGCTGCGACTCGCGCTCGAGGTGAAGCAACTCGGCCTGCCGATGATCGTGGTACTCAACATGACCGATCTCGCGCGCAAGCGCGGCTACTCCATCGATTGCGACCGCTTGTCGAAAGAACTGGGTGCACCGGTGATCGAAACGGTGGCGGTCGCGCGCGGTGGTGCCGATGGACTGATCCATCATCTCGACAGCTTGCCTTCCGATTCCCCGACGACGCTCTCGACGACGGAATGGCGCGAGCCCTCGGCAGAGGACGTGCAGCAGACACACGCCGAAGCGGCACGAATTCTTGCGGCGTCCGGCTATCGCGAGCCCGCGCGCAGCGAGTTCGTTGCAGTGGCCGACCGTGTCTTGCTGCACCCGTTGCTCGGGTTGCTCGTCCTGGGCACGCTTCTTTTCTTTGTCTTCCAAGCCGTGTTCAGCTGGGCGGCTCTACCCATGGATCTCATCGATGCGGGCATGGCCTCGCTCGGAGAGTGGGTGAGGGGCAACCTGCCCGATGGACCGCTGCGTAGCCTGCTCGCCGACGGCATCATCGCGGGTGTCGGCAGCGTCATCATCTTTTTGCCGCAGATCATCATCTTGTTCGCGTTCATCCTCGCGCTCGAGGACAGCGGCTATTTGCCGAGAGCCGCCTATCTTCTCGATCGGGTGATGGGCTCTGTCGGGCTTTCCGGACGTGCCTTCATTCCGTTGCTGTCGTCGTTCGCCTGCGCGATCCCGGGCATCATGGCGACTCGGACGATCCCGAGTTTGCGCGATCGTCTTGCGACCATCATGGTTGCGCCGCTCATGACCTGCTCGGCCCGGCTGCCGGTCTATGCGCTGCTCATCGCCGCATTCATTCCGGATCGTGATGTCGGCGGATTCAATCTGCAGGGCGTGGTGCTGTTTGCGCTGTACTTTGCGGGGGTAGCCGGGGCACTGCTCGTCGCTTGGGTACTCAAAAAATTCCGCGGGGGTGACGACACGCATCTGCTGATGCTCGAGCTTCCCGACTATCAATGGCCACGTCTCGGCAACCTGGCTTTCGGGCTATGGGAGCGTGCACGCCTATTTTTGGCTCGAGCCGGCGGCATCATCCTCGCGCTCATGGTGGTGCTGTGGTTCCTCTCCACTTATCCGGCTCCACCGGCGGGGGCCACGGGTCCGGCGATCGAATACAGTTTTGCCGGTCAGCTGGGGCAAGCACTGGCCGTGGTGCTCGCGCCGATCGGCTTCAACTGGCAGATCTCCGTCGCCTTGATTCCCGGACTCGCAGCCCGCGAGGTCGCCGTGGGAGCGCTTGGTACGGTCTACGCGTTGTCGGGTGACGAAGAGGTGGTTTCCACGGCGTTATCCACGGTAATCGCGAGCCAATGGAGCCTGGCGACGGGCCTCTCGCTGCTCGCCTGGTACGTTTTCGCACCGCAGTGCCTGGCCACGCTTGCCGTCGTGAAGCGGGAGACCAACAGTTGGCGGTATCCTCTCATCATGACGGTGTACCTCTTTGGACTCGCCTATCTCGCCGCGTTTGCGACCTATCGAATCGCCCTGTGGTTCTCGGTCGGGTGATGACGATGCAGCACGACCTCTGGCAGCAGTTGATCGTCGCGCTGATCGTGATCGGATCCTCGTTCCACGTGTTCTGGTCCGTCTCCGGGCAGGCCTGGCGATTACGCCTCGTCAGAGTGGCCTATCGTGCACTGCCTCCCTTTCGAGACTCCCTCGATCGAGTTCGTCAGCGACTCGAGTCTCCCGTCGGCTGTTCTGCCTGCCGCAGCGGTTCGAAATGATCGGTCGCTCGCCGATTCTGGCGCGACTGTTGATGCTCGTTGCATCGCTGACCGCGATGTCTCCGGCAGCTCCCGCACAAACGATCACGATCCGCGACGATACGGGAGCGACGCTCCGTCTCACCACGCCTGCTCGTCGTATCGTGAGCCTCGCGCCAGGAGCCACCGAGATGCTGTTTGCCGCGGGTGCCGGAGATCGTGTGCTGGCCACCGTGACGGGCTCGGACGAGCCCGAGGCCGCCAAAAAAATCGAGCGTATCGGCGATGCCAACGCGCTGGTGTTCGATCGTCTCATCGCGCTCAAACCGGACGCGGTCGTGGTGTGGAAAGACCTCACCAACGAGCTCATCATCGACAGCCTCGTCAACAAGCTCAAGCTGAACGTCTATTACGTGAGCGTTCGTACGCTCGACGACATCCCGCGTTCTGTTCGTCGACTCGGTGTGCTTACCGGAACTTCTGCAATCGCGGACCAGGCTGCGCGCTCGATGGAGTCTGACATTGCAGCGCTCCCGAAGAAAATACCGTCCGGCCGTCGCCCGCTCGATGTCTTCTTCATGATCTGGGACGTGCCGCTCTACACGGTGGGAAGCCGAAATGTCGTGTCCGACGCGCTGCGTCGTTGTGGTGCCCGAAATCTTTATGACGATATCGACTTTCCCTCGCCGGTCGTCGAGTTCGAGGACATCAAAAAGCGCAATCCGGATGTGATCCTGATGTCGGCGCCGCCGATCACCGCCCGAGACTGGCGTGAACGTTGGGCGCGATTTCCTTCGGTCAAAGCGGTTGCCAACAAGCAAGTGCTCACTTTCTCCGATGTCCGCCTCACCCGCATGGGACCGAGCGCGATCGACTCCGTACCGGGGCTATGCCAGCAGCTCGATAGAGTTCCTCGATGACACAACTGAACCGCGGTCTTGGCCTGTCGGCGGGCATCGCCATCAACGTGGCGAACGTCATCGGAACCGGGGTATTTCTAAAGACTCGCGTCATGACCTGCAACGTCGACGATCCGTTGATCGTCATGGCGGTGTGGGCGGCGGCGGGCATCCTCTCTCTTCTGGGTGCATTCTGTTACGCAGAGCTCGCCTCCATGATGCCCGCTGCAGGGGGCGATTACGTTTTCCTCCGCAAGGCTTATGGTCGTTTGACGAGCTTTCTCTACGGCTGGACGGTCTTCGCCATCATGAAGACGGGTTCCCAGGCTGCACTCGCCGTGGGCTTCGCCATATTTTTGAACACCGCTCTTGGTGGGGCGCTCGACTCCACGTGGCTCACGCTGCCTCTCGGGGGTGGCATCGAGGTGCCAGGCATCACGATTTTCGCTCTCGGCGCCTTGTGGGTCGTCACGTTCTTCAATTGCGCGTCAGTGACGGCGACGGGCGGGGCTGCGACTTTGCTCACGATCCTCAAAGTATTGACCGTCGTCGGCGTCGGTGTGGGCGCCTTCGCGTTCGGTAGCGGCGACTTTGGTAATTTCTCGGGCTCCGCCTCGGGTGGTACGTGCGAGGGTGTCGAAGCGAGCGCGATGGGCGGCATCGCCGGCATCGGCGCAGCGATGCTCGGAGCGCTGTGGGCCTACGATGGTTGGAACAACGTCGCGCCTCTTTGCGGCGAAGTGAAAGATCCGCAACGCAATCTGCCGCGTATGTTCATCTGGGGCACGCTGCTCGTGATCGTGCTTTACGTCGGCGTGAACGCGGCCTATTTCTATGTGCTGTCGCCATCTGATGTGGCCAGTGTGTCGGCGACATCCTCGGTGGCGACCGAGGTGCTTGCGTCATTCGCAGGTCCTTTCGCGGTGACGTTCATGGCGGCGGCACTCATGCTGTCGTCGCTGGGCTCTCTGCATTCATCGATCCTCGCCAATTCTCGGGTGCCCTACGCCATGGCAGCCGACGGCATGTTCTTCAAGCCACTTGCCAAATTGTCGCCGCGTACCCGTGTGCCGGTGAATGCGGTCCTCGCCCAGGCAGGGTGGGCGAGCGTGCTCGCGATATCCGGAACCTTCGATACGCTGACCGATTCGGTCGTATTCGCGTCCTGTCTTTTTTATGCGCTGAGCGCCGCGGCGGTCATCATCTTCAGGATGCGCGAACCCGACCTGCCAAGACCCTTCAGAACCTGGGGCTATCCGTTCACGCCGGTGATCTTCGTGTTGGTTTCGGTGGCACTCCTCGCGAGTGCACTGTACGCCACACCGAAGCAGGCGCTGCTCGGCGTGGGCGTCATCGCGCTCGGCGTGCCGTTCTACTTCTATTGGTCGCGGCAGGTCGAAGCGCGCGCTGCGCAAGAGTAAGCGTCAGTCGCGGAAGTTGTCGAAAGACAGCGGGCGATCGAATTTTTCGTTTCGAAGCAAGGCGATCGCTGCTTGCAGATCGTCGCGCTGCTTTCCGGTGATCCGTACTTTGTCGCCGTGGATTCCGGCCTGCACCTTGAGCTTCGAGTCCTTGACCAGCTTGACGATCTTCTTGCCACAGTCCTGATCGATACCATGACGCAGCACGACGTCCTGGCGTGCCTCGGCAAGGTTGGTCTGCGCGTCTTTGACATCGAGGCACGCGATGTCGATGCCTCGTTTGGTGAGTTTGAGTTTCAGGATGTCGAGCATCTGCTTCAGATGAAACTCGACTTCGCCACGCACCTCGACGGTGAAGTCCTTCTCGCGCAATACGAACTTGCAGGCCGTGCCCTTGAAGTCGAAGCGCTGCGACAACTCGCGATTGGCTTGATCCACCGCATTGGTGAGCTCGTGAGCATCAATTTCGGAGACGGCATCGAAAGAGGGCATGGCAGGGTTCCGTCAGATTTTGGGTAGGGGCAGGGGTGGCGGCGGCGTTTCGGCCAAGAGCGAGTCCAGGGTCTGCGTGAAGTCAGTCACCAATTTTTCGTAATGCTGTCCCGTCGCAGGCCCCGAGAAACCCGTATGGATCTTGCGTACCTTGCCTTGCCGATCCACGAAGATCGTCGTCGGGAACGCAAATACGCCGTTGAGCTGCGGCAGCTTGGAGGCGGCGTCGTCCTTGTCGGAGGTTCCGGCGATCAGCGTCGTGTACTCGATGCCGTAGCGACGACGGAAGCGATCGGTCGCATCCGCTGCACGCTTGAAGTCGCCAAACTGCTCGAACATGAGGGAGATCACCTCGAATCCTTCGGCGCGTCGTTCGCGGTACAGGTTTGCGAGGAAAGCGGCCTCGTCGTGACAGTTCGGACACCAGCTGCCCGCGAGCGTCACGATGACGACCTTGCCGTGGAAGAAGGGATCTTTGATCGAGATGAGATGTCCGGCGAGATCCGGAAAACGAAAGTCGAGGCGATCAGCCTTGCCGACCAGTTTGGTTGCATTTTCCGCATCACCCAGCGAGGCGCTGTCGTCCCGGCGGGCCACGAAGCTGTCTTCGAACGCCGTCCCCGACCAGAACTTGCCGCGCAGAGACCCATCGTCTTGCAGCGTTCCTTTGTAGAGAAAGACGTGCCCGCCATCGAACTTGGAGAGGCGGAGTTCGCCGTCAATGAATTCACCGTCGAGGAATCGATGATCTCCGGTGGGGGTCATGACGGTGCCGGTGACCCCGGGCCCTTGCTGCTCGAACTCACCGACGGCAGGCGACGTTTTGTCTCCTTCACCGAACGTAAACGCCCAACGCCCTCCGATCGGCGTTCCGGAGTTCTCGTCTGCTCGCGGCGTTGAGCTCGGCGCGGAGAAACGCCAGGCTTGGCCATGCGTCGCAACAAACGGAATGAGCTGCAGTTTGCCCCGTGCCTTAACCATCGTGAGCGTACCTTGCAGTACGCCATCTTCCATCTTCGCGACGATCTTGTTTTCGAACCCGGGCATCAGCATCGTGACTTCGTCGTCTTGGACGGTTATTTCGGTCACGTCGACGCGACTCGGACCATTGATCAGCGTGACGACGGGCTTCCCATCTTTAGCCGCCACGGACATCCCGAAGGGCAGTTCGCCACCCGGCACCTGCAGTACGGCGCGCCACGGACCGACACGCAGCCCTTCGACCTCGGGGGTGGTATCACGTGAGCAAGCATTGAGCGTCATGAGAGCGACCAAGGGCAGTACGAAGCGGGAAGAGAGGGAAAACTTCATGCGCACATTATGTACGATAGGCGCATGGACGGCCTGTCCCCCGAATTCTGGCCCCTCGTCTTCGTCGGCTTTGCGGCGCAACTCATCGATGGGGCGCTCGGCATGGCCTATGGCATTTCGGCAAGCGCCTTCCTGACGACGATGGGACATCCGCCTGCTTTCGTGAGCGCTACCGTGCATGCAGCCGAGGTGGTCACGACCGGCGCTTCGGGGGTGTCGCACGCTTGGTTCAAAAATCTCGATCGAAAGATTTTCTTCAAGCTTGTTCTGCCCGGCATGGTCGGTGGAGCGGTCGGGGCGTGGTTGCTCGGCAATCTCGACGGCAATCTGCTCAAACCCTTTGTCTGGATCTACCTGCTGCTGACCGGAATTTTGTTGTTGCGACGTGCGTGGTCGCGCAGTGAACCTGGCCTCGCGCGTGCGCCAAGTCATGCGCTGGGCGGGGTAGCGGGCTTTCTCGATGCCATCGGTGGGGGAGGTTGGGGGACGGTGACGACACCCACGCTCATCGCTCGGGGAGTTCCGCCACGCTATGCGATCGGTACGACCAATGCGGCCGAGTTCTTCGTCACCCTCACCATTTCCATCACCTTTTTGTTCACCTTCGACTGGGACCGATTCGATCTCGTCATCGCCTTGCTGGGCGGGGGCGTGATCGCGGCGCCCGTCGGGGCTTGGGTCGCCAAGCATGTCCCACCTCGCGCTGCGATGATCGCCATTGGATTGCTGATCATCGGCCTGTCGATCAACGGGCTTATTTTGATCGCCCGTTGACGCGAATACGGCCCACAGGGATACTCTCCGACGTCATGAACACTGAGCGCTCCAAAACCGACTCTCGCGTTTGCCGCGACGTTCGTCGTTTGGGTTGGTGGCGACTCTCTTAAAGGAGAGGGCGCCGGCGCCGCTGTTCGATCAAACCAGCAAGAGGTTCAAGCCAGCAAACCCATCTCCGGATACCCTCCGGGATGGGTTTTTTCGTTTATGAAACCACCATTCGACATTTCCGGTGATCTCGATACACCGGTCTCCGCCTTCCTGAAGCTGCACGCGTTCAGGCCGACCTTTCTGCTCGAGAGCGTGGAGGGTGGCGAGCGTCTCGGGCGTTACTCGTTCATCGGCTTCGGCGATTCATCGTTCCAGTTTCGACTCGATGGCCGAGGTCAGTGGTTGGGAACCGAATGCAAACCCCTGCCTGCGGACCAAGCGCAGCTCCTCCATGCGTTGCGTGCAGCACTCGCAAGTGCGCCTCGACCGACTGCGCCGGGGGCTGGGCCAGGTTTTCCTCTCGCCGGTGGCCTCGTCGGGTACTCCTCCTATGACGTCGTACGCTGGTTCGAGCGTTTGCGAGCGCGCCCCGTCGCCGCCTCTTCGGTACCCGACATGCATTACGTCGCGCCGTCGTCGCTGCTCGTGTTCGATCACCTGACCCGAGGAATTGCATTACTGCACTCGGGCAGCGAGGCCGAGCGTCAGTCGCTGCGACGGGAGGTGATCGCCGCGCTGCGAGGCGCTGTGCCAGCTCCGAAGATCTCCAGCGGCTTTTCTTTGGCGGAAGCCTCGATGTCGCAGGATCACTTCCTCGATGGCGTCGCCCGTACCAAGGAATACATCGCCTCGGGTGATGTGTATCAGCTCGTGCTGTCGGTGAGGTTTTCGGGGCGACACTCGGTCGATCCCTTCGATGCCTACCGCGCTCTGCGACTCATCAATCCCTCGCCCTACATGTATTACCTTGCGCTGGATGACATCAAAGTCGTGGGTTCTTCTCCAGAAGCGCTCGTGAAACTCTCGGGTGGACACGCGCAATTGAGGCCTATCGCCGGCACTCGTCCTCGGGCCGCCGATGATCAAGAAGATCGACGACGCGAACAGGAGCTCCTGGCAGACGCCAAAGAAAATGCCGAACACGTGATGCTCGTCGATCTGGCACGCAACGATTTGGGTCGTGTGGCTCGCGCAGGTTCGGTGCATGTCGATCCTTACCGCTCCATAGAGCGGTATAGCCACGTCATGCATATCGTGAGTGGCGTCCACGGCGAGCTTGCCGCCGGACGCGATGCGTTCGATTTGTTCGCGGCGGCATTTCCGGCCGGCACCTTGGTCGGTGCTCCCAAGGTTCGCGCCATGGAAATCATCGACGAGCTCGAGCCGGTACGTCGCGGTCTGTACGGCGGAACAGTCGGATATTTCGGAGCGCAAGGAGAGATGGATCAAGCCATCACTATCCGCACGCTCGTGTTCAGAGGTGACGAGTATTCCTACCAAGCCGGCGCCGGCATCGTGGCCGACAGTCACCCGCAAAGTGAATACGAGGAAGTCCTCGCAAAGAGCGCTTCGGCCGCCAGAGCCTTGCAGATGGCAGGAGAGGTGTCATGAGCGCCCGACTGCTCCTCATCGACAACTACGATTCTTTTACCTACAACTTGGTACAGGCATTTCTCATGGAGGGTGCCGAGGTCGATGTTCGCCGCAACGACGAGATCACGATCGAGCAGGCGTTGGCATCGAGGCCGACCCACGTCTGCATTTCACCAGGCCCTGGGACGCCCTATGACGCGGGAATTTCCATGGAGATCATCCGTGCCTTCGCGGGACTCGTGCCCGTATTCGGTGTTTGCCTCGGTCATCAATCCATCACCGAAGTTTTCGGTGGCAAGGTCGTTCGTGCTGGAAGACTGATGCACGGCAAGACATCTCCCGTGACCCACGATGGACTCGGGCTCTTTTCCGGCATGAGCTCTCCCTGCCAAGTGGGTCGTTATCACTCGTTGATCGCCGAGCCGTCATCGCTACCGCCCGAGCTCCTCGTCACCGCCCGGACCGACCAAGGCGAGATCATGGGTGTGCGACATCGAGAGCTGATGGTCGAGGGTGTGCAGTTTCATCCCGAGAGCGTGCTGACTCCGGAAGGGCCCCTCTTGATGCGTAATTTCTTGACGCAGCAGGGAGGCCGACGATGAGCGGGCCTGAGAGTCTGCGTCCACTGCTCGAGCGCCTGCTCGACAGAAAAGATTTATCCGAGGATGAGGCCGGCAAGATTCTTATAGCGCTCGCCGATCCCTCGATGCCCGCCGCGTTGGGGGGTGCCCTGCTGGCTGCTTTACGCGCCAAAGGCGTGACGGGCGACGAACTTCGCGGTTTTGCAAAAGCGATGCGCGGCCTCGCTCGAAGACCCGATATCGCGGAGGGCCTTCGATCTCAGGCCATCGACATCGTCGGTACGGGCGGTGACGCATCGGGCAGCGTGAATATCTCGACGGGCTCCGCCTTGCTGAGCGCGGCTTGCGGCATTCCCGTCATCAAACACGGCAATCGGTCGATCTCGAGCAAGTCCGGTAGCGCCGACGTCCTCGAGAAGTTGGGGCTGCCTTTGCCGCTCGACGAGGCGCGCGCTGGAGAGTGTCTCGAGAGAACGGGCTTCACGTTTCTTTTTGCGCCGCACTATCACCCCGCGATGAAGTCCATCGCACCCGTACGCCAGGCCTTGGGTGTGCGTACGGTGTTCAACGTACTCGGACCGCTGACGAATCCCGCGGCCCCGCCGTTCGCGATCGTCGGCGCGTTCAACGAGGCCACTGCCGAATTGATGGCGACGGCCCTCTGCGGCATGCCAGGACTGACCCGCGCATGGGTCATACACGGTGCGAAGGGTTGGGACGAGCCCACGCCGTTGGGGCCCTTCATCGTTTTCGATGTGAGGTCGGGTCGTCTCGAGCGATCACAGCGCACTCCGGAGGATTACGGACTCGAGCGTTGCGATGTCGCAGCGCTTACAGGTGGCGATGCAGTCTTCAACGCGGCAGCGCTCGATCGGGTGCTGCGCGGGGAGGACCGCGGTGCGCACCGTGATGCGCTCGTGATGGGCGCTGCGATCGCCCTCGAATGCACGGGAAGAGCGCATTCACCGCAGGAGGGGGTGGCTTTGGCCAAGGCCGTCATCGACGATGGGCGAGCGGCAAAGATGCTCGATCGCCTCAAGGAATTCGGCCGATGAGCGAGGATGATTTTCTCGCCACGATGGCGATGCGCAGTCGTGAGCGGGCTGAGCGTGCCCGGGCACACCAACCACAGCCCGAGTTGTTGGCGAGGATTCGTGATCTCGAGCCTGCACCACGTCTGTATCGATCTTCGGAAGGTTTCGATCTGATCGCGGAAATGAAACTTCGCTCGCCCGCTCTCGGCCAGTTGCGCAGCGTCGATCAAGATGATCTCGAACATCGCGTGGCATCTTACGCCGAGGCGGGAGCCGCAGCCGTTTCGGTTTTGACCGAGCCTTCTCGATTCGATGGCGAGCTCGAACACCTCGAACGCGCGGCTGCGACACTGTGCAAACACCGTGTGCCGGCGATGCGCAAGGATTTTCTTGTTGATCCTTATCAGGTGCTCGAGGCCCGTGCGGCAGGCGCGGGTGGTGTGCTGCTCATTCTTCGCATGCTCCCTGACGATGCTCTTGCAAAACTGTTTGATACAGCGCTCGATCAAGGCTTGTTCGTCTTGCTCGAAGCGTTTGACGAGCGTGATGTCGATGCGGCGGTTCGTTTGGTCGAGCCACGAATCGGGCGTCAGTCGACATCGGCTTCCGGAAGCCTCGTGCTTCTCGGCGTCAATTGCCGCGATCTGATTTCCTTGCAGGTGATCCCAGGTCATCTCGAGGCTCTCGCGCCAAAACTGCCAGACTGGCTGCCGCGAGTGGCGGAGAGTGGTCTTGCAACGGCTGACGATGCCGGACGGCTGGCGGCATCGGGATACGATCTCGCGCTGGTCGGCAGCGCCCTGATGACGGGCGATCATCCGCGTGACTTGGCTGCACAGATGCTGAACGCAGCGCGATCCGCAAAGAGGGCTGCTGCGTGTTCGTGAAGATCTGCGGACTTGGCGACGAGGAGGCGGTTGCCGCCGCACTGGAAGCCGGCGCGGACGCCCTGGGTTTCGTACTCGCGCCGTCCGTGCGCAAAGTGACCGCGGCGCAGGCCGCGCGACTCGCCGAGCCTGCGCGAGGCAAGGCGTGGTGTATTGCCGTCACGCGGCGGCCAATGGCCGCCGAAGTGGACGAGATTCTCGACGTCTTCGCGCCCGATCTGCTGCAGACCGACCAATTCGATCTGCCTTCTTTGCCGCAGCGCGCCCAGGAGCGGGTACTTCCGGTCTATCGCGAGAACGAAGCCGTACCCGACAGACTACCAGCCTGTATTCTTTTCGAAGGCGCGCAGAGTGGCGTCGGACGAACGGCAAATTGGACTCTGGCAAGAACCCTCGCAACCCGCACACGCTTGTTGTTGGCGGGCGGTCTCGATGCACAAAACGTCCATGATGCCGTTCGACAGGTTCGGCCTTGGGGCGTCGATGTCTCGAGCGGTGTCGAGTCGTCACCGGGCCGAAAATCGCCTCAAAAAATTCATGAGTTCGTGAAGGCGGCACGTGCCGCATTCGGGGAGTTTTTAGAATGAATGCCCATGTCCGTTTCTCTTCGGTCGAACAGCGAGCGCTGCTCGATGCCGAGCTTGCAGGCCGTTTTCCGGATGCCCGCGGACGTTTTGGTCCCTATGGGGGGCGTTATGTACCGGAGACGTTGATACCGGCGCTCGAGCGCCTCGAGGCGGGAATGCGGGAGCACCTGCACCGCGAGGACTTTCAGCGCGAGTACACGGATCAACTGCGACATTGGGTCGGACGACCGACCGCGCTGTCGCATGCGCCGCGCTTGTCTGCTGCGTGGGGTGCAGACGTGTGGTTCAAGCGCGAGGATCTCGCTCATACCGGTGCGCACAAGATCAACAACGCCGTCGGTCAAGCCTTGCTCGCGAAGCGACTCGGTGCAAAGCGCATCGTCGCCGAGACGGGAGCAGGGCAGCACGGTGTCGCGAGCGCCGCCGCTTGCGCACGGCTTGGCTTGCCGTGTGTCGTCTACATGGGCGCCATCGACATGGAACGTCAGGCGCCGAATGTCGGGCGTATGCGGCTGCTCGGCGCTCAAGTCGTGCCGGTGACCGGGGGTGATCAAACATTACGCTCGGCCATAGACGAGGCACTTCGTGATTGGGTCTCTGATCCGACGAGCACGTTTTATCTTTTAGGCTCGGCGGTGGGACCGCATCCGTATCCGTATCTCGTCCGCGAGTTGCAGGCTGTCATTGGTCGCGAAGCGCGAGCACAGTGTCTCGAGCGTCATGGCGCATTGCCCGATGCAATTTTCGCGTGTGTCGGCGGTGGCTCCAACTCCATCGGGATGTTCCACGCTTTCGTACCGGATGAGCAGGTCGAAATCATCGGCATCGAAGCGGGTGGCCGCGGCGTCAATCTCGGAGAGAATGCCGCGAGTCTTTCGTATGGATGGCCCGGGGTGCTGCAGGGCTGCTACTCGCTGTTGTTGCAGGATGAGAATGGCCAGATCCACGAGACCGATTCGATCTCGGCGGGTCTCGATTACCCCGGCGTCGGTCCTGAGCATGCATTGTTGCTCGCCGCCGGCCGCGTCAAATATGAGTCGGCGACCGACTCCGAAGCTCTGGAGGCACTTCAGGAATGTTCTCGCCTCGAGGGGATCTTGCCTGCGCTTGAGACTGCGCATGCGCTACACGGCGCCAAGCGCTGGGCTGCGCTCCATCCCGGAAAGAGACTGGTGATCTGCATGTCGGGTCGTGGCGATAAAGACATGCCGACACTGCAGCGGACGATTCTTGCGGAGAGCCGATCATGACGCCAGCAAAGAAATTGGCAGACGTCATACGTCAAGCGGGCGCCAAAGGCGAACCGGCACTCGTCGCATTCATGACCGCGGGTTTTCCTAGCGCCGCGAATTTTCGTGAACATCTGACCGCGGTCGCCTCGGCGGCCGACGTCGTCGAAATTGGCGTGCCATTTACCGACCCGATGGCCGACGGCATGACGATCCAGCGCTCGAGTCAGGCTGCGCTCAAGCAAGGGGTCAGTTTGCAGTGGATTCTGCAGGAGCTCCGCGCGATGCAGCGCCCGGTAGCACCGCTCGTATTGATGAGCTATCTCAATCCGTTGCTGCAGTACGGTTACGAAAAGCTCGCCGCAGACGCCCTGAACGCTGGCGTCTGCGGGTTCATCGTTCCCGATCTGCCGTTCGACGAAGGGGCGGAGTTTCGAGCGGCGCTCTCCTCTAAAGGCTTGTCGCTCATTCAGATGGTGACGCCAGTCACCACACCCGAGCGCCTCGCTCAAATATGCAGCGCAAGCGACGGATTCGTTTACGCCGTCACGATGACCGGCACTACCGGAAAATCGGTAGCGGTGCCCGACACCGTTCTCGATTATCTCGATCGGGTCACCGCCGCATCACCGGTACCCGTCTGCGCAGGCTTCGGCATCCGCTCGCGAGAGCAGGTCGAAAAACTGAAAGGCCATGTCGCGGGGGTCGTTGTCGGCTCGGCACTCGTCGAAGTACTCGAGCGCGGCGAGGATCCGGCTGCTTGGTTGGAGCGTCTTCGGACAAGCTGAGCGCTCAAACGCCCGCGAGGTCAGCGACGCCCGACGATGTAGGTGACGATCGCTGCGATGATCAGTAACGGCGCGAGTCCGGAGACCACAGGCCCGGGATCCAGCCAAAGAATACCGCCGAGCCCCAGAACGCTTGCGATCAGGGTCGCATTTCGACGACGCTCGCCCGCACGAATTTCCAGACGCAGCCGCTCGATGTCTTCTGGCTGAACCCCGATGTGCAGTTTTCCATCTTGTGCTTTTTGGACGGCTACCTTGAGCAAGGGCGGCAGAGCATGGGCGACTTCGACGAGTGCCGGGAGGTGGTCGCGGAAGTGCTTCAGTTGTGTACGAACGCTCAGGCGATCACGCATCCACTCGCGCAGAATGGGCGCAGCGGTCTGCCAGATGTCGAGTTCCGGGTAGAGATCGCGACCGAGACCCTCGATGTTGAGCAGGGTTTTCTGAAGCAGAATCAACTGTGGCTGAATGCGCATGTCGAAGCGGCGCGAAATATCGAATAGCCGCAGAAGAATCGTGCCGAAAGAAATATCTTTCAGTGGCTTGTTGAAGATGGGCTCGAGTACGGTGCGGATCGCCGACTCCATTTCATTGATACGCGTCGTGGGAGGAACCCATCCGGACTCCACATGCAGTTCGGCGACACGTCGATAGTTTCGATCGAACACCGCCAGGAAATTCTCCGCGAGATAGTGCATATCGCGCAGGTCCAGTGTCCCGACGATCCCGAAGTCGACGGCGGCATAGCGAGGGCGACTTGGGTCGTCGACGAGTACGAAGATATTCCCGGGGTGCATGTCGGCATGGAAAAAATTGTGCCGGAACACCTGCGTAAAGAAGATTTTCACGCCGTTCTCGGCGAGCATCGGGATGTTGGTTCCCAAGGCACGAAGCGTCGACATGTCACTGATGGTCACGCCGCGAATTCGCTCCATGACCATGACGTTCACGCGGCAATGGTCCCAGTACACCGCGGGGACGTGCAGCAGGGAGGATCCCTCGAAATTGCGTCGCAGTTGCGCCGCATTGGCGGCTTCGCGCATCAGATCGAGTTCGTCGAGAACGGTTTTTTCGTACTCGTCGACGATTTCGTCGACGCGCAAGCGTCGCGCCTCGGAGGAATTTCGCTTGGCCAGAGCAGCGAGCGCGTGCATCACCTCGAGGTCGCCCGAAATGATTTCCCGCATGCCGGGTCTCAAAACTTTGATCACGACCTCGCCGGCCGAGCGAAGCTTCGCCACGTGAACTTGGGCAATAGAAGCCGCGGCGAGGGGCTGTTCGTCGAAGGACTCGAATACGTCGGCTAATGGTTTGCCGTAAGCCTTTTCGATGATTTGCTTTGCGACCTTGCCATCGAAAGGCGGAACGCGATCCTGCAGCTTGGCAAGTTCCTCGGCGATATCGGCAGGGAGGAGATCGCGCCGGGTGGAGAGCGCTTGTCCCAGCTTGATGAAAATGGGACCGAGTTCCTCGAGCGCCAGACGCAATCGCTCGCCACGGGTTGCGATCTTGCGTCGTTCGAACCATGTCCAGGGTGAGGCGAGAAAAATGAAACGCAGCGGTCGGTAGAGGTGTGTCTCCGTCACGAACTCGTCCAGCCCATGCCGGACGAGAACACGCTGAATCTGGATCAGTCTCGCCAGGACGCGAAGCTTCATGCGTCCGTTCTCGAAGGGGCGATCCGCTCGAGCATCGCATCGAGGCGAGCCGCGGCACGGTCGACGTCTTCACGAAGTTGATCGACTTCGCCCAAAAACACTTCGGCTTCGGCGCGTGGCACGAGATCGCGGGTTTCGTGGGCGAAATATTCTGCGGCGTTGCGAACGGCGGTGTCGGCACCACGTTGGCTGAATGACAAAGCTCCGCGAGCAAGACTCGCCAATCGATGCGCAGGCGAGTCTCCGACGAGTCGAGAAAGTTCCTCTTCGAGGTCGGGCTTCAGCAACAAGGCGAGATCGCGGTAGCGCTGCAGGAGCTCGACTTCACCTCTGACCTGTACCGCGCCCGACTTGAGCAATCGCTCCGGAGACGGCCCGGCCATCGCCAGCAGGTTGATCGGCGATCCTTCCACCTCGGCGTGAAACTCGCCGTCCCCATTGCGTGAAATCTGCAAGGAGTCGCCGAGAGACTCGATCGCGATGGTGATCTCGAGATCACGGATCACCACTTTGAGCCGACGTCCCTTCAACTCGGCACACGAGTTTCTCGCGCCGGGCGAATTACCGAGATTTCGGTTCAACAGGTTTTCGATGAGTTCCGTGAGCACGTCGGCTTGGTCCGTCAGTCCTTGTAGCCGCGGTGCAATGCGACGATACCGCCCGACAGATTGTGGTAACGGTACTCGACGAGACCCGTCTCGCGCAGCATGGCGAGCAGCGTTTCCTGGTCGGGATGCTTGCGGATCGATTCGGCCAGGTAGCGATAGCTCTCGGAGTCGTTTGCAACCCATTTTCCGAGCACCGGTAATACTTTGAACGAGTAGGCATCGTAGATCGGACGCAGGGCCGGGATCGTCGGTTGTGAAAACTCGAGGATCAGCAGTTGACCGCCCGGCTTCAGTACGCGCCGCATCGAGCGCAATGCAGCAGGCTTGTCGGTGACATTGCGCAGTCCGAAACCGATCGTGACGCAATCGAAGGTGTTGTCGGCGAAGGGCAGACATTCGGCATTGGCTTGAACGTATTCGATGCCTTGCGCGAGGCCGGTATCGAAGGTGCGATCACGGCCATGCGCCAACATGGCGCCATTGATATCCGACAATACGACGAGCCCTCGATCGCCCACCTGTCGATGCATGCCTCGCGCGAGGTCGCCGGTTCCGCCGGCGACGTCGAGGGCACGTTGACCGTGGCGCAGATGTGTTTGCGAGAGGGTGAACTCCTTCCAGAGACGATGCAGACCGCCCGACATCAAGTCGTTCATCACGTCGTAGCGCGGCGCCACAGAGTCGAATACGCCCCGAACACGCTTTGCCTTGTCGCGCCAAGCGACTTCTTCGAATCCGAAATGGGTGGTCTGGGATTCCTTGTGGGCGGACATGAGTTCGGGCTCCAGCAGGGCCGGACATTGTAGCCTCGACCGCCTCGGGATGCGGGGCTATGGATTTTCCTCGGAGATGGGCGTAAAACCGAGTCCACGCGTACCGATCCAGAAGTGGATCGGCCGGACGGGGGTTAAAAAAAAGCTAAAGAAGGGATTGAACGGCCGGGCACTGCCCGGCCTTTTTTTATCCCGTCTCAACCTGCCGCGACGCCCGTTGCCGCACGGACCCGATCGAGATAATGCTGCCAGAGCGTGTTTTGCTCGCGGCCGAGTTCTCTCAAATACTTCCAGCTATAGAGGCCGCTGTCGTGCCCGTCGTCGAATAACAGCCGGACGGCGTACTGACCGACGGGCTCGACGTCATTAATGCCGACGGCCTGCTTCCCGAGCACCAGGGTTTCTTGGCCGGGGCCATGCCCCTTCACCTCTGCCGAGGGGGAGTGCACCCTCAAGAATTCGAAGGGCAGTTGATACCGCTCGCTATCGCCGAATGCCACCTCGAGAATGCGGGATTGGCGGCGCAGACGAATCTCGGTGGGGGCGTCCATGAGGCTCCAAAGGGTGGTGGTCCGAGCATGGTACCTGTCGTCTAGGCCCTGTTCACGGTGACATTTGTTCGGCGCGGTCGGATACTCGGGCATCGAGCGAACTCGTCAGACTTGGGGGTCAAATGGCGTCGACGGATACCTCGCATCCCGACTATTTCCATAAGGTCGTGGATTGTCAGTGGGCATGTCCTGCCCACACGGACGTGCCTGAGTACATTCGACTCATCGCGCAGGGTCGGTTTACCGACGCCTACCTGGTGAACCGGCGGTCGAATGTGTTCCCCGGCATTCTCGGTCGAGTCTGCGATCGACCTTGCGAGCCCGCCTGCCGGCGTGGGCGGGTCGAAGAAAAACCCGTGGCGATCTGCCGATTGAAGCGTGTCGCGGCGGACCACAAAGACGAGTTCCGCGATCGTCTTCCCCCGATTCCCGAAAAAAAGAATGGCAAGCGCATCGCCTGCATCGGTGCGGGATGCGCATCGCTCACCGTGGCCAACGATCTCATGCCGCTCGGTTACGAGGTCACGATCTTCGAGCAGTTTGCCACCGCCGGCGGGCTGATGCGAACGAACATCCCTTCATTCCGTCTGCCGGGTTCGGTGATCGACGAAGAAATTTCGGCGATCGTCGACATGGGAGTCGACCTTCGTCTCGGACATCGCATCGAATCGATGAAAACACTCCTCGACGAGGGGTTTGATGCGATTTTCGTGGGCTCAGGCGCACCCAAGGGAAAAGAACTGTCTTTGCCCGGACGACAGGAAGGGGCGGCCAACATCCATATCGGCATCAGCTGGTTGGAGTCGATCGCCTTCGGTCACGTGAACTCCGTCGGCAAGAACGTGCTCATCATCGGTGTAGGCAATACGGCGATGGACTGCTGCCGAAGCTCGTTGCGACTCGGTGCCACGAGCGTAAAAGTCATGGCGCGCAAGCCTCGGCAATTCTTCAAGGCGTCCGAGTGGGAGCTGGAGGACGCTGAGGCCGAAAGCGTCGAGATCGTCATCAACCGATCGCCCAAGAGTTTCGTCGTCGAGGGTGGTCGACTCAAGGGGATGATATTCGACGTGATGGAATACTCCGTCGATGCTCGCGGGCGCATCACCGACGAGCGAGTCACGGGTGAAGAATTCTATCCCGCAGACGACGTCATCCTCGCCATCGGTCAGGAAAATGCTTTTCCCTGGATCGAGCGAGACATCGGTATCGACTTCGACAAGTGGGATGTCCCCAAAGTCGATGCGACGACCTTCGAGAGCACGCGTCCGGGTATTTTCTTTGGTGGCGACGCAGCATTCGGACCCAAGAACATCATTTGGTCAGTCGAGCACGGTCATCAGGCCGCGGTTTCGATCCATCAGCACTGCCAGGGCAAAGCCGTCACCGAGAGGATGCCGCCCGGCGTCAATCTGCAGAGTCGCAAGATGGGCATGCATGAATGGTCGTATTCCAACGACTACAGCGCGCTCGAGAGACGACTCGTTCCACATGTTTCGCTGAAAGAGCGATTCAAGAAAATCGACATCGAGGTCGAGCTAGGCTTCACGGCAGAGCAGGCCGCTCAAGAAGTACAACGCTGTCTCAATTGCGATGTTCAGACGATCTTCGACGCTAAGCTCTGCATCGAATGCGATGCCTGCATCGACATCTGTCCCGTCGACTGTCTCACCATGACTCCCGATGGGCCCGAGCCCGAATTGCGTACCCGCCTGAAGGCGCCTGCCGAAAACGTGACGCAAGCGCTTTATGTCAGCTCGCCGCTCAAGTTCACCGGTCGTGTCATGGTCAAGGACGAAGATGTCTGCGTGCACTGCGGGCTCTGTGCCGAGCGTTGCCCCACGGCTGCATGGGATATGCAGAAATCCTGGGTGAAGTGGCCGCATGCCGTCGATCAGGCCACCTGAGGAGTACGCCCGAATGTCAGCTGCCTCATCTGCTTCTCGCGTCAATGATTTCGTCATCAAGATTGCCACGGTCAATGGAACCGGCTCTGCCAGCGCGAATACGCTGTTGATGAAATCGATTTTCCGCAGCGGGATCCCGGTCATGGGGAAGAACTACTTCCCATCCAACATTCAAGGGCTGCCAACCTGGTACGAAATCCGAATTTCCAAAGACGGCTACGTGGCCCGATCGGGAAAAGTCGACATCATGGTGGCGATGAACGCCGAGACCTACGCTCGTGATGTGAGGGATGTTGCGCCGGGCGGATACCTGATCTACGACTCGACCTGGCCGCGGCCTGCATTGCTCAAGCGTGACGATATCTCCGTCATCGGCGTGCCGCTCGCTCGCCTGTGCAACGAGAACTTCAAGGGTGTGCGTACGCGCATCCTGATGAAGAACATCTGCTATGCCGGCGTGCTCGCGGCGTTGCTCGATCTCGATGTCGAGCGGATCCGCGAGTTGCTGGCTGAGACCTATGCCAAGAAGCCTGCACTCGTCGATTCGAACATGCAGGCCATACAGCTTGGTTACGACTACGCCAAGCAGAATTTCGACTGTCCCTTGCCGTTACGCGTCGAGAAGATGGACAAGACATCGGGTCACATCATGATCGACGGCAACACTGCTGCAGCGCTCGGCTGTGTCTATGCGGGCGCAACCGTTGCCGCGTGGTATCCCATCACGCCATCCACGTCGTTGATGGATGCTTTCAAGAGTTTCGCGGACAAGACCCGTGTCGATCCCGACACCGGCAAAGCCAACTTCGCCTTCATTCAGGCGGAGGATGAGCTCGCGGCGATAGGCATGGTCCTTGGCGCCAACTGGAACGGCGCTCGTTCTTTCACGGCGACGTCCGGTCCTGGCGTGTCGTTGATGAGCGAGTTCCTGGGGCTGGCTTATTATGCCGAGGTCCCCGCCGTACTATTCGATGTCCAGCGTGTCGGTCCTTCGACCGGCATGCCCACGCGAACGCAGCAATGCGATCTGATCTCGGCAGCGTATGCGTCGCACGGAGACACCAAACATGTGTGTCTTTATCCTGCGAACCCCGAAGAAAGTTTCTACATGGCAGTGCAGGCATTCGATCTGGCGGAGCGCCTACAAACACCGATCATCGTGCTGCTCGACCTCGATATCGGCATGAACGACTGGATGTGTCGCGACCTGCAATGGGATGACGACTATCGACCCGATCGGGGCAAGGTGCTCGGTAAAGATGAACTCGAGAAAATCGAGAAGTTTTATCGCTACCTCGACAAGGATGAGGATGGCATCACCTACCGAACTTTTCCGGGAGTCCATCCGAAGGGGGCCTACTTCACCCGCGGTTCCGGTCACACCCAGTTCGGCACTTACACCGAAGACTCCGCCGACTACCAACTCGTGCTCGATCGACTCGTTCGCAAGTTTGCGACGGCCAAACGCTTCGTACCGAAGCCGGTTGTCTCCGGCGATGGCAAGGCGAAGGCGGCCATCGTATCGGTCGGAAGTTGTGATGGCGCGGTACGCGAAGCGCTCGACGTCATCGAGTCGCGCGGGGTGCATCTCGACTACATGCGTGTCCGGGCATTTCCATTCGACGAGGAGGTCGAGAAGTTCCTCGCCGAGCACGAGATCATTTATGTGGTCGAGCAGAACCGTGATGCACAACTCAAATCCTTGTTGACGCTCGAGACTCGTGTCGAGAAATCCAAGCTGCGCTCGCTGCTGCATTACAGCGGGTTGCCCGTATCGTCGAAATTCATCGTCGATGGTGTGTTGGGAGACCTGCTCGAAGGTCGCCGCACCGTCGCGGGAGTGGTGTCATGACCTTCATCCCCAAGCCGAAAATCGCCCATCCGTCTTTGCCGAAAAACGAACTCGGCTTGACCCGGCGTGATTACGAAGGGTCGTTGTCGACGCTATGTGCCGGTTGCGGACACGACTCGATCACCGCCGCGATCATCGAGGCCTGCTGGGGCATCTCCATGCGCCCCGAAAATCTGGTGAAGCTCTCCGGTATCGGTTGCTCGTCCAAGACTACGGCTTATTTTGTCAGCGGCGGACACGGCTTCAACTCTGTGCATGGACGCATGCCATCGATTGCCATGGGCGCGAATGCCGCGAACCGCGATCTTTATTACATCGGCATCTCGGGCGACGGCGATTCGCTGTCCATCGGGCTCGGGCAGTTCTGTCATGCGATTCGACGTAACGTCAACATGCTCTACGTCATCGAGAACAACGGCGTGTACGGTCTCACCAAGGGACAGTTCTCCGCCTCTGCCGACATCGGCACAAAAGCGAAGAAGGGCGAGGTGAACCAGCAGCCGCCGATCGATCCGGTATTGCTGGCGATGAACCTCGGCGCGGGTTTCGTGGCCCGAAGCTTCTCTGGCGATAAAGCCCAACTCGTCCCGTTGATTCAGGCGGGGCTCAAGTATCCCGGGTTCGCGCTTATCGACGTTCTTTCGCCGTGCGTCACGTTCAACGATCACGAGGGCTCGACGAAGAGCTACGCCTATTCCCGTGAGCACTACGAGCCGGTGGTCGAGGCGGATTTCGTGCCTTTCAAGAAAGAGATCAGCACCGACTACGCGCCAGGCGAGGCACTGCCCGTGATGCTTCACGATGGCAGTCGGGTCGTGCTACGCAAGCTCGCGGAGGATTACGACCCTTCCGACGAACTCGCCGCCCACGACTACGTCCAGCAACACATTGCCAAAGGCGAATACCTCACGGGATTGCTGCACTGCCGGCCTACGCAGGACTCCGAATTCCATTCGCTCAACCGTACGCCCGAGACACCGCTCAATCAGGTTCCCTTCGAGCGTCTCAACCCCGGCGCCAAACAACTCGGCAAGTTGTTGGCGCGATACCGCTGAGTGGCCTACACTTGCCACCCACGGCGAACGTCACGCCGCAGACATCGGAGTTCTTGAACATGGGCAAGGGAGACAGCAGAAGCCGTCGCGGCAAGATCTACAAAGGTTCTTTCGGAAAGACTCGTCCGAAGAGCCCGGCGCGCGCCAAGAAGCGCGCAGCCAAGAAGAGTTCGAAGAAGTAGAACCGGGAGCCGACCCGGAAAAAAACAATCGGGCTTTACAGGCTAATGAAAGCCCGCCGGCTCAAAATCGGCGGGCTTTTTTCATTTTCGCTTGTCGGCGAAGGACATTCGGTCGAGTACGCCGAGCAGCAGTGCCGAGACCACGAACGTCATGTGCAGGATGACGTACCAGAGGATTTTATCGTTGGAGATCGTCTTGACGTCCATGAATACCTTGAGCAGGTGGATGGACGAAATCGCGACGATGGACGCGGCCACCTTGAGCTTGAGAGTGCCGGCATCGAGCTTGCCGAGCCAGCCAAGCTTTTCGGCGTCACCCCCGACGTCGATTCTCGAGACGAAGTTTTCGTATCCCGAGAACATCACCATGACGATCAGGCTACCGACGAGTACGAGATCGATGAGCGTGAGAACCACCAGTACGAGATCGGCCTCGGCCATCGTGCCGATAGCCGTGAGAACGTGGACGGCCTCCTGGAAAAATTTGACGCCCAATGCCACCAGCGCCAGCGAGAGGCCGAGGTAAAGCGGTGCCAAGAGCCAGCGGCAGGCGAACAGGAGTTTTTCCACTATTTTTTCGATCATGGTACGTATTTCCTCGGTCGAGGCGCGGATTCTACCGAAAGGCCAAAAATCTTCAGGGGTTCCGGGCGATCCCCCAGTGGTTTTTCCTCGATGAAAGACAGCCCGAGTTTTTGGAGTACTGCGATGGAGCGTACATTGCCGGGGGTGGTGATACCGAGCACCACACGGATCCCGAGTGTTTTTTGGCCGTGCTGCAGGACTGCCTCGGCCGCTTCGGTGACATAACCGCGACCCCAAAAAGCGGGCAACAGCGCGAAGCCGATATCGGGGTCAGGTAGCGTGTCCCGTTTGACGAGGCCGCACATGCCGATGGGGACATCGCCTTCCTTCAGGCTGAGATGCAATAGGCCGTGACCGTGTTGGCGATAACTCGTCATCGGGCCATCGTGCAGGTATCGCTTGGCATCGGAAAGATTTCGGACGCCGCGATCGCCGATGAATTCTATGAAAGACGGTTCGTTGAGCAAGCGCAACACGAACGCAGCATCTTCCGCAGAAAACTCCCGCATCTTGAGACGGTTGGTCTCCAACTCGAGAGGGGCGGGTGGCATTGAACCTTGTCGGGCTCAGATTCCCGGGGGACGATATTTGCCCACGAGTTTCGCCCAACGCTCGTCGACGCGTTCGAACGCATCGGGGGCGAGGCGCGAGAGCTCCGTTCTGTTGAGCGGCTGATATTCCTTCGGTCCCCCTTCCTCGGGCCACTGGCGCGTCGCGTCGATGATGATCTTCGAAGTCATCGGCTTCTTGGTGAGAGAGGGATCGAGCGGCATGCCTCGAGACTCGGGAATGATCACCGTTGCCGGCTGAGGTTGCCAGCGCGAACCCATCGCGTGCATGACCTGAGTTCGATCGAGTACCTCGATGTCGTCATCGACCATCACCACGACCTTGGCGATTCCCACGATCTGCGCAATCCGCTTGCCGACCTCGAGAGCTTCGCCTGGTTTCGTTTTCTTGATGCTCACGAAGCAGAGCCCGGTGGCCTCCACCGGTGTATGCAGCATCTTCACGTTGGGCACGAAGCGCTTCATGGTGTGAAGCGCAACCTGCTCGAGGGGAGCCGTCGGAAATCCTCGGGTTACGCCTGTGTACTGATTGACGATCCAAGGATTTTTGCGATGGGTGATCGCCGTGACGTTCATCCAGAAATTGGCTGCCTTGCGCGCGCCCATGTATCCGTACATCTCGCCGAAAGGACCTTCCGGGAGCATTTCCTGGTCAAGGGGCACCTCACCCTCGATCACCATTTCGGAGTTGGCGGGAATGAGATGGTCGTTGGTTTCCGAGCGAACCACTCTGAGCGGTTTGCCCCGGATGGCCGAGACCACCTCGAGTTCGTCGGCCTTGGCTCGATTCAGTTTCGATCCGGATACCACCCACGTGACCGGATCTTGACCGAGAGCGATCGAGACTTTGACGGATTTCTCGCCTCGCGCTTTCGCTTTCATGAATGCCTGCCAGGCACCCTGACCCTCCTCGGGATTGATGCCGAGCATCCGCGGACCTTTGATCTCGCAGCGGTAGGTACCAAAATTTTTTCCGAGCTCGGCATCGTTCGTGAAGACCGATCCGGTGTTCACATAACGCGCAGAGTCCGCAGGATTCGATTGGATGAACGCAAACTTCCGCAGATCGATGGCATCACCCGTGAGGACTACCTGTTTGCACAAGGCCTCGTCGCGCCGCACTTCGGTAAATGGTGCGGTCGGAAACGCGCCGCCTTTGCCGAGCTGCAGATACTCCTCGACTCTTGCGAGCGCCTTGTAGTAGGTCGCGAAGTGATCGTCCGGTACGGGCTCGATGCCGAAGCTCAGACATTCGGTATCCCAGTGGCCGCAGTGATTCGTGATGATCGGACCTTTGTGCCAAACGCCGTCGATCTTGACGTTCTCCATGACCAAGGCCGGCGCAAAGTACATGCCGAATTTATCGATCAGTCGGTACATCAGCGCCGTGCCTTCATAGGCATCTTGGTCGATGTTTCGCACGCGCAAGACGAGTCCGCGTCGCTCGAGTTCCGCCATCCATTCCCGAAGGTCCTCGAAGGGACCGACCTGCCAGCCCGGGGCACTTCCCGGCGTCGGGGCCGTCTTCGGCGCAGCGACCTCCCGAGCCGCCTCGGCAAGCTTGAGGTCTGCCACAGTCAGTGCAGCGGCTGATAGGCCGGCACTGCTCGAGAGAAAATCGCGACGCGAGAAAGGAGTCATATTCAGTATCCCTCGATCGAAATCGTTTACGTTCGAACCTGACACGGTGCAGACCCCGAGTAAAGTGAGCCGCGGGTGCGGCGACCGGTCTATGATCACCGACGTCATGGAAGACGTTAAGCAAAAGCCTCCTCGAGCAGGTACCAGGCGATCCAAGGCGCGGGAGGACAAGCCCCGACACCTTGTCGTCGTACTCGGGGATCAGCTCGATCGTTCCTCGGCAGCCTTCGACGGGTTCGATCCGGCAGTCGACGCCGTATGGATGTGCGAGGCTCGTGACGAGTCGACCCGCATCCCCGTCAGCTTTCCACGCATCGTCATGTTCCTATCGGCGATGCGCCACTTCCGCGCGAGACTCGAAAGCGAAGGCTTGCGTCTTTTCTATCACGAACTCAAAGAAAAAAAGAGTTCGCTGGCAAATGCGCTTCGTCACGATATTCTCGCGTGGGCACCGCAGCGCGTCATCGTCGTGGAGCCGGGCGAATGGGGTATCCGCGAGGCGCTGCGCGCGGTATGTCCACCCGGACTGCTGGAAGAGCGTGCCGATCGCCATTTTCTTTGCTCGCATCAAGACTTCGAGAAACATGCCCACGGCCGAAAGCAACTCCGCATGGAATTTTTCTATCGCGAGATGCGCCGCCGATACGGCGTGTTGATGGATGCTGCAGGTGAGCCGGAAGGGGGCGAGTGGAATTACGACTCCGAGAACCGAAAGAGTTTCGGTCGAGAGGGCCCGGGACGTCTCGCGATGTCATCCCCCATCGCCTTTCCGCCGGACGCCCTCACTCGAAAAATCATCGACGAAGTGCGCTCGGAGTTCCACGACAATCCGGGGCAACTCGACGACTTCGACTGGCCGGTGACGCGGGAGCAGTCGCTCGATGCGCTGCAAGACTTCATCGAAAACCGCCTGGCAGTGTTCGGCGATCATCAAGATGCCATGTGGACGGGAGAGCCTTGGCTCTTCCACTCGCGAATCTCTGCGGCACTCAATCTGAAGCTGCTGAATCCCAAAGAAGTGATCGACCGAGCGGAGCTCGCTTATCGACAGGGACGAGCACCTCTGGCATCGGTCGAGGGGTTCGTTCGCCAGATCCTCGGTTGGCGGGAATACGTCCGCGGGGTCTATTGGCGACACATGCCGCAATACCTCGAGCGAAATACGCTCGATGCTCGAGAGTCGTTGCCCGATTTCTTTTGGACGGGCGATACACCGATGAAATGTTTATCGGAATGTGTCGGGCAGACACTCCGCTACGGCTACGCCCATCACATTCAGCGGCTGATGGTGACGGGACTTTTTTGTCTGATGCTGGGTGTCGATCCCGACGAGGTTCATCGTTGGTACCTCGCCGTCTATGTCGATGCCGTGGAGTGGGTCGAATTACCCAATACCTTGGGGATGTCCCAGTATGCTGACGGCGGCGTCATGGCATCGAAGCCTTACATCGCGACGGGCCGATACATCGAGCGCATGAGCAACTACTGCTCGGGATGTCGTTTCGATCCAGGTGCGGCAACCGGTGAGAACGCTTGTCCTTTCACCACCCTCTACTGGGATTTTCTCCAGCGCCACGAGGTGATGCTCCGTGCCAATCCGCGTATGGGGCTGCAGGTGAAAAATCTTGCGAGACTCGATGCGACACAGCGTACTGCCATCCGTCAACAGGCCGATCGATTGCGCAGCAGTCTACGGGCGCCAAAATCTTCGTCGTAGTACTCTTCACCCATGACTTCAGCGGCCAGCAATCTCTCGCAGCGATTTCCCAAAAAACGCGTCTTCATCACCGGCGCCGCAAGCGGTCTCGGCTTGGCCTGTGCCGAGATCCTCGCTCGAGAGGGCTGGCAACTCGTGCTGACCGACGTCGATGCCGCACGCCTCGATTTGGTGGCCTCCGGTTTCATGAGGGATGGCGCGCGGGTCGCAGCCGCGGCATGCGACGTGCGTGACGCCGAAGCGATCACGCGCCTCGTCGACTCAGCTGTCGAGTCCCTGGGTGGTATCGACGTCTCCATCCACTGTGCCGGCGTTGCACTGGCCGGACCGTTTCACGCCAGTACCGCCGAAGAGTGGGACTGGACCTTCGACATCAACATGCACGGGGTCGCCAACGCCAGTCGCGCAATCATCCGACACATGGCGCAGGGCAAGGGCGGCCTCATCATCAACATCGCGAGCATTGCAGGCATCTGTACGGGCTCGAACATGTCCGCCTACAACGCCTCCAAAGCAGCCGTCATCGCATTCAGCGAATCATTGATGCAGGAATATGCCGATTACGGCCTACACGTCCTCGTCGCAATGCCCGGATTCTTTCGTACCCGTCTCATCGAAACAGCGCGCGGTCCCGAGCGAGCCATCAAGGCTGCGGGGCGTCTCATCGACGACTCGGGACTTTCGGCCGATGAAGTCGCAGAAGAGATGTTGTCGGCGGCTGCCCGTAGACAAACGCATTTCGTCTATCCGCCGAAGTACCGAACCTTTTGGCGCCTCAAGCGTCTGATGCCTCAATATTTCCAGGTTCTCTTCCCGCGACTTCTCAAAAGTCGAAAAAAACCCAGAGCTTGATCCATGCCGGCACCTTTTCATTTGGCGATTCCCGTACACGATCTGCCTTCCGCCAGGGAGTTCTATGGCGCCCTTTTCGGATGCGCAGAAGGGCGATCCGACCGCGAATGGGTCGACTTCGATTTCTTCGGACACCAGTTGGTGGCCCATGTCGATCCTTCACGCCGAGCGTTTCATCCGCCGACCCACACCAACAAAGTCGATGGAAAGGATGTTCCCGTCCCGCATTTCGGAGTTGTTCTCGACTGGGATCAATGGCATTCACTGGCCGAGCGACTCGAGAAAGCGGGTGTCGATTTCGTGATCGAACCGGGAATCCGCTTTGCTGGAGAGGTTGGCGAGCAAGCCACCTTTTTTCTTTACGATCGATCGGGCAACGCACTCGAATTCAAAGCTTTTCGCGACCCGTCTCGGCTCTTCGCCAAGTAACTCGGACGATATCAGTTGTTCACCGAACATGAGGTGAGGGCATCGGACGGACTACGGTTGTTCTACCGGCAGTATCCCGGTGATCCGCAGCGCACCGCTGTAATCTGTCTGCCAGGGCTTACGCGCAACAGTCGCGATTTCGAAGGGCTCGCACCACATGTTTCCTCGACCAGCGGGAGACCCGTTTTTTCGCTCGATCTTCGTGGACGAGGACGTTCCGACTCCGATCCGGAATGGCGAAACTATCGGCCGGAGATTTACGTCCGCGATGTGCTCACCGTGATGGATGCAGCAGGGTTGTCGCGCGTCATCGTCATCGGCACGTCGCTCGGTGGCATCGTCGGGATGCTCCTCGCCAGCCTCCATAGGGATCGTGTAGCCGGGCTCGTCCTGAACGATATCGGGCCAGTGCTCGAAGTTGCTGGCATGGTTCGAATCGCGAGCTCGGCAGGCACGGCGCGTGCTGTGGCCACATGGACTGAGGCAGCCGCCGAGGTTCGAGCCGGAAATGCGCAGGTCTATCCCGATTTCACCGATGCCGACTGGATGACCTTTGCACGTCGGGTGTATCGAGAAGACCCCCCCGGCCGGATCGTGCGTGATGTCGATCCGAACGTCGGACGTGCTGTGCGAGAGCCAGCAGGCGCTACAAGCGGCTCTGTCCCCGATTTCTGGAGCACCTTCGATTCATTGAACGGGCTGCCTCTGCTTTGCTTGCGAGGGGAGTTGTCCGATCTGTTGTCTGCAGAGACCGTCGCACGCATGGCCGCTCGCCATGCAGGCCTCGAAGCGATAGAGATTTCACGCCGAGGCCACACGCCGACTCTCGACGAGCCGGAAAGTCGCAAGGCCATCGACGCCTTCATCCAACGACTTTAGTCGGCGTTCCGCTCCTCGATCGGGCGCGAGCGGTTCCAGGCGATCGACACCAGGATCGATACTGCGAGGATGGCGCCGATGATGCTGAGCGACCAGCTGATCGGAAACTTTCCGCCGAACGCTTCGTTGAGCCAAACCATCTTGAGGCCCACGAAAACCAGGATGACGCCGAGCCCGTACTTCAGGAACAAGAACGCTTTCACCATGCTCTGAAGCACGAAGAACAGCGAACGCAGACCGATGATGGCGAAAATATTGGAGGTGAAGACCACGAAAGGTTCGTTGGTCAGCGCGAAAATTGCGGGCACCGAGTCGATGGCAAAGATGATGTCGCTGAACTCGATGAACGCCAGTGCCACGAAAAGTGGCGTCACCCAAGTCTTGCCGTCGATTTCGACCCAGAACTTGTCGCCGTGGAAAGCCGGCGTCACCGGGAAAAGCTTCTTCACGCCCAGGATGATCGGATTACGCGACGGATCGAGCGGCTTCTCCGGCAAGAACAAAATCTTGAATCCGGTGAGAATCAGGAAGATGCCGAAGATCGCGACGATCCACTCGTATTGCATCAAAACGGAGCCGAGCGAAATGAAGAGGGCTCGGAACAGAATGGCGCCCATGATTCCGTAGAAGAGCACTTTCTGCTGGTACTGGGGGGGTACTGCAAAGTACGAGAACACGGCGACGAAGACGAAGACGTTGTCGATGGCGAGCGCATATTCGACGACATAGCCAGCGAGAAACTCCAGCGATGTGTCGCGCGCGAGTTGAGCGTGATCGAGCCCGACGAGATCCGGTCTGTTCGGCAACTCGTAAAGCAAAAACTGATAGAGCCCGTAGTTGAACGCCAGGGCAAGCAGAATGAAGATCACGCTGCGGATACTGGCCTCACGCAGCGTCGGCAACGTGCCTGGCTTGCTGAACACGCCGAGGTCGAAGGCGAGAATCGCAAAGAGCGCGACGACGAACCCGATATACGCCCACCAGTACTGGGCTAGCGGCAGCAGCAAAATATCTTCCATGAGCGGTTTCCTTTGGGGCGCAAGGCCGAGCGCCGAGACCAGGGGGCGGCGGATTTTAGCATCGGCTAGACTCGGAGTCGGGGGGGAGAGTTCCATGTCCGACAACGTCATCATCATCGCCACCATGGTTCTCTACATGGGGATTTGCTTGGGTTTGGGCTTGGTCGCCTGGCGCCGTACCCGAAACCTGGGCGATTTCATCCTGGGTGGCCGATCTTTGGGGAGCTGGGTCACGGCTTTGAGCGCCCAAGCGACCGACATGAGTGGTTGGCTGCTCATGGGCTTGCCGGGTCTCGCCTATGCCTCGGGGTTCGACGGAATCTGGCTACTCTTCGGACTCGCCGTCGGAACTTGGCTCAATTGGCGCTGGATCGCCGCCCCCCTCCGTGAGGCAACCGAGCGCTTCAGTAATTCTTTGACTATTCCGGATTACCTCGAGCGCCGGTTTCGGGATGAGAGTCGTCTGCTGCGCAGTCTTTCGGCGATCTTCATCCTGGTGTTTTTCGTCTTCTACACCAGCTCCGGTTTCGTCGCAGCCGGGCGACTTTTCGAATCGCTTTTCGGCTTGCCCTATGCCGAGGCGATGTTCTGGGGATCGATCGTCATGCTGACCTACACCTTCCTCGGTGGCTTTCTCGCCGTGAGTTGGTCCGACGTGTTGCAGGGGACACTCATGTTCGTGGCGCTCGTCATGGTGGCTGTACTCGGCGTGGCGCTCGCCGGGGGTTTCACGACGACGTTCGAGCGGCTCGAGACTTTGGATGCCGCATTGCTCGATCCCTTCATGGCCGATGGCGGCGAAGCGCTCGGCATGATCGGTATTTTGTCGCTGCTCGGGTGGGGACTCGGCTACGCCGGACAGCCCCACATCCTCGCGCGCTTCATGGCTGCGAAGTCGGTGACCCACATCACGGTGGCTCGCCGGGTCGCGATGACGTGGGTGATCATCGTCATGGTGGCAGCTGTTCTCGTTGGGCTTACCGGTCGGTTGGTGCTGCCGCAACCACTCGTCGGGGCGGATACCGAAAAAGTGTTCATCGTGATGTCGACCACGTTTTTGCATCCGGCGTTGGCAGGCCTATGCCTCGCCGGCATCATGGCGGCGGTCATGAGTACCGCCTCCGCTCAGTTACTGGTGGCGTCCTCGGCGTTCACTCAGGATTTTTACGGCAGCCTGTTCCGACCTCAAGCCAGCACGACCGAACTACTTTGGGTCGGCAGACTCTCGGTGTTGGTCATCGCGCTCCTGGCCTTCGTGATCGCGCTGAACCCCGACAGTACGGTGCTTGATCTGGTGGCCTGGGCTTGGGCCGGTTTCGGAGCGGCGTTCGGGCCTGCGATCATTCTTTCGCTCTACGACCCGAAAACGACGCGTAATGGAGCGCTTGCCGGCATCCTCGTCGGCGGGCTGACGGTCATTCTTTGGAAGCAGGGTGCCGGTCTCGGTGGTTGGTTTGCACTGTACGAGCTCGTTCCAGGATTTCTGCTGTCGATGCTCGTGATTCTCGTCGTGAGCCGGCTAGACAAGAATTCGACTACGATGCCCGCATGAGTACGCCGTCCGGAGTCAAGTTCGGCCCAGTGCAGCTTGCGCCGGGATACACCCGATGGAACGCACAGACCTATCTGTTTGCCGCGTTCATCACCATCGGCATGCTGGCCTTCGTCAGCTTCATCCAGCCTTATCTTCTCAATGCCAATCTGAAAGTTCCCGCAGGCGAACAAGGCCGTGCGCTGGGGATGCTCGGTTTCGCCAATGAAATCGTCTCGCTTTTGTTGGTCGCGCCGTTCGGCGCGCTGTCCGACAAGATCGGTCGCCGACCCGTGTATGCACTCGGCTTCGTCTGGCTCGCGGCTGGATTTTTTCTTTATCCGCTTGCTCAAACGTTCCCACAGCTTTTGGCGTGCGCGCTCTTTTTCTCGGTGGGTGTCGCAGCCGTAGGGTGCATGCTCGCAACGGTCCTTGCCGATACACCTCAAGAAGAGTCTCGCGGTTTGTTCGTCGGCATCACCGGTTTCTGTCAGGGACTTGGTGCGACGCTGGCCGTGCTGGTGCTCGGCAAGGTTCCGCAGCGCCTTGCCGATCAGGGCATGGATGCCGCCCTGGCCGGGCGTGTCACGCTCGGAATAGCCGCAGCGCTCTGTCTCTTGACGGCACTCGTCTGTTGGTTGGGCCTCAGGCGCGGGACACCGAGCCAAATTGGTGAACGTGAACCACTACGGGTGTTGCTGCGAACAGGGCTTGATGCCGCTCGGGCGAACCCGCGTATCTGGTTCGCGTACATGTTGCAGTTCGTCTCGTTCGCCGACCGCGTCGTCATCGGAACGTTTTTCAGCGCGCGTCTCCAGCAAACAGCCATCGCGAACGGACAAACCGTTGCGGAAGCCGCCTCCGCCGCCACCAAGCCCTATGTCATCGCCAACGTCTCGGCGTTGCTGTTCGCCATCGTCTTCGGCTTGATGCTCGACAAGATGAATCGAATCACGGCGGGGGTGGTCGCCATGGCCGTTGCGGGTGTGGGCTATATCGCCGGTGGTTTTGTTGGCGATCCGACGAGTGAGTGGATCATTCTCGTGGCGATATTGCTGGGGCTCGGGCAAATCTGCGCCATCATCGCGAGCCAGACGGTTCTCGGACAGGAAGCACCCCAAGATGTTCGAGGCGCGGTGTTCGGGCTTGCGGGCATCTTCGCCTCTTGCGGCATCCTTTTCACGACGGCCGTCGGCGGGGTGATGTACGACATCGTGGGCAAGGGAGCGCCATTCTTTGTCATTGGCGCGGTCAACATGAGCATCATGATTTTCGGCATCTACTTGCTTCTCTCGAAGTCGAAGGCGTGAAACTCCATATCGCGACGTGCCGCCCGCTCCCGGAGCCGGATGCGGACGAGGATTTATTGCTCGATGCACTGAGAGCCGCGGGTGTCGAAGCCGAAATGTCCGCATGGCACTACCCCGTAGCGTGGGAGTTGCCGGCACCCACCGTCATTCGCTCAACCTGGGACTACATCCATCGTCTGCGATCATTCGCCGAGTGGGTCGTGAAGGTTTCATCCGTCGCACCGCTCTGGAATCCCGCAAAAATCATTTTCGACAATCTGCACAAACGTTATCTTCTCGACCTTGCTTCGCGAGGCGTTCCCGTGACGCCGACCACGGTGCTCGATCGCGGGAGCGAGGTGAATCTCGCCACGCTCTGCGGCGCTCGCGGTTGGAATGACATCGTCATCAAACCTGCCGTGGGTGCCGGCTCATTCGAGACACATCATGTACGCGGCTCGTCTGCCGAGGCCGCCGACATACTGCGTCGCCTCCTGGAGGAGCGGGATGTACTCGTTCAGCCCTTCCTGCGCGCCGTGGAGGGACACGGTGAGCGCGCATTGGTTTGGATCGATGGTGAATTCACGCACGCTGTCAGAAAGTCGCCCCGATTTGCCGGAAACGACGAGCAGGTGTCGGAAGCCGTGCCGATCTCGGCTTTGGAGCGGCGAGTAGGTGAGGCGGCTCTTGCCCCGATCGCACGTGAACTACTTTATGCGCGAGTCGATGTCGCGCCTGGCGATGACGGCAATCCTGTCGTCATGGAGCTCGAGCTCGTCGAGCCGTCGTTGTTTCTCAAGCAGCATCCACCTGCGCTGCAACGTCTCGTGCAAGGGATCGTTCGCCGTCTGACGTAGCGCGATCAACCCACCATCACGATGGGCAAGCCTTCCGGAGATTCGAGTCGAGTACCTTCCGCAACGCCGTGACGATGGAAAACGAGAGCAGGCCGGTCGAACTGCGCCTCGTCATGGATTGCGATGACGAGACCACCCGCCCGCAACCAGGTCGCAGCCCAGCATGGGCGGCCCGACCAAGGTTCTGCACCCAAGGCTTGCCAAAACCCCGCGCTGATTTCCGGCGCTGCGGAGGGCAGGCTGAATGCAAGGAAATCTCCGAGCGCCGAGCTGCTCGAGGAGGGGTCCCACGCATCGTCAGGATGTGTCGCACGCTCGAGCAGGGTGATCATATGCCCGGCAGGATCTCTGAGTCCGAATTCGTTGAAGCAATCCGGCCCGGTTTTTGCGAACGCGATCACGGCACCTGCGTTGCGATAAGCGGCCAGCGCCGCGTTGATATCCTGATGAATACTGGTGAATGAAGGCGATGGGAACTTGTACTCGTGCAGACCCAGCGTCACCCCGCCCAAGGTGACGACAGCGTACGGATGCGGCCAAGCGTTGCCGACGCTGCCTCTCGAGAATCCCATCAGCTCGTAGAAGCGCAGCGAGGCATCGAGATCGCGAGTACTAACGCTGATTTCGTGGAATCGCCCAAGATCGAGCGCCGTTGAAGGACGGTTCGTCATGACTACTGCTTGATTCCCGCCTGCCACAAAATGAAGGCGTATTCTTCGGCGACCTCGCGGTATCGCTCGAAACGTCCCGACTTTCCGCCGTGCCCGGCTTCCATGTTAGTTCGAAGAAGCAGCGGCTTACGGTCGGTCTTCACGCTGCGAAGCTTCGCGACCCATTTGGTCGGCTCCCAGTACTGCACCTGACTATCCCAGAGTCCGCTCGTGACGAGCATCGCCGGATAGTCTCGAGCGCTCACTTGATCATAAGGCGAGTAGGAGAGCATGTAGTCGTAGGCCGCTCGATCCTTTCCTGGATTACCCCACTCATCGAATTCGTTTGTGGTGAGCGGAATACTTTCGTCGAGCATCGTCGTGACCACATCGACGAAGGGCACATGTGCGATCAGCGCCTTGTATTCGTTTGGAGCAAGGTTTGCGACGGCCCCCATCAGCAATCCGCCTGCGCTGCCACCCATGCCGAAGACTCGTTTTGGATCGGCAATTTTTTCCTTGACCAAATACCGCGTGACATCGACGAAATCAGTGAACGTATTTTTCTTGTTCTGGAGTTTGCCGTTCTCGTACCAATTTCGCCCCATCTCCTGCCCGCCGCGAATATGGGCGATGACGTAGACAAAGCCCCGATCGACCAGCGACAGAACCGGTGATCGGAAGCCGGGCTCAGAGGTGATGCCGTAAGAGCCATAGGCATACTGATAAACAGGCGCCGTGCCATCGAGCGGCGTCCCGCGACGATAGAGCAAGGTGACCGGTATCTTGGTGCCGTCTTGGGCGGTTGCAAAACGGAAATCGGCGGCGTACCGAGTCGCATCGAACCCGCCCAGCACGGGCTCTTGCTTCAACAGACGCCGCTCGCCGGTCGTCATATCGTAGTCATACGTGCTCGCCGGCGTGGTGGGCGAAGTGTAGACGTAGCGCAAAAGCGTGGTGCTTTGCTCGGTGTTGTTACCCAGCGCCATGACGTATGCCGGATCTGCGGCATCCATCACGAAGTTCTTTTTTCCATCCCAAGACCGTACACGAAGTTTTTGCAGTCCCCCCGAGCGTTCAGAGACGGCGAGGAATCGGTCAAAAGTTTCGAAGCCACCGATGAAGGCGTCGTCGCGATGGGCTACGAGATCTTTCCATGTTCCGCGATCACCCACAGTGGCTTTTGGCGCTTCGACGATACGGAAGTTCTTCGCCTGCCAATTCGTTCTGATGATGAATCGATCACCGAGATCCTCGAGTTGATATTCGTGATCGCGCTCCCGAGCCAAGGCTACGCGAAACTCGAGTTTCGGATCGTTGGCATCGGCATATCGATATTCGCTCGATACCGTGCTCTGCGAGGCGATATAGATGTAGCGATCTGATTTCGACTTATCGACCCCCATGTAAAAACTTTCGTCTTCTTGTGCGTAGACGAGCACGTCCTGGTCGGGGCTCGTTCCCCGCTCGTGTCGATAGACTTTGTTGCCGAGCAGCGTTTGCGGATCTTTTCGGATGTAGACGAAGGTCCGATTGTCGTTTGCCCAAGCGATGTCAGGCTCCACGTTGGTCAGAACGTCAGACAGGAACTCGCCGGTATCGAGATTTTTGATCCTTATCTCATACTGACGGCGGCCCACCGTATCTTCGGCAACCGCTGCCCAGCGTCCGTCGAGGCTGACCTCGAGACCCGCCAGCTGATAAAAATCGTGACCTTGGGCGCGAACGTTGCCGTCGATCAGTATTTCTTCGGGCGCATCAAGGCTGCCTTTTCGACGCGCGAAGATCGGGTATTGCTTGCCGGTCTCGTATCGCGAGTAGTACCAGTAGCCGTTCCTTCGTTGCGGAACACTCGCATCATCCTGCTTCAGGCGACCGACGATTTCCTCATAGACTTTTTGCTCGAGCGCACGGTGAGGTGCCATCACCGCTTTCATGTAGGCATTTTCCGCCTCGAGGTAGGCGATCATCTCCGGATTCTTGCGTTCATCGTCGCGCAGCCAGTACCACGGATCGACGCGATCCCCGAAAGGCGAAGTGACGACGTGTGCGCGTTGTGCCGCTTTCGGCGGTTGAAGTTCGGTTGCGTTCACGGTGTTCATTCCTTGATATCCGCCTGTGGCGACGAGCAGGGCGATCGTGATAGCCCAGAGAAATTTCGAAGATGCCATAGCGTCACGCAGCCTCCGTCGATGTTTAAGAGTACTAATCCTTTTTCGCAGCCTGTGCGATCAGTCGATCCAGCACCATCATGGCGCCGATCGAGACCAACGACAACGCTGCGCAAAATCCGAGGACGGGCAACGGGGTATCGGTGGCGACGAAGCCCATCGACTGAACCGCGATCGCCGCGCCAGCCTGCTGCGAGAATCCGATCATTCCCGAGGCGACCCCCGCATAACCGGGCGCGAGCCGGACAGCCGTTGCCGTGATGTGTGGCAGCGAGAGTCCCTGCGCAAAAGCGAGAGGAAGCATGGGGCCGAACCACCAGAGCGGATCGGTGAAGCCGGCCAAAACAAAGCCGAACGCGGCGCAGGCCGATACGGCCTGCAAGCCGATGCCGAAACGCGCGAGTCGCTCTATCGCGACATGACCTTGCAACCGCGAGACGCAGAAGTTTCCGAGGAAGTAGCCGATCGACAAAAACAAAATATAGAGACCGAAGTCGGTGGCCGGCCGACCCAGCATATCGGCGAGCAGGTAAGGGGCGATGGTGATGAAGCCGAGATACAGTGCATAGATGATTGCGGCATCGAGGGCGCAACCCAGAAAAGCCCGATTACGAAGCACGCTGATCGAGGCGGCTCCGACCGCCGACAAAGAGGTCACGCCGGCATGCGCGATGCGAGTCTCGGGCAAAGCCCGCCACGCCACGGAAGCAATGACGCCCGCAGCAAGGAGCAACAGCAAAAACGGCGCATGCCATCCGAGTTTCTCGGTGATTAAGCCGCCGAGCCATGGCGCGATCGCCGTCCCCATCATCATGACGAGCGTCAATGTGGCGAGCGCTCTTGTCAGCCGCCAGTCCTGATGGATATCACCAAGGATCGCGCGAGAGACCGTCGTCGTCGCGGCGCAGCCTGCTGCCTGAATCGCTCGTGCGACGATGACGAGCTCCAGCGTCGGTGCCACGTAGGCTAGCGCGGATCCTGCAAAAAAGACGCCGATACCGCCGAGCAACATCGGACGACGACCGAAACGGTCCGACAACGGACCCGCAAGCGGTATCCCCAACGCAAACACGATGAGAAAGACACTGATGACCGCCTGCGTCGCGGCGGTCGTTGCTCCGAACTCATCGCGAATCGCGGGTAGAGCAGAGAGCAGGATCAGCGTCGAGATGGGGCCGAGCGCGCTGCAGGCGGCCAACAACGGAAACAGCCCGCGTGGCGACGCGGCGTCTTCGCGAGCCTCAGCAATGCTCACGTACCCAAGCCACCGACACAGACGTATTTGAGCTCGGTGTAATCGTCGATGCCGTAACGGGAACCTTCACGGCCCAAGCCAGATTCTTTGACGCCGCCAAAAGGAGCGACCTCAGTCGAAAACAGTCCGGTGTTGACGCCGACGATTCCGTACTCGAGGGCCTCCTGCATGCGCCAGCTGCGTGCGAGGTCGCGCGTGTAGAAATAGGCCGCGAGACCGAATTCCGTGTCGTTGGCCATCCGGATCACGTCATCCTCCGTCTCGAAACGGAAAAGAGGTGCGACGGGGCCAAAGGTTTCCTCGCGCGCCACTCGCATCGCGGGCGTCACGTCGACGAGCACCGTTGGTTTGAAGAAATTTCCGCCAAGGGCGTGCGACTTTCCACCGCAGGCGACGCGCGCGCCTTTTTCTACCGCGTCGCTGATATGTGATTTCACCTTGGCAAGCGCGCGAGCATCGATGAGCGGACCTTGCTCGGTGGGTCCGGCGAGACCATCGCCGACTCGAAGCGTCGATACCGCTTTGACCAGACGCTTTGCGAATTCGTCATAGATGCCGGACTGAACGTAAAACCGATTGGCGCATACGCAGGTTTGCCCGGTATTGCGATATTTACTCGCCATGGCACCCTGCACGGCGGCGTCGATGTCGGCATCGTCGAAAACGATGAAAGGCGCATTTCCGCCCAGCTCCATCGACACTTTTTTCACGGTACCCGCGCATTGCGCGAGCAGCGTCTTGCCGACCGCGGTTGATCCGGTGAAGCTGAGTTTGCGTACAAGAGGATTCGATGTCAGCTCGCCACCGATTGCTTCGGCATCTCCGGTAACGACGTTGAAAACCCCTGCCGGAATGCCCGCTCGGCTTGCGAGCTCTGCAAGAGCCAACGCCGAGAAAGGAGTTTGCGGTGCGGGCTTCGAGACGAAAGTGCATCCGGAGGCGAGGGCAGGACCCAGCTTCCGCGTAATCATCGCCGCCGGAAAATTCCAGGGCGTGATGGCTGCAGCGACGCCGACGGGTTGACGCAGCACCAGCAGTCTCGAGTCTGCGCGGAAGGTCGGAATGATGTCACCGTAAGTGCGTTTGCCTTCTTCCGCGAACCACTCGATGAACGACGCCGCGTAAGCGACTTCTCCTTTTGCTTCGGCCAGCGGTTTTCCCTGCTCGGCAGTCATGATGACGGCGAGGTCGTCAGTGTGTGCGATCATCAGTTCTGCAAATCTGCGCAGGATCATTGCCCTCTCTTTGGCAGTCTTTCTGGCCCAGAGAGGTTGTGCCTTCGCTGCAGCCTCGATGGCGCGGCGAGTTTCGGAGGCGCGCATGACCGGGACTTCACCGACGAGAGCGCCATTGGCCGGGTTGAGGATGCGGATTTTTTCGCCGTTGTCGGCGGCGCTCCAGGCGCCGTCGATGAAAGCCGCTTCACGCAGCAGTGCAGAATCTTTGATTTCGAGAGCCTTCATTTCCGAATACCGTATTGTGCGCGGTAGTCGCGCAATGCTTGGAGGTGTGCTTCCGGAAGAGGATCTCTTCCAGGTGTTGAGCGAGAGAGGATGTCGATGAGGTCCTCGAGCGTCAGCAGACTGATGCAGCGCAGTCCGAACTCCGCTTCGACCTCCTGAACGGCCGAGCGCTCGCCTTGACCTCGTTCCTGCCGGTCGAGCGCAAGAAGGACGGCGACAGGTTCGGCACCCGCTCGGCGAATGAGCTCGACCGATTCGCGGATGGCTGTGCCCGCCGTGATGACGTCATCGACGATCACCACTTTTCCACTTAGTGCTCGACCGACCATTTGGCCGCCTTCGCCATGATCTTTCGCCTCCTTTCGGTTGAATGCCCACGGCAAGTTCCGACCCTGCCTTTCGGCGTAGGCGATCGCGGTCGCCGACACCAAAGGGATTCCCTTGTAGGCGGGACCAAACAACATGTCGAAGGACAGGTCCGATGCCCGAAGAGCCTCTGCGTAGCATTGCCCGAGGACTGAAAGCGACTCACCGTCATTGAACAGTCCGGCATTGAAGAAGTACGGACTTTCCCGCCCCGACTTCAGCGTAAATCGGCCGAAGCGAAGAGCCGAGCGGGCGAGGGCGAGATCGATGAATCTGAGTTGGTAGGGCTGCATACCGGTATCATATCGCGGTGCGCATCATTACCCTGAACGCCAACGGCATCCGCTCGGCCGCGGCCAAGGGGGCCTTCGTCTGGCTCCGCCAACAAGATGCAGATGTCGTCTGCATTCAGGAGACCAAGGCTCAGGAGCCCCAGCTCGAGGGGCACGACATCGAGATCCCCGGATATCACCGCTATTTCTTCGATGCCCAGCGCCCCGGATACTCGGGAACCGCCCTCTATTGCCGCCGGAAACCGACCGAAATCATCCGCGGGTTCGGCGTCGAGGAGTTCGACGGCGAAGGGCGTTACCTCGAGGCCCGATTCGGCAAGCTTGCGGTGGTCTCTCTTTATTTGCCTTCCGGGTCTTCGGGGCCCGAACGGCAGGCGTCCAAGTTTCGTTTTCTCGAAGCCTTCATGCCTCACCTCAAGCGATTACGCCGTCGTCGAAGTGAGTACATCCTGTGTGGCGACTGGAATATCGCGCACAAAGAAATCGATCTCAAAAACTGGAAGTCGAATCAGAAGAACTCCGGCTTCCTGCCTGAAGAGCGGGCATGGATGGATTCGCTCTTCGGAGACGCTGGGTATGTCGATGCGTTTCGCGAAGTGAACCCGAAGCCCGATCAATACACGTGGTGGTCGAACCGCGGGCAAGCTTGGGCAAAGAACGTCGGCTGGCGTATCGACTATCACGTCGTCAGCAAAGGGCTTGTCGGCGCCGCTCGCTCTGCGCACATCCACAAATCGAGCCGCTTCTCGGATCATGCGCCTCTCATAATCGATTACGACCTTCGCGCATGAACGACAACACAAAGCCTGGTCTGCGCCAAATTCTGTCGAGCCCGCGGCTCGGTGCCGTGCTCGTGATGGGCATGGCCTCGGGGCTGCCCTATAACCTTACCGAATCGACGATGCAGGCATGGCTCAAAGATGCCGCCATCTCGAACACCACGATCGGCTGGTTGTCGCTCATCGGCCTCGCGTACACATTGAAGCCCCTTTGGGCGCCACTGCTCGATCGCTATTCGATGCCTTTCCTTGGTCGTCGACGCGGCTGGATCCTGCTATTTCAGATCGCACTCGCTGCGGCGCTCGCGGTGATGGCAACCCATGGTCCAGAGCAAGGGCTCGTTCCATTCGCGATGCTCGCATTGGTCGTCGCAGTGCTGTCGGCGTCACAAGATATCGTGATCGACGCTTGGCGTACCGACCTTGTCTCACCTGCAGAGCGTGGTCCGGCGGCAACGGCGGCGAACTTGGGGTATCGCCTCGCAGCCTGGTTTTCGTTCGCAGGCGCGCTGATTCTTGCCGACGTGATCGGTTGGAGGCAGACCTATTTCGTGATGGCGGCAGGCATGCTCGCCATCAGTGCCGTGACGTTTTTCGCGCCGGAACCCAAACTTCACGCGCCGCCACCCCGAACCTTGCGAGAGGCGGTCACCGAACCTCTTCGACAGCTTTTGGCGGGACAGGGCATGGTGCTGCTGTTGCTGACGATCGTGCTGTACAAGGTCGGTGATGCATTCGCGTTGAAACTGCTTACGCCGTTCCTCATGGATGTCGGGTTCACCAAAACGGAAATCGGCGCAGTCACCAAGACCGTCATGCTGATCGCCAGCATCACCGGCGCGGTGGTGGGTGGTCTGTGGCTAGTGAGCCTCGGCCTCGTCCGCGCGTTGCTGGTTTTCGGGGCGGCGCAGGCGATCGCCAACCTCGGCTATTTCGTGGTTGCCACGCAGGGCGACAACGTCACCCTGATGGCGACTGCCGTCTTCCTCGATAACTTCGTAGGCTCCATGGGGAACACGGCACTCGTCGTATTCATCATGGGCATTTGCGATGTGCGGTTCAGTGCTTTCCAGTATGCAGCGCTCTCTGCATTGGCCGTCATGCCGCGTAATTTACTCGGCGCGCCGGCTGGCATATTGTCCGACGCCCTCGGCTGGGCGCCTTTTTTCGTCCTGACGTTCTTCACCGCCTTGCCGGGGCTCGCCATGGTTTGGTGGCAGCGTCACCGCATCGCATTGCTCGATCTCCCCAAAAACTGAGTTTGCCGTGATCGAATCCTTCCTGAAATTCTTTGTCGTCTTCTTTCTGGTTGTCGAGCCTATTTCGCTCGTGCCTGTTTTCGCGAGTCTCACAGAAGGTGCCAATGCGGCTTACCGCAAGCGCATGGCGATCAAGTCGGTTCTGGTGGCAGGTCTGATCATTCTGGGCTTCGCGTTGAGTGGCGCAGCGTTTCTCGCAGCCATGGGCATCAGCATCGACTCATTCCGTATTTTCGGCGGGCTGCTGCTGTTCCTCGTGGCGCTCGAGATGGTATTCGCTCGCGAGTCGGGAACACGTACGTCGACCGACGAACAGGCCGAGAGCCGTCGTCGTGCAGACATCTCGGTTTTTCCGTTGGCTTTCCCGTTCATGTCCGGGCCCGGTGCGCTGACGACCATTCTCTTGTGGTTCGGTCCGGTATCGGCGGTGAGTCAGCCCGTCTTGTTTGGTACGCTGCTCGCAGCGGCTGTTCTGGTCTTGTTGATTTGCCTCGTGGTGATGCTCGGAGCTGGGCCGCTGATGCGGATGCTCGGCGCGACCGGCACCAACGTGGCCAATCGGCTTCTCGGTGTGATACTCGGCGCATTGGCCGTGCAATTCATCGTCGATGGCATTCGCGCCAGTTTCGGTATCGGCTGATTCGCCTCGACCTTATCGGCGCTCGAACGAAAGATCCCATACCCCGTGGCCCAGCCGATGTCCTCGGCGCTCGAAGCGGGTGAGGGCACGCCACTCGGGGCGCGGCATGAAGCCCTCCACGCCCGCGTGATTCATGAACATCGGATGGCGACTTACGACCTCGAGCATTTGCAATGCATAGGGTTCCCAGTCGGTTGCCAACTGCAGCCGTCCGCCTTTGCCGAGACGCGATGCCGCGAGCGACACGAAATCGGGTTGAATCAGACGACGTTTGTGATGGCGTTTCTTGTGCCACGGATCGGGAAAGAGAATGAGGATTTCGTCGAGGGCCTCAGTCGCGATGCAGTGATCGAGCACCTCGACGGCATCGTGACAAATCACTCTCACGTTGGAGAGTTGCAACGTCGACAATTCGAGCAGCAAATGCCCGACTCCCGAGCGATGTACCTCGACTCCGATGAAGTCTCGCTCCGGGTGCGCACGAGCGAGCCCGATCAAATTCTCGCCGTTTCCGAAACCGATCTCCAAACTGCGCGGCGCCACGCGTCCGAAGATTTTCTCGAGATCGAAGGGCTGGTGATCAGGCGACAGATCGAGCCCATACCGAGGCCATAACTCCGTCAGTGCTCTTTGTTGAGCTGCGGTGATACGACCCGCACGCAGCACGAAGCTGCGGATCTTTCGGGGGATGTGTGGTTGTACCTCGGGCTCTTCGATCGTCATCGCCCACATTATGGCATTCGTTACCTATCAGACTTGCGCATGGGCCATCGCAATTGAGAAAGTGTCACCGGGTTCCTGAAAATCACGCTCCGTCGAGGGTTGCGAACCATGCCCGCCCAAATCCAAACCGAAATCGTCCAATACAACGCCGCCGGACGCCATTTCTCGAGTTATGTAGCCCAAGATCCGGCCCGTAGTGGCAAGCGGCCGGGTTTGATCGTTCTGCCGGAGTGGTGGGGCCTCAACGACTATCTCCGGCGTCGCGCACGTGAACTCGCCGGACTCGGATTCGTTGCGATGGCCACGGATGTTTATGGCGATGGACGCGAAGCTGCCGACTCCACTGAGGCCGGCACGTTGATGAACGGCCTGTTCACCGATATACCTTCGCTCAGCGAACGGCTACGGGCAGCGTATGAAACCCTGCGCGCCCGCCCGCTCGTCGATCCCGATCGTATTGGCGCGATGGGTTATTGCCTTGGTGGAGCGCTTTCGCTGCACATGGGTCGTATTGGTATTCCGCTGCGGGGCGTTGTCAGTTTTCACGGCGTGTTGACTCGCGCGCACGAGGCGAAGCGGGGCGAGTTCAAGCCGGCTGTGCTCGTCTGTCACGGAGAGGCGGATGCGCTTGTTCCCACAGAAGATCAGGCTGCCTTTCGCAAAGAAATGGACGAGCTCGGCGTCGACTACGAGTTCAATGCTTATCCGGACGCCAAGCACGGATTCACGAACCCGGAAGCCACCGAAAAAGGCAAAAAGTACAACCTCCCGCTCGCGTACGACGAGCGCACCGATCGCCAGTCTTGGGAAGACATGAAAGCGTTCTGGGCGAAGGTGTTTCGCTGAGCGAGTGCTTACTCGTCGAAGCGCAAGTGCTTGACGCTCTTGCCGTGTCGACGGATCAGGCGCAGTGCCTCAATGCCGATCCGGATATGTCTCTCGACGAAAGACCCGGTGACTTGGCGGTCTGACGCTTCGGTCTTCACGCCCTCGGGGACCATTGGCTGATCGCTCACGAGCAATAGCGCGCCTGATGGAATCGAGTTGGCGAACCCGGCAGCGAAGATCGTCGCCGTTTCCATGTCGATGGCCATGCAGCGCGTCTTGCGCAAGTATTCTTTGAACTCGTCGTCGTGTTCCCAAACTCGACGATTCGTCGTGTAGACCGTGCCGGTCCAGTAGTCGTAATCGAGATCGCGGATCATGGTCGATACCGCGCGTTGCAGACTGAAAGCAGGCAGCGCAGGCACTTCAGGGAGCAAATAATCATCCGATGCGCCCTCTCCGCGGATCGCCGCAATCGGCAATATGAGGTCGCCGATCTGATTTTTTCGCTTGAGGCCCCCGCACTTGCCGAGCAGCAATACGGCGCCAGGCGAAATAGCCGAGAGCAAATCCATCACGGTGGCTGCATTGGCGCTGCCCATTCCGAAGTTGATCATCGTGATGCCATCGGCGGTGGCGTTGGGCATAGGACGATCCCGACCGAGAATTTCCGCGCCAGTCTGTGCGGCGAACAATTCGAGATAGTGGCTGAAGTTCGTCAACAGGATGTATTTCCCGAAGCCCTCTAGCGGAGTGCCGGTGTATCGGGGCAGCCAGTTGTCGACGATTTCCTGCTTGGTTTTCATGGTCTTCAAGGTATCACGATCACGCTGGAATATAATCGCCCCGCGAGTCATTGCCCGCGGAGCCCCATTGAGCACCCCCAGCGTCTTGTCCGGTACTTTCGATATGCAGCCGACGCTGACGGGCGATCTCCTTCAGATCAGACCGCTTGCTCGAGAGGACTTCGACGCCTTGTACCAAGTGGCCTCCGATCCGCTCGTATGGGAGCAGCACCCCGCGAAGGATCGCTGGAAGCGCGAGGTATTTTCGGAGCTTTTCGACCGACTGCTTTCCGGAGGCGGAGGGCTTGTCATCGTCGACAAGACGAATGGAGAGCCGATCGGAAGCTCGAGTTACTATGAGTATCGCCCGGCGGAGCGGGACATCGTCGTCGGCTACACCTTTCTCGCCCGCCGATGCTGGGGTGGACGCTACAACTCCGAGCTGAAGTCCTTGATGCTCGCGCATGCATTGCGATTCGTCGATCGTGTTTGGTTTCATGTGGGCACCGAGAATTGGCGGTCTCAGCGCGCGATGGAGAAAGTAGGTGCTCGTCTGAGTCATCGCGCCGTACGTGAGAGTGGTGGCGTCGTGTCGGAATTCATTCACTACGTCATCGAGAAACCGTGAAGTCATGAAAATCTGGACTTATCGTTTTGGCTTTTCGATCGATGGTCTGACCTATCGAACCGAAGTGATCGCTCATCTCAAGACGGTGGAGAGTCGTGTGTTCCAGGGAGAACAGGAACTCGCGAAAGACTTCACCGATGTCATGACGCCCGACGGAATGCGTAACCATCAATTGCGTTTCTCCTTATCAGACGGTCGAGAGGTCGTGGTGGAGACGGGATACATCGACTGGTTCCGCACCGGTATTGCCGTTCGTATGAATGGCGCGCTCGTCCACGAGAGTCATCCCGGCAAAGTCATCAGGTTTCCCACGGCTCCCGGAGCGAATCCTGAATCCGCAGCGAAGTTACAGGCGGAACAGTCGGCTGCGTGGAGCCGCAACAAGTACTCGATCTACGTCGACGTCGGTATCGGAATTTTGTTCTTCGTGCTCGTCAAGTTGACCGACGACTTACCCTTGTCGGCACTCGTGACGGCGGGCGCAGGGCTCGCAGTCGTCGTCGTTCAACGTTTCGTGAAGGTCGATCTTCTGGGCGGTCTTGCGTTGTTCGGAGTGGTGATGCTGCTTATCTCTGCTGGCTTCTCGTGGTACTTCGACAATGACTGGGCCGTCAAAATGAAGAGCACGATACTCGGAGTTTTCGTTGCAACACTCATGTTGAGCGATGCAATGTTCAACCGCGGGCGTTATTTTGGTGGCCGATTACTTCGCTTCATGCCTCAGCCCATGGATGCACGACGGCTTGCAACGGGGATGGGAGTGCTGGGTCTCGTGATGGCTGCGGTGAACTGGGTCTTCGCCGAGTTCACTAGCCAAGATACCTGGCTCTATTACACGAGCTTCGGCGATTTCGTTCTGACGATGTTTCTGGTGCTCGCGGTCTTTCGTTACGCGAGCATTCGCTAGGTCTGCCAAGCGCGCTCGAGCAGACCGACGATTTTTCGACCGCCCCGACTGCGCAGATACTTGGTGATGAAATCTCTGAACATGTTCGTGGATTCGACCGGTAGCCCGAACTCGGCCATGACGGTTGCCATACCGTCCATCGATTTCGGCAATGCGGCTTTCAGCACGTTGTCAGCCTGCTGAATGAGTCGTTCGGCACCGGCGAGGAACTCGGAAACTTCTGCGAACTGCGACTCGGGCAACCGTTCGCGGGCAATGTTCAGCAGGGCGCCCGCGCCGCCGATGGCCTGTTTGAGGGGAAGCTCGAGGGCGAAGCCGAGCTCGCGCACGAGTTCATCGATGCCCCCTGGAAGCTGAGCAACGGCAGGCCTGGCCGGCAGAAATACCACCGGAGCGACGAACACCGCCGCACCCAGGTAATCGCGCCTTTTCATAGAGACCTGCCTCGAGCGCCAAATAATTTTTTTCGCTCAATGTGATGCAGGATACAAAGCATCAAAGAACTTTTCAAAAATTTACAAAATATGGATCTATTTTGACTATCGGTTTGCCGGCGGGGCCGGAGAGCGTACCCCTTGAGTTAGGGGTGATCGGGCGGCGAGCCTGACATCTCGACCGTTCCGCTGACCCTCACGAGGGTATCGCCGCCGACCCAGACGTCATCCCCTAGACGCTCCACATAGATCCTTCCGCGGCGCTTGAGGGCGGTACCCTGCGACACCACATACCGGGAGGGGGCCTGGCCCGTCTTGATAAGCCACATTCCGAGACCTGCGTTCAGGCTGCCCGTGACAGGGTCCTCTGGCACCCCTAGCCCGGGTACAAAGGCTCGTACCTCGTAGTGTGCATCTCCGCCCGGGGGGTAGGGGGCAATGACCCCAAGTTTGTGATCACGCAGGACAGCCATGTCAGGCTGCAAAGCCAGCACTTGGTCTGCCGAGCGAAGCATGACGGCACACCAGCCCGGTCCGTTATCGACCCACTGGTGCATGAGGATGTCGGTGCGAGAGACCTTCAGCCCTGTCGCAATGATCAACAAAGTTTGTTCGTCCAGAAGGCCGCTGCGACGAAGTGGCGGGGCAGCAAACGCGAGTCGCAATCCGTCGCGGCGAACGCGGACCAAACCGGCCCCGCACTCTTGGACAACCATGTCGCGTCGTTTCGGGAGGCCACCTGCCGTCAGCCAGGCGCAGGCACTCCCCAAAGTGGGATGGCCGGCGAAGGGCAATTCTCCTCCGGGGGTGAAAATACGGACCCGATAATCGGCTTCGGCCGATGTCGGCTTCATCAGGAAGGTGGTTTCGGACAAGTTGGTCCAGCGTGCGAAGGACGCCATTTGCGCCCAGGTCAAATCATCGGCGTCGTGAACGACGGCGAGCGGATTGCCCATGAAGGCCTCCGCCGAAAACACGTCGAGCTGATGGAACTTTTTGAACACCCCCACAGCCGAAATCTACCGCGATAAGTCCTGTTCGTGAAAATTCGTCGACTATTGAAGTTAAATAATACACTTGCTTATCCACCAAGTGAGGCACTGACCCAATGAGAATCTTCCCGCTCTTTTCGTCCCTGATCGTCCTCGTTTTGGGGCTGGTTTCGGCCGTGCCCATCCATGCAGCGGGGGAGACCACCAAGACGCGAACCATCGATGCGCAGTCGGTCAAGTCCATCATCCTGAAGGCGGGCGTGGGCAGTGTTCGGATCGAGGCGGGCAGTGGCGAGAAGATCGAAGCGCGGGTCGTGTTGCGGGCAAAACGCAACACCGGCATTTTCAGCTCACTCCCCGACGTCGAGAAACTCGAGATTTCCTCGACGACGCGTGGTGACCAGTTGGAAGTGGGTGTCGATGCGAAGAATATCCAGGAAGACTGGGTGCTGCGAGTTCCGAGCAAATCGTTGTCTGCACTCGAAGTCATGCTTGGTGTCGGCGATGTCAAAGTTTTTGCCCCAGCGAAACGCATCGAGCTCGATCTGGGCGTTGGCGATGCCGATGTCGATGTCGTCTCCGGTGCGATAAAGGTCAATGTCGGTACCGGTAATCTGCGTATCAAGACAGCGCTTGCCAACGCAGGTGAGATCAAGGGCACGACGGGTGTCGGCAGTACCTCACTCAAAGGACTGGAGGGAACCGTCAAGAGCAACGCGGTGGGTGGCCGAGTCAGCGGGCAAGGTGGTGGGCAGCAGCCGATCGACGCGACCGTCGGTGTAGGCGATCTCTCCATCGAGCTTGATGGAAAGAGCCTGCCGTGAGACGCGGACCGCCATACTGGTTTCCGAGCAAACGCTATGGCTGGGGCTGGGGCCTGCCGATTTGCTGGCAGGGTTGGGTCGTGTTTGGCGTCTATCTGGTGTTGTTGCCGCTCGGGTTCTTTCTCTTTCCGCCCCACGAGCAGATTTTCGAGTTCATGGTGTTCACCCAAGCAGCCACGCTGGCGCTGGTCTTAATCTGCTGGCTCAAGGGCGAGCCACCTCGTTGGCGCTGGGGCGACTGAAGTCGCGCTCGAGCTGCAGTTGCCGCAGGCCGAGTCGTGCTCCTAGAATGACTTCATCCGGTGCGGGCGTAGTTCAATGGTAGAACTGTAGCTTCCCAAGCTACTAACGTGGGTTCGATTCCCATCGCCCGCTCCATTCACCTACGCGTGTGATTCAGATGTCTCCAGATGCTCTCAGACGAAGAGAGCGGAGGGAGGATTACAGCGGGTTCGACGTCCCCCCGGATTTAGTTCCGGTTGGGTCTAGAGACTGACGGTTAGTGTATCTGCCTTTTGACTGATCTGTTTTGCGTATTCCGTTGGCGTTAATCCGCCAAGCGTTTTCTTCGGTCTTTCAT
>JBILWC010000039.1:0-6915 GCA_044370105.1 Steroidobacteraceae bacterium | reverse complement strand
ACTCGAAGGCGCGCAGTTCGTGATCCGCAATCCCAACGCCACGACGACCTGCGGTTGCGGGTCCTCGTTCTCGGCGTAATTCCTCTCGCGTCTTTCAAGGAGTGACGTGAGTCGGGGGAATGGTCGGGCTGCGCCAGAGTTGCTGGCCGCAGTCGATCTCGGCTCCAACAGTTTTCACATGGTGGTTGCCCGTTATATCCACGGGCAGCTGACGGTCATCGATCGTTTGCGCGAAAGCGTACGTCTCGGTTCGGGGCTCGATGAAGAAGGTCGACTCGATCGTGAAGTCGCCGCGCGGGCTCTGGCGTGTCTCGAACGATTTGGTCAGCGACTTCGCGAGATCCACCCTGACCGAGTGCGCGTGGTTGGTACCAACACCCTTCGCCGCGCCCACCGAAAACAGGCGTTCCTCGAAAAGGCTCGCGCGGCGCTCGGCTCGCCCATCGAAATCGTTTCGGGAGTGGAAGAGGCGCGGCTCATCTATTCCGGCGTCGCCCACACCTCGCCCATGCGCGAGGGCAGGCGGCTGGTCGTCGATATCGGCGGGGGCAGTACCGAGTTGATCATCGGCGAGTCACTCGCTCCGTTGCGACTGGCGAGTACCGAGCTCGGGTGCGTGACGATGAGCGAGCGCTTCTTCGCTGGCGGACGAATCTCGGAAAAGCGGTTTGCCCGTGCGCGAGTCATGGCGCGAGGAGAACTCGAGCCCATCGAGCAGGCCTATCGAAAGACCGGATGGCAAGCCGTGATCGGCAGCTCGGGGACGGTGAAATCCGTCGCCGACGCGGTACGTGAGCTCGATCCCTCCGCCCAAGGCATTACGGCCGAGGCGCTGGAGGCCGTGCTCGATACTACGCTCAAGGCCGATCATATCCGGGACGTGGGGTTCGAGTCGTTGAGTGAGGATCGTCGCGCCGTGTTTGCCGGAGGCATCGCGATCCTTGCCGAGGTTTTCTCGAGCCTCGGCATCAAAAAAATGGATGTCTCGGACGGCGCGATGCGCGATGGCTTGCTCTACGACCTCGTAGGTCGGATGACCCACGAAGATGCGCGGGATCGTACCGTTCGGGCGATGCAAGCGAGATATCATGTCGACTCTGCCCAGGCAGAGCGTGTCGAGGCTACCGCTGTTAATTTTCTCGAGCAGGTTGCGGATTCGTGGCAGCTCGAGGATCCTGCTGCCAGTCAGATTCTTGCTTGGGCGGCTCGTTTGCACGAGATCGGCCTCGACGTCTCGCACTCGCGCTACCACCAGCACGGCGCCTACCTTCTCGAGAACGCCGACATGCCCGGGTTTCCGCGAGAGGAGCAAAGATTACTTGCGCGTCTAGTCGGCGGTCATCGTCGCAAGTTGTCACTCGAGGGTCTCGACAAACTCCTGCCGCCCTGGGATCGACGAACTCTCCACCTCATCGTTCTGTTGCGGCTTGCCGTATTGCTGCACCGTGGGCGTGGGCGAGCGCCATTGCCCGAACTCACGCTCATCGCGCGAGGGCGAAATATTCTGGAAGCGAGATTCCCGGTTCGCTGGTTACGTGATCATCCGCTCACGGTCGCCGATCTGAGCCAGGAGATCGATCTGCTCAAGGCTGTCGATTTCCGACTGCGGATCTACTCTTCGAGGGGTCTGCCCGCCGTATAGGCGTCGAGCAATTCGTCCTGGGCGCAGACTCCATGCTCGCCGCGTCCGGTGGCACGTCGATAATGTCCGTCCTGATCGAGTTCCCAGGCCTGCGTGTCATCGCGCAGATAGATTTCCAGATCCTCGAGGATGCGTTTCTTGTATTTCTCGCGACGGATCGGGAAGGCGATCTCAACACGTCGAAAGAAGTTTCGGTCCATCCAGTCTGCGCTGCTGCAGAAAATCTCCGGGTCGCCGCCGTTGGCGAACCAGAACACGCGTGAGTGTTCGAGAAATCTTCCGACGATCGACCTCACACGGATGTTTTCCGAAACACCGGGCACACCGGGACGCAGCGCACACACGCCGCGGACGACGAGATCGATTTGAACGCCAGCCTGCGACGCTTTGCATAGCGCGGCGATGGACTCCGGTTCGACGAGCGCATTCATCTTGAGAATGACTCGGGCGGGTCGTCCTGCCGCCGCATGAGCCGATTCACGCTCCAATCGAGCGATCATCGCGCGATGCATTTCGAAGGGTGACTGCAAGAGACAAGAGAGGCGCGGAGTCCGAGTCAGGCTGGTCAGCTGAAGGAAAACCTCGTGGACGTCCTGGCCGATTTCGGGATCGCAGGTGAACAGACCATAGTCGGTGTACGTTCGTGCGGTGCGCGAGTGGTAGTTACCGGTGCCGAGATGACAGTAACGGCGAATGCCCCCGCGCTCTCGACGTGCGACTAACGCCAGTTTGGCGTGGGTCTTGAAGCCGACGACGCCATACATGACGTGGGCTCCGGCTTCCTGCAAGCGGTCCGAGAGTTCGATGTTCGCCTCTTCATCGAAGCGCGCGCGCAACTCGATCACCACCGTGACATCCTTGCCGGCGTGCGCAGCGGCGACGAGCGCGTCGACGATGGCCGAGTCGTTTCCGGTTCGATAGAGCGTTTGCTTGATCGCGAGCACCTGCGGATCGTTCGCCGCTTGCTTCAAGAAATCGACCACCGGAGCAAAAGACTGGAACGGATGGTGCAGCAGCAGATCGCTCTGCCGAATCGCTGCAAACATGTCCGGACCATCGTTGAGGCGGCGGGGCAAGCTTGGACGGAAGGCCGGATACTTCAAATCGTTTCGTTGGGCGAGGTCGTAGATGGCAGACAGTCGGTGCAGATTGACCGGGGATGGCACCGCGTAAATATCGAGCGGCGAAATCCCGAACTGCTTCGCGAGAAAATCGACGAGGTCACGCGGGCAGTCGTCAGCGGTTTCGAGCCGTACCGCGGAGCCGTAACGCCGTTGCGCGAGCTCGCCCTCCAGTGCCCGACGAAGATCGTCCGCCTCTTCCTCATCTATGAAAAGATCGCTGTTTCGAGTCAATCTAAACTGATGGCACGCCAGAATCTGCATGCCTTCGAAGAGTCTCGGTACGAATTCCTCGATGATGGTCGACAGCAGCACGAATCTTTGGGACTCGCCGCTTTCTGAAGGGATCGGGACCACGCGCGGGAGCGACCGAGGCGCTTGAACCACCGCCAACGTCGCTTCGCGACCGAACGCATCCTCGCCTTGAAGGCGCACGATGAAATTCAGGCTCTTGTTCTGGATGCGCGGGAAAGGCCGCGACGGATCGAGCGCGAGTGGTGACAACACGGGCTCGACCTCGTTTTCGAAGTAGGCGGCAAGCCACTCCTGGGTGGACTGCGGCCAGTCCCCCTTCGGCGCAAGGTCGATCCCGGACTCGCGCAAGGCGGGCAACAAGACGTTGCGCAAGCAGGCGTACTGCTCGGCCACCAACAGGGTCGCTCTGCGGTGGATGGCCGCGAGCTGCGCAGCGGGGGTCAAACCATCGACGCCCAGAGTCCGTGGCGAGTTTTCTTGCAGTTGCTTGATGCCCGCGACACGGATCTCGAAGAATTCATCGAGGTTGCTCGACGAGATGCAAAGAAATCTGAGGCGTTCGAGCAGGGGCACTGACGGATCGAGTGCCTGCACGAGTACGCGCTGGTTGAACTCCAGCAACGAAAGCTCTCGATTGATGAGGGGAGGCGACGCGGCAGCCGCTGCGTTATTCATGGTCTTTAGTAGACCATGAACGCTCGAAAAGATTGTTACAGCGAAGCTCCGCGAGCGGCGGATTTTGCGCCGCCGGCGTCGACCGGGGTTTTCCCGGGTGGCGTACCGGATGCGATCGCCGAGTCGGTGCCCGAGGTGGCGGCCAAAAGTGCGGGCGTCACCCGACCCGCATCGAGGCTGGCGAGCAAGGGACCGGCCTGCATGCGGAACTCGGCCATGAGCGAGGCCGGGATAGGTCGGTCGTTCGGGAGCGGGACTTTCTGCGGATCTTTATGGACGCCGCTCTGCAGGTATTCGTAGTGCAGGTGCGGGCCGGTCGCGAGTCCCGTCATGCCCACATAGCCGATGACTTCACCCTGACGCACGCGCTCGCCTTGGCGCAGTCCGCGTGCGAATCGGGACAAGTGTCCATAGAGGGTACGTACATCGTTGGCGTGCTGGAGTTCGATGACCTTGCCATAGCCGCCCTTCGTTCCGACGAAGCGCACCCGACCCTCACCCGCTGCCTTGACGGGCGTGCCGGTCGGGGCGGCGTAGTCGACACCGCGATGTGCGCGCATTCGGTTGAGTACCGGATGACGGCGATACAAATTGAAACGCGAGCTGACTCGAGTGAACTCGAGCGGTGCGCGCAGGAAGGCTTTGCGCAGACTGCGCCCGTCTGGCGTGTAGTAACCGAAGTCACCGTCTTCGGCACCACCGTCCTCGCTCTCTGGAGCGAAGCGAAGAGCGCGATAGACCGTCCCCTGATTGATGAACTCCACGGCGAGCACGTCGCCTTCGCCCAAGGGTGTGCCGTCCTGACTCAGCTCTTCATATATGACGCGAAAGCGATCGCCCGGCTGAATGTCGAGGACGAAGTCGATATCCCAACGGAAGATGTTGGTGATCTTCATGGCGAGCGAATCGCTGAGACCCGCTTCACCCGCCGCCTGGAAGAGCGAATTCTTGATCGTCGCTTCGCCGACGCGAACGTTCTTTTCGAGTGGATTGACGATGACCGAACTATCGAAGCCGTTTTCGTCACGTCGGACTTGCAGCGTTTCGCTCGGGCTCAATTGTCGTTCGAGGCTGACCAGCTGGTTGTCGCGGACGCCGAATTTCAGGGTTTCGCCCGGGTAGAGCCGATCGAGGCTCCGTCGGATGTCCGGCAGCGCTCGAAGAGTCGCCAGATCGGTCACGGAGAGTTCGAGCTTGCGGAAGATTCGTTCGAGGGTGTCGTTGGTACCGACGATGACATCGACCGTGAGCGGAACGAGGATGGCCCTCGTCGAGGCTTCCGCTTCGGCGGCCTGCAAGGCATTGATGGCGCTCTCGTCCAATCGGCCGAGTTCCGATAGCCAAGATTCTCCGCGCCACCAGGTCAGGGCCAGCACCGCCACGACCGTGCATTGCAGCCAGCGGCCTTTGAGCAAGGCGAGGACGCGGTTTTTTGATCCGACTTCCAGCGTCATGGACTACACTTCGCCGCCACGAGAGCGGCGAACGGTACCCGCGCCGGCAGACAGGGTCAACCCATCGGCCGAGGGTTTTCGCAGAGTGGACTCGGCAGGGCGACGATAGAGGCATCGCTGCAACATGGTGAGTATTCAGCAACAACTCGAAGAAATCCGTCGGGGCAGCTCCGAGCTCCTCGTCGAGGCCGAACTCGTCAAAAAACTTTCACGCGGCAAGCCGCTGCGGATCAAGGCCGGCTTCGACCCGACCGCCCCCGATCTGCATCTGGGGCACACCGTGCTCATCAACAAGATGCGCCAGTTCCAGCAGTTCGGTCACGAGGTCGTCTTCCTGATCGGAGACTTCACCGGTCTCATCGGTGACCCGACCGGTCGAAACGCCACGCGTCCGAGGCTCACGCCCGAAGACGTGCAGTCGAACGCGCGTACCTACCAAGAGCAGATTTTCAAGATTCTCGATCCTGCCCTCACCGTCATCGAGTTCAACTCCAAGTGGCTGAGCAACATGCCGCTGCCGAAGTTCGTCGAGGTCGCCGCCCAATACACCGTGGCGCGCATGCTCGAGCGCGACGATTTCGCCAAGCGCTACAAGGCCGGGCAGCCTATTTCCGTGCATGAATTCTTCTATCCGCTCGCGCAGGGCTATGACTCCGTCGCGTTGCGAGCCGACGTCGAGCTCGGCGGAACCGACCAGAAATTCAATTTGTTGGTCGGGCGTCAGCTGCAAGAGGCTTATGGGCAAGAGCCGCAGTGCGTGCTCACCATGCCGTTGCTCGAGGGTCTCGATGGCGTCAACAAGATGTCCAAATCCCTCGGCAATTACGTGGGCATCGCCGAAGCGCCGGACGCCCAGTTTGGCAAGCTCATGTCGGTCAGTGACGAGCTCATGTGGCGCTACTTCGAGTTGCTGTCATTCCGGCCGCTCAAGGAAATCGCAGCGCTCCGCCAGAGCATCGCGGAAGGCCGCAATCCTCGAGACGTGAAGTTCGAACTCGCCAAAGAAATCGTCGGGCGTTTCCACGGTTCCGAGGCGGCCGAGCGCGCGCAGACCGAATTCATTGCCCGTTTTTCGCAGAAGAGCCTGCCCACCGATTTACCCCTGAATGTGTTGCGTACGGCCGACGCGGAAGGCGAAGGACTGGTGGCGGCGCTGAAGGCTTCTGGGCTCGCGAGCAGCAACTCGGAAGCCGTTCGCAAGCTCTCCGAGGGGGCGGTTCGTATCGATGGCGAGAAGGTCACCGATCGGGCCCTCCGTTTGGCGCCCGGTGCCGAACACATTTTGCAGGTCGGACCCCGCCGATTCGCCCGAGTCAAGATCGAAAAACTCAATTAATTCAAGGACTTGAATTATTTTTGGGTTTTTTGTTGCAATACGTTGACAGCGGGCTTTACCCGCCTATAATGCGCGCCCTCAGCTTCGGGCTGCGCCGGGATCTCCGGCGGGGCCAAATAGGTTGATTTACGGGTTGACGGAAGTAGCCGCAGGGCTATACTTCCCGGCCCTCTTGTCGCCCCAGCGGCGCAAGCGCTTTTTAAAAATTTGGCAGGTAATTTGTGTGGGGACTCGCGTCGATGTGTCCATTGGGTGCATAGACCGAGTAACTAAATTTTTGTCCAGCAATGGGCCTAATTTGATTGCTCTTTTTGTTTGAAGCTCAAAATCTTCAAGTGAAGAGTTTGATCCTGGCTCAGATTGAACGCTGGCGGCGTGCTTAACACATGCAAGTCGAGCGGCAGCGCGGGAGCAATCCTGGCGGCGAGCGGC
>JBILWC010000016.1:0-55253 GCA_044370105.1 Steroidobacteraceae bacterium | reverse complement strand
ATATCCTCACGGTGCACTCGGCCGCGGGTCGTCTGTACGACGTCGATGTTCGTCTACGACCGGGTGGCAAAGGTGGCATGCTGATCACCCAGCTCGAAGCCTTCGTCGATTATCAGCATTCTTCTGCATGGACCTGGGAACATCAGGCTCTGCTGCATGCACGAGCGGTGGCCGGTTCATCCGCACTGCGCGAGAGGTTCGAGCGTGAGCGCGTCCGCATCCTCGGTGAATTCGTGCGACGTGATTCGCTGCGCGAGGAAGTGGCGTCCATGCGCGAGCGCATGCGACGTGAACTCGCCAAGTCGAAGTCCGGGGAGTTCGACCTCAAGCAAGACCGCGGCGGCATCGCCGATATCGAATTCCTCGCCCAGTACTGGGCGCTGCGCGAGGGGGCGCGGCATCCGGCGGTGCTGATGTTCAGCGACACCATCCGACAGCTCGAGACGCTGGCCTCGGGGGATCTTGTCCCTCAGGCAACGGTGGACGTCTTGACCGCCGCGTATCGCGCCTATCGGATGCGCAATCATCATCGGTCGCTGCGGGAGGAGCGCGGCGTCATCGATGCCAGTGAATTCGTCGCCGAGCGCGCAGCCGTCACCCGTATTTGGGAAGACACCTTTGCCGGTGTGTCATCGCCGGTATAATCGCCGCATGTCGACGATACCCCTCATCCCGCCGAACGCGCAGAACAAGTACGACGTCACGTCCGAAGACTTGCCGCTCTCTTGTCCGATGCCGCAGATGCAACTTTGGAACTCGCATCCGCGAGTGTATTTGCCCATCGAGAAAACGGGCTGGGCCAAGTGCCCCTACTGCGGAGCCGAGTACTCGCTGCAGCGCTGAGCGCCGATCAGGCGGGACGATACGGCTTGTAGGATTTTTCTTCGACGATGCGCGAGCCGAGCGCCACATTGATGCGCTTCTTGACGGCCGCGCGCTCGTCGTTGGTCACGTACACGGCCCGTGCGAGCTCGATGAACTCGGCATCGAATGCCTGCGCGAGTTCTTTGTCGCGAATCTTGTCCTCGATATCCCACAGCGCCTCGTTCACCCGCTGCAGTTCGGCTTCGTCCGCCGCGACTTCCGGAATGGCGGCACCGCTGTCGCGCCACGTTTTCTCGAGCAGGTCGAGCTCGAGACGCACGTTGCGGACCTTGGTCGGGTCGGTCATGCGCGCGGCCTTGATACGCAGGATGGTGATTTTGTCGAGCAGTTCGCCCGGCGAGATGGGAACGAGGATGTCTTTCATGGGCGTGATGCTAGCAGGGCATCGAGACGATTGCAGACCTCGGCGACCTCGATCAGTTCCATGACGCCCGGCTCTTCTATTTTGGTCGCCCACGGCAGCGCCTCGGGAGTGCTGCGTCTGAACTTTTGAGCCGCTCTCGGGAAGGCGTCGATACACCACTCGCGCGAAAGATAGGGCCCGCTTCTCGCCGGGTTGGTTGCAGCGTAGAGTCCGATGACGGGTGTGCCGACCACGGTCGCCATATGTGCGGGACCTGTGTCGGGTGCGAGCAGCACCGTCGCGCGACCGAGCAGGGCCAGCAGTTGCGGCAGGGTATCTTTGCCCACTTGGTCGATCACGCCCGGGCACTCGGCAGCGATCGCACGCGCCATCGATTTCTCGATTTCACTGGGGCCGCCCGCGAGGATCACCCGCATGCCGTGAGCCTCGATGGCATGGCGCGCCACGGCGGCATAGCGCTCCGCGAGCCAATTTCTTCGTGCGTGGCTCGAGCACGCGCTGATCACCAGCGTGCGCGGCGCGTGGTCCGGGATGAGGCGACGGGCGTACTCGATGGCCTCGTCGGGTAAAGGCAGATTCCATTCGAGTACGCGTTGACGAACGCCGGCGGCTTCGGCGAAGCCCATGAAACTGTCGAGCACGTGTTCGCGCTGGCGCGGGGCGATGCGCGCATTCGTGACGAGCCACTGCAGTTCGCGGGCGCGTTCCCGATCGAATCCGAGTTTCAAGCGCGCCGGAACCAGCGCCGCGACGACGCTCGCCCTGAACGAGAGCTGCAGGTGCAGCAGCAGATCGAACCGCCGACCCTGCAGCGTCGCGCGGAGGGCTTTGAGGCCCGCAAAACCGGCGCGTTTGTCCACGGTGATAAACTCGACGTCCGGCAACACGGTCATGAGTCGCGCTTCGGCACGGCCGATGATCCAGGTGAAACGTGTATCCGGCCACGCGCGCTGCAAGGTGCGCAGCAGGGGCACGACGTGACAGGTGTCGCCGATGGCCGAAAGTCTCAACAGGCAAACGGAGTCGGGCGGCGTGATGAGCGGCAGCATGGCTTCAGGCGGTGAGGGCGGAATGAACGAGGGTCGCGCACACGAACCGCTGGAGAACAGGATCCAAGCCGGCCGCCGCGTGATGCTATATGACCCCTCCCTCGTCGGCAATTTTGATCCGAGCTGGTTCGAGCCCGGACATTGGAGCCGCATCGACGCCCTGCGCGGTGAGGCGCCGGGGCGGGGCAGCACGGTTTTCTTCGAGAGCGAGGGCGCCGCCTATGCGCTGCGACATTATCGTCGCGGAGGCCTCGTTGCCGCGATGCTTGGGGATCGCTATCTCGACGCAGGCGAATCGCGCTCCCGACCTTTCCGTGAGTTTCGTGTGACTCAGCGGCTGCAGCGTCTCGGTCTGCCCGTCGCGCCCGTGGTAGCGGCGTTGCACGATCCGCAGGGGCTTTGGTGCCGCGGTGACCTCATCACCCGTCGTCTCGTGGGCGTCAGCACGCTCGCCGATCGTCTCGTGCGATCGCCGGGGTCGATCGATTGGTCGGGCGTGGGCGCGACCGTCGCGCGTTTCCATCGGGTCGGGTTGCATCATGCCGACCTCAATGCCCATAACCTGCTCGTCGACGATGCTGGCCACTGGTCTCTCATCGATTTCGACCGCGCGAGTTTTCGCGAGGCGGGCTTGTGGTGTGATGCCAACCTCGTGCGTTTGCGTCGCTCGATCCTCAAGATTCTGGATTCTTTGAACGCGTCGCTCGATGAGGCGATGTGGGCGGCCTTGCTGCAGGGCTATCGCGAGACCTCGTCCCGCGGTGGATCCCCATGACTCGACTTTTCTATCGTGTGCTCGTGGGGGCTGCGCTGCCCTTCGCCTTGGTCTTCTTCGTCGTGCGAGGCCTGCGTGGCCATCCGGGTGAGCGACAGGGACTTTCGCAGCGCCTCGGCTTCGGGGCTCGACACGCGACGAGAGCGATCTGGATCCACGCGGTCTCGGTCGGCGAGGTTCAGGCGGCTACGGCGCTCGTTCGCGCCTTGCGAAGTCGCTATCCCGAGGTCCCTCTCACAGTGACGACGACGACCGGCACGGGTGCTGCACGCGCCCGAGAGACGTTGGGCGATGCCGTGGACGTGCGCTTCCTGCCATTCGATTCTTTGGGCTGTGTTCGTCGTTTTTTCGATCGTGTCCAGCCGCGTCTGGCGATCATCATCGAAAAAGAGTTGTGGCCGAATCTCTACCGCGAGTGTGCGGCGCGAGGAGTCCCCATCGTGCTGGCGAGCGCGACCGTATCGGCACGCACCGTGCGTCGGTGGCCTCTCGTTGCGCCTTTGTTTCGAGAGGCTTTCGAGCGCAGTGTTTTCGTCGCCGCGCAATCGGAGGTCGATGCGGGACGTTTTCGGCAGATCGGCGTCGAGTCGTCCCGAGTGCAGATCGTGGGCAACCTCAAGTTCGACCTGTCCTTGTCGCCGCAACTCGCCGGTGAGGGTACGAAGTTGCGGGTTGCTTGCGGATGGAAGGATCGGCTATTGCTCGTCGGCGGCAGTACCTACGAGCCCGAGGAGACCGCATTGCTCGAGGTGCAAGGTCGACTGCGCTCCGAGGGCATCCACGTCGCGCTCGTGCTCGCACCGCGCCATCCCTCGCGTTTCGAGGCGGTGGCGGCGCGCCTGCAGAGCGCGGGCGTGACGTTCTTGCGTCGCAGCCGGCTTGGCAGCAACGCAGGAATGTCTGGGGAATCCGCTTCGTCGTCGAGCCCTCCGAGCGCATCGCCCGATGTGCTGCTGCTCGATACGCTCGGTGAATTGATGACCGCCTACGCGGCCGCCGACCTCGCGTTCGTCGGCGGAAGTCTCGTCGACGACGTCGGCGGACACAATTTGATCGAGCCCGCTGCGCTCGCCGTGGCGACGATCACGGGGCCGCGGGGCTATAACGCGCCCGACATCGCGGCGGCGCTTCAGACCGCCGGAGCGCTTGCGATCGTGCGGGATACAGAGAGTTTGTTGACGGAAGTGCGGGCGCTCGCGACGAGCACCGGGGAGCGCTCACGGCGTGGCGCGCAGGGCCGAGCGTTCGTCGAGGAAAATCGAGGCACGCTCGAGCGATTGCTCGCGCGCCTCGAACCGCTTATGGCTGAGTCGTCGGAGCGCTCGTCGACAGCCAGCCGTTGACTTCCTCGAGCGTGGTGCGGTCGAGCGTGCCCGAGGCGAGGCGCAGGCGCATCACGTTCAAAATATAATCGTAACGACTGCGCGAATAATTGGTTTGCGCCACGGCGAGGCTGCGACGACCCTCGAGCACATCGACGGCCGTGCGCGTACCCACTTCGTAACCCGCTTCGGTGGCCTTGAGTGCGGTCTGGCTCGATTCGAGCGCTTGGCGCAGCGCCGTCACGCGGGAGATTTCACTGAGCACGCCAAGATAAGCGTCGCGCGCCTGTCGCTCGGTCTGGCGGGACACCCGCGTCAGTCGCTCGCGCGCCGCGCGCCATTGGAATTCGGTTTGGCGGACCCGCGACTGCGTCGCGCCACCGCTGAAGATCGGCATCGTGACCTGCAGCGAGTAACTCTCGTCCTCGGTGTCGGAGAGTCGGGTGCCGACATTGCCGCTGACGAAATTGATCGGGCTCGTGGTCTCGACCTTGCTCTTGCTGGCCACGAGATCGAGTTCGGGCAGGTGACCGCCAAACGCCGCGCGCACGTTGTCGCGAGCGATATCAGCGGCGAGACGGCTCGACACGAGCGCAAGGTTTTGCTCCATGGAGCGCTCGACCCACTGAGCTTCCTCGGCGGGTTCGGGTGACTTGAGCGGCATCGCATCGCCCGGCTTGGCGAGCGTGGTGTATTTCTCGGCGGTGATTTCGCGCAGCAGCTCTTCGGCAGAGGCGAGCTGACGCTTCGCTGCGATGACCGATGCCGCCGAACTGTCGCGAGCGGCCTTGGCTTCTTGAACGTCGGTGATGGCGATGAGGCCCACCTCGAAACGCTTCTCCGCCTGCTCGAGCTGACGTGAGATGGCTTCGAAGGAAGAAGACTGCGCCTCGACGGCATCTTGAGCGGCGAGCACGTTGAAGTAGGCCTCGGAGACGCGAAGGATCAACTGCTGCTCGGCCGCCTGAAAGTCGGCCTCGGCTTGGGCAACCTGACGGCTCGCGCGCTTGATCGCGACCCAGTTGTCCCAAGAGACGAGACTCTGACGCAGATCGAGGCTCCAACGATCAGTCTCTGGCTCGGAGACGCTCGCGGAGAGGAAGTTGAGGACGACGGTCTGCCCGTCCGGGAGCCGCTGCTCCTGGGGAAATTGCCCGGTACTCGTATTGTCCGATTTGGTCTTGCTCGCCGAGCCCGAGATTTGCGGCAGGATGGCCGCCCACGCCTGGGGCCTCGATTCGCGCGCTGCGCGGCGCAGGGCGTCGGCCTCACGGATCTGAGGGTCGTTGGCGAGGGCGCGTTCGTACACGGCCTTGAGGTCTTCTGCGGGCGCTGCAGTGGCCGCGAGGAGCATGCCGAAGGCGAGTACGAGTAAGCGCGACATCATTCAAACCTCAATTAGTGTTATATATCACTATAACAGATAGAACCCTGCCCCGACAACGGGGCGGGCGAGTCAGTATGGACGCAACGAGGGGTCGATGCGTTCACCCCAAGCGAGAATTCCGCCCGTCAGGTTGGCTACCGAACCAAAACCCCGAGCCTCCAGAGCCCGAGCGACCTGCAGGCTGCGTCCTCCCGAGCGGCACATGATGATCAGGGGCTTGGCCGGATCGAGTTCGCCAATTCGCTCGATGACTTGCCCCATGGGGATGTGGCGTGCAAAGGGCAGGCTCGAGATTTCGAGCTCCCAGCCCTCGCGTACGTCGATCACGAACGGTTGTTCTCCGCCATCGACGCTCGCCTTCAACTCCTCAACGGTCATTTCCCTGATCATCGGCGCATCCTGCGTGGGGGCGATCAAAAATTGAAGCGTTCGGGCTGCCGGGCGCCAACCAGTGGCTTCAGAGCGGTTTCGAAGAGTCCGGTGGATCTGAAGGAATCGGCACCGGTGCGCTCGATCAGGCGAGCTTCCATGATGAGGCCGGAGCCGATCACGGCGAACATTCTGCCGCCGATAGCGAGTTGCCGCGCAAAGCGCTCATCGGGAACCGGTAATGAGCCCGTGAGCACGATCACGTCGTACGCCCCACTCCCGAGCGCTTCGGGCTCGAAAGCGTTTCGGCATTCGATGGTGACATTGCGGACGCCCGCATTGGCGAGATGGTGTGTCGCCGCAGTCGCGAGATCTTCGCGCAACTCGAGCGCACGCACGCTGCAGGCGCGAGCGCCGAGGCACGCGGCGAGATAGCCGCTGCCGACTCCGACGAGCAAAACGCGATCGGTGGGCAGCGGAGCCACGGCTTGCACGATCCGGCCCGCGACTTTGGGCGCGAGCATGCGGTCGCCGCCGCCGAGCGGAATCTCGATGTCGGCGAAGGCAAGTTCGGCATAGGCAGGCGGTACGAACTTTTCGCGCGGCACCCGCGCGAAGACCTCGAGTACGCCAGGGTCGAGCACCTCCCAAGCGCGCAACTGCTGATGAATCATCTGCTCGCGTGCAGCCTCGGTGGCGGCGGGGGTCATCGGCATCGGTCGATATCCGTCTGGTTCAAGCGAAGGGCGGGGAAAATACGGGTTTTCCCGTTCACTGCCAAGACAGTAGAACTACGGAGCAGCAGGGGAGGGTCGCCGGCCCGGCTTTTTCCGAGCCGGCGACCTGATTCAAGAGCCCTTCAGAGCGCGATCACTTGGCTGTCGACTTTGCGAAGTCGCCGGCTTCGACGATGCTCAGTGTGTCGGGCTTGATCCAGCGCTTCACGGCCGCGTTGACGTCGCCCACGGTGAGCGCCGCCACCCGCTTCTCGAAGTCGGCATCCCACTCGAGGGTGCGATCGAGGAACAGGTAGCTCGAGAGTCGTCCGACCAGCTCGCGATCCTGCGAGCGACTGACGTTGCGGCTCTGCAGCCAGCCGTTCTTGGCGTCCTTGAGCTCGGTCTCGGCAAAGCCTTCTGTCAGGATCTTCGCGAGCTCTTCCCGATACGCGGCGATGAGCCGTGCGGAGTTCTCGGGGTTATAGATGGCGAAGGTGCCGAAGTTGCCGTCTTTGTCGAGCGGGTCGGCCGTGAGGAAGGACGACACGCCGTAGCTGATGCCTTCCTTCTGGCGGATGCGTACCGCAAGACGCGAGTTGAGGAAGCCGCCACCCAGCATGTAGTTGGCCATGACGAGCGCCGGGTAGTCCGGATGGTCATCGCGCATCTCGAGGTTGGCGCCCGCGATCATCACGGCGTTCGCCTTGTCGGGCGTGTTGATCTTGCGGATCACCGAGGGCACGTCGAAGTACGGCGAAACCGCACGCTCATACGGCATCTTGGACGTCCATCCGGCGAGGATGGCGCCTAGCGCCGCGCGCACCATGCTTTCGTCGAAGTCGCCGACGACGGCCGCCGTGGCGCGGCCCGCGCCGTAGAACTCAGCGTGGAACTTGCGCAGGTCGGCCGCAGTCACGGCTCGGACCGCCGCCGCCTGCTCATCGAAGCTGAGCGTGCGACGGAAATCTTTGGCCGGGAAGGGCGAGGTGATGCGGTTGATCTCCTGCGCCGCAATGGCTTGCGGCTCGCTGCGCTGCTGCTCGATGGCCGCGAGCACCTCGTCGCGAAGCTTGGTGAGCTCGGCGTCAGGGAACACGGGATTACGCAGGATGTCGCCCACGATCTCGAGCGTCGGCACGAGGTTCTCGCGGGTCGAGGTGATGCTCACCGACACGTTCTGACCGCCACCGCCGATGCCGACCGACGACTTCAACTTGTCGAGTTCGTCGTTGATCTGCTGCAGCGTCCGGGTCTTCGTGCCGCGACGCAGCATGGCCGCAGTCAGTTCTGCGACGGTCGCTTTGCCTTCGAGCGAAGCGAGGCTACCGACGCGCAGTGTCATCGTGAGGTTGACCGAGCTGCCACGAGTCGATTTGCTCAGGAAGCTGTATTCGGCGCCGCCCGGGAAAGTCTCGGAGCGTGTGCGCGAGACGATGTTGGCGGGCGAGGGATCGAACACCTCCGCTTGCTTGAGAGCCTGCTTGCCTTGGTAATCTTTGAGCGTGACCGCCGGATCGGGTGCCTGCGGGATCGCGGCACGATCGGGGGTCGCGTCGGGGACGAACAAGCCAGTCGTGCGATTGGCGGGCTTCAGGTACGCGGCCGCGACTCGATTGACGTCCGCCGCCGTGACCTTTTCCATCTGGTCACGCGAGAGGAACCACAACCGCCAGTCGCCCTTGGCGATGTACTCCGAGAGGCCAAGGCCCACACGGTCGCTGTTGTTGTAGGTCTGTTCGAAGAAGCGCAGGAATTTGTTCCGCGCACGTGCGACTTCTTCTTCGGTGACGGGCTGGGATTTCATGCCATCGAGCACGGCGAGCATGGTCTGCGTCGCATCGGCGACGGGTTTGTCCTTGAGGACTTCCGCCGCGAAATACATGTAGCCCGGGTCCTTTAGGCTGAACGCAAATCCGCCGACACCACTCGCCTTGCCGGTTTCGACGAGTGCCTTGTAGAGACGCCCGGAAGGTTCGTTCGTCAGCACGTCGGCAAGCACCTGAACGGCTGCGAAGTCCGGATGACCGCCGGGCGGGATGTGATAACCCGCTGCGGTGACTTGCACGTCGCCGACACGACGGAGCACCACATGCCGCTCGCCGTCCTGGACCGGTTCGACCGTGTAGGTCGGCTGCAGTACGCGAGCCGGCCGCGGGATCTTGCCGAAGAATTCGTTGACCCAGCCGATCGTCTTCGCTTCGTCGATTTTTCCGGCGACGATGAGCACGGCGTTGTCCGGCTGGTAGAACTTCTTGTAGAACGCCCGCAGGTTTTCGATGGGTACCTGCTCGATGTCTTCGCGCGAGCCGATCGTCGATTTGCCGTAGTTATGCCAGAGGTATGCCGTCGACATCACGCGCTCGAGCAATACCCCGCTCGGATCGTTCTCGCCGGATTCGAACTCGTTGCGCACGACCGAAAATTCGCTGCGCAGATCTTCTTCCTTAATGAACGAATTGATCATGCGGTCGCTCTCTAGGTCGAGCGCCCAGCGCAGGTTGTCGTCCGTCGCCGCAAACGTTTCGAAGTAATTGGTGCGGTCGTACCACGTGGTGCCGTTCGGGCGCGCACCGCGCTTGGTGAGTTCTTGCGGGATGTTCGGGAAGCGGGGCGTGCCCTTGAACACCAGGTGCTCGAGCAGGTGCGCCATGCCGCTTTCGCCGTAGCCTTCGTGACGCGAACCTACGAGATAGGTTACGTTGACCGTGATGGTGGACTTGGAGGGATCCGGGAAGAGCAGGACCTTCATCCCGTTGGCGAGACGATATTCGGTGATGCCTTCGACGGATGTGATCTTCTCCGGCGGTGCAAGTCGGGTTGACGGGGTCGCCTTCGAGGCGGCCGGCTTGTCGGCGGTAACGCCGACGGGCAGGGCGAGAACCAAGGCGAACGCGACGAACGCCGTGGTCAGGCGGGAGACGAGATTGCGCACAGGAGACACTCCAAGCTTTCAGACAGAGGCGGCCAATGTATCCGTCCGCACGGTCTTTGCAAGGTCTTGCGTGATCGCCCTCGTTCTGTGCAGGTCCCCCGCCATGGCCGAGCCGCCGGTCGCGAGCCCGAAGGTAACAAGCCCGGGGGTAACAAGCCCGACGGTGGCCCCGGCTGGCGCAGCCGACCCGGCATCCGCGCGCAAGCCCCTCGATCTGTCCATCGGTCGGCTCAACGGGTTCATGGCGCCCAAGGAATGGTTTGCGCCTCTTCCTCCGGAGCTCGACGAGGTCATCGTCCGTGGCCGTCGGCAACCTGGCGAACTTCCCGATCGCAAAGCCGTCCCCCAAGGGCTCGGCGGTTTACTCTGGGGTGTGCGTAATCCTGCCGAAAGCTGGCGTCTGCTGATGCCCGATCCAAACGTCATCGTGCCGACGCGAGACGGCGATGAACCGCGTGAACCGCCCGGCGCTCATCGGGTGCGCATTGGCGAGCCCGGAAAAATCTACTGATCGCCCGCCGCCATGACCCCGTCAACGCGGGCTGGCTCGGTGACGTACGCGGGCACACGACCAAAGAAAAAGCCCCGCCTTTCGGCAGGGCTTTTTGAGTAATCGACACTCTGTCGGAGCGCTCTCAGAGCAGCGGTACCAACAGCAGTGCGACGATGTTGATGATCTTGATCAACGGGTTGATGGCCGGCCCCGCGGTGTCCTTGTACGGATCGCCGACGGTGTCACCGGTGACCGCAGCCTTGTGAGCCTCGGAACCCTTGCCACCGTAGTTACCTTCTTCGATGTACTTCTTGGCGTTGTCCCAGGCACCGCCACCGGTGCACATGGAAATCGCCACGAAGAGACCGGTGACGATGGTGCCGATGAGCAGACCACCCAAGGCCTTGATGCCTTCGCCCGGACCCATCAGCGCGTTGATGCCGAAGGCCACCACGACCGGCACGAGGATCGGCAACAGCGACGGCACGACCATTTCTTTGATCGCCGCCTTCGTCAGAAGGTCGACGGCCTTGGAGTAGTCGGGCTTCGCGGTGCCTTCCATGATGCCCTTGATCTCGCGGAACTGGCGACGAACCTCGGTGACGACCGAGCCCGCGGCACGACCGACGGCTTCCATCGCCATCGCCGCGAAGAGATAGGGCACGAGACCGCCGATGAAGAGGCCGATGATCACCGCCGGATCGGACAGCGAGAAGTCGACGAGTTTGCCGGCTTCTTCGAGCTTGTGGGTGTAATCGGCGAAGAGCACGAGGGCGGCCAGACCGGCCGAGCCGATCGCGTAACCCTTGGTGACGGCCTTCGTCGTGTTGCCCACGGCATCGAGCGGATCGGTGATGTTGCGGACTTTCTTGTCGAGGCCCGACATCTCGGCGATGCCACCGGCGTTGTCCGTGATCGGACCGTACGCATCGAGCGCGACGATCATGCCCGTGAGCGAGAGCATGGCGGTCGCGGCGATCGCGATGCCGTAGAGACCCTCGAGCGTGTAGGCACCCCAGATGGCGGCGCAAACTGCGATGACCGGCAGCGCGGTCGATTTCATCGACACGCCGAGACCCGCGATCATGTTGGTCGCGTGACCCGTCTGGGACGCTTCGGCGACCTTGCGGACCGGGCTGTACTCCGTGGCCGTGTAGTACTCGGTGATCACGATCATCGCCGCGGTGAGCGCGAGACCGATCAGCGTACAGCCGAACATGCCGACGAAGCTGTCGGGCATGATCATGTCGGTGATGAACCAGAACATTACGGCCGAGATCACACCCGAGACGATGACGCCCTTGTAGAGCGCATTCATGATCTTGCCGCCTTCGCTCGCCTTCACGAAGAAGGTGCCGACGATCGACGAGACGATGGAGGCCGCACCGAGCGCGAGCGGATACATCACCGCAGCGCCATCGGAGCTTGCGAGCATCAGACCACCAAGCAGCATCGTGGCGACGAGCGTCACGGCGTAGGTCTCGAAGAGGTCTGCGGCCATGCCGGCGCAGTCGCCGACGTTGTCACCGACGTTGTCGGCGATGACGGCCGGGTTGCGCGGGTCGTCTTCGGGGATACCGGCTTCGACTTTACCGACGAGGTCGGCACCGACGTCTGCACCCTTCGTGAAGATGCCGCCACCGAGACGCGCGAAGATGGAGATCAGCGAGCCACCGAAGGCGAGGCCGACGAGCGAGCGCAACGCGAGATCGTCACCGACCACGCCGCGCATGGCGAGGTAGTAGCCCGCGACGCCGAGGAGGCCCAAGCCGACGACGAGCATGCCGGTGATCGCACCGCCCTTGAACGCCACGCCGAGCGCGGCGTTGAGGCCGTGGTTGGCCGCCTCTGCCGTGCGCACGTTCGCGCGCACCGAGACGTTCATGCCGATGTAGCCTGCGACGCCCGAGAGGATCGCGCCGACCGCAAAGCCGCCTGCGGTCGCCCAATCGAGCGCGAGGCCGAGCACGAGGCAGAGCACCACGCCGACGACGCCGATCGTCGAGTACTGACGGTTGAGATACGCCTGCGCACCGGCCTGAATGGCCGCGGCGATTTCCTGCATCCGGGCATTGCCGGCAGGCAGGGCGTTGATTTGGGCTGCAGCGATCGCACCGTACACGACGGCGAGAGCCCCGGCGCCGATGGCGATCCAGAGCCAGAGATTGGCATCCATGTTCTTGAGTCCCCCTGAAAAAGCCTAGGAATACGTATGTAAACGGCGGCGAAATATAGCACAGCACCCCCGAGCCACCGATCGGGGGCGCTGCGGAATCGAGTTCTAGACCTTGAACGGCCGCAATTTCTTTTTGACGGCGACGCCCTTGAGTTTGACGTACACCGGCAGGCCATCCTCGTAGGGCGGCGGATCGCCGCCGCCGATGAGGGGCAATAGATACCGGCGGCATTTCTCGGTGATGCCGAATCCGTCGGGCGTGATGAAATCGCGCGGGACTTTCTTCTCGACGTTGGCGACCTTCGCGAGCGGCACGTGGCCGACCGTCCAGCGATATGGCTTCGACGATTTGCGCACGACGATGGGCATCACGGCATTGTGACCCTTCACGGCGAGTTCGACCGCCGCCTGACCCATGGCGTAGGCCTGATCGACGTCGACCTTCGAGGCGATGTGCCTCGCAGCGCGCTGCAGGTAATCGGCGACGGCCCAGTGATATTTGTAGCCGTGCGCTTCGCGCACCATGTTTGCGACGACTGGTCCGACGCCGCCGAGTTGCGTGTGACCAAACGCGTCTTTTGTTCCGGCATCGGCGAGGAAGCGGCCATCAGCGTACGCGGTGCCTTCGGAGACCACGATGACGCAGTATCCGACGCGGTCGACGGTTTCTTTGACGCGCTTGAGGAAGGCCTTGCGATCGAAGGCGATTTCCGGGAACAGGATGATATGGGGCGCCGCGTCGCGACCCTTGCCCGCGAGGCCACCTGCCGCGGCGATCCAGCCGGCGTGCCGACCCATGACCTCCATCACGAATACTTTGGTCGAGGTACGTGCCATCGAGGCCACATCGAGGGAGGCCTCGAGGGTCGAGACCGCGACGTATTTGGCCACTGAGCCGAAACCCGGACAGGCATCGGTGAAGGGCAGGTCGTTGTCGACGGTCTTCGGCACGCCGATGCAGGTGATCGGATAACCGAGCTGCTCGCCCATCTGCGCCACCTTGTGCGCCGTATCCATGGAGTCGTTGCCGCCGTTGTAGAAAAAGTACCCGATGTCGTGGGCTTTGAAGATCTCGATCAGTCGTTCGTATTCACGTCGGTTTTGCTCGAGACCCTTGAGCTTGAAGCGGGCCGAACCGAAGGCGCCCGATGGGGTGTGGCGCAAGCCGGCGATCGTGGCCTTGCTCTCCTTGGAACAGTCGATCAGGTCCTCCTCGAGGGCGCCGACGATGCCATGGCGGCCGGCGAGGACTTTGCCGATGACCTTCGGATAACGGGCGGCGGTCTCGATGACGCCGGCGGCCGAGGCATTGATGACGGCGGTCACTCCGCCGGACTGGGCGTAGAACGCGTTGCGAGGCTTGGGCTTTTTCATGGGCGGCGAGCATAACGCAGGGTTTGACCTGTCGGAATCGCCCGGGTACTGTGCCGGCTCCGCGAGTCAAAAAAGAATCTTAGATTTCAATGAGAATCGTCTTTCTCGGGGCCCCCGGGTCCGGCAAGGGCACCCAAGCCCAGCGCCTCATCGAACGACACGGGATCCCCCAGATCTCGACCGGCGACCTCTTGCGCGCCCACGTGCGTGAGGGCACCGAGCTCGGCCGTCGCGCGAAAGCGGTCATGGATGCGGGCCAGTTGGTCGACGATGCCACCATTCTCGGCATGGTTCGAGAACGCCTGGCCGAACCCGATGCGCAGCGCGGATTCATCCTCGACGGATTCCCCCGAACCATCCCGCAGGCCGAGGGCCTCTCGACGATGCTCGCCGAACTCGGCAAGCCGATCGATGCGGTGATCCTGTTCGACGTCGACCCTGCATTGCTCATCAAGCGCATCTCGGGTCGTCGCAGTTGTCAGGATTGTGGCCGCGTGTTCAATGTTCACACCGCTCCGGTACCGGTGCCACCGCCCTGCAACGGGCAGTGCACCACGCCGCGTCTCATCCAGCGTCCCGATGACGTCGAGGAGACCGTGACCAAGCGAATCGGCGTGTACGAAGCCCAGACGGCGCCGCTCGTCGGGTTTTACCGCGATCGTGGATTACTCAAGACGGTCGATGCCGATGCACCGCTCGCCGACGTGACGGCGCGAGTCGAAGCAGCGTTACAGCACGGCGCGTAAGCGCTCGGCGAGCAGTTCAGCACGCCAGCCGCAGAGCGTTTTTGCGGCATCTTCCCCGCGAGCGATGTCTTCGAGGTCTTTTCGGGTCGCCAATACCTCGGGAGCGATCGAGAGTTCCTGCCCGAACGCCTGGACCACCTGAGAGAGTCGTTTCGTTCGCGCGAGCAGCGCCGGGTCGGGCCGTTCGCGTCGCGGCAGGGGCGGCGGCGGTTGCTCGATGCGCGCGGCTTCGATGAGTCCGAGGAGATCGTCTCCCGAATGTTTGACGACACCCTCCGGGATCTCGGGAATTTGCCCGAGCGCGTCGCGATCTCTCGGCACACGTTGCACGATCTCGCGCAAGACCGAGTCATCGAGGATCCACCCTCGCGGTCTATTCTTTGAGATGGCGCGACGTTCTCGCCAGGCGGCGAGCTCGCGCAGCAGCGTCATCCGCCCTTCGTCCCATCCCTGCGTTCCCTTGAATCGCTGCCAGGCCTTGTCGGGATCGGCGATGAGCACCTTCGGATCGTGAAGCGCCTCGAGGTCTTCTTTGAGCCAGGCCTCGCGCCCGAGGCGAGCGAGTTCGTCGAGCAGGCGATCGCGCAGGGCGTGCAGATAGCGCACGTCGTCGAGTGCGTACTCGATTTGCTCCGGCGTCAGCGGTCGTCGTGACCAGTCGGTTCGCGTTTGGCCTTTGGGCAGTTCGCGATCGAGCAGTCGACGCACGAGTTCGGCGTAACCCACCTGCGCGGGGAAGCCGGACAGTGCCGCGGCGATTTGCGTATCGAAGAGGGGTGCGACCGATCCGACCACCGGTGCGAGAACTTCGAGATCTTGTCGGCCGGCATGAAGGATTTTGACGGGGCCGGCGGCGCCGAGCACGGCGCGCAAGGGGCCGAGATCCTCGAGTGCGAGCGGATCCACGCAGACGGCTTCGCGGGATGAGGCAAGCTGCAGCAGGCAGAGCTCGGCTCTGTACGTGCGTTCGCGGAGGAATTCGGTGTCGAGTGCGAGCGCCTCGCCGTCGAGTCGACCGGCGAGGTCCTCGAGGGCCGCAGGGCTCTCGATGAGGGCGGTGGACGACGACATGACCCGACTATGCAAGAATTCGGACCCGAGGGGAACGGACGCTGATGAATTCGATGATCAAAACCTTTCTGGACATTCTTGCGCTGCGTGCGGGCCCTGAAGATCTGCCCACCTCGCCGAAGCTGCTCGTCGGTACCTTCGTCGTGCTCGTTGCCTTGCAGACGGGCCTCGGTGCCTGGCTCATGCCGAACGAGGGTGCCCTGCTGCCTCAGGCGCTGCTGTCGGGTTTGGTGTCGCTCGGATGGCTGGCGCTCGTGCTGCGGCTCTTCGGCAAGCCTGAGCGGTTCGTCCAGACCGCCACGGCGATGCTCGGTATCGCCTGCGTCTTCGCGCCCATCGCCATCCCGGTGCTGGCCACGGTCCAGCCCGAGCCGGGTCGACCCGTTGCCGTCTCGCCGTTGGCGTTGCTCGCCTTTCTCATCAGTCTTTATCTCATCTACATCAACGGTCGCATCCTGCGTTCGGCCATCGAGCGTCCGTTGTTCCAATGCATCGTGCTCTTTCTGCTCGGCGAGTTCTTCGTGTTCACACTCACGCTGGCACTCGGAATCGGCAGTCCCGAAGCCTGAGCATGCACGTCCACATCCTCGGCATCTGCGGCACCTTCATGGGTGGCATCGCGGCGATCGCGAAAGCGGCAGGGCATCGCGTCACGGGCTCGGACCGCAACGTCTATCCGCCGATGAGCACTCAGCTCGCGGCGCTCGGCATCGAGGTCGTCGAAGGCTTCGATGCGGCGCAGCTCGATCCCGCGCCCGATGTCGTGGTGGTGGGCAACGTCATGACGCGTGGAGCGCCGGTGATCGAGGCGCTGCTCGAGCGACAGATCCCCTTCGAATCAGGGCCGGAATGGCTCGCTCGCGAAGTGCTGCGTGATCGCTGGGTGTTGGCCGTGGCCGGCACGCATGGCAAGACCTCGACGACGAGCATGCTCGCGTGGATTCTCGAGTGCGCGGGACTTTCACCCGGGTTTTTGATCGGGGGTGTGCCTCATGATCTCGGCATCAGTGCACGACTCGGCGAGAGTCCTTTCTTTGTGATCGAGGCCGACGAGTACGACACCGCTTTCTTCGACAAGCGTGCAAAGTTCGTCCACTACCGCCCGCGCACGGTCATCCTCAACAACCTCGAGTTCGACCATGCGGACATCTATCCGGACGTCGAGGCGATCGAGCGGCAGTTTCATCATCTCGTGCGAACGATCCCGGGCTCGGGGTTGATCGTTCACCACGCGACCGATCCGCATCTTGCTCGGGCACTCGAGAGAGGGTGCTGGACGCCGCGCGAATCCTTCGGACGCGACAGCGCCCCCGAGGCGCGATGGAGCGCGCGTCTCGGCACGCCGGTCGATGGTTCGCAATTCGACGTCCTGCTCGAGGGTGTCGAAATCGGTCATGTGAGCTGGTCGCAGATCGGCGGTCACAACGTCGACAACGCGTTGGCGGCGATCGCTGCGGCCCGACATGCCGGCGTGCCGCCCGAAGTCGCCTGCGCGGCGCTCAGTGAATTCCGCGGCATCAAGCGGCGTATGGAGCTGCGGGGAACGGTGCGTCGCATCCATGTCTATGACGACTTCGCGCATCACCCCACGGCGATTGCCACCACGCTCGAAGGCTTGCGCCGCCGCGTCGGAGGCGAGCGCATCATCGCCGTGCTCGAGCCGCGCTCGGCCACCATGAAGCGTGGCGTGCACAAGGACACGCTCGCTGCATCGCTCGCGCTCGCGGACGAGGTCTGGTTCCACGTGCCATCCGACCTTGGCTGGGATGCGGCGTCGGTCGTTCGATCGCTGGGCAGTCGGGGGCATCTCTCAGGGGAGATCGACGCGCTGGCCGAGGAGCTCGCCCGGCGCTTGCGCCCCGGAGACCACGCGCTGATCATGTCGAACGGCGGATTCGGCGGACTGCACGGAAAATTATTGGCGGCGCTCGAACGTGGCGCGGTCTGAGGGAGGTCGCATGGCTCGCAAAGATGATCGCACCGTATCGGTGGGCCTGACGGGCGCCTCTGGCGCGCAATACGGGCTGCGCCTCATCGAATGCCTCGTCAAGGCGGACTACACGGTCTACGTGATGTTCACCAAGGCGGCGCAGATCGTGGTGGGTTCGGAGACGGACTGTCGCTTGCCGGGACGCACCGCCGAACAAACCCGATATCTCTCCACGCTCTTCGGCGCGCGCGACGGGCAGCTGCGGGTCTTCGGCGACGAGGAATGGACGTCGCCTGTCGCGAGCGGTTCGGGTGCACCACTGCGTATGGCGGTCTGTCCTGCGAGTATGGCGACGGTCTCGGCGATCGCCAACGGCGCAAGCGAGAATCTGCTCGAGCGTGCGGCCGATGTCGTGCTCAAGGAGCGGGGCAATCTCGTCATCGTTCCGCGCGAGACCCCGTTCTCGACGATCCATCTCGAGAATATGTTGAGGCTCTCTCGTGCCGGCGTCAGCATCCTGCCGGCCAACCCCGGCTTCTATAATCGTCCGGCGCGTGTCGAAGAATTGGTGGATTTCATCGTCGCCCGCGTACTCGATCAGTTCGGCATCGAGCACGAACTCATGAAGCGTTGGGGATGACCGACTCGACCGAGATCCCGCTCTTTCCGCTCAATACCGTGCTTTTCCCGCGCGGCCCGCTGCCGCTGCGCATCTTCGAAACCCGTTACGTCGACATGGTCAAGCGCTGCATGCGCGAGGATGCCTGCTTCGGGGTGGTGCTCGTGAGCGGGGGTTCCGAGGTCGGTCAGCCCGCAGGTTATGCCGATGTGGGTACGACGGCGCGCATCGTCGATTTCAATTTGTTGCCCGATGGCTTGCTCGGCATCACCTGTCGAGGCGAGCGACGGTTTCGTGTGCTCGAACGTCGGCGCGAGCCCGACGGACTCAACATGGGAACGATCGAGTGGCTCGATGCGGCAACGCCCGAGGTCGTCAGGGTTCCTTCGGAATTCAGACATCTCTCCGACCTTCTGCGTCGCGTCTTGCCCGAGCTCGGCGATATGTATGCCGGCCTCGAACCGCGCCATGACGATGCGGAGTGGGTGGGAGCACGACTCATCGAGATCTTGCCGCTTGCTCTCGAGGACAAGCAAAGCTGTCTGGAGTTGATGGATCCGCTCGAGCGACTCGCGCTCATTGCGCCCTTGATCAAGCGGGCGGATGAGGAGCCGGACTGATTGAGTTTGGCGGGCTGAGTGAGCTCGGCGGACCGCGCCTCGCGTAGAACCGCCACAGCACGGCGCCGATCACGAGCGTCCAGCCGAGTACCAGCCAACCCACGACGCCGTCGAACTCGGACAAAAGAAATCGAAGCGGGTTCGCCTCGTCGGGGCGCGAGGTCTCGCGCAGGAAACTGATCACCCACACCCAACCGGCATGCAGACCGATGCATGCGGCGATGTTGCCGGTGAGCGTGCGCACCATGCCGAGCAGGACACCCACGGCGAACAAGGCGAGCCAGGCGTCGGCAATGTCGAGAGGCGTCGCGAAATCGGCGAGCGTACCGAGCACATGACGAAGACCGCTGTCCGGTCCGAGCTCTTCGACGGGAATTCGATAACGGCCGACGAAATGCAACGACGAGTAGAGCGCCGCCGTCAGCAAGATGGCGACCCGCGCGCCCGACTCGCGCGCGATCCCCGTGTGCATCGCGCCACGAATGAACGTTTCTTCGATGAGGGCAACGGTGAGGCCGGTGGCAAGACCGCCCGCAGCCAACTCGAGCCAGGGCACGTTTGCCGGAGCGAGACCATCGCGCAGCACGCGCAGATCGAGGCCCAGCATGATGACGGCGATCGGCAGCATCGTCGCGACACCGATCAGCAAGCCGAGCGCGCTCTCGCGCAGGAACTCGCGACGGGGCAAGCCGTAGCCGAGGCTGTTGCGATCAGCAAGCGCAAGCCGACGCGCCACCAGCACGAACGAGATCAGCAACACGAGCATGCCGAGTCGATTGGCTACCCGGTGGAATTTGAAATCGAAAGTCGGCGTCAGCCAGTCGTAGAGGGGCCAAGCGAGCAGCGCCATCATGGCGAAGCCGAACACGAAAAGGCCCATGAACCAGACGAAGGCTTTCATGGCTTCGCCCGCGCTGCCGGGGGTGAGTAGCGCTTGACCTTGAGACCCTCTTTCTTGAGGAGTGCGATGAGTCCACGATCGCCGACGAGATGCAGTGCGCCGACCACTACCAGGGTATCGCCGCGCTTTTTCGAGAGCGAGACGATCTGCGGCACCCAACGCCGATTTCTTTGGTCCACGAGATCGTCGTAGAGCTTCGGCATGGTCTCGTAGCCCTCGAGCAGGAACGATTCGAGACGCTGCGTGTCGCCCCTGCGCCAAGCGAGGTAGAGATCCTCGGCCATCTCCGGCAGTAGGGTGATGTCGGTGAGCGTCATGTCGAGCAGCTGCAATTGCTCGTCCATGGGCAACGAATCGAAGAGGCCGATCTGGAACTCCGGAGTCTCGAGACCCGAGATGGATTTCGCGTCGGTTGCAGCCAGTGTTTGCAGTTGTTTTTCGACGCCGACCTCGGCGTCGAAACCGAGACGGGCGTACTCGAGCGTGGTGAGCAGGATTGCGAGTCCCCAAGGCTCGAGCGTGGCCGCGAAGGGCTCCGGAAACTGCAGCGTCGCAAGCACGGGCTGTAGCGCGGCCCAGCGCGCCTCGCCGGCCACCGCAGGCAGCGTGCGTCCATCGCGGAACGACGCGGCACCGAGCATCTGGTTTGCCATGGCCTGCTCGTCGATGTCGTCGACGTCGAGTTCCATGACGAGCGACTCGGACGCGCGGTAGGCCGCGATGATGCCCTCGGGCAGGGCGGGGCGGTCACGGCGCAACAGATGCATGGAGCCGGCGATGTAGACCTTGCCGCGCGGCCCTTGCACGACCCAGACGAGCCCGCCGTTTTCTTGGGTCGCGGATGAGGTTGATGAGTCTTTCGCGTGTGTCGGTTGTCCGACGACGAGCAGCAGACTCGCAAGAAGGCCGATCAGGATCTTCGTCACGTGAGACGCGCCGTTCATTCGAGCCATCCTACCGTCGTTTCGATGTGCCCACCCTCGTGGAGCGTCAGGCGACGGTATCCGGGCGGACGTTCGTCGATGTCGAAGTTCGGAACCTTCGGACGAAACTGCACACAAGTCGAGGGCGTGGCCATGAGCGGTACGGAACCGTGTCGCCCCTGTCGCGCGTCATCGAGCGCCTGATGCGCATGACCCCACAGCACACCCCGAACTTGGGCGTGTCGATCGAGGATGGAAAAGAAATCGTCGGCATTCTCGAGGCCGATGGCATCGAGCCATGTGCTGCCCATGGCGATCGGCGGATGATGCAAGACGACAAGCGCGTGTTGCCGGGGTGCGCTCTGTAGCGCCTCGTCGAGGCGTTGCAGCTCGGCGTTATTTAGCCTGCCGCCCACTTGTCCAGGTTGCTGCGAATCGAGCATGACGAGCCGCCATGCGCCGAGGTCATGATGCCCGCCGATCCGGAACGGCGCGACACCGAGGGTGTCCCGCATGGCTTGCGGAACGTCGTGGTTGCCGGGAACGCAGAGCACCGGAATATCGGTGTCGAACACTTCTCGGAGCACGGCGTAGCCCTGTGGATCGTCGTGGACGATGTCGCCCGTCAATAAAATGAGGTCGGTGGGTTCACGCAGGGCTTGGGACAGCACCGCTCGCAGCGAGTCGAGCACGACGAGGCCGCGTTGACGACCAGCGGGGTCGCCTACGAGATGGGTATCGGTGATTTGGAGGACGCGGACGGCGGTCATGACGTTGATGCTAACGCCATGACCGCCCCGGTGTCAGAGGCCGCAGAACGCGGCGATCGATTTAGTAACGGTAAGTCTCAGGCTTGTACGGACCCTGCTTGGCGACGCCGATGTAGCGAGCCTGCTGGTCGGTGAGCTCGGTGAGCTCCGCGCCGAGCTTCTTCAGCTGCAGGCGGGCCACCTTCTCGTCGAGGTGCTTCGGCAGCACATAGACGCCGACCGGGTACTTCTCGTGGTTCGCCCACAGCTCGATCTGCGCGATCGTCTGGTTGGCGAACGACGAGGACATCACGTAAGAGGGGTGACCCGTGCCGCAACCCAGGTTCACGAGGCGACCCTCGGCGAGCAGCGTGATGCGCTTGCCGTCGGGGAAGATCACGTGGTCCACCTGCGGCTTGATGTTCTCCCAAGTGCACTGCTTCAGCGAGGCGCAATCGATTTCGTTGTCGAAGTGCCCGATGTTGCAGACGATGGCCTGGTCCTTCATGCGCTTCATGTGATCGTAGTTGATCACGTGGAAGTTGCCGGTCGCGGTGACGAAGATGTCCGCCTTGTCGGCGGCGTACTCCATCGTGACGACGCGATACCCTTCCATGGCGGCCTGCAGCGCGCAGATCGGGTCGACTTCCGTCACCCACACCTGAGCGGAGAGGGCACGCAGCGCCTGCGCCGAGCCTTTGCCGACATCACCGTAACCGGCGACCACGGCAACCTTGCCCGCGATCATCACGTCGGTGGCGCGCTTGATGGCATCGACCAGCGATTCGCGGCAGCCGTAGAGGTTGTCGAACTTCGACTTGGTGACCGCATCGTTGACGTTGATGGCCGGGAACGCGAGATCGCCGTCCTTGGCCATTTGGTAGAGACGCTTCACGCCCGTGGTCGTCTCTTCGGTGACGCCGCGGATCTTGCCGATACGCGTGGAGTACCACTTCGGATCGCGCTTGAGCGTTTCTTTGATGGAGGCGAAAAGAACCTCTTCTTCCTCGCTGCCCGGGTTGGTGAGCACCGAGAGATCCGTCTCGGCCTTCGTGCCGAGATGCAGCAACAGCGTGGCATCGCCACCGTCGTCGAGGATCATGTTGGAGTAGCCGCCGTCCTGCCACTCGAAGATGCGGTGGGTGAAATCCCAGTATTCCTTGAGCGACTCACCCTTGTAGGCGAACACCGGCGTGCCATTGACGGCGATCGCCGCTGCGGCATGGTCCTGGGTCGAGAAGATGTTGCACGACGCCCAGCGCACCTGAGCACCGAGCGCTTGGAGCGTCTCGATGAGCACGGCGGTCTGGATGGTCATGTGCAGCGAGCCCGTGATGCGGGCGCCGCGCAGCGGCTGGGTGGGGGCGAACTCCTCGCGGATCGCCATCAGTCCCGGCATTTCGGTTTCGGCGATGCGGATTTCCTTGCGGCCCCACTCGGCGAGCGAGAGATCAGCAACGTGGAAATCGCCCTTTCCCTGGGCGGGTTTGATCACAGCGTTCATGTCAGGTCTCCGTTAATCTTTGGTTGAAGATTGACGGGCGCCGTTGACGATGTTCGCCGTTCCGCGAGCCTGGCACCGGCCGACCCGGTGCTGCAGCGCCCCTCACGGAAGCGGATTTTTCCAATTATGCCCGGCGACGCCCCCGCTTGCCGAGACCGGCATCGGCCGCGAGCGCGGCAGCACGGTCGGTGCGTTCCCAGGTGAAATCGCGGTCTTCGCGGCCGAAGTGACCGTAGGCCGCCGTCTTGCGGTAGATCGGACGGGCGAGTCGCAGCATTTCGCGCAGGCCGTAGGGCGTGAGGTCGAAGTGCCGATCGACGAGCTGGGTGAGCTTTTCGCGCGAGACCTTGCCGGTGCCGAAGGTTTCGACCATGACCGAGGTCGGCTTGGCGACGCCGATGGCGTAGGACACCTGCACTTCACAGCGGTCGGCGAGCCCCGCCGCGACGATATTTTTGGCGACATAGCGCGCCGCGTAGGCGGCCGAGCGGTCGACCTTGGACGGATCCTTGCCGGAGAACGCGCCACCACCGTGACGGGCGAAGCCGCCGTAGGTGTCGACGATGATCTTGCGGCCCGTCAGGCCGCAATCGCCGACCGGACCGCCGATGACGAATCGGCCCGTCGGGTTGATGTGGAACTTGGTGCCGCGATGCAACCACTTCTTCGGCAGGACCGGCTTGATCACCTCTTCCATGACGGCTTCACGAAGCTTGTTCGTGGACACTTCGTCGCCGTGCTGAGTCGAGAGCACGACCGCGTCGATCGCGACCGGACGATCGTTCTCGTAACGCAGCGTGACCTGACTCTTCGCATCCGGGCGCAGCCAATCGAGTTTGCCCTGCTTGCGCACCTTGGCTTGGCGCTCGACGAGTCGATGCGACAACGTGATCGCGGCGGGCATGAGCACGTCGGTTTCATTCGTGGCGAAGCCGAACATGAGGCCCTGGTCGCCTGCGCCTTGCAAACGCGGATCTTTGCGATCGACGCCCTGGGCGATATCCGGCGACTGCTTGCCGATGACGTTGAGGACGCCGCAGCTCGCGCCGTCGAAGCCCATCTCGGAGGAGTTGTATCCGATTTCGAGCACTGTCTTGCGCACGATGGACTCGATGTCGACCCAGGCGTGGGTGGTGACTTCACCGGCGACGATGGCGACGCCCGTCTTGACGAGCGTCTCGACGGCGACGCGACAGCCTTTGTCCTTCTCGAGGATGGCATCGAGGATGGCATCGGAGATCTGGTCGGCCACTTTGTCCGGGTGACCTTCGGAAACCGACTCAGACGTGAAGAGGTAGCTGTTGGACATGGCGCACTCTGAAATTTCTTGAAGAGGAAAACGGGCGCGAATTATAGCGGCTAAGTACGAATCATCAGCGGTAGGGAGAACCTTTTTCGTTGAAAAACCGTGCTCCGGTAATGGACAATTGCGGTTTCCTGTAAACAACCCGGGTTTTCCCATGTCCCAACGCCGCCTCCTCGCGAACGCCGTTCGCGCCCTGTCCATGGATGCGGTGCAGCGCGCCGCCTCGGGTCATCCGGGTGCGCCGATGGGCATGGCCGACATCGCCGAGGTTCTCTGGCGCGAAACCATGGACTACAACCCGGCCAATCCGCGCTGGGTAGACCGCGACCGATTCGTGCTTTCGAACGGTCATGCTTCGATGCTGTTGTATTCCGTGCTTCACCTCACGGGTCATCCGCTTTCGATCGACGACATCAAAGATTTTCGTCAGCTCGGCTCGCGCACGGCGGGTCACCCCGAGCACGATCCGGCGATCGGCATCGAGACGACCACGGGCCCGCTCGGCCAGGGCGTTGCCACGGCCGTCGGCATGGCGCTTGCCGAGCGACTGCTCGCCGCCGAGTTCAATCGGCCCGGTCACGATATCGTCGATCACCACACCTACGTGTTCCTCGGTGACGGCTGCATCATGGAGGGGATCTCGCACGAGGCGGCTTCGCTCGCGGGTACGCTCGGTCTCGGTAAGCTCATCTGTGTCTACGACGACAACGGCATTTCGATCGACGGCAAGGTCAAAGATTGGATGGGCGACGATACCGCGAAGCGCTTCGCCGCCTATGGCTGGCAAGTCATCAAAGATATCGACGGACACGACGGCGAGGCGGTCGCCAAGGCATTGAAGCGTGCCAAGGCCAACCGCAAACAACCGACGCTGATCTGTGCGCGTACCGTCATCGGGTTCGGTGCGCCCAACAAGCAGGGCAGCAAATCGACTCACGGCGAGCCGCTCGGAGCCGAGGAAATCGCCGCCACGCGTGCGGCGATTGGCTGGAACCACGAGCCGTTCGTCATTCCCGCCGAGGTTCGCGAGGCCTGGGATCAGCGCGAGCGGGGCGCGCGCGCCGAAAAAGCCTGGCGTCGACGATTCAATCGTTACAAGCGCGAGTTCCCGGAGCTCGCGACGCAGTTCGAGCGCCGCATGCGCGGCGAGCTGCCTGCGAACTGGGCGCAGTTGCGCGAGGCGGCGATGGCCGCTGCGGCCGGCGTCGGTGCCGCACAAGCGACCCGAGCCTCGTCGCAGGTGGTGCTCAATGCCATCGGACCCGGCATGGGCGAGTTGCTCGGCGGTTCGGCCGACCTCACGGGTTCGGTGAACACCTTGCGCAAAGATTCCAAGGCCGTCACGCCTTCGGACGTGTCGGGCAACTACGTCTACTACGGTGTGCGCGAGTTTGCGATGACGGCCATGATGAATGGCCTCGCGCTGCACGGTGGTTTCGTGCCGTACGCCGGTACCTTCCTCGTGTTCTCCGACTACGCGCGTAACGCGATTCGCCTTGCGTCGCTGATGCATCAGCGCGTGCTGCTCGTGTACACCCACGATTCCATCGGTTTGGGTGAGGACGGTCCGACGCACCAGCCCATCGAGCATCTTGCGAGCTTACGTGCGATGCCGAACCTCGGACTTTGGCGCCCTTGCGATGCCACCGAAACCGCGGTCTCCTGGGTCGCTGCCATCGAGCGCAGCAACGGGCCGACTTGTCTCGTGCTCACGCGTCAGGCTTTGCCGCAGCAACCCCGCAGCGCGGAGCAAGTCGAACACATTCGCCGAGGCGGTTACGTGCTGATCGAGCCCGAACTCGTCCCCGGCACGCTGCCCGAGGCCATCGTCATCGCCACCGGTAGCGAAGTCGCGCCGGCTGCCGAAGCGGTGCGTGCGGCCAACGCGGCGGGCCGTCGCGTTCGTCTCGTCTCGATGCCCTCGACCGACGTCTTCGATGCGCAGGACGCGGCGTGGCGCGATCAGGTGCTGCCGAAAGCCGTGGCCCGTCGACTCGCGATCGAGGCTGCGGCCTCGCAGAGCTGGTGGAAGTACGTGGGCGGCGGTGGTTGCGTGATCGGCATCGACCGCTTCGGTGCTTCAGGCAAGGCGGCGGCGCTTTTCGAACATTACGGCCTCACGGCCGCTCACATCGGCCGTGCGCTCGATAACCTGCTCGCAGGCTGAAATCAAAGAAAATCCAGGGAATTTCAAGGAGAGGACAACGCATCATGGCAATCAAGGTAGGCATCAACGGTTACGGTCGCATCGGACGCAACGTGCTGCGTGCGCTCTACGAGGGCGCTCGGCAGAAGGACATCCAGATCGTCGCCATCAACGACCTCGGCGACGCCAACACCAATGCCCACCTGACTCGCTACGACACGGCCCACGGCAAGTTCCCGGGTGAAGTCACCGTCGATGGCGATTCCATGGTCGTCAACGGCGATCGGATCCGCGTGGTCGCCCAGCGTGATCCGTCCAAGCTGCCGTGGGGTGAGCTCGGCGTCGATGTGGTGCTCGAATGCACTGGCCTCTTCACGAGCAAGGCGAAGGCTTCGGCGCATATCGCGGCGGGCGCAAAGAAGGTGGTCATCTCGGCACCGGGTGGCGACGACGTCGATGCGACGGTGGTCTATGGTGTCAACCATGACGTGCTCAAATCTTCGATGACCGTCATCTCCAACGCCTCGTGTACGACCAACTGCCTTGCGCCCATGGCCAAGGTGCTGCAGGAGCACATCGGGATCGAAAGCGGTTTGATGACGACCATTCATGCGTACACCAACGATCAGGTGCTCACGGACGTTTACCACTCCGATCTGAGACGTGCGCGCTCGGCGACGATGTCGATGATTCCTACGAAGACCGGTGCCGCGGCGGCCGTCGGCCTCGTGCTGCCGGAGCTCAAGGGCAAGTTCGACGGTTTCGCGGTACGTGTGCCCACGATCAATGTTTCCCTGGTCGATCTCACGTTCACGCCGAAGCGTGCGACCACCGTGGCCGAGATTAACAGCCTCATGAAGGCGGCGGCCGAGGGTCCGCTCAAAGGTGTGCTGGCATACACCGAAGCGCCGCTCGTCTCGATCGATTACAACCACGATGCGCACTCGTCGAACTACGATGCGACGATGACCAAGGTCATCGGCGGCAATCTCGTCAAAGTCTGCTCCTGGTACGACAACGAGTGGGGCTTCTCCAACCGCATGCTCGACACCACGCTCGCTTGGTCGAAGGCCGGTTGAGGAGCGCGCCTCGATGAACGTTTTGCGGATGGCCGATCTCCATCTCGCGGGCAAGCGAGTGTTGATTCGCGAGGATCTCAACGTGCCGGTCGAGGGTGGGTCCATCACGAGCGATGCGCGCATTCGTGCGGCGCTCCCGACCATTCGTCTGGCCATCGAGAAGCGTGCGCGTGTCATCCTGCTCTCGCATCTTGGTCGGCCGAAGGAGGGCGAGTTCTCGGCCGAGAATTCGCTCGCCCCGGTCGCGGCGCGCCTCGCCGAACTTTTGAATCAACCGGTGCGCCTTGTGGCTGATTGGCTCGACGGCGTCGCCTGCGAGCCCGGCGAGGTGGTGCTGTGCGAAAACGTCCGATTCAACAAAGGCGAGAAAAAAGACGACGAGAGTCTGTCGCGCCGAATGGCGGCACTCTGTGACGTGTATGTGATGGATGCCTTCGGTACCGCGCATCGCGCTGAGGCGAGCACCCACGGTGTCGCGCGGTTTGCGCCCATCGCTTGCGCGGGCCCTTTGCTCGTGGGCGAGCTCGACGCGCTCGAGCGTGCACTCGCCAAACCGGCTCGTCCGCTCGTGGCGATCGTCGCCGGGTCCAAGGTGTCGACCAAGCTCACGGTGCTCGAGTCACTACTTGCGAAGGTCGACAAGCTGATCGTCGGTGGCGGTATCGCGAATACTTTTCTCGCGGCCACTGGCGTGAACGTGGGCAAGTCGTTGCACGAGCCGGACATGCTGGATACCGCCCGGCGCTTGCTCGAGCAGGCCCGCGCTCGCGGCGCCGAGATCCCGTTGCCGACCGACGTCGTCGTTGCATCGGAGTTTTCGCCCACCGCCGCAGCGACGGTGCGCGAGGCGGCTGCCGTAGGCGCATCCGAACTCATCCTCGACATCGGTCCGCGTACGGCAGCACAACTGTCCGAGATCCTGCAGTCGGCGGGTACCATTCTGTGGAACGGTCCGGTCGGCGTCTTCGAGTTTGACCAGTTTGGTGCAGGCACTCGCGCCATCGCGGAGGCCATCGCTCGGAGCAAAGCCTTCTCGCTCGCTGGCGGCGGCGACACCTTGGCCGCGATCGAGAAGTATGATGTCGAGCGCGGGATCTCCTACATCTCGACGGGCGGCGGGGCGTTCCTCGAGTTCGTCGAGGGTAAAACTTTGCCCGCCGTTGCGGCACTCGAGGCGAGAGCTGCACACTGACGTTTGTCGCGCCTCACGCTTCACGGAGATTACGCAGCTCATGACGACTCCCCGCAGGACCAAGATTGTAGCGACGCTCGGACCGGCGACGGACGACGTCGACGTCTTGCTCGAGATGTGTCACGCCGGTCTCGACGTGGCGCGCATCAATTTTTCCCACGGCAATCATGTCGACCATCTGCGTCGCATCGAGTTGCTGCGCGAAGCGTCGGTGAGGGCGGGTCGGTACGTCGCCATTCTCGGAGATCTCGCCGGCCCTAAAATCCGCATCGAAAGTTTCGTCGATGGTGCCGTTCAGCTCATCGAGGGGCAGCCGTTCGCCCTCGACACCTCGCTCGACAAGAAGGCGGGCAACATCCGTGAAGTGGGCGTGGCCTACAAGGAGCTCGTCGCCGACGTCACGGCGGGCGACACCTTGTTGCTGAACGACGGACTCATCGTGCTCGAAGTGCTGTCGGTCAAGGGCACGCGTATCGAGACCAAGGTCGTGGCGGGCGGTGAGCTCTCGAACCGCAAAGGCGTCAATCGCAAAGGTGGCGGGATTTCCGCTCCCGCCCTCGCCGACAAAGATTTCGAGGACATCCGGTTTGCCGCGGCAAACGGTTTCGACTATCTCGCCTTGTCTTTCGTTCGCGATGGCTCGGACATTCGTCAGGCTCGTGAGCTTCTGCGCGCGGCTGGAGCGCCGTTCACGCGCATCGTCGCCAAGATCGAGCGTCACGAGGCGGTGGCGCAGCTCGCCGGCATCATCGAGGCGACCGATGTCGTGATGGTCGCTCGCGGTGATCTCGGTGTGGAGATGGGGCAGGCCGCGCTCACCGGCCTGCAAAAGACCATCATCCACGAGACGCGCAAGCGCAATCGGGTGGCGATCACGGCCACGCAGATGATGGAGTCGATGATCCAGAACCCCGTGCCGACTCGGGCCGAGGTGAGCGACGTGGCGAACGCCGTGCTCGATGGAACCGACGCCGTGATGCTCTCCGCCGAGACGGCAACCGGCAAATATCCGGTCAAGGCCGTGGCGGCGATGGCCGAGGTGATCCTCGGCGCCGAGACCTATCACTTGACGATGAACGCGCCTCGCGAGCGTCCTGAACTCGAGTTTTCGCAAACGGAAGAGGCGATCGCTCACGCGGTCATGTACACCGCCAACCACCTTCACGTTCGCGCGATCGTCGCGCTCACGGAGAGTGGTTCGACGACGCTGTGGATGTCCCGTCTGCGTTCGGACATCCCCATTTATGCGTTCACCCGTCATGAGGGGACGCGACGACGCGTGACGCTCTACCGCGGAGTCTATCCAGTGTCGTTCGACGTTCGACCGGATGAGCGGTCGATGTTGCACCAAAAGATCTTCGATCTGCTCCTCAGTCTGCGTCTCGTCGAGGAGGGTGATCGCATCATCCTGACCAAGGGCGAGTTGAGTGGCGTACAGGGCGGGACCAACTCCCTGCAGATCCTCAAGGTTCTTCGCACTCCGTCCTAAAAGAAATCGGGACATCATGAAAAAGTGGATCCTCGGCGGGTTGACGACGCTGATCGTCGTCGCGGCGGTGGTGGCGGTCGCAGCGTGGTGGGTGCTTCGAGGGTCGTTGCCGGTGCTGGATGGCGAGGTGATCTCGGGTGCGGGTGGTCCGCGTGCAGACGCCCGGCTCGAGCGTGATGCCGACGGCGTGGTCACGGCGGCTGGCGAGGACCCGTTCGACGTTGCTTACGCGATCGGCTACGCCCACGGTCAAGATCGCTATTTCCAGATGGATTTATCCCGACGTCTCGCTGCAGGCGAACTCGCCGCGCTCCTCGGCGAGCCGCTCGTGGCCCAAGACCAGCGCGCCAGGATTTTCCGACTCCGCGAAGTCGCGCGCCGGGTGATCGCCGAGGCGACGCCGAGCGAGCGCGCCTGGATCGAGGCCTACACGCGGGGCGTGAATGCCGGTGTTTCGTCGCTCTCGGTTCGTCCTTGGGAGTACGTGGTGTTGCGCGCGGCGCCTGCAGCCTGGCGCAGCGAAGACTCCGTACTCGTCGTGCACTCCATGTGGTGGAGCCTGCAGTACGAGGCATTGGTCGACGAGTTGTCGCGTCGGGAAATTTCTTTGAGCATCGAGGAGCGCGTTGCCGCCTCGGCTCGCGGCGAGGCCGATGTTCGACCGGCGAGCGAGGTGACCCGATTCCTCTTCCCGCGAGGCGATGAATGGGACACGCCCAACTTCCAGACGCTCGCGGAACAACTCGCGGCCAATGGCGGCGAGCCCTATCGAGCACCCGTCGTGCCGCCGCCCGAGCTGCTCGATCTGCGCGGCACGCGTGCCGCGCGCACAGCGCGCGTCGAGGAACGGGGATTGCCGGGCAGCAACGCGTGGGCGGTCTCGGGTCGCCACGCCGCCGGTGGCGGCGCGCTGATTGCGGGCGACATGCATCTGGGGCTGCGGGTTCCGACCACGTGGTATCGCGCGCGTCTGCGGATCGCGCGAGATGCGAACGGGCTCGCGCGCGAGCTCAACGGCGTCACGCTTCCGGGTTTGCCTGCCGTCGTGGCGGGCAGCAACGGCGAGGTCGCCTGGTCGTTCACCAACAGCTACGGTGACTGGAGCGACGTGCGACCCGTGGCCTGTGACCCCGAGCGCAATCTCTACTTCACCGCCGAGGGCGAGCGCCGTTTCACGGTCCATCGCGAAACGCTCGAAGTCGCGGGGCGTGCGCCTGTCGTGCTCGAGGTTCGCGAGTCACCCCTCGGGGTGGTCATGCGCACGGATGCGCCGGAAGAAGGCGCGAGTGGCGCGGCGCATACGTGTTGGCTTGCGCGTTGGCTCGTCACGGAGCCGGGCGCCACGACGCTCGCGTCGTTCGAGTTGCAGCAAGTGCGCGATGTGGCGTCCGCTCTGGCGCTCGCGCCGCGTGTCGGCATTCCGCATCAGAATTTCACCGTCGGCGATCGCGCGGGTCGCATCGCCTGGACGATCATCGGCCGCATTCCCCAAGGAGAGTTCGGTCCCGAATCGCCGCGCCCCATTGCCTGGCGAGGTCCGGGCGAGACGCCCGCCATCCTCGATCCGGAGATCGGTCGCCTGTGGAGCGCGAATGCGCGACACGTCGAGGGCGCGTTCGAAGAATTGCTCGGCAACGACGAAGCCGACAGCGGCATGCACTACGACAAAGGCGTTCGCCAGCGACAGATTCGTGACCGGCTGCTCGCGATCGAGCGTCCGGCGGTACCTGCCGACATGCTTTCGATACAACTCGATGATCGCGCACTGTTGATCGATCGCTGGCAACGTCTGCTGCTCGCGACGCTCGATGAGGACGCCGTTCGCAATGAACCCAAACGAGCCGAATTACGACGACTCATCGCTGACTGGAAGGGTCATGCGACGATCGATTCGGTGAGTTACCGGCTCGCCCGAGATTTCCGCGAGCGCACTCGAGGGGCGGTGTGGTCGATGATCACCGCGGCACTCGGTGCGGGGGAGGGATCGCAAGCGTTTCCGCTCTTCGAGGGATCACTCTGGCGCCTAGTGACCGAGCAGCCGCCGCATATGCTGAGCGCGGACTACAAAGATTGGCGGGATTTGCTCTTGCGTCAGGCCGACGCCGTCATCGAAGCTGCGGAAGTATCCTGCGGCGCACTCGTCGGATGTACGTGGGGTCAGCGCAATACGTCGAGGATTCGGCATCCGCTTTCACCGTCCCTCGGTCCGCTCGGTCGTTATCTCGACATGCCGGCGCGGCCGCTCGCCGGAGACATGAACTCGCCGCGCGTCACGGGTCCCACTTTCGGCGCGTCGGAGCGGTTCGCCGTGTCTCCGGGTCGCGAGGCCGAGGCCTACATGCAGTTGCCGGGCGGAGCGAGCGGACATCCGCTGTCGCCGTTCTACCGTGCGGGATACGAAGATTGGGTCAGCGGTCGGATGCGGCCGCTGTTGCCCGGTCCCGCCGTACACACCTTGACGCTGAAGGCCTCGTCGCCCGACAGCGCTGAACCGAGGACCACGCGTGACTGATCAAAGATTTTCCGGTACCGATCGCTACATCGCGACCGACGACCTGCGAATGGCCGTCAACGCCGCAGTCACGCTCGCGCGCCCACTGCTCATCAAGGGCGAGCCGGGTACGGGCAAGACCCAGCTCGCCATCGAGGTGGCGCAGGCGCTCGGTCGGCCTCTGTTCGAATGGCACGTGAAGTCGACCAGCAAGGCGCAGCAGGGACTCTACGAGTACGACGCAGTGTCGAGACTGCGCGATTCCCAGCTCGGGGAGGCGCGCGTCGCCGATATTCGCAACTACATCGTCCGCGGAAAACTCTGGGAAGCCTTCGAGTCCGAGGTCCAACCCGTGTTGTTGATCGACGAGATCGACAAGGCGGACATTGAATTCCCCAACGATCTGTTGCGCGAGCTCGATCGCATGGAGTTCTACGTCTACGAGACTCGCGAGCTCGTGCGAGCCCGGCACCGGCCGATCATCATCATCACGAGCAACAACGAGAAGGAATTGCCCGATGCCTTTTTGCGTCGCTGTTTCTTCCACTACATTCGCTTCCCCGACGAGGAGACGATGACCCGCATCGTCGGCGTGCACTATCCGAGCCTCAAGCGCGAGTTGCTCGCCGAGGCGCTCGGTGCGTTCTACCGCGTGCGCGAAACGCCAGGCCTGAAGAAAAAGCCGTCCACCTCGGAACTGCTCGACTGGATCAAATTGCTGCTCGCCGAGGACATCCCGCCCGAGGCGCTGCGCAGCGAAGATCCGAAGAAGTCGATTCCGCCGCTTTACGGTGCGTTACTCAAGAATGAGCAGGACGTGCACTTGTTCGAGCAGCTGGTGTTCCTGAACCGACGCGTGCGCTGAGCAGAAGCACCGCGTGCTCGTTCGATTCTTCCTCGAAGTGCGCGCTGCCGGCATACCGGCCTCGATCACGGAGTTCTTGTCTCTGCTGCAGGCGCTCGAGGCTCGCGTGGCCTCATGCTCGGCCGAAGAGTTTTATTGGCTCGCCCGTCTTTCCCTCGTCAAGGACGAGCGTCACTTCGATCGCTTCGATCGCGTGTTCGCCGAGCACTTCGCCGGCGCCGAACGAATCTTCGAGCGGCTGCTTGCCGAGGTGCCGGCGGAATGGCTGCAGGCGATGGCGCAGCGACTCTTCTCGGACGAGGAGCGAGCCAAGGTCGAAGCGCTCGGGAGCTGGGACAAGTTGCTCGAGACCCTCAAGCAGCGTCTCGCCGAGCAAAAGGCGAAGCACGAGGGTGGCAACAAATGGATCGGCACCGGCGGTACGTCGCCGTTCGGCTCCGGCGGTTACAACCCCGAGGGTGTCCGGATCGGGGATACGGGTGCGAGACAGCGTCGAGCCGTCAAGGTTTGGGAGTCGCGGGAGTACCGCAACTTCGACGATCGTCGCGAGCTCGGGACCCGCAACCTCAAGATGGCGCTGCGTCGCTTGCGGAAGTTTGCCCGTCAGGGTGCCGCCGACGAACTCGATCTCGACGGGACGATCGAAGCGACGGCGCGCAACGCAGGCTGGCTCGATCTCAAGCTTCGCCCCGAGCGTCGTAATGCCGTCAAAGTATTGTTGCTGCTCGATGTCGGCGGCTCGATGGAAGATCACGTACGAGTTTGCGAAGAGCTCTTCTCCGCCGCGCGATCGGAATTCCGTCAGCTCGAACATTTCTATTTCCACAACTTCATCTACGAGACGGTGTGGAAAGACAACCGACGGCGACAGGCCGAGCGAATCAAGACGCTCGAGCTGCTGCGGACGTTCAACGGCGATTATCGGGTGATCTTCGTTGGCGATGCAGCGATGAGCCCCTACGAAATCGTGCAGCCGGGCGGCAGCGTCGAACATTTCAACGACGAAGCGGGGAGCACCTGGATGCAACGCATGACGGCGCACTTTCCGCGTCTCGTGTGGCTCAACCCCGAGCCTGAAGATCGTTGGGACTGGACCCCCTCGATCAGACTGACGCAGGAGCTCATCGGCGGCCGAATGTTTACTTTGACGCTCGGTGGGCTCGATCGGGCGATGGCGACCTTGAGTCGCAAGCTCGTCAACGCAGGAAGTCGATGATCGCGCGACGCTGAGTAATGCCGTCGGCATAGCCTTGCGCGATGAGCTCCCGAGTGTAAGGCGCCTCGAACATCAGATAGCTCGCGAGCAGACTGCCGGACTCTCCGCCCGCACCGATGACCGACAGCAAGGTGCGCAGCGCTTTCGGAAGCGCTTCAATGTGCCGGGCGGCACTCGTTCGCGGATCGGCGCCCGGCACGAGGCGCAGCGCGCTGATCTCTCGCAGCCCATCGAGGGACGAGTCGGCCTCACGCACCATTCGGTTGGTGCGCTCGAGTTGATCGAGATCGGCATCGACCTGATCGCTGAACAACGTATCGAGCAAGAAACCGAAAATTTCGCCCGACGAAGGGGTGTGATGTACGCCGATGGTGCCGCCGAGACCTGCGGCGTTCTGCGCGCGCACGCCGATCACGAGCAGGCGATCGGCGCCGAGATGGATCGCCGGCGAGAGCGGGGCAAGCTGGCGCATGGCGCCGTCACCGTAGAACACCTCGCCGATCCGCACCGGCGGAAAGAGAAAGGGGATCGCGGCGCTCGCCATCAGGTGATCGAGATCGAGCGTCGAACGCGTGCCCGCGCGCCGAACGCCAGCCCACTCCGTGACATTCGGCGCCGCTTCAAAGAAAACGCGATGATGGCCTCCTGCGTAAGTGGTGGCCGTCAAGGCGAGTGCGCGCAGCCGGCCCTGCTCGATGTGTTGGCGGATCGCCCCCCAGTCCACGCGCTCGCGCAGCAAGTTGCGCAGCGGCGAGTTGTCGAAGAGGGCGGGCGGTGCGGTGCCGAGACGGCCACCGGTGAGCGCCGAACTCATCCAGCGCAGACCCGCTCCGACCATCGCGCCGAGATCGGCCCGAAAGACCTGCTCGACCGTGAAATTCGCCCAAACGTATTCGAGGCGCCGGATACCCTCGCGCCAGTCTGCCGCGTGAGTGGCGAGCACGGCTGAACACACGGCGCCCGCCGACGTGCCGACGATCACATCGTACGGAGAGGATTCCTCCGGCCAGATCTCGGCCAAGGCCTTGAGAACCCCGACCTGGTACGCCGCGCGAGCCCCGCCGCCCGAAAGGACGAGTGCGCGGCAGCCCGATCGAGGCGGGGTCTTGGTCACGGCGTGGTCATCGGTACGCTCTGTCACGGGCCCTATTGTGCCGCAGCGGCGCAGTCTGGAAGATACCCAGACGCTGTTTCGACCCTGGAGCTCAGACTTATGACGCCACGCAGACGATTCTTCACCGTGCTCGCCCTTGCGGCGATGACCCTTGGCATCGCGCCGGCGCCCGTGGCCTTCGCCGACTCGCCCAAAGCCGGCCAACCCGCCCCCGATTTCCGCTTGCAAGACCAGACGGGCAAGTGGGTGACGCTCAACGAACACCGTGGCAAGTGGGTGGTGCTCTATTTCTACCCCAAGGACAACACTCCGGGCTGTACCACGCAGGCCTGCGAGTTCCGCGATGAGATCTTCGCGTTCCGCCGCGCCAATACGGTGATCCTCGGGGTCAGCGTGGACGACGTCGAGTCGAAGAAAGCGTTCGCGAAGGAACACAGTTTGCCGTTCCAAGTGCTCGCCGATCCGACCAAGGCGGTCACCAAGCAATACGGCGTACTCACCAGCATGATGGGCCTCATGGAATTTTCCCGCCGTGACACCTTCATCATCGATCCGCAGGGTCGGATCGCCCGTCACTGGGAAAAAGTCGATGCCAAGGGTCATTCCCAGCTCGTCCTCAACGAACTCAAGAAGCTGCAGGCGCCGGGCGCCTGAGTCAGCGTGACACAACAAGAATCCGGAATTTCATCGGGGGTTATTTGCATGTCCAAAGAAAATGATCTGCTTCGTCCCGAGCGTCGGGATTTCCTCACCACGGCCGGTGGCGTCGGCGGTGCGCTCGCGATCGGTGCGTCGGGCTTGGCGTCGATGACGCTTGGCGGTCCGATGGCGATGGCCTCGGCGCTCACGAGCTCCCGTTACGGCATGGGTCCGGGTCTGAAGGGCCCGTATCTCGATCTGTCGACGGGCAAGGGCAACCAGCTCGCCTACGCGCGCATCCAGGGCGACCTCGACTTCGGCAAGCCCAAGTACTTCTGGTTCAAGGGCTATCTGATGGGTGTCGAGCCCCACAAAAAGATCGTCGATCTCATGGGCACCTCGGGCTTCGGCGTGATCCGCCTGTTGCCGGGCCCGGATGGTTCGATCCGTCGGTTGTGCCGCGAGATCATCGTCTATACCGATTTGCGCAGCGGCGAAGTGCTCGACGAGTGGAAGAACCCGCTCACGAATGAGGTCGTCAAAGCGGTCCACGTCGACAACGACCCGTTCAACTACCTCATCGAAGAATTCTTCCCGGCGCCGCCGAAGTTCGGTGGTCTCAATCAGGGGCCGCCGCCGCCGCGCGTGCCGTTCATCATGCCGTGGTATCAGCACGGCGGTTGGGCGGACATGGAAATCCATATCCATCTCGCGTACCCCAATGCACTGCAGCCCGACAAATGGCCGCGGGAGTCCTCGGGTCCCATCGTGCAGGTCTCGGAGATGTTCGCGCATCACGTCAAAGTGGAAGATCTGCAAAATCCGAAACTGACCACGCTCGATTACACCGGTACCTGGAACCGCGTCACGCCTTGGCTGCCGTGGATGCTCATGGGTCAGCGTCCGGGCTTCTGTCAGTACGCGTGCTTCATGGGAACGACGAAGAACCTCGACGAGGTGCTTTCGCGTCCCGTGCTCGATTACGCGCAGAAGAACTACGCCAAGTATTTCGATGCGCCAACCGAGTGGAGCGAAGATCGCAGCCTCTCGAGCCTCGAGCACTACGCCCTGCGCCAGAAACCCGCGCCGGTAAAGTAAAGGCTCGGTGAACCAGGACCAAGGTGCAGAGAGTCCTGCAACGCGTCATCGCGGCACAGCGCACCTCCGACGGAGCGGGGGTGACGCTGTACCGCAGTCTCGGCCAGTCGGCGTTCGCGCGGCTCGATCCGTTCCTGATGCTCGACGAGTTCGGGAGTGATCGCCCCGAGGAGTACATCGCCGGTTTTCCGCCGCATCCGCATCGCGGCTTCCAGACCGTGACGTACATGCTCGAAGGTCACATGCTGCATGAAGATCATCTGGGACATCGCGGGCATCTCAAGACGGGCGGTGTGCAATGGATGACGGCCGGCCGCGGCATCATCCACTCCGAGATGCCGCAGCAGGAGCACGGCCTCATGCGAGGCTTCCAACTCTGGATCAACTTGCCCGCGCGCGAAAAGATGTGTCCTGCGACCTACGAGGACATCGAGGCGGAGCGCATCCCGACGGTATCGGCCGGTGGCGCCACGATCAAACTCATTGCGGGCTCCATTGAGCACGGAGGCGAAAAAATCACCGGCCCGGTCACGGGCGTTACGACGCAGCCGATTTTCTTTGATGTCGCGCTCGCAGCGGGCGCGAAGTTTTCCGAAGGCCTTCCGGTCTCACACAGCGCGTATCTGTATGTCTTCGAGGGCGAGCTATCGGTCGCCAAGCCGGGCGGAGGTTTGACCTCCTTGCCGAAGCGGCATGGCGGTGTGCTCGGCGAGGGCGGGTCACTCGTCGTCGAAGCAGGGGGTGAAGGAGCGCGTTTCTTGTTGCTCGCGGCAGCGCCGCTCGGCGAACCGATCGTGCAGTATGGCCCCTTCGTGATGAACACCCGCGAGGAAATCGATCAGGCGATTCGCGACTATCAGTCCGGGCGCTTGGTCGCCGCGGGATAAATCAGACCAGGAAAATCGCCCCGAGTCCGAGCAGCGTCGCAAAGCCGATGCAGTCGGTGAACGTGGTGAGGATGACGCCCGCCGAGAGCGCCGGATCGATGTCGAATCGACGCAACGCGAGTGGCACCAACACTCCCACGGCTGCAGCGGCCAGCAGATTGATGAGCATGGCAGCCGCGATGATGATGGCGATCTCCCACGTGTCGAACCAGAAAACGGTCACGGCGCCGACGACGAGAGCCCACAGCAAGCCGTTGAGCCCGCCGACGGCGACTTCCTTGAACAACAACCAGCGTGCGTTCGACCACTGAACCTGACCGAGCGCCAGGCCGCGAATGATGAGCGTCACGGTTTGGGTGCCGGCGATGCCGCCCATGGAGGCGACGATGGGCATGAGTGCGGCGAGGGCGGCCACCTTCTCGATGGTCCCCTCGAAATTTTTGACCACCGCGGCAGCCATGAAGGCCGTCACGAGATTGATGCCGAGCCAGAGCAGACGGCGTCGCGTGGACGTGACGATACCCGCGAACAGGTCCTCGTCGTCCTGCAGACCGGCCATCGAGAGCACCGAGTGTTCCGCCTCTTCTCGGATGACGTCGACCACGTCGTCGACCGTGATGCGCCCGAGCAGCTTGCCTTCGGAACCGACCACGGCCGCGGAGACGAGATCGCGGTCCTGGAAAAGCTGGGCGACCTCATGTGCGGCGGTCTCGGGTTCGATACGCGGGGCTTCGGTGTCGAGGCTTTCGCCGACCGTGTCCTCGGGGTCGCCGGTGATGATTCGGGTGAGGGAGACCGTACCGAGATAACGATCGTGACGATCGACGACGAACAGACTGTCGGTGCGTGGCGGCAGTTCACCGCGCATGCGCAGATAACGCAGCACGACTTCGAGCGTGACGTCGGGCCGCACGCTGACGGTGTCGGTGTTCATGAGACCGCCCGCGCTATCCTCCGGCCACGACAGCACCGTACGCAGTCGCTCGCGATCACGCTGATCCATCGAGTGCAGGACCTGTCGAGTAACGGTCTCCGGAAGATCGCCGACGAGGTCGGCGAGGTCGTCGAGTTCGAGACCCTCGGCCGCTGCCACGAGTTCTTCGGCCTCCATCTCTTCGATGAGTTCTTGTCGGACGTTTTCGTTGAGCTCGACGAGCACATCACCTTCGAGCTCGGAGTCCACCATGCTCCACACGATCTCGCGCTGACGCGGTGGAACCGACTCGAGCAGCAAGGCGATCTCCGCCGGATGCAGAGCCGACACCATGCGCTGCGCAGGTCGCAGCGTGCCCGAGTCGAGCGCCTCGCGCAGCGCGGCGAGCCGCGCGTCTTTTCGACTGATCACGCTCATGGGAAACCCAGGCTCGCGAGCGCGCTATGGCGGATGGCAAGCGTCGGCGACTTGCCGCGCAATCGTTCGGCCAGACGATCGACGAGATATACCGAGCGGTGCTGGCCGCCCGTGCAGCCGATACCGATGGTGAGGTAACGACGCCGTGCGGCGCCGTGATCCTGGATGCGCCTCGAAATGAACTGCTGCAACTCGTCGAGCATCGCGCTCACGGCGGGCTGTTCGTCGAGGTAAGCGATCACGGGAGCATCGCGTCCCGTGAGCGGTCGCAGCGCGATCGTCCAGTAGGGGTTCGGCAGCATGCGCACATCGAAGACGAAGTCGCAGTCGCCCGGCACTCCGTGCTTGAAGCCGAAGGACACCAGGGTGACCGACAGTTCCATGCCTCGCCGTTGATCGATGCGTTGAACGATGGCGTCGCGCAGTTCGTGCACGCCCATATGCGTGGTGTCGACGACGAGATCGGCGGCCTGGATGACCGGATCGAGCAGCGCTCGCTCGCGTGTGACGGCGTCTTGCAGGCCCGATCCATCGCGGGACAACGGGTGTCGTCGCTTGGTTTCACCGAAGCGTCTCAGCAACTCGGCATCGGAGGCGATGACCGCCAGCAACTCGCAGCGCACGCCGCTGCGCCGAAGTTGTTCGAGAGTCCCGGGAATGCCTTCCAGCCCGTCACTGGTATCGCGCGCGTCGATGCCGACCGCCACGGTCTGCCCCGCCGACGAGCCCTCGCGGAAGATGTGGGACACGAAGGATTCGAGCATCGAGGCGGGGAGATTGTCGATGCAGCGATAGCCGAGATCTTCGAGCGCGTTCAGTACGACGCTCTTGCCCGCTCCGGAGAGCCCGCTGACCAGGATGAGTCGCAGAGGGGCGGACACGCGCGCGGAGCAGGGCAGGGCTCGCGTCAGTGACGCGCCCGTCGCCCCTCCTCGGCGTGATGGTCGGTGGTCTTTTCTTTGCGTTTTTTGACGAGTCGGTCGAGTTTGTCGACCAAAGCATCGATGGCCGCATACATATCTTCGGCCTCCGCATCGGCGTGGATGTCGCCGCCGCTGACTTTCAGGGTCGCTTCGGCGCGATGACGGAGTTTCTCGACGGACAACACATAGTGGACATCGATGAGGTGGTCGAAATGGCGAACGATGCGGTCCATCTTCTTGTGAACGTAGGCGCGCATGGAGTCGGTGACGACGACATGGTGACCCGTGATGGAAATTTGCATGGCATCCTCCTGATGGGATCAAGGTTAACGCGAATTGGCCTTCTTGCGCTCGGCCGAAGACTCGATTCCTAACCCCTCCCGATACTTCGCCACCGTGCGGCGGGCCACGGGGATGCCCTCTCCCGACAATATTTCGGCCAGACGGCTGTCCGACAACGGCTGGTTCGGGTCTTCTTCGCGGATCAACTTGCGGATCTTGGCGCGGATGGCGGTCGAGGAGGTCCCTTGGCCGTCCCCACCCTCGACCTGGCTCGAGAAAAAATACCGCAGTTCGTAAACGCCCCGCGGCGTGTGCATGTACTTGCCCGAGGTCACGCGCGAGATCGTGGACTCGTGCATGCTGATGGCGGTCGCGATGTCTTTGAGGATCATCGGCCGCATGTGTTCCTCGCCCTGGTTGAGGAAGTCTGTTTGGCGCTCGACGATCGCGCGGGTCACCTTGACGAGCGTGTCGTTGCGGATCTCGAGGCTCTTCAGCAGCCAGCGCGCCTCCTGCAACTGGGTGCGCAGGGTCGTGTGGGCGCCGCCCCGTCCGAGCAGACCTGCATATTCCTGGTTGACCCGGATCCGCGGCATCGTCCCGGCGTTGAGTTCGACCGCCCAACCCTTGCCCTTGCGGCGCACGAAGACATCGGGGACTACGTATTCGGGCTTCGAGGCGCTGACGAGCGAACCCGGGCGAGGGTGACAGGATCGGACGAGTGCAACCGCTTCGGCCAGTTCGTCCTCGTCGGCCCCGGTTGCCTTGCGCAGCGGCGACGAGTCGCGTTGGGCGAGCAAGTCGAGATGATGCTCGGCGATGCGGCGGGCGAGCGCGAGCCCTGGCGTCGAGGGATCGAGTTGAGAGAGTTGGATGCTGAGGCATTCGCTGAGGTTGCGGGCGCCCACGCCGACCGGTTCGAGCGTTTGCACAAGCAAGAGCACGCGTTCGATTTCTTCTTCGTCCCAATCGATCTCCGGTCGCAACGCCTCGGCGATGTCGGTCAAAGATTCGGTGAGATAGCCATCGTCGTTGAGCGCATCGACGAGCGCCGCCGCGACGGACAGGTCGTTGTTCGAGAGGCCGGCGATTTCGAGCTGGCCGAGCAGGTGATCGCGCAGGGACTCTCCGCGCTCATCGGCGATGTCACGTTCGGGTTGCTCGTCGTCCTCGGCCCGCGACGAATCGCTGCCTGTACCGGGCCGATCGGCCCAGGGTTGTTCCACGACCTCGACCTCGACCGGTTCGGTCTGCGAGGTGTCGGGGGTTTGTTGAACCGCGGTGAAATGGGCTTCGAGCTCGACTTCGTCCTCGGGATCCTCCTGCTCGAGCATGACATTGCTCTCGAGCACTTCGGCGAGGTGCGCCTGCAACTCGAGCGTCGGCATCTGCAGGAGGCGAATAGCCTGCTGCAACTGCGGTGTCATGGTCAGCGACTGACCAAGCTTGAGTTGCAGGGACTGCTTGAGCATCGTCGGGCCTGGTTGAGCGAGGCGGAGCTGCCGGCTCCGCAAGATCGATCCTAGAGACTGAATGACTCTCCCAAGTACACCTCACGCACGCGGGGATTGGCAAGGATTTCCGCAGCCGACCCCGAAGCGATGACCGTCCCGTCGCCGATGATGTACGAGCGTGCACAGACGCCGAGCGTCTCGCGGACGTTGTGATCGGTGATGAGGATGCCGATTCCGCGATCGGCGAGTTCCCGGATGATGCGCTGGATATCGGCCACCGACAGCGGATCGACGCCGGCGAAGGGTTCGTCGAGCAACAGGAACTTCGGGTTCGCGGCGAGTGCGCGAGCGATCTCGACTCGTCGACGCTCACCACCCGACAGTGACATGCCGAGGGAGCCTCGTACGTGATCGATCCTCAGATCGGCGAGAATTTGTTCGCATCGTGCGTTGCGTTGCTCGGCGTCGAGATCCGCGCGGGTCTCGAGTATCGCGCGGACGTTTTCTTCGACCGACAGCCGGCGAAACACCGAGGCTTCTTGCGGCAAGTAGCCGATGCCGGCTTTGGCCCGAAGGTGGATGGGCGAATGGGTGAGGTCGCGATCGTCGAGCTCGATCCGCCCGGCGTCCGCCGGAACGAGGCCCACGATCATGTAGAAGGCCGTCGTCTTGCCCGCGCCGTTCGGTCCGAGCAGTCCTACGATTTCCCCTGCAGCCACTTCGATCGTGAGATCGCGCACGACGCTGCGTTTGCCGTAAGACTTGGCCAGGTGACTCGCGCGAAGCCGATTCATGGCGAGGGCCGCGGACGAATGATGATGCGGACGCGTTCGTCGCTGCCGGCGGGTTTGCCGGCTTGGACGCGTTGCTCGCGTACGTTGTAGACCAGTTGGTCGCCTCGCACTTCGCTGCGACCATCGTCGCTCAGCCAGGCGTCTTCGCGCAGGGTGACGGTCGAGGCCGCCATGTCGTAGAGGATATTGCCGGCACGACCGCGAGCACTACCGCCGTCCTTCAATTTTTGAGCGAACTCCGCGGGCTTCCCGCGGATGCTGGCGCGAACGATACGGTTCTTTTCGAACGTGACGGCAGCTTCTTCGGACGTCAGCGTGCCGCCATCCACATCGATGCGCACTGCGCCGCTCAGCGTCCAGGTGGAATCTTCGAAGTCGAGACCGGTCGACCGCGCGCGCTGCGCGACCACCCGCACTGAGCCCTGGGTGATGATGAGATCACGAAAGAGCAGCGCGTTGGCACGGTAGTCGACTTCCGACGAGGCGGCATCGAGGGTGATGTCGGTGTTCTGCGCCGGCGGTTCAGCGGCATGAGCCGCAGGCATGGCGATCAAAAAAATCGCGAGACCAAAACGCGCGAGGCGCAAGGTGACGCCTTCTGGGTGATGAGGGGCGAGAGTACGGATCACGGCGGTCAGCGCGAGAAGCGCCCTTGGACGTCGGTCCGCAACTGCACCTGACGCGTGCGCAGATTGGCATCGAGACCGGTGGCCGAGAGCGCGTGCCCCTGCATCGTCAGACGTACCTCGCCATTGGTTCGGATCCGAGCCGTATCGAGATCGTACTGCAGTGTCTTGGCGTCGAGCCGCAGCGGCTCGGCAGCCCCTGCGGTGCCTCCCTCGAGTGCTACGCCACCCTCGAGATCGATGCGACGCGAGTCGCGCGACAGCGTGCCTCGGGGCGCCACGACCCGCCAAGTGGTCGTCTCACCCGTGCGGGTTTCGAGATCGAGATTTTCGATGCGGGTTTCGAGCGACAGCGGATTTTGTTCGATGCGTCCCGCGCGCAAGCGATAACGCGGCTCGCCGTCTGCGCCGGTCTGGATGATTTCCGCGCCGGTTGCGGAGTATCCGGGGTCACGCGTGTCGTCCGTGAGGCGACCCGCGCCGTCGCGATCCGAGGTGCACCCCACGAGACAGGACGAGGCGAGCACCACGGCGCCGAGCACGATGAGCCTTGTCGGGTGCACGGCCGTTCGTCCGTTCACATCACGCCGCTGCGCAGCAGGTCGTGGACGTTGAGCGCACCGACGAGCACGCCGGCGTCGTTCACGACCGGCAGCGAGGTGATGCGGTAGGTTTCCATGAGGTGCACGGCCTCGGCTGCGAGTTCGCGCTCGCCGATGCTTTTGCAGGGCGTCGTCATGACATCGCGCATGCGGACGCCGTGGACGTCCACGCGCCGATCGAGCGAACGCCGCAGGTCGCCATCGGTGTAGACACCGACGACATGACCCGCCTCGTCCACGACTACGGTCATACCCAAGCCCTTGCGGGACATTTCGAGTAATCCATCGGCCATGCTCGTGTCCGGGCCGACACGGGGAACCGCTTCGCCGCTGCGCATGACGTCGTTCACGCGCAGTAACAGGCGTCGACCGAGCGAGCCGCCCGGGTGAGAGCGTGCAAAATCTTCGGCCGTGAAGCCTCTCGACTCGAGCATCGCGACCGCGAGTGCATCGCCCATGGCGAGCGTGGCCGTGGTGCTCGCGGTGGGCGCGAGATTGAGCGGGCAGGCTTCTTCGGCCACACCGACATCGAGATGGGCGCGCGCTTCGCGAGCGAGAGTGGAATCGGCATTGCCCGTGAGCGCGATGAGCGGCACGCCGAGCCTCGCGATCGGCGCGAGCAGCGCAAGGATCTCGGGCGTCTCACCCGAGTTCGAGAGCGCGAGGACCACGTCGTCTCGCGTGATCATCCCGAGATCACCGTGGCTCGCTTCGGCCGGGTGCATGAAGAATGCGGGGGTGCCCGTGCTTGCGAGCGTCGCAGCGATCTTGCTTGCGATGTGACCGGACTTGCCCATGCCGGTCACCACGACTCGTCCCGCACAGTCGAGGCAGAGCTGACAGGCGGCGGCGAAGGCCGGCCCGAGGCGATCCTCGAGGGCGGCGACACCCCGCGCTTCGGTCGCCAGGGCTCTTCGCCCCGCGGCGATCAGACGATCGGCCTCGCCGAGCGATGCGGTTCGTTTCGCAGGTTTATCCATGAGGTGGCATCATACCGCTCCATGCACCCGGAAAAAGTAGCTGAACTCATCCGCGCCGGTCTGCCCGGTGCCGAGGTTCTGGTCCGATCAGACGACCAGACCCATTTCGAGGCGCGGGTCGTCTCGGCGGCTTTCGAGGGCCGCCGCAGTATCGCTCGCCACCAAATGATCTACCGCACGCTCGGCGATCTCGTGGGCCGGGAAATCCATGCGCTGTCGATCGAGGCACTGACGCCGACCGAGGCGGGCGCTGCTCCCCGCGGCTGAACTCACTCCCGGAACCCTTCACTCCCCATGGACAAACTTCAAATAGAGGGCGGCGCGCCGCTCGAGGGCGAGGTCCGGATTTCCGGCGCCAAGAATGCGGCCTTGCCCATCCTTGCCGGGACGCTGCTCGCCTCCGAACCGGTCGCAGTCGGCAACGTGCCGCACCTGCAGGACGTCACCACCATGATCGAGCTGCTCGGTCGGATGGGCGTCACGGTGACGGTCGACGAACGCATGAACGTCGAAGTCGACGCGAGCTCCCTCGAAAAGCCGTTCGCGCCTTACGAACTCGTGAAGACCATGCGTGCCTCCATCCTGGTGCTTGGGCCGCTGCTTGCACGCTTTGGGCAGGCCGATGTCTCGTTGCCCGGCGGATGCGCGATCGGGGCTCGACCCGTCAACATCCACGTCGCGGGCTTGCAGGCGATGGGCGCGGAGGTGTCGATCGAAAACGGCTACATCCGAGCGCGTGCCAAGCGACTGCGCGGCGCGCGATTGGTGCTCGACACCGTCACGGTGACGGGCACCGAAAATCTCATGATGGCCGCCGTGCTCGCCGACGGACAGACGGTCCTCGAGAACGCCGCTCGCGAACCCGAGGTCGTCGATCTCGCCGACTTTCTCAACACGCTCGGCGCGCGCATCCGTGGTGCTGGCACCGACAAGATCATCATCGATGGCGTCGAGCGTCTGCACGGTGGCGAGTTCCGCGTCGTCGCCGATCGTATCGAGACGGGCACTTATCTCGTTGCCGGCGCGATCACGCGCGGACGCGTGCACATCAAGCACACGCGTCCCGAGCATCTCGATGCCGTGCTCGCAAAACTGCAGGAAGCGGGTGCTTCGATCGAAGTGGGCAGCGACTGGATCGACCTCGACATGCGTGACCGACGTCCGCGAGCCGTCGACCTGCGGACCGCGCCTTATCCGGCGTTTCCGACGGACATGCAGGCGCAGTTTGCCGCGCTCAACACGGTGGCCGAGGGCGTGGGCACCATCATCGAGACCATTTTCGAAAATCGTTTCATGCACATGCTCGAGATGCGACGCATGGGTGCGGAAATCAGACTGGAAGGCAACACGGCCATCATCAAAGGTGTGCCGCGATTGCAGGCGGCGCCCGTCATGGCGACCGACCTGCGCGCCTCGGCTTCGCTCGTGCTCGCCGGTCTCGTCGCCGAGGGGCGCACGGAGATCGATCGGATCTATCACATTGATCGCGGTTACGAGGCGATCGAAGAAAAGCTCGCCGCCCTCGGTGCCGCGATCAAACGCGTCCCGGGCTGACGTTCAAAGAAATCTTCAGCGCGGCCGTACTTTCTGCGGCGCTTCGTCGACGCGGATCTTGATCTCGCCGCGTTGGTTTCCGCGCTGAACTTCGATCGAAATATTTTGACCCGGCGACGTGTCGGCGATGCGCAACTGCACTTCGCGCGAACTTCGCGGGGCTTTTCCATCGAGGCCGATGATGAGATCACCGGGCAGCAAGCCGGCGCGCTGAGCGGGGCTGCCGCCCGCGATTCGCGTGATACGAACCACGGGGCCGTCGAAACCCGCGCTCCGTGCTCGCGCTTCGTCGATCGTCTCGGTGCCGACACCGATCCAGCCGCGTAGCACCTTGCCGCGCGTGACGATTTCATTGACGACCCCGCGCACGAGGTTGACCGGAATGGCGAAGCCGATGCCCTCGACGCCGAGGCTCTTGGCGATGATCGCCGTGTTGATGCCGACCAATTCTCCGCCCGTGTTGACGAGCGCGCCGCCGGAGTTGCCGGGATTGATCGGCGCATCGGTCTGGATGAAATTTTCGAAGGTGGCGATCCCGAGTTGATCGCGTCCGGTCGCGCTGACGATGCCTTGCGTCACCGTCTGCGCGAGCCCGATCGGATTGCCGATTGCGAGCACCACATCGCCCACGCTCAGGGCATCGGATCGACCGAGCCGGATGCTCGGCAGGTTCGGCAAGTCGATCTTGAGTACGGCGAGATCGGTGTCCGGATCGCGCCCGACGATGTCGGCTTGGGCCGAGCGTCCGTCGGCCAATTGCACGCGGATCGCCGCGGCGTCGTCGATGACGTGATGGTTCGTGACGATCTGGCCCGAAGGATCGAGGATGACCCCGGACCCGAGCGACTGCTCGACCCGGCGGCGATAGCGGGGCGCGAACTCACCGAAAGGGTCGTCCAGGAAGCTGCGCAGGACCGGCTCGGTCGCCACCCGCGTCACATACAAATTGACGACCGCGGGCGCGGCGATACGAACGGCAGCCGCATAGCTGGCGGCGGCTTCCCGGCTCGCGGGCGCGACGACGGGCGCAGGCTCAACCGGAATTTCGTTGTCGATGGGCCCTGGATCGACGCCCACGTTCGCCGGGAGTTCGGTGGGAGGCGCGGATCGATCCCGCGAGAGCGCTGCAAGAAGTTCTGGTCGCCAGAGATAGGCGCCGAGCAGGCCGAGGAAGGCGAGGGCGAGGCCGCCGATGACCGACCCACTGACGAAGATTGCTGCCTTTTGCCAACCGCTCATCGCGACTGCTCACCTCGGGCGGCGACGCCCCGATCGGCGCCTCGCGTGTATAATGCCGCGGTTCCTCGCATCACGGATAGCGGCCCGCCGCAGAGGCTGGGTTGGGAGAGTCTTGGCATGAGTGACGAGAAGGTGACTGCCGACGACATCGACGTCAATCGGCGCAAGTTCCTGACAGTGGCCACAGCGGCCACAGGCGCCGTCGGCGTCGCATTTACTTTGGTCCCGTTCATCTCCTCCTGGAAACCCTCCGAGCGCGCTCGCGCTCTGGGTGCCCCGCTCGAGATCGACATCACGAAGCTCGAGCCCGGGCAGATGATCACGCAGAGCTGGCGCAAGCAGCCGATCTACGTGGTCCGTCGCACGCCGGAGGCGGTCGCGAAGCTCGGCGGTGTGGCCGCCAGCCTCAAAGACCCGAATTCCGAGGCGTCCGATCAGCCCGAGTACGCCAAGAACGAGATGCGGTCGCTGAAGCCCGAGGTGCTCGTGCTGTACGCAGCGTGCACCCACCTCGGCTGTCTGCCGAAGCAATACTTCACCGTGGCCGACCCGGCGATGGGTGCCGACTGGCCGGGCGGGTTCTTCTGTCCCTGCCACGGTTCGCGCTTTGACCTCGCCGGACGCGTGTTCAACGGCTCGCCGGCGTCGACCAACCTGCGCGTTCCGCCGCACAAGTTCGAATCCGATTCCCTGCTCGTCATCGGCGTCGATGCCGCACAAGGAGCTGCCTGATGGCCGCCTCGTCTGATAGCGCCGGCAAGACCGGCTTCCGCGCCTGGCTCAACAAGCGCCTCCCGGTCGATGAATTCATCGACTCCCAGCTCCTCGGCTACTTTGCGCCGAAGAACTTCAATATCTGGTACTTCTTCGGGTCGCTCGCGCTGCTCGTTTTCGTCCTCCAGATCCTGACCGGCATCTTCCTCACGATGCACTACAAGCCGAGCGAAGCGGCAGCCTTCGACTCGGTCGAATACATCATGCGCGAAGTCGAATGGGGCTGGCTCATTCGCTACATGCACTCGACCGGTGCGTCGTTCTTTTTCATCGTGGTGTACCTGCACATGTTCCGCGCCATGATCTACGGCTCGTACCGCGCACCGCGCGAGCTGCTGTGGATCCTCGGCATGCTGCTCTACCTCGCCCTCATGGCCGAGGCCTTCATGGGCTACGTGCTGCCGTGGGGCAACATGTCCTACTGGGGTGCGCAGGTCATCGTGAACCTCTTCGGCACCATCCCGGTCATCGGTCCGGGGCTCGTCGAGTGGATTCGCGGCGACTACGGCATCGCGGACTCCACGCTCAATCGCTTTTTCGCGCTGCACGTCATCGCGTTGCCGTTTGCCATCGCCTTCCTGGTGTTGATGCACCTCGTCGCGCTGCGTCAAACGGGCTCGAACAACCCGGACGGCATCGAAATCAAGGAAAAGGTGGGTGCCAACGGCAAGCCGATCGACGGCATTCCGTTCCACCCGTATTACACGATCAAGGATATCGTCGGTGTGGGCGTGTTCCTGATCTTCTTCTGCGGCGTGATCTTCTTCGCGCCGACCTTCGGCGGGCTGTTCCTCGAGAAGCCGAACTTCGAACCGGCGAACGAACTGTCGACGCCTGAGCACATCGCGCCCGTGTGGTACTTCACGGCGTTCTACGCCATGTTGCGCGCTGTGCCCGATCAGCAGCTCGGTGCGCTGCTCATGCTGCTCGCCATCGTGGTGCTCTTCTTCCTGCCGTGGCTCGATCGCTCGCCGGTGAAGTCGATTCGCTACAAGGGCTGGCTCTCGAAGATCGCCCTCGCGTTGTTCGTGGTGTCCTTCGTAGTGCTCAGCTATCTCGGTCTGCAGCCCGCGAACGATCTCTACGTGATCCTCGCGCGCGTGTTCACCGCTGTTTACTTTGCGTTCTTCCTTCTCATGCCTTGGTACACGCGCATCGAGAAGTGCAAGCCTGCTCCTGAGAGGGTCACGTACCATGCGTAAGTCTTTCTTAGCCGTTGCGCTCGGCTTCACCCTCGCGTTCGCCGGTCCTGCCGTGTGGGCTGCGACGACCGGTCCGCATGCCGCCTGGATGGACTGGCAGCCGGGCAATGACGTCGGCAACATCGCGTCCTTGCAGCGCGGTGCCGCGAACTTCATGGGCTACTGCGCGGGCTGTCACTCGCTCAAGTACAAGCGTTATTCGCGCGTCGCCAAAGATCTCAACATCCCCGAAGAGCAGATGGAAAAGCTTCTGCTGTTGCCGGGAGCGAAGAAGGGGGACTACATCCTCTCGCCGATGTCGAAGGTCGACGGCGAGGCCTGGTTCGGCAAGGCGCCGCCCGACCTCTCGCTCACCACGCGCGCCAAGGGCTCGGACTACGTCTACCAGTTTTTGAAGACGTTCTACGTCGACCCGAAGTCGGCCAATGGCACCAACAACCTCGCACTGCCCAACACGGCCATGCCGCATGTCTTGTCGGCGCTGCAGGGCGTCCAGGAAGCGAAGTTCAAGACTGTCGAGACGGTGGTGGACGGTCAGCCGGTCACCGAGCTGCACTGGGAGTCGTTCGAGCTTTCCTCGCCCGGACAATTGTCTCCCGACGAGTACGACGCGTTCGTGCGCGACACGGTCAATTTCCTCGAGTATGTGGGTGAGCCGGTCAAGGCCAAGCGAGAGTCGCTCGGCGTGTGGGTCATCCTCTTTTTGCTCGTCTTCACGACCTTCGCCTATCTGCTCAAGCAGGAATATTGGAAAGACGTGAAGTAAGACGCGGATCCGGTCGCAGGATACTTCTCGCGAAGCGCATCACGTGACCGGATCCCGAAAACCTCGTCGCCCGTATCTGCTGCGGGCGATGCACCAATGGATGACCGATAGCGGTCTCACGCCTCACGTCATGGTCGATGCCACGGCGCCGGGCGTCGAGGTGCCGGTCGCCCACGTGCGCGAAGGGCGGATCGTGCTCAACCTGAGCTACGACGCGACGCGGCATCTCGACATCGGCGACGAGTGGGTGAGCTTCGAAGCGAGATTCTCAGGCGTTCCTCGGCTGCTGCGATTCCCCGCCGCTGCCGTACAAGGCATCTACGCCCGCGAGACGGGGGAGGGCCTGATGTTTCCGCCGGGTGAGGACGACTCGCCACCCGATTCTCCGCCAGCCTCGCCTATCGACCCCAATCCCTCGGGCCCGATACCCGATCGTGGTGCGCCGCCGGCGGCGCCAACGGGCGGCAAGCGGCCGACGCTCAAGGTCGTCAAGTAAGCCCTGCGCTTCAGCGACTCGATTCGAACGCGTGCTTCATCCACTCGAGACGCCAAGTCTCGCCGTGGTCATTTTCCGAGGGTTCGCGCGAGAGCGCGATCACGTCGAAACGAACCGGATAACGCGAGAGATCGCGGTGTTGCTGGAGCAACTGCTGGGCGGCAGTCGTGATTTTTCTTTGCTTGTGCCGATCGATGCTCGCGGCGCCATCGCCATGACTGTCCGAGGAGCGCAGTCGGACTTCGACAATGAGCAATACGCCGCGATGCAGCGCGACGATGTCGAGTTCGCCGCGACGCCGTCTGTAATTTCTGAGGAGGATGTCCGCGCCGGCTGCGCTCAAGTGCTGCGCCGCGCGTTCCTCGGCCTCGCGGCCGAGTACGAGATGTCTCGGCAGTGTCGCTTCAGCCGCCGCCATCCTGAGGGTCGAGCAACTTGACCTGACCGTCGTCGATGCGCGCGAAGCGCAGACTGCGTTGCACGCGACCGTCCTCGTCCACGAACAGCGAGCCGACTGCGCCCGACAAAGGCACGGCGGATGTCGGTGTGCGGCCCGCACGCACGGCGCTCTGCAGCAACCAAGCGTCGTGTCCGAGCGCAAACAAGCGACTGCGGCGCGGGGTGTCATCGAGCGCGTCGATGGCGGCGGCCCGCAGCGTCGCGACGATCGGCGCCTGCGGCGCGATCATCCAGTCGATGTCGGGAAAGATGAGGCCCTGCAGTTCATCGCCCGCTCGACCGTCGAAGGCGTCGGACGTTGCGTAGGCGGGAATGTCGCCAGCGCCTTGGAACCGGAGCTGAGGTCGCCATTGGCGCAGCGTTGCAGCGGTCCCGGGCATGAAAATGAAATCGACGTCGGCGCGACGGCGCGGCTGGAAGGCGAGCGGCATGTCGAGCACCGACTGCAGGCGTCGATGGCGCGCGGTACTCGCATCGAGGCGCAACAACGACTGCGCGGCATTGCCGAGATCGCGGCCCGCCAGTGTCTCGGTGCCGAGCAACGCGCCACCGCCTGCCTCGAGTTCCTCGCGGAAGGATTGCAACACCCGCGCACCCCAATCACCTGAGGGAATGAGCGCGATGGCGCGTCGATGGCCTTCTGCGAGGGCGCGTCGCGCTACGGCGCGCGCTTCGTCCTCGGGGGAGAGCGCGAACTGTCTGACGTTGGGCGGTGCCGACTGCCCGGTGGGCAAGGCATTGAGCGCGATCACCGTCGGCGCTTCGCTCGCACTCGCACTCGCGCTCGTGGCGATCGCGACGACTTCGTCGCGGGCCAGCGGGCCGATGATGGCGAGGGCTCCGCCTTGCGTGGCTGCGGCGAAGGCTTCGGCGACGGATTGTCTGGCCGTGTCGTAAAAGCGCAGGGGCGCGCGCATCGACTGTGGCTCCGAAAAATAGGCTGCCAGGAGCCCCTCGCGGACCTGCGCGCCGAGCGCGCCGTTGCGACCGCTGAGCGGGAGCAGCACGGCGACATGGGCCACGCGTGGCAAGGGTGTTCCGAGGGGCAGCAAGGACGACGTCGCCGTCAAAGTATTGGGTGTGGCAGAGTTCGCGACCGTCGTCGAGGCCGGCGACTCGCCACTCGACGCCGCCGCGGCCGGTGCTTGACCGAGCAAGGCGAGGGCGGCAGCGGCCGGGTGCGCGGGATATCGTTTGCGCCACGCCGCCGTGATCCCGGCGTTCGATTCTCGAGGAGCTCGCGCGGCTCGTGCGGCCAGCGGTGCTACTTCGATCCAACCTCGTGCCGACGCATCCCGGCCGGCCACACGCGGGTCGAGGGTGATACCGCGATCGACGGCTGCGATGAGTTCGTCCAGAAACTCGCGGCGCATGCGTTGCGCAGCTGCTCCATCGGGCGCCGCGGTCTCTCGATCGGTTTGACTGCGAATGGCTTGCAGCGGGCGATTGGTGGCGAGGGCGAGTCGTTGTCGCAAGGCGTGAAACTCGTCGATGCGCGCAGCTCCGACCGGTGTGCCGACGGTGCCGAGGAGCTCCCAACCGCGCGCGGCATCGCCGCGGACGAGCGCGGCTTCCGCGAGCAACAGGGCGCGGGTGTCGGACTGGCCTGACTCGAGCGGTGCGACGAGACGGGCGAGCGCCGCTTCGGCAGCAGAGGCTTCGTTTGCGCGTAGCCATTCTTTGGCCGCGGCAAGCCAGGTGGCGTTGACCGCGTTGCCGCGTCCCGAGATCGTCAGCGCTTCGTACTCGCGCGCGGCGGCGGCGTGATCGCCCCGTGCCGACAGGGCGACCGCGCGCTCGAGGCTCGCGGGCGGTCGGGTGCTCGTGCTGCAACTGGCGACAACCAGAGCGAGCACGATCAGCGCGAGGGTGGACAAGGATCGAGTAGCCATCATTCGGGGTGCTCCAGCCGGTCGGGGTGCTCCAGCCGGTGCCACTTCGGCGGTGGGCCGGTGCGCGGTTCGGCCGGCGCCGATTGAATACCGGAGCGCAGCCGGGCACGATGCCCGCGCGCAGTGCGGCACGGAGCGGGATTATAGTGGCTGGCAAGGGATCGGCGAGCGGGCGTCTCGATGTGGTGGCAACGCCCATCGGCAATTTGGCCGACGTCTCGCCGAGGGCGCGGGAGGCTTTGGCGGACGCCGATGTCGTCGCGGCCGAGGACACCCGACGAAGCGGCCAACTGCTCTCGGCACTCGGCTTGCAGAAACCCCTGGTTTCGCTGCACACCCATAACGAGCGCGAACGGGGAGAGGCCCTGCTCGCCCGTCTGCTTGCCGGTGAGGTGGTCGCGCTGGTCAGTGATGCCGGCACGCCGCTGCTGTCCGACCCGGGATTCGATCTCGTGCGGCGTGCGGCGGCGGCGGGCATCGAGGTTCGGGCGATCCCCGGGCCCACGGCCATTGCCGCGGCACTTTCCGTGGCCGGTATCGCGACAGATCGTTTTTGCTTCGAGGGTTTTCTGCCGGCCAAAGCGGGGGAGCGGCGGGCTCGCTTGCAGGCCCTCGCGCTCGAGCCGCGCACGCTGGTGTTTTTCGAGGCGCCGCATCGCATCGAAGAAGTTTTGAGTGACTGCGCCGCGGCTTTCGGCGGCGGACGCGAGGCGGCCGTCGCCCGTGAGCTCACCAAACTTCATGAAAGCGTCTACCGCGGCACGCTCGCCGAACTCGTCCGCCGAGCCACCGACGAAGCGGAGTTCAAGCTCGGCGAGATCACGCTCGTGGTCGCCGGCGCGACGGTGGCGAAAAGTGGCGACGCGACGGACCCGGCTGCCGCGCTCGAGCGACGAGCGCTCATGGAGCGCACCTTGCGCGCGGCCTTGCCGCATCTTCAGGCCTCTAAAGCGGCGTCCATCGCGGCTGCCGTGAGTGGCGTGAGCCGCGAGGACGCGTATGCCCGGGCGATCGAACTTGCTGCCGAGCGTCGTTGACGGAGCGGGCCCTCGGGATCGCCTTTTGCGGGAAACGTGCGACAACGCGTTTGTGGTTGAGATCATCGGCGCGTATCGTGGACCCCGGAGTCGGCCAGGCGATCGCTGCATTTCTAACCAGATGTAGAGGAAAGTCCGGGCTCCTTCGGATACGGCGCCAGGTAACGCCTGGGGGGCGCGAGCCCACGGAAAGTGCAACAGAAAGATACCGCCGACGCGCGAACTCCCCTTGTGGGAGGGATCGCAGGTAAGGGTGAAATGGTGCGGTAAGAGCGCACCGCGCAGGTGGCAACACCTGTGGCACGGCAAACCCCGCCGGGAGCAAGGCCAAATAGGGAAGTCGCAGGGAAACCTGCAGCGCGGTGTCCGAGCGTGACTTCCGGGTAGGCTGC